>CAVWHH010000043.1:0-35051 GCA_963754785.1 uncultured delta proteobacterium | reverse complement strand
AGCCAGGATAAAAGACCGATAGGCATTAAATAAAATAGTTCTATTCTTATTTCGTAACCTGTTAAATAATCGATGACACCGATGATCAAATTGAGCAGAAAAGCAATAGTCCAAATGAAGGGGGTTGGCTTTTTTGCAAGATAGTCAATGAAAAGCATATTCACTACTTCATTTCTTGTAGGTTATTACGAAGTGCTGATGATAATATCCCACATAATTCTAGATTCTTCAAATGAAGAGTTCAGTCAATAAGGATTATCGCTTGCAAGGGTGTATACCGGAAAAATTCTCCGGAGGCTTTGTTACAGGAAGAAACAGTTCTTTCAAATCAGGATACGACTTCAAATCCGGTGTGGGGCGATAAAGTCTGTAGGTTAAAGAAATCGTCTCGATAAAAATCGAAATTTACGAATAAAATGGCGGAAGTGCATGGGAATCGAAAACACACAATCCGCTGTAACTGCATGATTTCCCTTTATTCATTTTTGCCAATCGGCACGTTATCGGCACGGATTGAAATTACTCCTTCTTCTTAACTTTTGGATAATGCGTAATGTCCATAGGGTTCAATTTAGACTCCTCACCGTGAATCAAGCCTTTAATCTTGACGAGAATTTCTTTAACATCTCTGGCATCTCCTCTATTTTGAAGTCGCTTATTAACTTCCAGGGCTATATCGTCAGGTAACCAAAGTGTTGATTCCCAAGCTAGACGGTTAAGCTCTTTAGTGTCTTCAGGAAAGCTCATCCACTCTGCGAAAAGCGAGGCCACCAGTGCAGCTTGCGCTCGGCGTGCTAGCTGTGCTTTGTAATCTTCAATTTGCTTTGAATAAGTGGTCTTGATCTCTTCTACTTTATCAGTGAGGCGCTTTATATCTTCTATAGTCGCAAGATTTTCACCTTTTTTCTTAACGTAGGCGCCTAAATATGCGGCCACTGCGCAGAAGAAAACGAATATCGTTAACTGTGTATATGTGAGGACGACCTTAGCCTCGATAGCTGCATTAATCGCCGCTTTAATTTCTTCAGGTGTCATGACGTTCTCCTAAAGGTTAAGTTTTATTCAGGACATCGGATTGGAGTGGCACAACATTATCACGATCAACGATCCCGCGCAAATCAGTCATGGCATTGTGGACGTACTTTTCAGAAGTCCTTATATCGCCATGCCGCGCTAAATCTTTAACTTGGAATGCAGTCGCGTTCTTAGACCAATCCGTTATAGTGCTGTGCCTCGTTGCCTCGTACAGAGTTAAACCCTTTACCCCGTACAGGGCCCACAAATCCCGCAAGTAAGCTGGTTTGTATCCCCGGCCAGTAGAAGGGTTAATAAAAAGAAAGTCCGCCGCAAAGCGTCCCGTCGCGTGTCTCCGCGCTATTTCTAACGCCCGCCTTGATAGCGGTATCCACTTCCGATGCTTTCCCTTTGTCCTCTCAACAAGTCGATAGCCGGAGTATGTTCGCTGAATTAATGCACGGCTCCCAGGGATATCAATATCCCGAATTTGTAAGGCGCACCCCTCGGATACTCTGAGGCCCGTTTCTCGGATGAAAAAGAGAATGTCTTGATGCTGCTCTGGAAACCGGCCAATAGCTTCAATCTGATTCTCGTAAGGGATTGCTTTCTGTGTTTCTCCCGTCGTGATTTCAATATCAGGGAAGATAGGCAGACGTACGCGCTCCCACTTATTAAGCCATTTGAAAAACGTCTTGAGACAGTCCACAAGGTTCTTAATGTATTTTTCAGATAGACCCGTGAATCCGTTTACAAGCTCCTGCAAATGACAAAGCTCTATCTCCCGCACGTCCAAGTTGTAAAGCGGCCCGTAATGATTTTTCTTGTAAGACTGATACAGCTTGAGGGTTTCAAATGAGAAGCGCCCGTTTTCGGCCTCGATAGTTTTTTGCCTAATCCAAACTTCGTATTTATTCTTGAACCTGTTTTCTCTGATTGCCGGCTGCAGCCAATCTCTGACGTTGAAAGTCCGGTCCTTGATTTCCTTGTTGATCTGAGTAAGAGCCTGGAACGCCATCGAGAAGGATAAGGCGATCCCGCTTTTATCGTGATAGATTCTGAGGCGCTTTCCTTTGAAGGACAGCCGAATCAGGCAAGCGTCGTAACCGCATTTAGGACAAACTCTTTCCCGCCTGGTTGATCCACACCGTTGACAGCTTAATGAACCCCTAACTATAAGTTCGGCCATAATATCAGACGCCAGCCCTCCCGTATGGGCTGAGTTCTCCATACTATGGCTAATGACAAGTGTCAAGGTTATCCATTCTCCACTCGCAAGACGATCTTTGTGTCTTTTAGTTTTATTCCTGGTTTCTGTGAAAAAGGAACATAGCTACAAACGTGCCAAAGATATTGTCTTGAAAGTTATTGATATTACAGGTTAATAATTAGGTAGATTTTTGGGTATTCAGATTAAATCCAGGAAAGGACATTAAACGAGATTAAATACAAATTAAGATTCAAAATGAATCCTAATATGCGTAAAACCAGCAAGAAGATCAAGCATGGCGTTTACGTTTAATCTTTTGAGAAAAGAGGTTTCTCATCGGACCATCATTCCTTTTAATAGAAAATGAATACAAGTCTTTTATTGTCTCAAAGCCATGGTCTTAGGGCGTAGTCATACTTCGACTACTAAACTGACTACCTTTCTGTGTACCTCCAGGAAATAACAATGAAGGTGTAAATTAAAACCCAAAATAATTTCATTATAATCTTGAGGATGTCATCATTTTTTGGTAACACCGTGTGGAAAATGTGAAGGGATTTTAGAGAATAAAGCTGCATCAGCTACACAGATTGATTTTGTAACCCATATCACTTGATGCGGATAACAACGAATATATTTTCATAAGATTTAAAATTATGAATTCTGATAACTTTTTCTTCCTTCTCATTCTGGGGATAGCTTCCACAGAGCGGTAAGGCAGTTTTCCTGAACCACTTCCATAAGGATTAGGAACTGGGCATCATTACAGGGGGCGGATCATGATGAAAAGCAGCGAGTACTCTAAGGAACCTGAAATAATTGGGCAAGCCTATCAAGAACTCAGGTCACTCGTAAGAAAATATTCCCAAGGGAAATTACCAGTCCTTTTCATTGGTGAAAGTGGATCTGGAAAGGAAATATTTACAAGGTTCTACATGGCATCCAGTGAAATAAGGGGAATTAAGAGGATCGTTAACTGTGCCGCATTTTCCGATGAATTACTTAGGTCAGAGATATTCGGCCACGTAAAAGGAGCTTACACAGGCGCGTTTGCAGATCGATCTGGTCAATTAGATACCTGTAAAGGTGGCATTTTGTGTCTGGATGAGCTTGGCGATGCTTCCCCCGCATTCCAAGCAGCGATTTTACGGGTATCTGAAGGGTACAGTTACTCTCCCCTGGGTTCAGATAAGGAATTTTTTTCCAACGCAGTGATAATAGCATCGACGAACAAGCCTTCACAAATAAGACCTGAGTTGAAAAATCGTTTTCATATAATCCCGATTCCGCCTTTACAAAAAGCAGATATTCCCGAACTTGCTAAACACTTTCTTGGAGGTAAGGATCTCAATGAGGAATTCCTCAATGAATTAATGGCAAGAGACTGGCCGGCCAATGTAAGAGAACTAAAAATATATTGTGAACGGCAGCTAGTCGAAAACCAGGCTTTATTTGCAAAGGGTCGGAAGTCTGGGACTATTGTTAGTTATCAATCTTTCGACTATCATAGGTACAGGCAAGAATTTGAAACATGGAATGGGTATATTCAACCGATCTTGGATAACCACAAAATAAATGGTTTTAAATATACTTATCAAGAATGGAAAGATGAATGGGATGTTCATAAAAATGATATGAATAAACAATTGAGGTTTCTTTCATTGGTGCGTAATTTATGCCGTTCTTTTTGGCGGATTTTACCTCATTCTGAGAATCTCTACTCTCGTGGTATGATTAACTTGATTAACTTAATAAGTAAGGGCGTAAATAAAGAAAGTAATGATCTCTTTGGTGACCATTGGTTTTTGTGGCCATTAAAACCACAAGGTATAATACCGAGATTTCGACACCTTTTAAGAAAAATTTTAGAACTCAAATCACTGCCTTATCTGTTAATGCAAATTCAAACAAGATTTCGTCCGGAAAGTATTCAACCTTCAAAACCATCATTGCGTTTCTTGCTTGACGTGGTACCTGCTAAAGAAGCGAGTAATCAATTTGAGAAAATCTACTGCGATTACCATGTTTCCTTGCATGGATCTGTTAAGGCTACAGCAATTGCCGTCGGCTTACGTAAAAACACATTGAGATCAAAGTTACAACGAATCAAGAAGAAACTTGCAAAAAGGCAGGATTCATTCTGAAACTCTACCGGGCCTTAACTTGTTTTTTTGTTCCTTTCCTGGATTCAATTTGAAGCCTCAGAAAATCTTCTAAATTATTACTCCTACAATCAATAACTTATCATATCACCATTACCTGGCATGTTTCTGGCTATTCACAGATAACTTTCATTCAATATGCTTATGAAACGAATAGGCTTGTTTTTACCAAGTCAATAGGAGGTGAGGCATGAAAGTTGTGGCAAGAATCGATAAAAATTGTACTGGCCGAAAACAACATTACACAATCGGCGATAAAACTAGCGAAGTATCTGGAGGTCTTTACGTTCCGCGAGAAAAAAAACCCCCGCGTAAAATCACAGTCATCTTTGAAAAGGAAAATAGAAAAATAACGGATCAATCCGATGCTACCTCAACATTGGAGCATAATACAGGAACCAGAGATGCCCTTAGAAAGTTAGAGGTAACTTCTGAGGTGGATAAGTGAAAATATATGATCGCCGCACATAAGGTAGCAATCGGGGTGTCCTCAGATCTATATGTTCGCCTTATGGCGTCGCAAATGTGCACTGCCGAGCGACGAATATGACAATGATGGTTTGAATCCAATGTCAGCGACCTAACCTTTCCGCCGCGAAATCCGCCAGCATTGAAGGTCTTGTCCTTGTTGACCATAAGATCGTAAGGGCTCACGAAAAGGCTGTGACATCTACACTGAAGGACAATGAGTTACGTACAATGTAGAATAATAGCTTACAGTATCACGCAGACTGTCGGGACTGGAAAATTGGTTGTTCTCAAGTTTTAACGCGATTTTTCGCGTGATCAGGACAATTATTATTCTCACTGCCAACGGAATCAACCAAAGGTGGAAGGATGAAAAAAAAAACAACACCCAAAAAGACAGTGCATGCCTGGTGCCATTACTGTGTCCAGAGCAAGCGGGATGAGAATGTCCGGGACTGCACAGGACATATTGTCTTTGTGACGGGGGAGCCTTGTCCGTTTTATCAGTACAGGTTGGGTCACAGAAGACCTCGTGTCAAGGTCCTCCGCCAATATTGTCTTGAGTGCATGGGGGGGCGGAAAGATTTCGTGCGAGAGTGTAAGTCTGATGACTGCATGATCCACCGATATCGCCTTGGGAAAAACCCGGCGAGGGTGGGAATAGGAAATAGCAAGGTAGCTGAGTTGAGGGTTCAGCTCACAGAATCAATTTTTTTACAGTCCGTTGGCAGGAATAACATAGAAAAGGAGGCATAGGTATGGTTCAGGGGGATATCGAAATCAAGATGGAGTACATAAATCAACTTCTCCAAGGGCTGCCGGCAGAATACAAGCTGAGGACAATCCAGGGGATTTTGTATGATTTGAAAAATGACAAACAGCTCTTTGATGCCCTGGCACAGATAGTCAAAGATATCCAGAAGGGTAATTTCACCGAAAAGGAAAAGTATCAAAACAAATTTGGTCGGGCCATCAAGTGGGCGGAAAGCCGGCTGCGGAACGAAAAGGACCCAGAAAAGTTAAGGAAACTTACAGCCAGACGCCTTGCCGCTGAGTACTCAGCGAGAACTGGATGGGCTCAAAACCTGCTGTACAAAATCATGAAGAAGGTGAAGCAGAAGGAGTGCATGCGCCGCCTGCGGGAACGACGAAAAACCGAGGGAACGAAAGAAGAGGAATAGTCAATGAGCACGGATAAAGAATATAAACTTCCTGCTGTATTTGTGCCGCTGTATAGCAAGTATATGAAACCGTACGGTGGTTGTCGTTTCGTGGATCCCGGGGTTTTCCCCGCTTTGTGTGACCTGCTGGATCTGCTTGCAACCGAGGGCAACTGCCCGTCTGTAGTTCTTAAAAAGTATGCTAACGACATAGCAAAAGCCTTGAATACGGTCACGCTGTTACAGCACTCGATCAATGTCACGGAGAATTTAGCAACTCAATACAGGAGGTATTATCATCATGATCTCGACTTCAGATTTTGCGTGCCGCTGATTCTGTTTGCAGGCCTGGGCCACGACCTTGGGAAAATACCCAAATATGTAACATCATGGCAGAGCAGGTTCCGGCACCCCGAGGTGAGCGCTGATATCATCTTAAACATGTTGGATAAATACAATGCCGACCCGCCATGGAAATTGATGCTTCTGGGGGCGATAAGGCATCATCACGCCTCGATCGGGGATGACAGGCTGACTGCATGGCTATGTAAAGCCGACCGAGAGGCCCGTCAAGACGAACTTTGGAAAGCAACAGGAAGTGGTTCAATATGAGATACAAAGAAGATGAAGTGATAATAAAATCCGGCGGAGTCAAAATAGGGGATTTTGAGTATTACCCCACGAACTCGCTGCACCGGTCTTTGTGGGAATCTTATATAAAAGTGTATATCCACCAGTTCAATGGAAGCAGGACATTCCGTCCGCTCTGTGCGCTTCTGGACATCCTGGCGAAAGAGGGTGATTACCCGTCTGCCAGGGTTGGGGAAGCAACCATGAGCGGGAAAACGGCTGAGCGCCTGGCAAGGGTTAGCCTCAACTCGCATGCGGTACGGGTTGCACGAAATATGATTAAGATCCACGGGGAATATACAGCCAATCGAGGTTATGATTTTGAGTACAGAGCCGGAATCCCACTCAATATCATTGCTGGCCTCGCCCACGATATTGGGAAGCTGCCGCGGTACAATGAGAGCCGTGGTATCGAGGACCGTAACCGTTATCAGCATGCGGATACAAGCGCCAACGCACTTGTAGAAATATTCAAAAGAACTAACACTCCCGTCGAGTGGCTGGAAAATACCAAAATATTGGAGGCCATCCGCCTGCACCACGGAGGCATAATAGAGGATGAAAAAATAGTGAACTGTTTAAGACAGGCTGATATCAGGGCCCGCGGTAGCGAACTAGAGAAGGATCTAAACACAACAGAGGAATGGGGGCCCTACGTCCTGCTGCCTTGCTCTAAGTGGCTTGACAGTCAGGGCCTGATCGATAAGATAGAGAGATGGGTTAACATAATGGATTACAGCAGCAAAAAAACAAAGAATGGCAAGTCTAAAATCCATGCGTTCTCCCGGGGGGATATGGTGTATGTGTATCCTTATTCCTTGTATAAAATGGCAAAGCAAGTGTACAAAGAAAAATGGGTGGTAGCTGACTTCCTGTTTGAGTACAAAAACGGCTACGCCACATGGGAGGCAACAAAGGAAATTATCAAGATTCTGCATGAGAGAAGGTTGCTGAGTCCTGACTACGATCCGGAGAAGTATCCCTTTGGCAGACCATACGTCTTACGCTCCTCGCTGGATCCTCACAGAACCTATACACCTCTGTTGGTTCCAATCCCCGTAATGCATTTCAAGACCCAGCCCGAAATATTCTGGCGTAGACGGCAGGGGTGGATCAGGACGATCCACTGGATGAAACCGCGGTATGGGAAGAATGATGATCATTGGTCTGATGATTGGTGACCTCTCCCACAAAGATGAAAGCCTGGAATGAAATTTCCTCCAGGCTTTTTTGCCCTGCTGCGTTACTTCACGGATACAATTTTTACAACTTTTCCCCGTTATTTTTACTCACACAAGTGAGTTATACGTCACCAACTTCTGCCTTGAAACAGAGAAATAGTGATATAAATGTGAATGCTACTACTATTATATAATATAAATTTCCGAATTTACGTGATACTGAATAATTACAAAGACTTATGAAATTTAGCGGGTTCTTCTTGTCGGACATGTGAAATAGTGGTGAATAGGTATACTATATATAATAATAATATAAATTCAAACTTCTGTCAGGCAGGGTTCCAGGGTTTCCCTGGCGGGCATTGTTTAAGATAATATTAAGCTGTCCTCACGGGTTTATTTCTGGAGTTGCAGGTCAAAGGGTTTCATAAAATTTCGAGGGTGAGAGCGTAACTCGCTGCAAGTTCTTGGCAGCGAGTGGAGCTCTCAGAGAGGATTCAATACGAACGAAGGTCGCTGCAGGTTCTTGGCAGCGGACGGAGTGAAGGATTGCGAAGCAAAGAAGATTCAGGTGATCACATATAATCATAAATTTCCTTATAGCGTCACAGTCTATCCATGACTACAGCACAAGCCATGCTCATTCGGGGTACATTCAGTGCACAAACAAATCATAATTGCCTCACGAATGCCGCTGATCAGTTCACAGATTCTCACAACTAATTTCAATATCATCATAAATATTTCTTATCTCCCAAGTTTGCTTTTCGTTACTTTCTCTCCTCAGTCACACCTATTTGCGAAGTAATATGTTCGCTAATACAAGCTTCCGGAATTTTATTCTGGAATGTATGTGTACTGGTATCGGTCACGGAAGTCACAGGAAACTATATTTGAGAATCAGGACAATGATGCGAGAAACAGAAATTTTTTAGCTAATGTATGAAGTACTAAAAATATTTTCTTAAACATATTGGTTGTAGAGAAAAGTATCCCTTATATATGATATCTTAAAAATCACCGTACCCCGTGGGGGCACCACGAAGGGATGAAAATAAGTTGCTATAGTCTTCGGCGGCTCTATTTTCGTATTAATATTTGACAATTTGGCGGGACCGACAGAATTACCATTCTTCCTGCAGCATTCCCCGAAAAATCCCTTGACTGATTCCCTATTCAGGTATACTTTTCACTTAAATTTCAAATAGATATTGATGACAATATTGTAACACCATTTTAACTCATCAATTAAGAGGGACAAATGGACTGCTTTCACGATACCCCGTTTTTCGCAGAAGAGAGCGGGGTTTTGTTTTTATGGGGAAAGAAACGGTGGAAGAAAAGTAGCCTTTCGACACAGGAGAATATTTTATGACGGACGCAGAAAGACTGGCATTAACATCAACGGATATCGTTGAGGGAAAAAGAGACAAACTACGGAAGCTCTTTCCGGAGGTATTTACTGAGGGCAACAATATCGACTTTGAAAAGTTTAAGCTCACTATGGGCGAGATAGTTGATACGGGTAAAGAACGCTACGGGATGAACTGGCCAGGGAAGGCCGATTGCTTCAAAATCATCCAGCAGCCGAGCATTGCCACCATGACGCCCGCCCGTGAGGAATCTGTGGATTTCGATACCACGGAAAATCTCTTCATCGAAGGGGACAACCTGGAAGTCCTGAAGCTCCTCCAGAAATCCTATTTCGGCAAGGTCAAGATGATCTACATCGATCCCCCTTACAACACCGGAAACGATTTCATCTATCCCGACGATTACAGCGAAAGTCTCGACACCTATCTCCGCTACACGGGACAGATCGACAATGAAGGCCGTAAATATTCCACGAACACGGAAGCAGACGGCCGATTCCATTCCAAATGGATGAACATGATGTATCCGAGGCTATTTCTGGCGAGAAATCTCTTGCGGGAGGATGGCGTTATTTTTATCAGCATTGATGAGCATGAATATCAGAATTTGAGATCACTTTGTAATGAAGTTTATGGTGAAGAAAACTTTGTCTCAATGCTTACAGTTCTCTGTAACCCCAAAGGTCGTTCTCAAGATAAATATTTTGCAACGAATCATGAATACGTTTTGATCTATTCAAAATCAAAGCTTCCAAAAGGTTATTTTTCTATTATGAAAGATGATGAGCAAATCGATGCTGAATATCCTGAAGAAGACGAAAACGGGAAATATAGATTGTTAGAACTTCGCAATACTCACAGGGAATTTGGGAAACATAATCGTAAGAATCTATATTATCCGCTCTATGCTAATTCAGAAACAGGAGAAGTGACAATCGAGAAGAATAATGGCTTAATACAAGTATTGCCAATTTGGGACGATGGTTTTGAAGGCTGTTGGACTTGGGAAAAGCAAAAAGTGACAAATGACAATGAATTTCTTGTTGCAAATAAAATAAAGGAACAGTTAAAAATATTTCGTAAAAGCTATGCAAGTGGCGCAGATAAAATGCTTAAAACAATTTTCATGAATAAAATGTTCCATACAGAAAAAGGCCAAAAGGCCTTTAATTCTCTCTTTGGAATTAAAGGTAAATTGTTTCAGTCACCAAAATCAGTTGATTTGCTTAAAACGCTAATAACTACTATTTGTTTACCAGGTGAGGGAGAGATTATATTTGATTTCTTCTCTGGCTCCTGCACCACCGCTCATGCCGTCCTGGATCTAAACAAAGAAGATGGCGGCAACCGTAAATTCATCATGGTACAACTGCCGGAACCGACAGAAGAGAATTCCGAGGCCTTCAAGGCGGGCTTTAAAACCATAGCCGACATCGGCAAGGAACGTATCCGCCGGGTCATCAAGAAAATAAAGGAGGAACAGGAAAAGAAAAAGGACATGCTTTCCGGCGACAAGCCGCAACCAGATCTGGGCTTCAAAGTCTTCAAACTCCAGCCGTCCAATTTCAAGCTCTGGGACGGCGAAGTGGTGAAGGATGAAGAAGCTATTAAAAAACAAATTGAACTCTTCATCGAGCACATCAATCCGCAAAGCTCTCAGGAAGACATTCTCTATGAAATCCTCCTGAAATCGGGGTTCCCCTTAACAACGAAAATCGAAAAGACTGTTTTGGCAGAAAGGGATATTTTCAATATTGCTGATGGTTCTCTGCTCATCTGTCTGGAAAAGGATTTGTCGCCGGAGGTCATCAAAGAGATGGCAGAAATGAAACCGATCCGCATCGTCTGCCTGGACCAAGGCTTCAAGGGCAACGACCAGCTCAAGACCAATGCCGTGCAGGTCATGAAAACCCGGAACATCACCTTCAGAACGGTATAGCTATGAAGCTTAAATTCGACGCCTCGCAGCAATTCCAGATAGACGCCGTCAACGCCGTGGTGGATATATTCGACGGCCAGCCCCTGCACCAGGGGGATTTTGAAATCCGCTTTGAGACATCTTATGAAGGTGTGTTAAGCGGACATGTCCAGACGGAGCTGGGAATGGGGAATCGGCTTCTGATTAATGATGAAACGCTCCTCGCGAATGTCAATACAATTCAGGATCGTCACGGTATTGACCGAATACCGACACTGCAAGGCTATCACTTCAGCGTGGAGATGGAAACGGGAACGGGAAAGACGTATGTCTATCTCAGGACGATTTTTGAACTCAGCCGGAAATACGGCTTCAAGAAATTCGTCATCGTCGTCCCCAGTGTGGCGATCCGCGAGGGCGTCCTGAAGAACCTGGAGATCACGCAAGACCACTTCAAAGCTCTCTTTAACAATATCGAATATGAGTATTTTGTTTATGACTCTCAGAAGATCAATCGTCTACGACAATTCGCGGTAAGCAACTCCATTCAAATCATGGTCATCAATATCGATGCTTTCCGTAAGAATTTCACGGGCACCGAGGAGGAGCAAAAGAGCAACGTCATCTTCAAGGAAAATGACAAACTGTCCGGTCGGCAGCCCATCGAGTTCGTCACCGCCACCAACCCCATTGTGATCATCGATGAACCTCAGAGCGTAGACAACACACCCAAGGCCCAGGAGGCGATCAAGTCCCTTAATTCTCTCTGCACGCTTCGCTATTCGGCTACGCACCGGAACCTCTACAACAATGTTTACAAGCTGGACCCCATCCGGGCCTACGAGATGCGGTTGGTGAAACAGATTGTCGTGGCAGAAGCGAAGGGTGCCAACACCTTCAACGCCGCGTATGCGAAACTCGTCGAAGTGGACAATACCAAGGGGATCGTCGCAAAAGTGGCCATCCATGAAAATAAACGGGGCGGCGTTCGAGAAAAGACCGTCAAGGTGAAACAGGGGGCCGATCTTTTCGTCCTCTCCAACGAGCGGGAGGCCTATCGGGACGGCTACGTCGTCTCGGAGATCAGCGCCGAGCCGGGCAACGAATTCGTCGGGTTCAGCAACGGGCGCTTTCTGCGACGCGGCGAAGAACAGGGCGGCATGCGGGAAGAGCTGATGAAGATCCAGATAAAAAATACCATCCGGAAGCATCTTGAGAAGGAATGTCAGGTCAAAGACACGGGGATTAAAGTCCTGTCCTTATTTTTTATAGACCGAGTGGCTAACTATCGAGCATATGATGAGGGGGGCAAACCTGCCAAGGGGAAATTCGCCCAGTGGTTTGAGGATTACTATAACGAGCTGATTGCCCAGCCTCGTTTCCAGGGACTTCCCTCCTATCCGGTCGAGAATCTTCATGATGGTTATTTCTCCCAGGATAAAAAGGGCGTCCTGAAAGATACGCGGGGAAACTCCGAGGTGGATGAGGACACCTACACTAAGATCATGCGAAACAAGGAGCAGCTCCTGTCTCTTGACGAACCGCTCCGCTTCATTTTCAGCCATTCAGCACTGCGGGAAGGATGGGATAATCCCAATGTCTTCCAGATATGCACTCTCAACGAGACGGCTTCCGTTTTGAAGAAACGGCAGGAAATCGGCCGGGGGCTGCGGCTCCCCGTCAACCAAAACGGCGAGCGGGTCTTCGACGAAAACATCAACAAACTTACCATTGTGGCCAATGAAAGCTATGAGGACTTTGCCCGGTCGCTCCAAACGGAATACGAAGAAGATTGCGGTGTCACTTTCGGAAAGATCCCCATCAGCGGATTTGCCAGAATCGTGCGGGTTTTGAATGGCGAGGAAATTGCCCTTGGAAGTGATGCTTCCGAGAGGATCTGGAATACCGTTCAAGAAAATGGCTATATCGATAAGGATGGAAAGATTCTGTCCGCCTTCAACCCACAAGCGCCAGGGTTTGTTTTTGCCGTGCCGGACGAATTCAAGGACGTACAGAACCAGATCATGGATGTCATGGTGTCTTATCAGATCGACAGACACATCAAGAAAGACGAAGACGAGCGACCCTTGAGGATAAACAAGCAGGTCTTTCTTGATAAGGATTTTGAGAGTCTTTGGAACCGGATCAAGATAAAGACGACCTATTCTGTGGAATATTCTACGGAGGTGCTCGTAAACCGCTCCGTTGAGGCCATACGAAAGATGGAAAAGGTCGAGCCCGTCCGCATTTCCTACCGGGAAGCGCTCCTCGATGCAGCCTACAAAGGAATCGGTACAACGGAAATCCGAAGTTCGATTACGGACATTGCCTTCATCGGTGTACTTCCCGACATCATCGCCTACATTCAGAAAGAAACAGAGCTGACGCGCTCCACCATTGCAAGAATCCTAATTGAATCGGGCAGGCTTTCCGAATTCGCCATCAATCCACAGCGGTTCATGGACGCAGTGGTCGGTATTTTCCACCGGGAACTGCACCGGCTGATGATCGACGGCATCAAATACGAAAAAATCGCTGACCAGGGATGGAGCATGAGGCTCTTCGAGGACAAGGAAATCATCAGCTACCTGACGAACCGCCTGGAGGTAAAGAAGTCTGTCTATGACGCTGTAATTTACGATTCCGAAATTGAGAGGAGATTCGCGGAGGAACTCGACCAGAGGGAAGACATAAAGCTCTTTGTCAAACTGCCTGGATGGTTTAGGGTCGAGACGCCCATAGGAGAATACAACCCCGACTGGGCTATCCTGAAGCATGACGACACGGTGTTATATTTGGTCCGCGAAACCAAGGGCACCAAGGACTTTGAACAACTGCGCAATGCCGAAGCCGAAAAGATCCGGTGTGGCCGCAAGCATTTTGAGGAACTTTCCGTGGACTTTGATGTGGTTGTTACATCGGGGGAGGTGTAGGAGAAAAAGTGGTTTCTAACACCTATGAAAATTGTACCAGATAAAAAAGCCGAGCCATAAAATGTGCAACACCCCAGTGCTGAGAAATTCACGAAGACTAAATTCTTTTTTTATCCATATATTCAGCCTCGTTTGTATCCATGCAATTAGGCTCAACCCTATAACATATACGGCTAATGATGGAATGAAGATTTCTTGCACTCCCTCGGGTAAATCCCTGCTGAATAATAACAATAAACCCAATATCAGAAGACCGATAATGCAAGGATAATAGCGATCATCTTGTGACAACCTTTTAGCGAGAGTAGTCATATCTCCTGATGACATCTCATCTCCTCCTTCTGTTATAGAAAGAATAATTCAAAGTAAGTAACAACGTTCCCAATCTCCCCCCATTTCCTACTTTTTACTATGCTTCCGAAGGTACTCGTCAAGCTTCTGTAAGCGGTTATCGGCTTCAATCGCCGGTTGGGCAGCCCGAATGGCATCAAGGCATTCCTTGAGATCGTTCGGTGGCCATTGCACGGTGTCATCAACAATGACATTCAAGAATGCTAGAGCTTCTTGAGGGAAGCGATTGCACAAGTTAGCTTTGTGAAGCAGCTGCACCACAAAATCGGAATGGTCGAGCGGCTGCAACCAGCGATTTAGTTCACGAAGAGCCTCAGGGAAAGCATCTTGTGCAGCGATGCAAAGTTTAGCGAAGCTCTTTGAAATGGCTGGAGTGATGACGTCCCGCGACTTTGGCCAGATAGATTTCAGATAGGGCTGGATGTGGTTCCGCCAGTATTCAGCGTGCTGCTCGCCTGCGCCTTCCAAGGCTCGAACGAGCACTTCTGCAGCTGCATTGCGCCCGTCCGTAGGCAATGAGCGTGTTGCAGCAACCAATTCGGGTTTTGAGAACATATCTCCACGCTCCAGCGCCGCAAACGTAAGCAACGCCGCATACTGTTCGCCATATGTGCCGAGATCCATATAGTGCTGCGCCGTATCGAGGAAATGCGGTTTGATGGCTTCCATCAGCGGCCGATACAGGCGTGGCGACCGAAGAAAACTCTCCCACGCTGCACGAGCCTCAATCGCAGAGCGCTGCCATTCAAACAATGGCAAAAGATATTTAGTTGCCCATTTACGGTCTACGCGGAACAAGGCAATTACGTGCATTGCGAGCAGAACGCGACCATGCCGAAAGCTATCAACCTTGGTGTCGCAAAGGTCAGTAAAGAGGGGCCTGAGAGCATCAGGCAAACCTTGACCGTCTTCCAGCGATCGCCGATACCACCAACGTAAGGCCGCCTCGGTCACGTGGCCTACGGGATGATTAATGGCCTTGAAAATGGGATCGTCATCAGGCTGGGTGGCTTCATTACGGTGAAGCTCAAGAATCTTGCGAATGAGTAAGAAGAAGGTCTCCTCGTTTCCGCTGAAAGTCTTTGCAATGGATTGCAACCACCAGCTCAGTGTATGCATGAGTTCCTTTGCTACATCATCTGGTGCTGTCGCCAGCATACCTCCCACGCAACGCCACGAGCGGACGGCAAGTGTCTCATCAGACCATGCTTGCAAAGCTTCACGCCAGCGATCAACAACCCACTCACTCCGGTGCGCCATGTACATTAAGGCTGTTGCAGTCCGGCGGAAATCACGCTTGCACCGTTCACGCCAGTCATCCTCTTGCCAAATATCACTTTTGGGGTGTTCGTGCAGCCAACTTACCAGATCGCGGCATTGCTTTGGCGTGGCTAGGAATGTCCGCCAGTCTTGATCGTCACCCATCCACATCGGAAACTCATCACGTTCATCACTTGCCAGCCTCCATGCTGGATATTGCTCAGACAATGTCTGCAACTTGGCGGCGGCATCGGAGCCGAGCCGAACTCCTGCAGCGCTATATTTTGCCAGACGCAACCAGATTTCCCGGTCGAAAATCTGCTGCAATCTATCGGGTTCGATGTCATCACGAAACATAGTTCGCGGCGGACCTAGTAATATGGCCTTCTCTAGGAATTCTCTTTCCGGTGCTTCCAACTGTGGCACAATCGTTACCAAGAGGCGTATGGTCTCACGCTGCGTCTCGATTGACCATAACCACCAGTAATCGTCCGCGAGTAACCAGTTGAGCGCTTGCTGTACTGCAATGATGGTAGAATGGCTTGCAGCGAAAAATGCCAGCCGACGAAAGAGCGGATACGGAATGCTGATCCAGCGCTGGGCCTCTATCCTTGCTTGCTCAGGACGCTTTGCCGCTGTCTCTATCCAGGCCTCGCGGGCAAGGTCGATTAGAACCGTCCAGTCATGAAAGCCGCGGTTCTGTTCGTGCTTACTGATCGAGGGCTGGTGGATGTAGGACATATCTTGCCGATCGTCTGCACCGCCCAACTCGCGCATTAGGTCAAGGGTGTCGCGCAATAGGATCGTGGTATCGGACAGGAAATCGGGTAAGGCCTCGCGCCATCGCGCATCGTCGGCCATATCCTTTAGTGCCGAGTGCACGTGTTCGGCGTTGAGAGCAATCTCCCAATCAACAAGGTCTTTGATTCGAGATGGTGTAGTCTTTTTATCCTGATCATCATCCTCTAAGCCGTGGTACGGCTCTCGTAAGCGCACACGCGGGCTGAGGAAATCGCGCAATTGCAGCCTGAGCATAGGTGTCAGGCCTTCTTGCCTCAGTTGTCTGCACCAGTCGTAAAGTTCGAATTGTAATGCGTGACTTTGAAGACAGCCCGATAGTACCAGCCGCCAGAGTGCACGCATTGGTGCCGAAGGTGGGCTCTCTGTGAGTCTCCTTTCGATCAGCCAAAGGAATTGAGCGTGCAAGGAGCCACCCTGTTTCGCTACCCACAGAATTAGCTTTGGATCGTCCAGATGACGTGCGAGCCAGCGAGCAAGCTGAAACATCACCTGATCCCACTGGCTTTCTTCAGTGGGGCTGTGACGGACCAGTGTCATACTAGGAGCGTGCGTATATGGCGTAGGTCGTAATACGAGACCGAAGGCGAGTGTGTCGTCTTCATTGAGGTTGGGCTGCACGCCGAAGCGTGCAAGATCACCATGGTGGAAACGTTTCTCTGAAAGTGGCTCCAGCCAGTCGAGCACCGGTAATGGGTCAAATTCAGCAAAACGTTTGGCTGGTAAGGCGCTATGATCGCTCAGTGCCCATAACATGCGCCCGACGAAATCGTCCTCGTTTGTACTAGTAAGGGGTTTTGTCAACGCATATTGGACTACGATGAGCTCCTTGCCGAGGACGCCGTTACGGTAAGTATTGGCCCACTCTTGGAGAGTGCGGTGCAGATAGATGTGGTTACGGTACTTGCTATACAGAATCGGTGTAACATTTTTAGCTCGCCACTCGTTTGCCGACTCCTCCTCCCGCCCCTTCGAATAGCTGCCAAAGGCGAAGACTTCGCAAGGCTTTTCACCAAGTAACTGGTCGGCGGCCAGAGCGTCCATCATATATCGCAAGACAGGGTCGTTGATGCTGTAACCGACGAAGCATACGATGTAGTTGCGGAACAGCTCGCTCACAAAGCGGGCAGCCCAACGTTCGGTGAGATAGGCGAGACCAAAATCACCGCTAGATACCACTAAGTGATTTAGGTCATCGCCGGTCGGAATGGCTGGCAATAGGCCATGCAAATAAACGAGCCCGTCCCAGCGGCTCTTTGGTACAGGCAGCAACGGGGCATGGTAGGTATGCCGTGGCAAGCTGTGACGCGCAATCACTTCCTCAAACAGTCTATCGAAGTTCGTCGTAATGAGCCGATAGCGGCCTTCGCGATTCCTAGCAAGAGTGAGCAGCGCTTCATGCATAGCCATTACATGTGGTGCAGAAAAATTGGGGGTCAGGATAATTGCTAACTGCTCACGCACGATTATACGGCCACCGGCAATGCGCCTCTCAAGTAGACCAATGGCAGTGTCGTACTGCCCTTTCCTAATAGCCGTGTCTTCCACATCAGAAGGAGCTTCACCTAAACCGATATAGAGCCTTCTAACTAGCCCATCGAAATCGGGTAGCCCCGCTCGATAAGAAACGCCCGCACCGCAAAAAAGCACGACCTTCCCATCCTCGTGTGCTTGAAGCAACCGCTCGGGAATGTCAGGGCCATTCTTGACAAACTGCATACTATTAGCTCCAAAATGGGCACATCACCACTGGGTTACGCTGGGCTAACGTTCTGCGTGTGTGATGAGGTCCACCGAGTCCGTGCCGCACATTGATTATGGCTTAACATATTGCAATGTTGGCTGAGGTGCCGAGCAGCATCGTCCCATCTGGTTCGATTCGGAAGTGGTATCTCCTCGGATAAGGCACGTTCCTGTGCCACAAACTTTTCTCCTTCCATACATTCCCAACTACCATACGCCCATTATATGAGGCAAAGACAACCACATAATCAACGAAGAGCCGAATAGCTATCCGATGCAATAGTTGAAGTGATTTGCCGTGGAATCCGATGCCGGAAAGGCCACCGGAGATGTCCTCAAGAAGCAAGGCGGTTGAGAACCCTTTCAATTTGTACTTGCAAAGCTTTGGTAACTTCTCAACGAGAGAGCGGGCCAATCTCCGCCGTTGCAGCAATTCTCCATTCTCCGGCGCCTTCGGGCTTCGGAATACATTTCCATTCATGTCCGGATGCTTGCCTTTGCACATCAGCCAAAGTTGATGACCTTTGAATGGTATCTTTACGTGCTCATCGATTCTAAGTGGCATACATTCCTTTTCTATCGTAGGAGAGATCTCCGCAACGAACGCCTTTCGCTTCGGCCTGTCTAAAGAGCTAACCAAGCCATCCGGTACAACCAGGAAGAAGTAGCGGTCAGAAGGAATAGATGCATGACAGAGAGCGTTGATTTCCGAGACGATATCAAACGATCGATTTACGTAGCCAATCTCTCCCTCGAAGGATTCGACGATGGTATGCTCGGCAGCCACAAGACGTTTCGTCTCAGCCGAGGTTCCGAACACATAGTCAATATCGGAAGTTTTCCTGTTCTGCTCATCAGGCGACTCGATTAAACGATAAGTGCTACCAGTGATGGCCGATAGAATCAAACTGAACGCTGCGGCCGCATTGAGTTCGTTATTCTTTTTCATGACCTCAGGCTTCTTTGCATAAATCATAAACTATTTCCCGCCGTTACGGGTGATGCCGTGTAGAGAATTCTCTTCGACAGCGCCCACCCGATCTTCCGGCCGATATACATAATACGAAGAAAAAGACCATGTGGCATCCCCCGTCTCATTATTTCATTCTCTGCATCCACCGGAAAGCTAAGAGCGGGGCCGTTTTCTGGCCGATCCGCTTCAGCGACTTGTTGGAACTTAAGTCTTTCTTTATATATAATCATGATCTCTTAGCCATTGTCTCGATTGCATTTGCTATTCGTTCCAGTTCATTTGCAGATTTTTTGTCCCAATTATTGTCGGAAGAATCCGTGTGTTCAAACGACTTAATATCAACTGGACAGACGACGGTGAGGTTCTTGTGCAAGAATGGCACCTTGCTTTCTCTCTTGAAACGAATAGTAACATCAACGGGGTCGTCTCCCAATGCCTTATGCAATCCGCCGAATTGTCCCCATGTGATTATTCGTTTTGACCGAGGACCAAGCGACGGAATCCCTGTAATGAGCGGCCCTTCATTCATTTCTTCGGGCTGTGGGGCTTCTGCCTTTGAGATTCCGAAAGCCTTCTTAGGAAACGATCTTGAGAACTCAAAGGTTACTTCTTTAGCCATTGATTTTCCGCTGTTCTCAATTACCAAGACGATAATACTCGGCCTTTTCTCATCAGGGGTAGCATATACAATTACGTGAGGATCTACTTGGGATCGAAAGAACAGGTAATTAATGACGGTGGCAGACACAGCAATGATGGCAACAGCTATACTTGACCAGAATGCGCCAATTGCCGACCAATGGACATCAGCAGGTGACATAATTTCTCCTCGGTTCAAATAGTATATGTGTTCCTTTGCTGTCCTATGTAGCTCTAACGCGAGGACCAGCCAGAGAACGCTTTATAGCCGATTGGCTGCATCCGCTCGTTGGGCTGGGTTTTCCTTTTATATATTTCATAATTTCATAACCTAATAAGTGTCCATCACCTCTCCTCAGCTACAAAAGTTGGCCAAAGCTCCACCGGAACACGAAAGTGGGTATCTAGAATTTTTAATACCTTTCGATACTGTGATATGAAGAATTGTGCATCCTTTGTACTTGCAAGTTTCTGAACAAGAGGTAACAAGCTGTCTCCTGCGGTTATTACATCTACCGCTTTTTTAGAATAGGCCTGGTGTAATCTCTCCAGCCAATAATGATCGTCAGATTCTACCTCATATTTAATGTAGTTCAGCATTAATAATAACTTTTCTGGCGTAGATTCATTCTTCAAGTTGGGTAACTGACGTCTAATAAAATCAGCTAACCTTTTATTCCCTATTTTATATAAATCGATCTGATATTTATCTTTTATCAAAGGGTAATATACTGCATGTTCCATACTATCACGTAAAGGCGAAAAGAAAGTATCCCAGCTCTCTTGTCTATCCCTATCAGTAGTTTTCTTTTCTGAAGGCAGGCCAAGCAATAACATCCATAAGTGGCCCAGCTCATGAGCAATATCATACTGCTCTTTACTTCCTATTTTATCTATATGTTTTAGGAAAATAATGAATCGATCTAGAAATGGATTAAAACATGCGTTGGTTTCTATTGGGAAAGGCTTGCCCTTAATAGTCTTGAATTCTTGTTCATCACCAAACATAAGAAGACGCGGATCATCGGACTCAAGCAGGATATCATTTAGTAGCTTCTGCAAGTTTGGAGAAATCTGTGCTCTAATCTCGTCGATAGTTTTTAACACGGTCTATTCATCAGCACATCATACCCAATGAAAAATGGGATTAGTAAGGTGGGGCCGTTCCCCTTCTCCCTGTACTGGCGTAGTTGAATGCACAACGCCTTTTTTAGCTTTTTCCCAGAAGTGTCAGCAGAAGCTGTATTTGCTTTGCAAGCTGGGCTCCTATTGCGCTACCCGCTGCTGCCTCCAGTATTCTCTTAATACTGATCAATCCTTCGCGAAGAATGGGGGGCTTTGGCTTGGGTGATGCGAGTTGGACCTCAACTGTTGCGACCTCAGCACTGAGCTCGCCCCTCACATCAGTTTTCAACTGTAATTCATTTACAGATTGTGAAAGCTGCTCGACAAATGCTCGAAGTTGCTCCATGCCCTCAGAACTGATGTTAAGCGTTTGGTTGCTTCCGATAGTGCCTTGCTGAATTGTGGAATCTATCATTTGACCAACGTTTAAAACGTTAATTGGCATGAAATGTTGTGTAGGGCTTTCAGGTTGGCTAATGGCATTCTCGATCTCGCGAAGACCCTCATGGGTTAAGCGGACAAACGCCGGAAAACCATGCGACCATATTTTAATTTGGATAAGCCCCTCGTCCTCCAAATATTTTGCAATTTCCCGAGCTTGATCTTCCTCTCCGTTCTGTAAGCCAATCTGGTAAGCTACTTCGGCGCCGTTAATAGGATCAGCAGTGTTGCCCTTCGCAATCTCGTAAATTTTATTAAGAAAGGCAAGTCGCAACTGCTGTTTTTTCTTTAGGGCTTCATTCATCAGATAGCCTCTCTATGAAAGCTAACGGCGCGCATCAGTTGCGCCACGAAGCAAAGCATTGCGGTATTGACCGCATGTGCTTGTTCCGCGGCGTTGCCAAGCCGTCCTTCTATTAATCAAGTCTCACCTGTCCAAAATCCTTACCGAAGCATTGAACTCTGTTACACTCCTCTTGTTTTCCCAAACACAATCCCATAAATTCTTGCCTACATCGTCCCACTGCCCATGCGATGCTTTTTGGTCTGGATATGTCTTAAACCTGTCGTAAATGAAGGCCAAGACTTTGTCCCACAAAATTTGCGGAACGCTGGGAAACTTTTTGCTTATCTCGGAGTTCACAGATGCGCCGAAGCAGGCAAGAGAGATGTGATATACATTATTGGAAAATGTTCCCGATGTATATATTGCTTTCGCCGCAGTTTCAATATTACTTTCAGGAAAAGAGCCTACTGCTCGAAGAACTCGTTGTAGGTTTTCCTTCTGCGGCTCTTTCCATGGCCCGTTCAAATTACAGACGCTTGTTTTTACTTCAGCCATAATAATGAAAGGCTTGTCTGTGATTTGAGCAAATGGCACATCATCAATCATCGGTTTTGGCTTCAACTCAGCTCGATATGGAAACCGAACCCCCAAAATGTCGGCATCAGTGCGTTGTTCGCTTCCCAAATCCGGGTGAACGATGAAATTCTGAATGGTCAAGAAACCATTCAGTCGTAGATACCAGTATGTGAGTTGCTCGGCTGTGATTTCCATAGGCGTTACGACCTGATAGTTTGATGGTTATTTTGAGTGAGCATACGTTCAAACCACCAACCTTTGAGTTCAGCGGTAGCCAAAAAGCATGGTTTTTTGGCTACCGCTGGATCGAAGGGTTAGCGGTCATGTAAGGCCGTGCGTAACCAACAACCGGCCGTACTCATTCATTCCATAAACGACGCCAGAACCTTCGCCTGCCGCATTTCCCCCGTTAAATCCGCAGTTCGAAAGAAAGCCAGCGGAGAACAGCGACTCAGCTATCGGCGTCATCTGGCCTTGCGTGCCGTGAGAGAAGCTCTTGAGATATTTCAAGTCTTCAAAATAGCTGCGATCGACCATTTTAGCCAGGCGCATCGCTACTTCATGGTTGATGTGGCCCAAGATATGGGCGGCCACGATCCGACCAACAATCTTCGGCTTCTCCATGTCTTCGGCGCGCTCAATGATCAGCATTATGGCTTCGCCGAATTTGTGTCGTTCATCTTCGTCTTCGAATTGCTCGACGAAGCGCTTACGTTCTTCGATAGGTACCGAAGACAACTGCTTCAAGAACAGTACAATCTTCCGTAGAAACAGAGTCTCTCTCATGTCGCGCATCGCCTTCATCGTTCCCGTAAGAATCCCTATGACGGGGACGCCGTCAAGCGCTCCAGAATCAATTGCGGCATCTAGAGCGGTGTCAGCCACGGTCGCAAGGGAATGTGCAAGTGACTCTGACGCTAGAGAGCGCGTAAGTGATTTATCGATAGAGTGTTTCATGTTTTGAAGCCTAACAATAAATATCCAGTCCGTCAAGTGCAGCCGACGTTCCCAATGTGTCCAAGTCGCAACATCAACTAACTAAACAACCACTTCTCCAACTTCCGCCAGAGGCTCTCTTTCGGTTTGCTTTCTCCTGATCCTTCGACGCCTGAAGCTGTGCCATGAGCGGTCGGCGTCTTGGTGCTGTCGAAGTATCTTTTCTTTGCCAACAAATCATGAGCTCTTCCGACGTTGATCTCTTCTTGGGACCATCGCCGAACCCAGCTGACCCTATTGCGTCTTATCCAGTAATGAGATTGGCATGCAAAATTCCAGTTTCCGATCGACGGCTCAAGCGAAATTGACTGACCATCAAAAATTAGCCTCCAATCCGTAGGAGAAAGCGGGGTGATGACCTCGTTTCCGCATCCACAACAGCATTTATGCGCCACTGTCGCGAAGGCCATCGACACGTAAATCGTCCCATCCACTAAACGATCAGGAATATATTCGACAAATTCATGTGTGAGAGTGATCGTGCGCTTCATGACTGATCCTCATTGATCAGCTTATTGCCATCTATGGTGTACGTACTGTAATGCTCTTTCTCGAAATCCAGGTAAACCCCGAACAGCTTCTTCCACTTGATGACGGCTAGCGCCGCATTGAGCGCATTAAGATCAGCAATCTGGATATTACGGGAATAGTCATTGTTCCCGGGACCATCTGAAAAGGATATCCTTTTTTTGTCTCTCACATGCTCTCGTCTTTCAGCGGTGCTAGTCGTGACTCTTAGGACTCCGATCAATGCTTCATCGATAAGCTCTACACCCATGCCGACGTCGATGAATGGTATACGAAGTTCCTCTAGTTTTTCGACGATCGGCTTTTTCGCTGTGCCCTTGTCGAGACAGAGGAACACAAACTCCATTCCCAACAGCTGATCGACATTCGAGGCTTCGATATAGCAATCATGGGCGATGATATGCCGATGCATCAGTGAATATCGTTCTTTGAAATAAACAACCTTCTTTGGCTCACTTCTCAATTCATCGATCGACGGAGCACCAGGGGACCTAAAGGCGTTATGATTTGAAAATTTATCTCCGTCGAAAAGATGAATCTCCCTTACGGGAGTTTTGGCCACCAAGTCTAAGACGTACGACCCCGTACCACCGGCGCCCACAATTCCAATCTTCCCAAGTTCTAGTTTCCTAGTGACCACATTGATCCCAGCTCTACTCGAAGCGGTATCGAAATAGTTGAACACCGACTCCTCTTCCGCTGGTTCGATGACTGGGAAGGTTGTTGCTGTAACGCTCGAATCGATCGACTGAGCAGGACCGGAGATTATTGCGACGTACGTTGTCATCTTCACATAGTAGTCCTTGTAGCCCCCGCTCGTCGGCTTGCTTGAAAAGATATGGTTGACCACAAGATCTTTATCAAGAGTCTGATCCCCGCTTTGATTCTTGATCTGACTGATTTCTGCCCCGTCCTTACGACAAGGATGATCTCCCACAAAATACGCAGCATGAGTACTGGGCGTGGTCGTTACATCACCAGCCAAAGTCAATTCTGAAACAAGAGTTCCGAACTTGATCTCTTTATTGCAGTTGACATACGGAACATTCTTAATCAGCAAGAATGTGGACCTAACCTCGATGTCATACCCCTCGTCTCTTAGTTGTTTTAGGTCGGGGCTACGACTTATCAGTTGCTGTGACATTGAAGATCATTCCGTCCTTAACTTTGACCATCCCGCCCTCAACCAAGGTTCCTTCCGGTTTGTCTCTGTCCCCTTTACGATAGGTAACGGTAAAGATGATGTTCTCGCCCGTTGGAGGAGGGTTGAAGGCCAAGGCAACGACTTCGTCAAATGAAATTTCTTTCGTGGTCACCTTTTTCTCCCGGCCATTCACGATGATCGTGAATTCTTTGTTGTGATCCTTACCTTCGTGTTCGTCTTCTTGTGAGTTGTTCATTTTCTTCCTCCTGCTTCATACATAAGCTTTCATAGCTTACCCTCTAAACAAAAACATTTTCCCGATCGACGTATGTTTCTCGAGTATCTTATTAAGAGATTTAGGACTTTTTTCTTTTAGTTCTGGAATATTTCCAGTAATTCATAAGAGCGATGCTCATTGCCTGTTTACTTACCTGAAAGATTCCGGCCATTTTTTCTATATTATCTATCTCTTTTTCAAACTTCTTAATTTGATCAAATGGCACGAGCAGTTCAGAAGCGAACGCATCAGCTTCAACTTCTGTTGGTGGTTTTTTTCGAGATAATATATCCTCATCGATTTCTCTTTCAGCCTCAGGATCATAGTTGTCCCTCTGGTTGTGTTTTAAAAATATATGTCCTAATTCATGGGCTAAAGTAAACCTTTGTCTTTGAACCGGCTTTGCTCTGTTCAAAACTGCTATGCTTGGTTCATTTTCGATTTCTAAAATGGCTCCATCTATGTCCTCGGGATCATTCAATTCGATATATCTCAGTCCGAGACTATCAAATATTTTCCTTAGATCTGTAGGAACTTCTGTCAGACCATAATCTTTTATGACTTTCTTTGCCATTTGACGGGCGAAAGAATAGTTTGGTTCCATTATCTTTCCTCCATCTTCTCCTTCTTCTTTACATTCGCCTCGATTTTCTTTATATACGCTTCGCTTATTGTATCTTTTGAAAGAGACGATCGTTCTTGATCCAAATACTGTTCAAGTATCTTATTGATACTCCTAGATTGAGATGCGACACCCTTTTGGCCATAATTCGCTTTGCGCGTATGGATAAAGGATACTTTGTCTCTCAGATTATAAACGGCTAATGCATTTTCTAATAATTGCCATAGATTCTTTATGGAAAGATGGAAAAACATCAGGACATCTGCCCATATTTCAATGGGTACTTTTTCTGGTAAGACTTCATTGTTTTGTATTTGATTAAAGAGCTCCATTTCGATGCCAATTTTTCTACAAATAACTTCCGGTAGAATTTTTGTTGCACTTAGAACTTTCCTAATAAATTCCCCAAGAGAAAGGAAATCGTCCAAATACCTTTTCTTAGCTTCTTCAATTGCCACCTTCATTTCCTTTTCCATTAGATTAACTCTCGCTTGTGAGAATCTATCTAGGAAATTGTGCACCAATAGATTCATCGAAGGTGTAATAGCTACCTCGCCTCTTTCCCATCTGCCGTATGTATTTTTTCCAATATGGAGCAAATCGGAAATTTCGTCCAAGCTCATATTAAGAATTTTTCTTAATAGCGCTAATTGATATGGTGTTAAAATCGGCTTCGAACTGAACTCAATATTTATTCTCTTTTTGTCTAATTCAAGACCCTGCTGGTGGGTAAATACAATATCCCCGCAAGATGCGCATTTCTCACACTCGATGTCTTCGATAATTACCGGACGATCGTTTATAATCACTTTTTTAGGAATTCTGATTGTTACATATTCTCCTTTAAAACAATTCGTGCAAATCATAGTTCTCCTTTATTTTTAGTTTGTCCTTTATTCTCTACTTATACAGAATGATGTCAGTCGCCACTGCATGAATTCGCCTGTGTCTGGATGATAATTAGTGCAAATTTTGCAATATACTTTTTTACACTTGGTGCTTTCACCATAAATTACATAATGCGTATTTCGGGGGTTGCTGGCATGGGGACTGGTTGCAGGCATGACCTTTTCAATGCCTGCCGCATCCATAATGATTTTTTCAATGTCTGCTTCATAAAGCCCATCTCGTAACATGTCATTGATACAATCAATGGTCCTGCCGATTTTCTGATCAAGATACTGCTCTTGTATTTCCCTAATAACTATTTTTGCTAGCTGATCGTTAAGTGTTGGATTATCCATGTGCTACATCTCTCCTGATCGGACATTATTGGGTCCTCCCTTCTAAGTCATTTAAATATCAATTGGTGATTATTAAGTACATCAATTGGTGTAATCTGTCAAGATAATTTCTTCGGCTGGCATAAAAATTCATTAATAATCGAATATCATTGATGATCTGCCGAGAAGAATCATTTCTTTAAGGCCGATTCCTCTGCGTCATTGTCCTTTTTCCCCTGTAAAGTTAATATGCCTCTACATATAATGAAGCTCCCCGCCGCAAGCAGCGGGGTATCTTCGGGAGTTATATTTTATTCGCCGCAAGCGGCGGGGAATTAGACCCATAAAGATTAAACTGTACAATATTCGTTTAGAATAAATATGATTTATTACTATGAGATATATGTGCTATTTAAAACGATCGTATAATATATATAGACACAAATTATTCATATAGAATTATTCGCAGAGAATAATTCACATAGAGAGTGTTATTAAAAAAGGGGCGTTTTTCGCTTTAGACCTTAAAGACTTGGACATTTTTTTGTCTACGGTGATATAATTCAAGTAGGAGACAGCAAGAAGTCTATCGAACAAAACTTAAGGAAGAGAAAGAGAAAAGCTATAAGAATCTCGTTATTAAACATCTACAAGACATTCTTGGGATCGAGAAATTGACCAGATTACGTGATTCGATAATAAGTGATTCTGGCCCCAAAATAAAATCTTAGGATTTATACCTAGGACCCCCGCCGAAGGTGAGCAGAGCGTGGCAAGTGTAAAATCCGCGACACAAACCCAGAAAGCTCCAAAAATGCCAGAGCGGAGATTTCGGCACATAAAGAGCATTTTGAAAGAAGCATTATTGATGAGATTAAAACGGAAGGGGTTATTGATCCCGCAAAAGAAGACGTTGCAATAAGCAAGCTGAAAGGTATTTTAGATCATGCGCATTTTGGAGCTGATCACACTTGTTTTGGATCTGGCCGGCCTCTTATTGATTTCATGGTATCTCTTTTCAATACCAGGACCAGTGAAGTTTATATTCAATCAGGAATACGGCATTATTACCTCTCTCCAGCCCATCGCGGATGCAATAAATCAGATTAACAGGAATTTTGACATTATAAATCGTATGCGTTTCGGTTTATTCATACTCATAATAAGTTTAATCTTAAAATCTTATATTTGGTTCTCGCATGGTCGGGCTCCATAATCTTACGAGATTCATAAGACCGCGATAGTGCTCTATTGAACAAGTCAGACGATGCTGAGGACTGAGGGCCAACATGGTCAACGAGAAAACATTCCGGCAAGATATTCTTGCCGCGCTCAGCAAGTTTGATGAGGAATCCAGGCTCATCAGTAAAGAGACTGTTAATGAGTTGAGGTCGAATTGGGAAACTCCATCAGTTATTTATCACTACACCAATGACTTAGGGCTCAGGGGAATATTAGAGACAGGAAAATTCTGGCTGACTGATATTTTCAAGCTCAATGATCCCTCCGAATTGGAACATGGCATTTCCCATTTAATCGAAGCCCTGAAAGCCAATAGTAATTCATTGGGTAAGAACCTATCTGAGCATGTTGAAGCCTTCAGATCCAGAGGGCTCACAAAGTCCGCCCGTTATTAGCCATCTTTCGTTTGCCGGCGCCCCTTGTGCGGACACGGTGTTGCATCTCAAATTTTCTTCCGAGATTTACAACTGATAGTGTTGAGGGTAACTCCTGCAATGGCGGCGGGGATCACGGATCGTGTGTGGACATTGGAGGAAATTGTAGAATTAATAGACTGAATGATTAAATGATAAGTACAGGTATCAAACCCGCAGCTATAAAAGATTGCAATAAATCCACATTGATAATCTTTTCATTGAAAACTTTAATTTTTCCGTTAATTGCTCTTAGACCCTTAGTAATTTGATGATCCTCGATATCGCTTGCCTTGATGGCAAACCAATTACTATATGAAGTTCCGAACGATATCTTTCTTAGGTCTTCAACTATCTCATGAAGACTTTCAGTTCTTGCTTGAGTAAATAAAGAAATCAAACTCTCGTGGGGAATAATTACGACAGAATCCGAAGATATGTTTTTCAGCTCTTCGGCTTTTTCACAAACTACTATTCTAAGCATGCTTCATTTTATGTAACTTGCTTTCTTTTACTATCTCCGTACCTATCCCGCTATCAGTAAATATTTCCCTGGCTAAGGCATGGCGTTCGGTTCCGTTAATAATATGGACCTTTTTTATATTCCCTTTCAGCGCTGACAAGCATGCCTTGGCTTTTGGAATCATCCCTTCCGATATAGTGCCCTCTGCTAACATAGTTTTGATCTGCGTTTCATTCACTGACGATAATAACTTCCCATCTTTGCCCAAGATACCATCCTTATCCGTTATAATGATTAATTTGTATGCATTAAGTCTTTTTGCTATTTCGGCTGCATTTGTATCGGCGTTAATATTTAACGGTTGATGATTCCTAGTTTGACTCAATGAAGACAATACTGGCAGATACTGATCGCCTAGTGCTCGTATGATTTCCACATTTACGGCAACTATCCTTCCAACATAGTGATACTTATCTTTGTCAAGATATTCCGATATAGTTATAGGAATTTCATTCCCATTTAAGCCAATACCCTTAATCTCACCTTGTCCTCTTTTATTAATCTCATTGACGATCCATGCATTGACTTTCGTAAAAACATCTATCGCATGATCTAATATTTCTTTCGTAGTTACTCGGATTCCATCAATGGATACGTGCTTTATGTTTGACCTTCTTAACTCCTCATTTAGCTGCCGAGAACCGCCATGGAGCAATACGACATTTATGTGTTGTTGTTTGAGAAAAATCAGGTCGTCAATAAGATAAGAAAGTACTTTAGGTGTTTCTAAAGCACTTCCGCCATATTTGACTACGATAGTTTTGCCCCTGAATTCTTTAATATATTTTATGTACTCTAATTCTTTTGCGTGTGCTCCCTTAATCAGCTTCAAATCATGTAGCGTCATAACTTTCGGTTGCATACTATCCTCCTAATAGTATGAAAAAACTTTATCACCAAACAGATCTTCCGGTACTGGGCTAATTTGTGCTTCGCCACCTATTACTATTTACTGATTTTGTCAAGTACTTCGTCGTCATTAACGAATATCGTCAATTCACGGCAAAACTTTAGGGTTATCATATAGATATGTACTTTGGTTGCCTAAGATACACCAATTTTATATTCAACACAACAAAAAAATCACAAGTCAAGGGATTTTTTTAGTTAAAACTAACATTGCATTGAAAAACTCTAGATGATTATAGATAAAAAGATAATCGGGAAAATCCTCATTTTACGTTTCTAAATATCTTAAACTCTATGTTCAAATTTTGAACATAGGTGAGACAAAGATTAGCTGTTGGATCGTACTAACCGGGTCAATTTTTGACTCGCTTAGTGGGATCGTACTTCAGACTGACTCTGGAGTGAACCCCACCGATTGCGCAAAATATGATAGAGTATTAGACAGGATCATCACCCCATAGGGGGAGAAAGGATCATGTCATGAAGTATAGAAGGTTCACTCAGGATTTTAAAAGATCACTTGTAGAGCAGCTGCTCAGTGAAACAGTCGGGCCTGCGGAACTGTGCAGGCGTTATAACATTTCTTCCGGCCAGTTGTACACGTGGAAGAGGCAATATGCTGCCGGCAAGCTGGATGCCGAGCCTTCCATGGAAGCGGAACTGGCAGCGAGAGTTCGAGATCTTGAACGTTTGCTTGGCAAGGTCACGCTGGAGAACGAGTTTTTAAAAAAAGCCGTGCAGAGCAACCTCAAACGAACTGTGAAAAGAGAGAGTTCATTGCCCAGAATCGCACCCTTGTCCAAAGCATTCAAAGGGGGTGCGAACTCATGAATCTGCCCCGAAGAATCTTTTACCATCAGAGGAAGGAGAAATCTCCCGATAAGGATTTGGAGTCCCGCATGGGTGATATCTGCCTGGAGTTTTCCGGGTATGGGTACAGAAGAGTCACAGAGCAACTCCACCAGGAAGGATGGCATGTCAACCATAAGAAAGTCTACCGGATCATGCGCGAGAAGGGATTACAGTGCCGTCCAATTAAGAAGAAATGGGTTACCACGACAGACAGCAACCATGGGTTCCGGATCTATCCGAACCTGGTCAGGGATATTAAAATAAACGGCATAAATCAGGTCTGGGTGGCCGATATAACCTACATCCACATCCTTGTATGTTTTGTCTACCTGGCGGTCATTTTAGACGTCTATTCGAGAAAAGCCATCGGTTATGCTCTGTCCAGAAAGATTGATACCAACCTGACCCTGAATGCTTTGCGCATGGCGATACATGACAGGCAACCAAAACCGGGTTGTATCCATCATTCAGACCGAGGCGTTCAGTATGCCTCCGCTGATTATGTGAAAGAGCTTGAGTTCTATGGTTTCCAGATCAGCATGAGCCGCAAGGGAAATCCCTATGACAATGCTTATGCCGAGAGTTTTATCAAAACCCTGAAGTCAGAGGAGGTTCAGCTTTGGGAATACCGGACCATGGAAGATGTTCAAAAAAGGATTCCCTATTTCATTGAGGATGTGTATAACCAGAAACGCTTGCATTCCTCTTTAGGTTATCGGCCTCCTTGTGAGTTTGAGAAGATGTTAACATTAACCCATAACCCCTGTCAGGATACTCTAATTGTGTCACCCTGATCTGTGCAATGTAAGGGGTTCACTCCACTCACTAGCGATTCATGCCGTAGAAACAAGAAACCGTCTCGAAAAACTCTTTCCGAAACGGCATCACATTCGATAGCGAGATTCGAACTCCCGACAACCCCCTTCGTTAGAGGGGTGCTCTGACCTACTGAGCTATACCGGCCAAATTAACATAGTCATTTTTTAACATTTGTCAAGGGAGCTATCGGCACGCCATCGGCACGCTTTTAAAAAGTTAAGTGATTGAAATTAGATAATAAAATGGCGGAAGTGCATGGGAATCGAACCCACCCGGGATGGTTCTAGTGCCCCGCACTGGATTTGAAGTGCATATCGGGAAACGCAGGGACAGCAATGGTCTGTGAAGGACTCAGGCTTTTCAAATACTTATGTAAAGGTGATGGTTTTAAGTCAATGTAGAGAAATTTCAGTTGATCAATTGCACAGTCTTTTTAATAACGGAAACATGGTAAATACCGTCCTCATTTTTCAAATTCTTCCTGCATAGTCTGAGGTTTAGCTTACTAGTTATTGGATCTTCCTGATGGTATGGTTATAGGTATCCGCAACGTAAAGATTGTACCCGTTCGTGGTGATGCCCACATCCGTGGTGATGCCATAGGGGTTTTTGAATCTCGCCGCTGCGCCGGTCCCATCGGTGGAGCCGGGTGCCCCTGCCGTCCCTGCTAACGTCGTTACCGTTCCTGTGGATATTACGATTTTCCTGATGGTATGGTTATAGGTATCCGCAACGTAAAGATTGGTCCCGTCCGTGGTGATGCCCTCAGGGAAGAAGAATCGTGCCGTTGATCCGGTCGCTGAGCTGGTCCCATCGGCAGAGCCGCGTGCCAAAGCCATCCCTGCTAACGTCGTTACCGCCCCTGTGGATATTACGATCGTCCGGATGGTATTGTTATAGGTATCCGCAACGTAAAGATTGGTCCTATCCGTGGTGATGCCATAGGGGTTTTTGAATCGCGCCGCTGCGCCGGTCCCATCGGTGGAGCCGGATGCCCCTGCCGTCCCTGCTAACGTCGTTACCGCTCCTGTGGATATTACGATCTTCCTGATGGTACTGTTATTGGTATCCGCAACGTAAAGGTTGGTCCCGTCCGTGGTGATGCCATAGGGGCCGTTGAATCGCGCCGCTGCGCCGGTCCCATCGGTGGGGCCGGGTGCCCCTGCCGTCCCTGCTAACGTTGTTACCGCTCCTGTGGATATTACGATCTTCCTGATGGTACTGTTATTGGTATCCGCAACGTAAAGGTTGGTCCCGTCCGTGGTGATGCCATAGGGGCCGTTGAATCTCGCCGCTGCGCCGGTCCCATCGGTGGAGCCGGGTGCCCCTGCCGTCCCTGCTAACGTCGTTACCGCTCCTGTGGATATTACGATCTTCCTGATGGTACTGTTATTGGTATCCGCAACGTAAAGATTGGCCCCGTCTGTGGTGATGCTATCGGGTAAGTTGAATCGCGCCGCTGCGCCAGTCCCATCGGCGGAGCCGGGTGCCCCTGCCGTCCCTGCTATGGTCGAAACAGCCTTTGGATCGCCAACGCTGCTTACCCCATATACAATATTCGGAATGTGTAATGTGCCCCCTGCAGTGCTCTTAACGGTCGTTATGAGGTAGTTTGGAGATGCCACCGAAAACGCGTATGCCGCTGGTGTGCCGTTGGGATAAGGCGCCGCAAGAGCGGAACCTGTAATGGTCGTTGTACCATAACTGTAAAGCACAAGCGGAGAGGCACTCCCGGAAAATACATTACCCTGATCATCCCAGGCGCTCACGGTAATGGCCGCCCCTGAACTGCCGAGAAGTCCGTTCAAATCGGTAATCTTGATCGTATCTCCGGGATCTACAGAATTAGTGATGAAATTATTAGTGCCGCTCGTAAACACGGTGGGAATGTTTATCGAACCGTCCGTACTGCTCGTGACGTTGGTGATTATATATTGTGATGATCCGACAGTGAACGCGTATGCCGCGGGTATGCCGCCGGTAAACCGGGCCGCAAGGTCGGTACCTTTAATGGTCGTTGTACCATAATTGTAAACTGCAATAAGGGGAGCGGCAGCCGTGGATTCAGCCAGCGCATTTCCACCGGCATCCCAGGCGCTTACGGTAATGGCCGTCCCATTGTCTGGAAGAGAACCGGACATGTCCGTGATCTTGAGCGTACTAAGAGGTCCTACAGAATTAGTAGAATAGTTTGTTATCCCGCTCGTAAACACGACGGGAACATTGATCGTACCATCCGCACTCCCCTTGAAATTGGTGAATATACACTGTGATGATGCCACTTCAAATTGGTATGTCACGGGTGCGCCCTGAAACAGGGCCGCAAGGGCGGTACCTGTGATGGTAGTCGTCCCAAAGCTGTATAGCAATGGAGGCGTGGCGCCTGCGGATTGAGTAAGCTCATTTCCATAGCCATCCCAGGCACTCACGGTAATGATGCTCCCCTCGGAACCTAAGGAGCCGGACATGTCCGTGATCTTGACCGTACTGAGGAGGCCCACCGTGTTTACGGTAAAGTGGTGCAATCCATTCGTGAACGTGATAGGGAAGTTGAATGAACCGTTTTGACTCTGCTTGACATTCGTGATTACCGTCATGGGAGAGTTAATGATAAAGCTGTACAGCATGGGTGTGCCCGTGGGAAACCGAGCCGCAAGGTCGGTACCCGCGATGTATGTCGTCCCATAGTTGTAAAGCATTAGAGTAGGGGCGCTTGCGGATTGAGTAAGTGCATTTCCACTGGCATCCCAAGCACTCACAGTAATGGCCGCCCCTGAAACTGGAAGAGAACCGGACATTTCCGTGATCTTAATTGTACTGAGGGCGCCAACAGAATTTGTTGAAAAAGTATATGCACCTGACAAACCTTGCATGAGAAAAAGAAAGATTATTCCTGTGATACATAAAAAAAGTGTTTTTCCCCTAACCATAACATACCTCCCACATAAATAAACCGAATTGGCGAAAGTATCTTGCCCATGAAGCCATATTAGTATTTATTAATTAAAACCTTATATGAAACAAGTCTGCCTCCCCCTTTTGAGTAATGCCACAATTTCAACTATATATCTTTTATCATGGATCCTGAGCAGAACAGGGCTTACGGGTGTGTTTTGCCCATACCGCTAACTGCCTGGTTTCCCGGCGGTGCCACAATATTTAAACCATGTATCCATTGGTCCCGGCCCCTCACAAAACTTGAGGGATGGTTAAGTAGAGTAGAGAGCTGGCGTAGTGGCTTGAAGCTCTATTTCCAGCTCCC
>CAVWHH010000042.1:0-11548 GCA_963754785.1 uncultured delta proteobacterium | reverse complement strand
CATCACTGCGGCGGAACTCATTCATCGTATTGCTTCAGGCGCGGAATGATGCTGACGTACCAGTGGAAGTACTTGGCTCCCACCGACTCCGCCGGAGCGCTGCGCAAGGTGTAGTTGAAATCCGGATTGCCCAGACCGTAGTGCAGTTTTGCCAGAACCGTCCGCAGAGTTTGACGGCAACATGGTGATTTCGGGCCGCGCTGATGCCGCCAAAGCTGGCCATGTGGCGTCTTGGGGATAATGTGCGTGCAGAACGGAGTTCCACAGAGGCAAACGGCTCCAGCGCCACAAAGAATTCTGACGCCAGCACCACGCGGCCCTGTAGGGCGATCTGTTCTTCAATCATCTGGCAAAACATCCAGCTGGCCGAAGTCGTCATCGTGTTGCAGCGCGACCTGGAAGCGGGTTCGCACCTGGCTGGAGATGATCGGCGTAGCCAGTTGGGAGTGAGGGTGCTCCGGCTGGTTCCCGCGTCGATGCCGTCGTTATTGAAAATCGTAATGTGCGCGATGCGCGGTCGAGGCTCAGATGGTCATAGCGCGACTTGTAGGCGCGCAGAATGTCGGCCACTTGAGCGTCGGACATCAGCGCCGTCGACTGCGCGTGGTCAGGCGCATTCAGACAATGGCAGCGAGTCATGCACTCCAAACCCTTCAATCATGCTCTCCGCGTACGGTGAATAACGCGATTCGGCTGGCATTCCCGGCTCAAGGCAGCAAACTTGTTCGGATCACCCAATTCCCACAAGCAGCGCCTGGCTGGAGGAACACGCGAAAACCTCGGGCGGGGTTTTGTAGCCTCCTGCCCCGCGCAAAACGGGCAACTGTCCACATGGCTGGCAATGGGCTTAGCCGCAGGTGGACGAGCCAGATCTTTTGGCCGCTTGGCCCGTTCCGTCGCAATAATGACCCATTCCTTGGTGAAAAAGTTCTGATTGCAGCTACGAGCATATTCACTCCTAATAAAGGACCTTATCGGCACAAAGGCACTCCCGGCTGAGGCCGATCGAGCGCAAAACTCATCGTTTTCCGCCCCAAGCTGCACTCTGGTATTAATCCCCTCCTTTCTTTCGGTTAGAAGGGTACTTCGTCATCTGAAGGTTCCCCGTTCTTGAATCCCCTTCCGTCTGTCTTGATGAATTCGATGGTATTGGCGATCAATTGAAACGTACTCCTCGGTTGTCCGTCATCTGTTTTCCATTTGTGTTGGTCCAGAGCACCAATGACAGCGATTCTCGCTCCTTTATGGAGGTACTGAGAGGCCACTTCTGCGAGTTTCCCGAAACAGCTCACCTTGATCCAGTTGGGTGCTTTCTTTTTATGGGATGTGGAGAAAGCGATACTGAAGGAAGAGATTGCAAGACCTTCAGGTGTATAGTGGGATACCGGATCATCTCCCAGGTTCCCGGTTAAGAACGATTTGGTTAAGCATGTGGGTTCTCCTTTCTGTGTGATGGTTGAATTATGGTGTCATCAGGTCAGTTCGGTCGTGGATTTCTGTAGATCATTCCCTCCTTTCCATTGAATTTTGACCGAAATTTGCACAAATGACTTGTATTATTAGGAATTTATATATATAGAAGTACTCAACATCTCTGAAAATGACCCGAGAGAATCAAATAAAACGAATTATTTGAGAAGTGGCATGGCTATTCGGATAAAAGCTCTAGGATGGTTATCTACAAAATATAACGTCATTGATAAGACCCGTATCTTAACTTCAAAGTATTACCCTCCACATCAATTGAAAGGTAAAAAAACTATCCTTCCATCAAATGCATGGTGGATCGAAATCCCTCTGATTAAAATCAATGCACTGTCTGGATGTTTTTATCTTATTTGTCAAAAACCAGATATACAGGATGATTTTTACTGTCTTAAGGTTGATGTCGATTACATCAGGGAAAACATGGATTTGTTATTTTTTAAGACCCATAATGATAAAGTGTGTCTCTGGTTGTCTGCTGATAAAGACAATCGTTTTGTTGATTTGAAGGGTAGTAAACTTGTTGATTTCAGCAGATTCTGCGTTGATGTCATCTAAGGTAGAACCAATATACACTTGAAAGGAATTATTCATGACTAAATCCGAATTAATCGAAGCGTTGTCTAAAAAAGAAAACCTGACTGAAATTACAAGCTACCGAGATCGTCAATATTGTCTTTGACGGTTTCACGGAAGCCCTTCAAGAATGATGGAAGGATCGAGATCAGGGGGTTTGGAGCTTTTACGGTTAGGAAATACAAGTCTTATACGGGAAGAAATCCAAAGACCGGGGTAAGTATCCAGGTAAAATCGAAGGGGTCACCTTTTTTCAAGGTGGGCAGGGAGTTAAAGAGAGGGTGGATGGCCGATAAAGAGGAGGAAAGGTATTGAGGCAGGACTACACTATAAATATTTTGGGAGGTCAAATTATGGGAAAGTCGCTCAAAGGATCCAAAACGGAAATGAATCTGTTGGCTGCATTTGCCGGGGAATCTCAAGCAAGGAACCGCTATACCTACTTTGCCAGCACAGCAAAGAAAGAGGGATACGAGCAGATTGCAAATATATTCCTCGAGACGGCTGAAAATGAAAAGGAACACGCCAAAGTGTTCTTCAAGCACCTTAAAGGCGGAGAAGTAGTGATCACTGCCGGCTATCCGGCCGGTGCCATCGGTGATACCAAGAGCAACCTCGAAGCGGCAGCGGCAGGCGAAAAAATGGAGTGGACGACTCTCTATGCCGGTTTTGCCAAAATGGCAAAAGCCGAAGGTTACCCGGAGGTGGCCCGGTCGTTTGATCAGATCGCCAAAGTCGAGAAGTTTCATGAGTCCCGTTACCGTAAGCTTATCTCCAATATTAAAACTGGCGAAGTATTCAAGAAAAAGAAGTCAGTGAAATGGCACTGTACCAATTGTGGATATGTGCTGGAAGGTAATGCGGCGCCCAAAGCGTGTCCCGCCTGCCTCCATCCTCAGAGCTACTTTGAAGTACTGGCAAAAAATTACTGATTATTTCAAGTTGGACGAGTACTCTCTTTCAAGTCGAAATAACACATAAATACCGTTCTAGTATGATTTTTTACAGGGCATCGACTCATCCAAAATATTTAGAAAGGAGGAGAAGTATTGAAAATGGCATTACAAGATGGATTGAATGCACTCAGAGCAAGTGCTGCAGGCCGGATTCCTCCAGAGGCGTTGGCAGTGATGCATCGTGCAACTCAGGATCTTGAGAAATCAGGCCTTGTGGAAAAAGCACTGAAAGTTGGCGATAAGGCACCGGACTTTGCACTCCAGAATATCAATGGAGTTCTTGTTAATTCAAGACAGTTGTTGGAGCGAGGACCGATGGTCTTAAGTTTCTTCCGCGGCGCCTGGTGACCTTACTGCGTCCTGGAGCTGGCAGCTCTGGAAAAAGCACTTCCCGAAATAACCGCCCTCGGTGCATCACTTGTTGTAATATCACCACAACGGCAAGAGTTCATTCATAAGTTGGCCGTTGCGAAAGGATTAACAATCGAATTGCTTACTGACCACGGCAATCTCACGGCTATGAAGTTTAATCTGGTTTTTCAGTTACCGGAAGACCTGCGCAATGTTTATCGGGGATTTAATATCGATCTTGAAAAGTTTAACGGTGATGATTCATGGACGTTGCCGATGCCTGCTCGTTATCTGATTGACAATAGTGGAATTATTCGCGCTGCTGATGTAAACGCTGACTATACTGTACGGCCCGAGCCAGGCGATACAATCACGGCACTCAAAGCCCTGGTGACTCCTAGCAGCTTGGTATGAGCCCACACTATGTTCAAAGGTGTTTCCGTAAGCCGATGAGCCTTCTTAGCGGTCTGGCAGTAGCGATTTACGCTATTGGATGAGCTTGAAAATTTTATGTGCGGCTTTTTATTGAAACCTTCCTGGACTGTTGTTTTTCCTATTTTCCTTATTCACACAACATTTCAATCTGTAATAAATAATTCACTTCCCGACCAAAGTTCCTGCCGCCGCCTGACTCAGAGATTTTTCTTTTTGACCTCAGGCGATGTTTTCAATATACTCTCCAAAAGGTAATCTTGCCAATCAAGAACCATATTGCAAGACCCACGTAAGACGACAAATGGACACCGATAATCAAAGGATATTTATGCATAAAGATATTTTGCTGCCGGCCGGAATGTATGTTGAGCTAATGGTATCTCCTGGCGACATTCGAAGCACATCAATAAGGCAAAGAATAGAGAATCGCATAACCTTGAATCAGACGCATCCATTTCTAGATGTCGAGTATCTTCATCATTCCATTCTGATGACCTTCAAAGAAGAAACAAAGACATCACGTATTGGCTACAAGGTAGAGGTCATCTGTATATGTTGTGATCCTGGTGACAACGACCAATCTTTTATTGAAGTTGAACTGACAGATTTCATTGAAGAATACGATCTGCGAAAATATCCCCGTTTCAATCCAAAACTGTTTGATCGCTTACGCATTTCTTACGGTGAAGCCATTTTGGATTTCAAAGATATCTCTGCCGGAGGTGCTCGGGGTATCTGCAAAAGCGACAATCTTCAGGGGATAACCAAGGGAGCAACCATAAGCCTCAACGTCTGCATAGGGAATCTGATCTATTCTGTAAGGGCACAGGTGATGAGAATCAAACATGCTATGGAAGAAGGTGAGAATTGTGAAATTGCTGTTGCCTTTATGGAATGGGACAAAAACTTTCTCCTCTCAATGGAAAATAATCTCTAGAAGCCGTATCCAGAAAATCAGGCTTGAACAGGATAATGTAGCTAAGAAAATATGACGGAGTCGATACTGAAGGATATTCAAGAGTGTAGGTTGTTGATAACCAATTGTAACGTGCAGATATTCGAGCATCATTTTTCAGGATGATAAATCTATCTGCTTCTTCCTGTTATCAATAGGAATACGATTTCAGAAGTTATGCAAGCATTCAAATGGTATTCACTATTGACTGGACTTCTCATTTGACGTATTTTGATTTCAGCGAAAATATTCCCCATAGTAGCTCCTATAAGTTTTTATGTCGGCTGCGCGCCGTAAAGAGCCCGTATGCAGTTGATAGAATATGCATGCAAGTCATAAGAGGCATAGTCATGAGACGTTCAATGCAAATCTTACTTGCAGTAGCAGTCATAATAATTGGAGCGATTGATGCCATGGCTATCGAAGAGGCTAAGTACAAGGTGGTGAATAAAGAAGATAAGTTTGAGGTACGCGATTATGCCCCTCACGTCCTCGCCGAAATGGTCGTGGACGCTGATCTGGAAGGAGCTGGAAACAAGGCATTCAACAGTCTCTTTCGCTACATCTCCGGCGATAACCGGACGCGCGACAAAGTGGCGATGACTGCTCCCGTATCCCAAGAGCCAATAGGGGTGAAGATCAAGATGACGGCTCCTATAGAACAGCAGCGTGTACAGGAAAAATGGGCTGTCAGCTTCATGATGCCTGATTCGTACACTTTGGAAACACTTCCAGAGCCAGAGGATCCAAATATCAAGTTGCGTCAGGTTCCGGCTCGTCGAATGGCCGCGGTGCGCTACTCCGGTTTCTGGAGCGAGAAGAACTATCTTCGATACAAGGTGGAGTTGGAGTCGTGGATTCACAAAATGGGACTTACCATTGTGGGCGATCCTATATGGGCCCGCTACAATCCCCCATTTACTCTGTGGTTTTTACGGCGAAACGAGATTCTGATACCAGTAGCCACAGGACACTGACTAAGAAACTGCCCAACTGTTGCATCGGGCAATACGTCGTGCCTGCATCGGTCATGACGAGGTTCATGCACGGCGTTATTCTTTCTTTAAAACCGCAATTCACAAAGCCGGGGATCTTCAAAATCATTTATTAGGGATGAAAAGATCTGATCTTCCTGTAAGTTTCATTTGCAACATATCTTAATTTTATCATATATATTAAATCTATCGCTACGACATGGTGGTAAATACGTCATGAAAAAAGAAAAGGTTCCAAGCACAACACGAAAAGGTGCCGTACTTATTCCGGAGCGGTTAAAGGTGATCGACAGGATGGAGTATTTTGCGGTACTTGCAACAGATGATGACAGGCAACCCTACACATCCCTTATCAACTTTGCCTTCACACCTGACTATAAGACAATCATCTTCGCCACACCAAGGGCGACACAAAAATACAGGAATATAATCAAGATAAATTCTGTAGCGCTCCTTATCGACAACAGGTCAAAAAAGACGAAAAACCTTATGGGTACAGAAGCAGTGACTGTGATTGGAAAGGCCCGCACTCTGAGAAGGGGAAAGGCATGGGAAGTTTTCGCAAACATTTATATTAGAAAACATCCTGATCTGGAGGAGTTCCTACACGCACCATCTACCGCACTCATGGTTGTGGACGCAACACGATTTATCCATGTGAGTCAGTTTCAAACCATCTCGGTATGGGATTGCGGGGATTAATCAGAATATTGGCTTTTCTTGACTGTTCTGCTGCCTAAATTCCTATGGATGTAGCATGGGTGCGGGACAATATCTGCCTTTGCAGCCTTCTTCCTCCACAAATCGATGATCTCGTTGAAGATACTGGAGTTCAACTTGTAATTAATGGTCTTATTTCCTGAAGCAAAAATAATACTGGCATCTTCATTTCCCGAATTGTTCGTGATATGAATTAATCAAAAGCTGACTGTCGGAAAAATCACAGAGATGCGGAACGACAAGAACGAACAGACACGCCGCTATGCAAACCTTTCTACCTTATCCTGATTTTGTGACATCCTTAAGGATTCTGGATTACCGCCGCCTGGGCAGGCAGCGCGTCGAGGCGCTTCAGTTACTGCGGGCTATTTCAGTGAAAGGTTCGGGGTGGAGCCACCATCCAGCAGCGGCCATGTGGCGCGGTTACGTTAATGCCCTGAAACAATATCACAATATTGCCATTGACGAGTGGGTCCGCCGAGGTTATTGTAACAGCATGCAGAAGAAGCAGGTACGTGGGCAGGTCGTATATCCTGCCTGGTTGGGTGACGAGGCATTTCATGCGTCTCATCGGTCTAATCTGCTGCGGAAGGATCGAGATTACTATGGTGCCTTCGGATGGACTGAACCGGACGATCTGCCCTATGTATGGCCGGGGCAGAGGATTAAAAAAGCATAAGAATATTTGCAGATACAAGGCGACAGGTGGGACTTACTGAGAGGCTGATTGAATACGGGGCGAAAGAGTCGATGACTTGATAGCGTATTTTTTCATCCCTGTGCAATGTGGGCTGCTTCCTGAAACATTGACATTATGATTCACCCACTCAATACTGTACTTCGAAAGGAAATCAATAACCTATCTTGTAGTTGGCTCATTAATAATGTATAGTGCTCCCGCTAATATGATCCGAAAGGAAGGACGATAAATGAGATCAACTCTTATGCGGATTGTCATTTATTCATTATTATTTATCTTCTCCATACCCTGTCTTACTTTTGCTGCGTCCAAGACCTTCATCAAGGAATACACCTATCAGGCGAGTGATTTTGATAGTAAAATGTCCAGTCGCTCCATTGCCCTTGAACAGGTCAAGAGGCTCCTCCTGGAAGAAGTCGGCACCTACCTTATTTCCGAAACCGACGTAAAGAATTTCCATTTGACCAAAGACAAAATTACAACTCTGAGCGCCGGTGTTGTTCAAACTGAGATTCTTACAGAGAAGTGGGATGGAAAAAGGTACTACCTGAAAGCCAAGGTCTCTCTGGACCCGCAAGAGGTGACGAAACTTCTGACAGAGTTGAGAAATGATAGCCAAAAGAGTCGGGAATTGGAGGCATTGAACAGGAAGATTGATGAAGCGTTAAGAACAATTAAGGTGTTACAGGAAAAACAGACACCAGGACAATTCTCTGAAGGCAGGAAGGCTGATTATTCAAAGGCAGTCGCTGAACTGAAGGCTAAAGAATGGATCGACAAAGGTATAGCTTTCATGAATGCGGAAAAATATGTGGACGCATTTAACTCATTCAATAACGCCGTAGAAATGGACCCAACAGGTTCCTCTTCCTATTTATACAAAGGATGGGTACTGAACGCACTCGCAGATTATAATCAGGCGACGACCGTATTGAACAGAGCCGCTGATCTTGACCCGAAAAACCCATGGATTTATATACACAGGGCAGGTGCATATATGATGCTGGGGAATTACCAGCAGGCACTCCTCGATGCAGAGAAGGTTATCAATATCGATGCGACTATAGCTTATGCATACGCAATCCGGGGCTGGGCTTATATCGGTCTCGGCAGCCTCGATCATGCTCTCGCGGATTTGAACAAATCTTTACAAATGGATCCCAAGAATCCGATCACCTATATATTCAGGGCTTGGGTACATAACGCTCTTGGAAAGAAAGATTTGGCAAGAGAAGATTTTGATAAAAGCTTTAATCTGGCACCGAATAATTCAATTGTGCTTTGGAATATGGCAGCGTTCCATGCGCTAACCGGGGAAAAAGAGAAATCTCTATCGGAATTGCGGAAAGCGGTAGGTATCAACCCCGCGTTAAAGGAGCTGGCAAAAACGAACACAAGTTTTCAGTCACTTTGGGATAACGTTGAATTTAGGAAACTTGTCGATTGACAACTTCCTGAAAGATAGCATCCATCAATTTAGATAAGTATCAATCATTTCAAATTGATATCAATGAAAGTTGTCTCTTGACTTTTCAAAGAATTAGGATCACAAAAAAAATTTATAAATAAGTAACAGCAGACCCTTCCCAAAACTTCATTATAAAAAGGAGGCCATCCATGAAAAGCTTAATAGACAAAACCATTAAACCTTTTTTGATCATTGCTGGACTCTGCACAGCCATAGCGGGCCTGAACGCATTTTTGCCACAATTTACAGTAGAGAACATTCTGAAACTGCCATTTATCGGAAATTATACGATCATAGTCCAGCATTGGGGCATGATGATCTTATTGGTAGGCATCTTCATGATTATATCTGCATTCAGAGTTGAGTGGCGCGGACCTGTTCTTATTTACAGTGCTATTGAAAAGATTTTCATGGTATTCCTTTATCTCTCAAATATTAGTAATCCATTCTCAGCCGGTTTCCAGGGGGCTGCCATCATGGATACAATTATCGTCATATACCTGCTATTATATTTCTGGACCCTCCGGGAGAAATAAGGAAAATAAAAGAAAGCGAGGGGGGAAAGTCTTTACTTGGTTCATCTTTGCTTTCCATCCGTAATGCTCAATTCTGACAACTGGCCACCACTGAACAATTGTAGGTGTTCACAACGCTGGCCAACAAACCGTTTTTCCTATCAAATATTTATTGATTGCGGATAGTATGGTGCGAAATTCTTTGCTTGCAAAACTGTAAAAAGATCTTGAAGGAGGAGTCGCTCGCGTTGTCGTTGCAAGTACCGCATACTTTACTGCACATAAACATTCCTTTAACAAATTCAGATTTAGAATTCCGCTATTTTACATCTTCCCAAAAACTTGCAGATAAATAACCTCAGATATGGTACATGATTGATGAGGCAGTTCAAAGTGCCTAATCAAATAATCAAATTCAGAAAGTGTTCGATAAAGGGAAATCAGATATGAGCGACAAACAACATAATGACGCCTCGGCATTAAATTCATCTCAAATGCAGGAATCTGGCTCCGGAGAAGCAGAAGACCTGAAAACCATAAGGGAGAAACGCGGCATTACGCTGCAGGATATTTTTCATGAATCGAGAGTCAGTGTCAAGAATCTGCATGCTATAGAAAGCGGGAATTACAGCCTTTTGCCTCCCCCGTTTATTGCAAAGTCATTTATCAAAACATATGCAAATGCCATTGGGGTGAATGCCGAAACCATAATTGGCGATTATGAGAAATACGTTAAAACGACAACACCATCTTTAGGAAAATTTAGTGGTCTTTTTATAAAGCGCTAGTTGTGATGATCTAGGGATTGCTTTTAGTTGTTTCTTTCTGGGTTCAATGGTTTTATATTGATCGACGATTTTCGTGAACAATACCATAATGATCTTAAAAGCTTAAAAGTCTAAAAGAAGGATTCTGGAAAAGAGATCAGTCAGTAAACATCCGCAGAATCCTGCGTTTTTGAGGAATAACCAGCAATCATAATAATTTTATGTTGAGGCAATCGCTTATCCTCAAAAATCAAAAAGAACTTAATCAGATAGAAATATAGAAATGGCTGTTCAAAGTTATTTTTTTTAAGATTTCCGTAACTCCCCGATGGCCTACTCTATCTCTGCTCCTGACTATAGTTGATCATTCCCGGAATAATTATATTGCGCCAAAAAGAAGTGAATTCGACCAGCTTTCCATTCTCCTCTTTTGCCATTTTAAAATATTTTTGACTTTCACATTCTGTAGACTATAATCCACATACAATATTGTTTGTGAATTTACCCGACCGGTAAAGAAGGACAGACCCTACTGAGGTTTGAAAAAGTTAACCTCCCACGAAGTGGACATCATTTCAGGGAGGTTTTTTCATTCTGGGGGAAAGATGACGAAGATGCTGATTTTCGAATACCTGGGAACATTAGGTTCTGTGATTGTCTGTATGAGCTCCTTACCTCAGATCATTAAGACCTACAGGACAAAGAGAGCAGACGATTTCAGTATACTGTACCTGGTCAGCTTGATGATCGGGATGGTGATGATCATGGGGTATGCAATCGCTGTCTGGGACCCCATATTTATCTTTGGTAACGGACTCTCCCTATTTTCGACCGGATTATTGATTGTCCTATGGTTCCGCTATCGGAGAAAACGCGTGATTAATAGTCGTTGACCTTATGTTTTTCCTCTGTAGCTGCGATTATGAAGGTTGGTGAGACGCTGAGAGCTTTGGCGAGTTGGAAGATCGTGACAAGGGATGGTTGTTTTTTACCCCCCTCCAGGTGAGATATGAAGCTCCGATCCAGACTACTGATCTCTGAGAGTCTTTCCTGAGAAAGTTTCCGTTCCTTCCGGAGTTCCCTGATGACCTGTCCGAATGATTCTTCTATGGTGAGATTGGTTCCCATGGAGAAGAATCTATCAGAATAAGACTAAAGTATCTGTTGACTATAGACCACAATTAGGGTAAATACCCTTAAATTCTCTGCGTCAAAGAAATGGGGGGAGTTGGATATGAGAAAAACACTTCTTTCTCGCGATTATTCTTTTATCTTACGCATGTACCGCGATTGCTTATGAAGCAGAAATTGGATCAATTTCATCAACTCTATCCCAGAGTATCTCAAAATCAGGTAAAAAATCCGTAGCAGTTGTCGATTTCATAGACCTTCAGGGAAACCCCAATGAACTTGGGCGGTTTATCGCTGAAGAACTCTCTGCAGACTTAATTAATAAATCTGAGGGATTTGACGTGATTGATAGAAATCATCTTAAAAGCGTTATGACTGAACACAAATTATCTGCATCTGGTCTAGTCGATCCCAAAACAGTCAAAAAGATTGGTCAGATTATCGGTGCGGATGTGATTATAACGGGTTCTATAACGCCTTTTGGAGACACCATT
>CAVWHH010000041.1:0-118564 GCA_963754785.1 uncultured delta proteobacterium | reverse complement strand
GGGTTTTCAAGTGGGCTGTCACTTCATTATGAAGTGGCCTCTTCAAATTTCCTCTCCGGTAAACCATGTTGGCCTCTACCAGGGCCTTTGCGGCTAAAGATGTGTTCTTCAATCAATTATCGATTAACAGCCGGTCTTCGTTGGATAGGGAATTTTCTTCCTAAGCTCTCTGAACATAATATCTTCTTTCCGTGGTGGGGTCGGAGGGGCGTATACCCGAATAAATCTACGTGCCGTATCCACAAAGAAGGAAGCAAATTCGCATTCTCCAAATCACCATGCCTCGAGCATTTGTTCGATCAGGCGGTGCTTGATCATGAAGTGTCCATGTGCTTGCATGTTTCATCTCCCTCCTTGTATAATTCAACTATTAAACAATGGCCAAGTTGATAAATACTAAAGTTCAAATGTTTTTGGCACCAGCAAAACTAAACTTTACCCCTCAGTTTTGCCCAAGCCAAGCCCAAGTACTCATGAACCTCCCTTTCTGCGGATATTAAGTTATCTGCCCTTGGAAAAAACATGCTCGGGTCTATTCCTCCATGTGCATTCTCTTACTAAATAATCTGTTGGTGCCGGGATGCTTGAGTCCAATTTTTTTCAAAAAAAGAGCCATGGGTACTGTCAACATAATTGTGTAAATTTCTTATAGAGGGACAAATTCGGCATGTAACTTTCCTGATTTTCGTGGTGTAGTGCCTTCATCTTCAATGATATAAAAGCCAACAGGAGAGAATGCCTGTTATCTCCTGTTGGCTTTTATATCATTGAAGATGGAGGCAAGCTGGGAATCCACGAAAATAGGAAAGGTACGTCCGAATTTGCCCCTCTATAAGAAATTTACACAATTATGTTGACAGTACCCCATGGCTCTTTTTGAAAAAATTGGACTGCAACCCATCCCGGCACCAACAGATTATTTAGTAAGAGAATGGCATGGAGGAATAGACCCGAGCATGTTTTTTCCAAGGGCAGATAACTTAATATCGGCAGAAAGGGAGGTTCATGAGTACTTGGGCTTGGCTTGGGCAAAACTGAGGGGTAAAGTTTAGTTTGCTCATCCCAAAAACATTGAACTTTAGTATTTATCGACTTACAATATTTTAATAGTTGAATTATATATGAGTCAAGGAGGGAGATGAAACATGCAAGCACGTGGACCACTCATGATAGAACACCGCCTGATCGAACAAATGCTCGACATAGTAGGGTGCACATTGGAGCGTGTTGAACAAACAAAGTCTATCGATCCTTACTTTGTGGATACGGCAGTTGATTTTATTCGGGTATACGCCGATCGTACCCACCACGGGAAGGAAGAAGATATTATGTTCAGAGAGCTTAGGAAGAAACCCCTATCCAACGAAGACCGGCTGTTAATGGATAAATTGATTGAAGAACACATCTTTAGCCGCAACACTACAAAGGCCCTGGTAGAGGCCAACATGCGTTACCGGAGAGGAAACGAAGCAGCACTTGGTGAAGTGACGGCCCACTTGAAAACCCTTGTTGATTTCTATCCAAAACATATTAAGAAGGAGGACGACGTATTCTTCCCTGCTTCCCGGACGTATTTCTCCGACATAGAGGATCAAGCAATGCTTAACGAGTTTTGGGAGTTTGACAGAAAGATGATTCACGAAAAGTACAAGGCCGTGATCAAGGAGTTTGAGACAAAAGGAGAGAAAAAATGAATAATGAAGTAATACCAAATTCCTTAGTTGATATGGTGAATTATCAAAAGAAGGCGGTTGTCAGCAAAACTATCATTGAAAAAAATACGGGGACGGTCACTTTATTTGCATTCGACATGGGTCAGGGTTTAAGCGAACATACGGCTCCTTTTGATGCTTTGGTCCAGGTTCTTGATGGAGAGGTGGAAATCAGAATTTCCGGGAAACCGTTTCATCTGAAACAAGGCGAGATAATTATAATGCCCGCTCACGAACCGCATGCTTTAAGGGCCGTCAGTAATTTTAAAATGTTATTAACTATGATCAGATCATAGCTGACCTGCCCCCAATCGTGCTAATTCATCTGTATAATGAATTGTTTCCCCGTTACAAATCACTTCTTCACATCTAAAGCAAGACGGTCCTTAAAAAGATCATCCCGTTTCGCCAGTAAGTCCTGTCCTAACTCTCCAAGGCATTGTTCGGCAAACTGACAGTAACCGGCACAACCTAAATTCATCCGTGGATTAACAACTTTGTTTTTACAGACGCTACATCGTCTGGTTGTTTCATCCTTGAAAAACTCCACTTTGTTCCCACAATGGGGACAATCAACGTCAAAAATGTCCCCTGGTTTCCAATTTCTCATATCCTGACCGGGGCATTTCATAAAAATCTCCTTTCCCTGTTAATATAAGCATCATAATGATTCACAGTAAAGATGTCCTTGACTTAATCAATATCTCAACCGCATGCTGTCGTGCACTATTCCCATCCGTAATCCGCAGTTCTTTGTGATATGCCCAATACTTGACTTGTAGCATTTAAGCCCGGTGCTTACACCCCCTGGCTTGTCCAACGAAAGCAACCCTTGCTCAAGCTCCTGTGGAATGGAGAGAATATTCCACGGATACGTATACTTACCCCTGAAAACTGGACAGTCAATTAAGGTGGACAATCTCTCCTCTCTGAGGTGAAAATTATCAGAGAAGGAGGAAAGGGAAATATGACGGATCATCGGAAACGGTATGACGGAACATTCAAGGCCAAGGTAGTGCTAGAATCGCTGAAGAACCAGAGGACCATCGCAGAACTTGCCAGTGAATATGGTATTCACCCCAATCAGATCACACAGTGGAGAAAGCAGGCATTAGAAGAGCTCCCGGGTATCTTCTCGTCAAAACAGGCGAAGAAGGAAAAAACTCACGAGGAGGAGAAGGAAGAGCTTTACAAACAGATCGGCCAACTAAAGGTAGAGATGGAGTGGTTTAAAAAAAAGTCGGGGATTCTTCTCTCCGGGAGAAGAGGGAGAGTATAGATATGAACGCTCCTGTTATCTCCATCTTCCGGCAATGTGAACTTATCAACCTCAATCGGTCGAGCCTCTATTATCGACCTGCACCGGTCTGTGCATTGAATCTTAAGCTTATGCACCTAATTGACCGGCAATACACTAAGATGCCCTACTATGGGGCTCCCCGGATGACCACCTGGCTTAAGAACCAGGGATACCCGGTTAACCACAAGCGCATCGCCAGTCTTATGAGCATTATGGGCATTCAGGGTATTGTTCCCAAGAGGAAGCTCAGCATCCACAATAAGGAACATACGATATACCCCTATCTTCTGAGGGGAGTCGATATCGTCAGACCCAATCAGGTCTTTTCTTCGGATATCACCTACATTCCCATGAGAAAGGGCTTCATCTACCTCACGGCGGTCATGGACTGGTTCAGTCGCTATGTGCTCTCCTGGAATATATCGATCACCATGGATGCAGCCTTCTGTGTTGAAGCATTGCACGATGCCCTTGCCATCGGAGTCCCCGAGATCTTCAATACCGACCAGGGATCCCAGTTTACGAGCAAGGATTTTACGGACACACTGAAAAACAGCCATGTTGCCATCAGCATGGATGGAAAAGGAAGGGTCTTTGACAACATCTTCATTGAACGGCTTTGGAGAACGGTCAAATACGAGGAGGTATATCTCAAGGACTACGCCAATGTCGCAGAGACGATACGAAGCTTAGGAGTATACTTCCATCTCTACAACGAGGAGAGGATTCATACGGCAATCGGTAAGAAGACCCCTTATGAGGTCTACTATGGGATGGCAAAAATCCCAAAAACAACACCAACACTGAGGGAGGGAGTCCACCTTAAGTATGCTTAACTTTTGTCTTGACAATGGGGGTAAGCATAACGGTCCGGCAGCTAAAACCCCATTCACACTGGTGTCAGTGTACCCGTTTTGTAGCATGGTTTAAGGCGTTTTCGGTTGTCCCATTGGTGATACGATCCCGTTTAGGAGATGTATCGAGTAGGCCGACCTGGGCCTAAACGTACCAAAAAATATTTCCAGGGAGGTTTCCCAATGAAACAGTAGGGGAGAAAAGGAAGGTTGTACCACCAAAGAAGTCCGCCTCCGGTTCCTTCCCGATCACGAACATTGATGCCTGAGGCATCGACATCGGCTCAGAAGAACATTGGGTTGCGGTGCCTGAGGACCGGGATGAGGAGCCGGCACGACCCTTCGGCTGCTTCACGGCCGACCTTTACGCCATGGCCACGTGGCTAAAGGCATGTGGGATCACCACGGTCGCCATGGAATCAACAGGTGTGTACTGGATACCTGCCTACCAGATCCTTTAAAGCGCACGGATTCGAGGTTAAGCTCGTGAACGCCCGCCACGTGAAGAACGTGCCCGGACGCACAAGCGATGTCTTAGACTAAAAGTGGCTTAAGCGTCTCCACACCTACGGCCTTTTATCCGCATCGTTCCCCCCGACGATCAGGTCTGCGTGCTTACGTTCATACTTTGGGCACAGGGATAACCTTGTTTGCTTTTGCCTCTCACATATCCAGCACATGAGAAGGCCTTGACGGAGATGAACGTCCAAGTGCATAAGGTGCTTTTGACATCACGGGGGTGACGGGCATGAGGATCATCCGGGCCATCCTCGAAGGGGGGCGGGATCGTGAGAAGCTTGCCCTCATGAGGGCGCCGGGGGTAAAAAGCACGCCTGAAGAGATTGCCAAGGCCCTTAAGGGCGACTACCGGGAAGAGCACCTCTTCGCGCTCAAGCAGGCAGTTAAGCTCTACGACTTTTACCAGCACCAGAGAGAAGCGTTGGACCACGAGATTGAGGCGTGCCTCTGCCGCTTCGATACGAAGGCGGACCTGGAGTCCAATCCCCTCCCTCCCCTCAAAAAGGGAAAGAAAAAACCCAAGGACGGACCTCTCGTTGATCTTCGCGCTCACCTCTACCGGATGGATGGCGTTGACTTTACCCAGATCGACGGGCTCGATGTGCTTACGGTTCAGACGATTCTTATCTGAGACCGGCCTTAACCCCCGAGCATTCCCCACCATGAAACATTTTACCTCACGGCCCGCCCTTTCCCCCGATAATCGTGCTACCTAAGGAAAGCTCAAGAGCACGAGAACGAGAAAGGTCGCCAACCGGGCTGCCATGGCCTTTTGTATCGCGGCCCAGTCACTCGCCAACAGTACGTCTGCCCTCGGGGGTTTCTACCGGCTGATCCGTGCCCGTTTCGGTGCCCCGAAGCCTATCACCGCCACCGCCCATAAACTGGCTAGGATCTTCTATACCTTGTGGACGACCGGCAAACACTCTGTTGATCTCGGCGCTCGGCACTACGAACAGCGGTACAAGGACAGAATAGTACGCAGCATGAAGAAGAGACACCCATGACCTGGGCTATACGGTCACAATAGAACCGACGGCAACCGCGGCAGCTCTATAGGCCAGGTGCCTGGAGTTTCTCAGGAGGGTGTGTAAGTACGGACTGCTGCAATTGAGGTATTTTCTGGGCTACCCACTCTATAACATTAGACCCTGTAACGGCCATTTTCTTCTTGCAAATCCAAAGGAATAGTCTATCATGGAATATGTAGTGGTTGATAAATGCCATGTGAGTATCACAATGCGTTTTCAGTAAATGGCGCATTATGATTCTTTCCTGGGGCCGTGCCTTATTTTGATGTTAGTAGGCGAAGCGGTCAGAATCCGCGGGGGTCTGTTAAAGAAGCAGACTGCCTCATCCGGAGAGGATTAAAGTGATTGTCATATGCCACCTTTTTTGTGCACAACCATCCACAAGACAAGAGGGAGACAAGGTATGATGAGGAAGATATGTTCGAGGTACCTGTTAGGCGTATCACTTCTCTTGGCTCAATGCGGCTGCACCTACACGGCGTCGTTCAACAGAGTGCCATACGTTGATATGGAAGCAGTCAAACATTATGCGGCGATGCAGAAGAATAAGACCCCGGAACAGATAGTGTTCCTAAAGGAATACCCCAAGGAGAGTTATGTTGTGTTGGGGACATTGCACGCACCCGAGATTGAATGGACCGCACATTACGACATGGATGACTTGATCGAGGCAATGCGCCAGAAGGCCGTAGAAATTGGAGCTGACGCGATTGTAGATTTCAGATACCAGGAGAATCCCTCAGTGCACACCGTAGGAAGCGTTAGTCCTTTTTCCGGTGGTTCAGCTGCCGTGATTCCGTACAAGGGATTGCATGCCTGGGGAGAGGCTATCATATTCATCCCGCAGAATAAGAAGAAACTGATCGAATCGAAGTAATCCCCGCATCGGCATTCGAAACTCGGACGGGCAGGAAGCTCCGGCGAGTGCCGCTGTCATCAGCGCGTTGTGTCCTGCACTCGGGCTTGCCAGACGTACTTCATGGGACCTCCCCAAAGATGCGGCAAGATAAAATCTCTCTTTTTGACTGTAATTTGCACTCCGCCTGTTTTTCTCAAAGTACAACATTTCAAATAGTAATCGTTGAATTATCGTTCTGTTGAAGCTGTTTAGCTGTAGGTGATATACGCATCAACACAGATCATTTTGCAGTCGTGTTTCTATAAAGAAACTATTTACTTAAATTGGATATAATATTAAACAGACATGAGGAACGTATTACTGGCCATGCCTCAAAAAGAAAAGATGAGATCTATTTAACGAAGCAAGGGCAATTGAATACTCCTCAGCATCCCGCTACACTCAGCAAGAGAGCCGAGTATCGCAGTCTGGGTGGACGACGCTTGGAGTGGAAGTTTCAGATGTACTGACCTACGAGTTTTGCTGGCGTGGAGCGTACATACGCTGAGTAGCGAATGGCGATACTGGGCAACGCAGATGCAGTTTTCCGAACAAGCGGTTGGCCGAACACAACACAAAATAGAAAAGGATTTTTAGGTAAGACAGCAAAAACTCAAACTGATCCACTACCAAAAATAGCCCTTGACTGTTTTTCTCCGATATGAAAAAGTAATAAAAAGGGGGTATGTATGATAACAAAAATCGTCGCTTTTTTCACGACGGGTATCTGGCGGGTGCCATTAAAAGAACTTCCTTTCATCAAAGCATTTGGTATCCGTTGCCTCCGCATTATCGTGCTGGCGATTCGCACATTCTTCAAACATGATTGTTCGAGAATAGCCACCGTGCTTACCTATTATTCTCTCCTCAATATTGTGCCGCTGGTCGCCGTTATATTTGCCATGGCAAAGGGTTTCGGTCTCAAGAAATTTGTTGTCAAAGAGATCGCTGAAATGGCAGAGAGGGCCCATTTGCAGGCCAACGTTACAGACCAGATCATCCACTTCTCCGACTCGGTGCTTACCCAGGCAAAAGGAGGCATCATTGCCGGAGTCGGCGTCGTATTACTATTATGGACTGTGATTTCAATCCTCGGAAAGATAGAAGACTCCTTCAACTCAATCTGGGAAGTGAAAAAACCAAGGACCCTCATGAGGAAATTTACCGACTATTTGTCGATCCTGCTTATTGCCCCGGTGCTTTTGGCACTATCGAGCAGCATCACGATTATGGCGACTGGTCAGATAACGGTCATCGTACAGCATATCAAACTCCTAGGGTCATTCAGTTCGGTAATATTTTTATTGTTGAAATTATTGCCTTACGTTACCATGTGGTTTCTTATGACCGCCGTGTACCTCATTATGCCCAACGAAAAGGTCCCTATCCGGTCAGGCATCCTTGGAGCCGTTGTCGCGGGTACACTCTTTCAGATTGTTCAATGGGTATATATTAAATTCCAGATAGGCGTGGCAAGTCAGGGCGCTATTTATGGCAGCTTTGCCGCTCTCCCTCTGTTTTTGGGCTGGCTACAGACAAGCTGGATGATCATGCTTTTTGGTGCGGAGATTGCGCATGCCAACGAGAATCAGGAGACATTCGGTTTTCATCCTGATTATGCCCGCGTCGGGAGCGCGTCAAGAAAACTCCTTGTGCTCAGGATCTTCCACCTTCTTGTCAAGAAATTTGCCGTTGGTGAGAAACCATTAACCCTGCGAGAGATAGCCCACACGCTGGAAATCCCTCTTTCCTTCACGAGAGAGATACTCTCTGAACTAAGTGCGACGGGCTTTGTGGTGGAAATTGCGAAAGGGATCAGACGAGACCTGTCATTTCAACCCGGCCGGAACATCGACGATATAACGATAAAGAAGGTACTCGATGCTTACGACAAAGAAAAGGATAGTGGAATTCCTGTGATGCGGTCCGATGAGGCGCAAAAAATTTTGCTCTATATGCGGATGATCTCCGAAGATATGGCGGTCTCTTCGGGAAATGTGAAACTGAAAGATATCTGATCACCTCGACCCCGGTCCACATTCTTCTGTATTTTTTTGCGATATTCTTCCATCGACGAAATACAATACGAGACTCTTCCATGATCGTCGGAAAACAACTATTCTCGAAATAGTTCAGGTAAGTCACGGCACCACTCCTGGAGGGCCACGATATGGAAAAAATCAAGCTCATAATCTATGGAAAAGAGGTGGTGGGAAGAGAGAGTAAACAATCATTGAGATTGCCCGTAAAAACGGCTTCCATGTCCCATACCTCTGCTATCACCCCCCTTATTGAGTAAAACCGGCACCTGCCGTCTCTGTATAATAATGATAAATGCGAAGATGCTGAAGGCTTCCTGTAACCTGCTCGTTAATCTGACCATGTTACTCGCCTTTACATCAAGAAACATGATTGGAAAATTCTTCGGTATTTGGTTCCCGATTATGGCCTTTGTTACCTGCGGTTTTGAACACAGTGTGGCCAATATGTATTCTATTCCCGCAGGCATTACGCTGGGAGCCAACGTAACCTGAGGACAATTTATTCAGTGGAATTTAATGCCGGTTACAATCGGAAACACCGTCGGTGGTTTTATCTTTATCGGCGCAGTCTATTCCTATTTTTTCAAAGAGGAACTCACGACTTTACCCACGTAATACCAAAAGACCTCAACAGAAGCAGCCGGGGTCTTTCATTGTCTCTTTGCGCAAGGAGCAGCTTCTCTCATCGATGGTACCTGCTGATATATCGACAACAGTTTTGCAGCAGACCCCACTTCCATTGCGGGACGCTTTGTTATATAATAGAGCGTCCAAGGAAAAGTCGGCCCGGTATGCCGGCAATGACCGTACAGTACGCAGGTACACATGCGAAAAAACAGAATAGAGGTTCCTATAATCAAGTATGCACAGAGGAAAAGATCTGAGACTGAAGATATTCTTGCTGTTGAAGAGCCCATGGAGATATTTATCGATGGCAGCCCGTATTACCTTACCATGCGGATGCCAGGTGAAGAGATGGCCCTTGCGCTTGGTTACTGCTTCACGGAGGGCACTATAGACTCCATCGACGATGTCGCTCTTGTAAATTACTGTCAGGAAGAGAACGGCAACCGTGTCGAGATCAAACTTGACATAAAAAGGAGAGCCGCACAGGGCAGCACGATAAAGAGGAAGCGTCTGACGACCTATTCAAGTTGTGGCATATGCGGAAAGGACATGATAGACGATATTCACGTTACGCTCAGGAAGCGAGGGAGGACAATCAGGATAGATGCAGACCAGATAGAAGAACTTCATAAAACAGTTGAGAACAATCAGGAAGTTTTTCGTGCGACGGGTAGCACACATGCCGCGGCGATCTTCAATGGGGACCGAAGACTCCTAGCCTTTTCCGAAGACGTTGGAAGACACAACGCCCTTGACAAGGCAATAGGCAACCTTCTCTTCGCACGGAAGGTCGAAGAAGCGGCTATCGTGGTCCTTACCTCAAGGCTGAGTTATGAAATGGTACAAAAAGCAGGCCGCCTTGGAGCCGAAATACTCATAGGTGTCTCTTCCGCCACATCCCTTGCGGTTGAGCTTGCCAAAACCATAGACTTGACCCTTCTCAGATTCTCAGGCCAGGAGTGCTTCAAGATTTACAGCGTCCCTGAACGTATCATCATCTAACAATAGTTAAAAAGACCGTTCGGAGTTTGGATGAGTGTGGAGTAGATGACACCGATAGGTGATTTTTATGAGACTGGAGATATTTTGATGAGCTTTATTTCAGAGATTAACTCTTTACCAGCATGGGGGTGGTTTAAATCGAGGGCTACGTTTTCATCGCTCATATCCCGAATGATGACATTGATGATGCCTCCGTCATGAGGGGGGATCTGAAGCTTCATTCCCACCTGTAAATCTACACCGGCCGGAATCCTTGATCGCTCGATAACCGCGATAAGATCATTTCTGTGAGGGCCGTAGGCCTCTTTAGCAGTAATGTTGATTTCTTTTGAATCCCCTTCATTCATCCCTATGATCCCGTTTTCAAATCTAGGGATGACCATACCCTGTCCGACTGTAAATTCAAAGGGTTCCCGATCTGTGGAGAAATCGAAAACCGTTCTGTGCATGAATGACCCGGTATAGCGCACGGTAACAGTGTCATTCACCGTTACCTGCGCCACTTAACCTCCTCGTTTGTTTCTATGGCCTTCGCAAAGTTGATTTTGCGTTTTTTCTATCTGTTACGGAAGATTTAGTATCTGCGGCCGCCGCCGCTTCTTCCGCGGGGCTTGTCCTTCTGAGGACGGGCTTCGTCGACCTTGATGGTACGTCCCTGGAACTGGGTGCCATCCAATTCTTTTTTTGCCTTTTCGGCATCTACCTGTGTGGCCATTTCAACAAATCCGAACCCCTTGCCTTCGATTATTCTGATGTCCCCCACTTCCCCGAAGCCTGAGAACAGCTCCTTCAATTGCTCACTTGTTACAGAATAGCTTAAATTGCCGACGTACAGTTTACTGCCTTCCATGTTTGCCTCCGTATGGCTTTCATTGATTTTTTATGCTTCTTGTGGAGATAGAAGATCCGTGTACGTGGCGATCTATCCCATTCGAAACACACTATAGTGCGGAAGAGAAAAGAACCTGGTGAGAAGAAAATTCATATGCCCCGCTATAGTGGGGAACCGATCCATAATGGTATCATAAATCAATTATGTGAGGTTGACAAGGGAAAAGTATTCTTATACCATTAACACAATGAGCAAAAGAATCACCTTCACACGAGGAGTGTGTTCAAAACGATAATGGAGCCAAAATGAAAAAAGGGCTGCCTTGCCCGAAAAAGAACATGTTTTTAGTCCTCTGCGTTGTTCTTTATCTTGTCTTTGGCATGAACAGTATGGTTGCCTCTGTTGCATATGCAGATGATCAACTGGAGGCAAAACAGATCATGGAAAAGGCGCGACTTACATTGGAGGCATTCGGAAGGGCGCCGGAAATGGATGGGTTTCGCAGTCTCGTCAAGGACGCGAGAGGGGTCTACATATCACCGCAGATTTTGAGGGGTGCCTTTATTTTCGGCGGATCCGGCGGAAGTGGATTATTCATTGTCCGCGACAAAGAGAGTGACAACTGGAGCGGACCCGCATTCTACACAATCGGTTCGATAAGTTTTGGTCTACAGATCGGTGGAGACGCCTCCGAGGTTGTTCTTCTCGTCATGACGGAGCGTGGAGTGACAGCACTTCTTTCGAGCAGTGTCAAACTGGGTGCTGATGTGGGAGTGGCGGTGGGGCCTGTTGGAATCGGCGCTGCAGCGTCCACAGCCAACGTGAGCGCCGATATTATAAGTTTCTCTCGCTCCAAAGGTTTGTACGGAGGCATATCCCTGGATGGAGCAGTTGTGAAAACACGGGGAGATTATAACACAGCATTCTACGGCAAGGAAGTGACCCCGACGGATATTCTGATAAGCAAAACCACAAAAAATCCCGGCGCAGAAGGATTGTTGGAGATGGCGTCAAAAATGGCGGGAAGCAGATAGATTTTTACGGGTGTGTGATCCGAGGTTTCTGTTGTGTCGAATCTCTGTGAACGGGCAGAAGGTAAGCTTCGCTTTTTCTACTTTCCTCCGTATTCCCCCGAACTGAATCCCGACATGCTGGTGTGAAACAACGTGAATGGCAAAATCGGACAAATGAAACTGGATCAGGGTGCTGGAGAGACAAAAACATGCACATAAAATCTGTCACACTATATCCTGATACCTATCCGACGAGAGACCATTACCCCTTTGATCTCCCTGTTTTCAGCCAATCAGAACGGATTGAATTTCGGACTCCCATTACTCTTTTCGTTGGAGAGAATGGCACAGGCAAATCAACTCTGCTTCAGGCATTAGCGCGGAAGTGCGGCATACATATCTGGCAGGATGAAGAACGCAGACGCGCTGAATTTAACCCAGATGAAGACAAATTCCGCGACTACATTTCCGTTGAATGGACAGATGGCCCTGTTCAGGGGAGCTTTTTCGGTTCTTCCTTGTTCCAGGATTTTGTGCGCATCCTGGACGATTGGGCGGCTGTGTCTCCAGGACTTCTTAAATACTTCGGCGGCCAATCACTAATGACCAAATCTCACGGCCAATCGATCATGTCCTTCTTTAAAGCCCGTTACCGGATCAAAGGGCTCTATCTGTTGGACGAGCCGGAAACGGCCCTCTCACCGAAGACTCAATTGGAATTGCTCGATGTCCTTGTGAAGATGGCGGGGGCGGATCACGCTCAGTTCATTATCGCTACCCATTCTCCCATCCTGCTCGCCTGCCCCGGAGCGTCTATTCTCAGCTTTGATAATATTGCCGTCAAAGAAGTGCAATACGAGGAAACAGAGCACTATAAGATATACAAGGGTTTTATGGAAGACAGACAGAAATATCTGGATAAAATTCCTTCGTAATCGCGGAGTCTCTGTCGAGGGCGGTTAGGTCACCAGACCGAGGTGGTAATGGTGCTCCGGGTTGAGTCCAGTGAAGTCCCAGCGTTCTCTTCGAAAGTTCCACAAAGACGGAGAGCTTCACTGCGGCGGCTTCGATTCTTTGTTCTTTCAATTTTTTGTCAGCTTCCCCTTTGAATTTTGGCTCGCGCAACATCTCAAGTATGCTGTTTACATTTGCCTTCATAATGTCGAAGGGAACGTCCGCCACAGAAAGGACGGCATCGTCAACAAAATAGGGCATATAGGCGCCACCATCCATTTTCTTCATTCATGTTCTCCCTATCATCGCGTCGGTTTCCCTTGGGTCTTATCGGGGTCTTTCTTAACGTCCCCGAAGGCGTACTTGCCTATCAGATCTTCGATATCCGCCGGCACCGATGTTTGAGTGATAAATCCGCCCGGTTTCAGCGCTTCACCGGCTCCTCCCGGTTCGATTTTAACATACTTATCACCGATGAGCCCCGAAGTCTTTATCGTCGCCGCCGCGTCATCGTACACCTTTATATTCTTATTGATCGCCATTCCAACGATCGCCATCTGTCTCTCGCCGTCTATGGTCAAGCTTTTTACCGTACCCACTTGGATCCCGTAAATTTCGACCGCACTGCCGACTCGAAGACCTGATACTGCGGCAAACCGCGCGTACAAAGGATAAACATCTTCTCCAAGGAGTGACACTTTACCGAGCTTGACAGCCATATAGCCCACACAAATGAGACCGATCAAAACGAAAATACCTACGACCGTTTCCATAGAATATTTTTTCATTAAGCGCTACCTCCGGGATCGCATCGGTGCGTTGCGATAATTTCCTGTTTTTCCCGGGCCCTCTCGATTATCTTGTCAATCTCGTCGGTAGGAAGGATTTCTGTGACCCCGGCGCGGATATATACTTCGAAACATTCTTTCGTGCCTATCGTCCCTTCAGCAACGCTCTCGATACCAGCAAGGACCCCTTGCTGCAGGTCTTTGGCAAAATCGCCTACCAGTTGACGGGCCTCATCAGATGTTGTGTGAGGGAATATTGTAAGGATCTCGTCTCTTTTGTGGCGTGCGGAAAAGCCGCCCGTGTAATTGAAGTACTTGTTTGTGTAGTCGCCAAGGGCCCTCAAGATTTCTACTGCCGCATGCGGTCCCAGGGCATCTTGTAACAGATTCAACCGAACACTGAAAAGAGCGGCTGAAGTGGCCGTCACCGTTGGCGTCGTTCCCAGCATTGCCTTATAGTGGACCCTGAAAGCCTCTCTGGAAAGGAGTCCTGTCAGCTCATCCTGAAAGCCTTCCAGGCTGCGGAGAAATTCATCGATTAAAGGAAGTTTCTGTTTCATGGCCTCTTCATAAGTTCCCTCGAAGCCGACCGAGCCCTCCCAGAGAATGATAATTCGGTCCGAGATAAAAAAGACATCAGGGATGTCATGGCTGATGAGGATAGCGGTAAACCCGAATTTTCTCCGATAATGGGTAATCATAGAGAGAATCATGTTTTTCCGGATGGGGTCCTGACCCGTAGTTGGCTCATCGAAAAGTACGATCTTCGGGTCCGTCACGAGTGCCCGCGCGAGGGCCACCCGTTTCTGCATCCCGCCTGAAAGTTCTGAAGGGTACTTGTCTACAGCTTCAGAGAGCTCAAGATCCTCGATTCTTTTCAAAACTCTTTTTTCGATTTCCTTCTTGCTGAGATTTGTTGTCTGTCGAAGGGGGAATGCCACATTTTCGAAAACCGTCATGGAGTCGAGGAGCGCGTTATTCTGAAATAGGTAAGCGATCCCTCTCCTGTATTCCTCCTGTTCGCTCTTTTTCATTGTGTTAATCGGTTTTCCCTGAAAAAGGATAGTACCTTGATCCGGCTCGAGAAGGCCGATAATATGTTTAAGGAGTACGCTTTTGCCGGTGCCGCTCTTACCGATAATCGTCGTAATCTGGTTTTCATAGATCTTGACGTTGACGTTGTCGAGCACGGTCCTGTCGCCAAAACTCTTGGTAATGTTTCTGAATTCTATTAAAGGTGTCTCCATACAAGCCCTACATAAGAAAAGAAGTGACGACGTAATCGGCGATAAGAATCATGACGCACGAAAAGACGACCGCCGAGATAGTGGCAAGACCCACCGTCTTGGCTCCGTACCCGTCCCTGCGCATGTGGCAGAAGTAACCCTGAAAACAGCAAATGGTGGAGACTATGACCGCAAAAACCAAGGATTTTATAAATCCTCCCCTGACATCCACTATATTGACCGATGATTGAATGCGGTAAAAGTACGTGCCCACGTTTGTCCCTAACAGGAGAACACCCGAAATATATCCTCCGATGATTCCTATAAGGTCAAAAAAAGAAGTGAGCAATGGGAAACTGATGATTGCAGCGGCAATCCGAGGGCTAATGAGGTAACGAACGGGATCGATCCGCATGGAATAGAGGGCATCGATCTGCTCGGAGATGCGGAGAACCCCGATTTCTGCGGTCATAGCAGAGCCGGCCCGTGCTGTGATCATAATGGCTGTAAGAACCGGCCCTAATTCCCTGATAAGGGAGAGCGATATGGCGGAACCGAGGGCTCCAACCGAGCCGAACTTTACAAGGGTATAGAAAAGCTGGAGCCCAAGGACCATGCCGGTGAACAGCCCGACAAGCATAATGATCAGAGAAGATCTCGCGCCGACGTAAAAGACTTGGCTCACGATCTCGAAAAGTTGTTTTCGCCGGAAGATATTGATAAAGGCGGTACAAAAGAAAATGGCCATTGCGCCGAGGTTGCCTACGAGGTGGATGGTTTCCCTGCCGGTAACAGGAAAAAGGACTGCTAAAGGACTGCTTCTCTCAGGCGATTCTGTTCCTCTCAAATCTGCTCCTTAAGGCCTTGCTCTCTGGAAAGCTAGTTTGGTAAAATATCAGAAATATTTTAACTATTATCTGTCGGGGGTGCAAGCTGTTTCTTAAGGCTATGATCGGTCTATCAGTGAGATATGTTGCACGATGTATAACTGTAAAGATTATAAACGGTATGAACCCAATATATCACGTCAAACTCGTGTTGTCCGTCATCCCATATACGCGCTGTTTGACGGCATGAAAAGAGGATTCAGGAAAGGGGGTCTTCCGAAGGAAGGGGGATCGGACCTTTTTAAGCCCCCCAATCCGCGAATCCTTGCTGATTGTTACTGTGGGCTAATTCTTCTAATCTTATGGCTCAGTCTGTAGATGTCTCTATTCGCTCTGTTCTGCTCCTCGGTCAGTTTCGTTCTCTCTTTCGGTGTTATTTACCGTCTGATTTCATTCTCACTTCGCCCTGTGTGATCTTTGTCTATTCTGCGTCGAGCCTGCCGGTTCCACGACACGTCACTTGGCTGCTTTGGCCCCCCTGATCAACTCGACCCTCCTAATCCTCCATTCGCGCACGAAATGTTAGGATCATTTGTCTGGCCAAACAAAGGAAAAGCAGAAAAAAGGATTGCTGCAACACCAACGATAACTGCACCTGGTACAAAACGTCCCACAGATACCTCCTGTGTGTAATATTCTTCAAAAACAGATTTTTTAGTAAGAAAAGGAACTGAATGAAATATATGGACAGGCAAGAAATTATTTTTCCTGCTTCTAAAAGGATGCTCGATGTGTCGGTCATGATACGTATCATAGTCGCCCTATTTGCTATCTTTTGAAATAAAAGCAATACCCATGCCATTTGGGCATGAGAGGGCCCAACTGCCGTCATTGCTCACTCCGCGAGGTGTGCGATAAAGAATGATAGGGCAAAAAAGGGGAAAAAGTGTCGAAATAGTGTCGAATAGGTTAAAAAAGGTCGACAATGGTGTCGAGACTGTAAAAAACTAAAAAGGTGAATTCTCTTGATTATTTAGGAGAAAATTATAAAATAATAGTCCTATGGACAAAAGTACGATTAAAGGGATTGCGAAAGAATTCTATAAATACCTTGAAAACGAGAAGGGCGCTTCGTTTAATACGAAAAGGGCCTATAAAGGAGATATTGAGGATTTTATAGAATTCATTCAGAACAGTTCCGATGCGACCGTAGATCATAATACTATCAGGGCGTATATCGTGGCTATCTATAAGGACCTGAAAAAGTCCTCCCTTTCCCGAAAGGTTTCTGCTATTAAGGTCTTTTTTAAGTTCATGAAGAAGAAGGGTTACATCGATGAGAACACGGCCCTCGTGATACGGAATCCCAAAATCGAGAAGCATCTCCCGAAATTCTATACCATCGACGAGATGTTCCATTTTCTCGATTTTTTGCCGAAGGAGGGCTGGCTCAATATTCGCAACATGGCCATTTTTGAGCTTATGTACTCTACAGGCATGAGGGCGAGCGAGGTGCTGGCAATCAACATTGAAGACCTCCATATGGACGGCATGTGGGTCAAGGTAAAGGGCAAGGGTGGTAAGGAACGGATACTGCCCTTCGGGGACAAGGCAAGAGAGGCCCTCGATGCTTATATAGAGACGATAAAGAAAATGGGCAAATACAGCCTGAGGAGTGCCTTCTTCATCAATGCCCGTGGCGAGAGGCTTGCCTATAGGGGATTATTGAAGATTATGAAGAAACACCAGATCAAGGCGCAGCTTTTCAAAAACCTTTCTCTCCACGGTGTCAGGCATTCTTTTGCGACCCATATGCTCGACAACGGAGCGGACCTGAGGAGTATTCAAGAACTCCTCGGACATTCGAAGCTTTCAACGACGCAGAGATACACCCATGTCTCCATGGATAAGCTCATGGAGATTTACGACAAATCACACCCAAGAAGGTAAAAAATCATGGAAGCCACGACGGTATTGTGTGTTAGGCGCGGTGGAGGAGTTGCTATTGGCGGGGATGGACAGGTAACATTGAATACGACGGTCATGAAACATACGGCGAAGAAGGTCCGCAAACTCTATCAGGACAAATGTCTCGCAGGATTTGCCGGCGCCACGGCAGATGCCTTCACGCTCTTTGAACGATTTGAAAAGAAACTGGAACAGTACAACGGCAACCTCACCAGGGCTGCGGTGGAGTTGGCCAAGGATTGGAGGACCGACAGGATGCTCCGAAGATTGGAAGCGCTTCTTATCATTGCCGATCTTGACCATACGTTGATCCTCTCCGGCACCGGTGACGTTGTGGAGCCCGATGACGGCATCGCCGCTATCGGTTCAGGCGGGCCATATGCTCAGGCCGCCGCAAAGGCGCTCAACAAATACACGGACCTGTCAGCCGTGGATATTGTGAAAGAATCGCTGGCTATTGCGGCCGAGATATGCATATATACGAACGATAAGATCGTTATTGAGGAACTGTAGATGGAGAAAGAGACATTGACACCCAAAGAAATTATGGAGGAGCTTGACCGTTTTATCATAGGACAGAAAAAGGCAAAAAAGGCGGTTTCTATAGCTCTGAGGAACCGGTGGAGAAGACAGATGATACCGAAGGAACTCCGTGATGAGGTGGCCCCGAAAAACATCATTATGATAGGACCCACGGGGGTGGGGAAGACCGAGATAGCACGGAGGCTCGCAAAGCTCGCAGGCGCACCTTTTTTGAAGATTGAGGCGACAAAATTTACTGAAGTGGGCTACGTGGGCAGGGATGTGGAGTCCATGATACGGGACCTCACTGAGCTTTCCATAAATATGCTCAGAAAAGAGGAACATGAACTGGTAAAAGAAAAGGCAACGAAGATGGCTGAAGACCGGATTTTGGAACTTCTTCTGCCGGTGAAACGGCCCCCGGCAACACCCGAAGAAGAGGGGGGAGCGGAAGCCGTCGATCAGTCGAGAGAAAAAATGCGGGTTCGTTTTAAGGCTGGCCAGCTTGATGAGAGACTTCTGGAACTTGAAGTGCCGGATCGGACGCTGCCGCTCATCGAAATCTTTTCGGCTCAGGGCATGGAAGAGATGGACATGCAGATACGGGATATGTTCGGAAACATATTGCCGAAGAAGACGAAGCGGAGAAAGATGAAGGTGAAAGAGGCTTACGAGCACCTTATTCTGGAAGAGTCGAAAAAACTTATCGATATGGACAAGGTCACTTCCGATGCCATAGAAAGAGTAGAACAGGCAGGAATCATATTCCTTGATGAGATCGATAAGATCGCAAGCCGTGATCCCGGCCACGGGCCTGACGTATCACGGGAAGGAGTGCAGAGAGACATTCTGCCCATCGTTGAAGGAACGACGGTGACAACGAAGTATGGCATGGTGAAGACGGACCACATTCTCTTTATTGCCGCAGGTGCTTTTCATATGTCGAAGCCGTCAGATCTGATCCCTGAGTTACAGGGCCGGTTTCCCATACGGGTGGAACTTGACGCGCTGACAAAGGAGGATTTTTTCAGGATTATTACAGAGCCTGAGAATGCGCTCATCAAACAGTATAAAGCGCTCCTGAAAACGGAAGATATAGACCTTGAGTTTGATGAAAAGGCCATTGAAGAGATAACCGATATCGCGCAGCGAATCAATGAGATGACCGAAAATATTGGGGCCAGGAGACTGTACACGGTTATGGAGAAACTTCTCGATGATATTTCCTTTTCTGCACCCGATATGAAGGAAAAGAAGATAGCCATTACACAGGGATATGTGAGAGAGAAACTCGGAGAGTTTCTTGAGAAAGAAGATTTGAGCAGATATATTTTGTAAAGCAGCCAGAAGTTCGGAGGACAGAGTTCGAAGCAGTGAAAAGTTGCAACACTAATTAACCCGGACGAGACAACTTTGAGCTGTATTGGAAGGATGGATAGATGAGCGAAAAGATAGAGATATTGCTTGAGGCGTTGCCCTATATCAAGAAATTTGCCGGCTCAACCTTTGTCATCAAGTATGGCGGAGCGGCAATGGAAGAAGCGAACCTGAAAAAGGAATTCGCCAAGGATGTGGCCCTTCTGAAATATGTGGGCGTCCATCCGGTGATCGTTCACGGCGGCGGGCCCATGATCGGCCGGCTCCTTAAGGATTTGCGGATACCGACGCGGTTTATCAATGGTCTCCGGGTAACCGATGAGAAGACCTTGGAAGTGGTGGAGATGGTCCTTTCCGGCCTTGTCAACAAAGAGATCGTGAAGAACATCAATGATATGGGAGGTCGTGCCATCGGTCTTTCCGGAAAAGACGGAAGGCTCCTTATGGCGAAACAGGTGACAGGCAAAGAGATCGGATTGGTGGGAGAAATCACTCATGTCGATGTTGCCATCATCAAAGATATCAGCAAGCATGGATACATTCCGGTTATCGCGCCCATCGCCGACGGCATGGACGGAAAATCATATAACATCAATGCCGATTCGGCGGCAGGCAGCATCGCTCAGGCGCTCTCGGCGGAGAAATTTATGCTGCTCACCGATGTGGAAGGCGTTTTGGGCAAAGACGGGAAGCTCATATCGATGCTGAAAAGGAAAGAGATTAGAAAACTGATTCAGCAAAAAACCGTAACCGGTGGTATGATACCGAAGGTAAATTGTTGTATCGACGCCCTTAAGGGCGGCGTGCGGGAAACTCACATTGTGGACGGAAGAGTCCCCCATGCCATTCTCCTGGAAATATTTACCGATTCAGGGATAGGCACAGAGATCATAGGAGATGAATAATGCAAGACGAATTGATTAATAAGGCAGCGCAATACTTGGCCAATACATATACCAGGTTTCCTATAGTAATCACAAAAGGCGAGGGATGCTGGCTCTGGGATTTGAACGGACATCGCTACCTCGACTTTTTGTCGGGCATCGCGGTGTGTGGTCTCGGCCATTGCCATCCCAATGTAACGGAAGCGCTTACGGCGCAGGCAAGGAAGCTCTTCCATGTTTCCAATCTTTTTTATATGGAGCCGCAGATAAAGGCCGCAGAAATGCTGACGCAACACTCCTTCGGTGACAAGGTCTTTTTCTGCAACAGCGGAGCCGAAGCAAACGAGGCAGCCATAAAGCTGGCGCGACGGTATTCGTGGAAAAAGTACGGTGAAGGACGTTCCACTATCATCGCTATGGAAAACTCTTTCCACGGTAGAACCATGGCCACCATATCGGCAACGGGTCAACCCAAATTCCAGGTGGGTTTCGCGCCTCTTCAGCCCGGTTTTGTCCACGTGCCTTTTAATGACGTCAAGGCCCTTGAAAGGAATATTGATGAAAAGACATGCGCTGTCATGATTGAACTTATCCAGTCCGAAGGCGGTGTCTATGTTGCCGATGCAGAATACGTCACGAAAATCCGTGAGGTGACGAAAAACAAAGATATACTTCTCATGCTCGATGAAGTCCAGACAGGTATGGGAAGGACAGGCACTTTCTTCGCTTACGAACAGTACGGTATCGAGCCCGATGTGATGAGTCTCGCGAAGGCCCTTGGCAATGGCTTTCCTGTCGGGGCGATAATCGCGAAGAATTCGGTTATGGAGGCCTTTGAGCCGGGGACCCATGCGTCAACATTCGGTGGGAACCCCCTGGCAGCTTCAGCGGTAATGGCTACAATCAATACCCTTCTTGAAGAAGAAGTCATCAAGAACTGCGCGGAAGTCGGTAAATACCTCCAGATGGGGCTTATGGCCCTCAAGAAGAAGTTCCCTTTTATTGCTCAAATACGGGGTAAAGGACTCATCTGGGGTGTAGAACTAAAGGCCAATGGAGACGAGATCGTAAAAAAATTCCTGAAAGAAGGGGTCATCCTGAATTGTACGAAAGGCAAAATCCTCCGTCTCATACCTCCCTTAGTGGTGAAGAAAGAAGAAATAGACATATTCCTTGAAATGGCAAGCAGGATATTCGAGAGGGTAAAGGTTTGAAAAGAGATTTTACAAAGTTTCTCGACATAACGAAGAAAGAATGTCAGTACCTTCTGGAGAGGGCCAAAGACCTCAAACAATTGCGTATAGCCGGGAAGGAATATAAGCCCCTTGCCGGAAAGAGCCTTGCCATGATCTTTGAAAAGGCATCGACGAGGACGAGGATTTCCTTTGAAGTCGGTATATATGAACTCGGCGGGCAGGGCATATTCCTGAGCCCCGGTGAAACGCAGATAGGCAGGGGCGAACCCATAAAGGACACGGCCAGGGTTTTGGAAAGGTATGTCGACGCCATCATGATTCGCACCTATTCCCAGGATGTTGTTGAGGAACTGGCAAGGTGGGCGAATGTCCCCGTTATCAACGGTCTTTCCGACCTCTATCATCCTTGTCAGATCCTTGCCGACATTTTTACTATTCAGGAGCACAGGGGTAGTTTCAAGGACATGAAGATCGCCTTTATCGGCGATGGTAATAACGTCGCCAATTCGTGGCTTGAGGCATCGATCCTCATGGGCTTTAATTTCTCTCTAGCTACGCCGGAGCATTATGAGCCTGAAGCGGGTCTCCTGACAAAAGCCTTGAAAAGCAAAGGCTTTTTTTACACCCATGATCCCTTCGAGGCCGTCAAAGATGCCGATGTTGTCTATACGGATGTATGGGTGAGCATGGGTCAGGAAAAAGAGAAAAGAGAGCGAAAGAAGGCCTTCGTGAAATATAGGATAGACGACACTCTGTTAAAATACGCCAAAAAAAGCGTCATGGTTATGCACTGCCTGCCGGCATATCGTGGTGAAGAAATCACGGATGATGTTTTTGAACGGGCAAGTGATATCATCTTTACTCAGGCAGAGAGCAGGCTTCATGTCCAGAAAGCCCTTCTGGAGTGGCTGATGTTGAGGAAACAATAAGATGAAAGACGACCATGGTGCCGGGACAACCATCCTGCCATAGGCAGGACTCGGAAGAAGAACATAAAATATTTTCCTTTATTGTCCTGATGAACCGGCCTGTTCGACAGAGAGGCTCAGCGCATGATCGTTTTTCGTTCAAGCGAGTGGAACAAGCAGTGGTCCTTCGAAAAGAATATGGAGGTTAGAATGAATGAAACAAATAAGGTTAAAAAGGTAGTCCTTGCCTATTCCGGAGGACTGGACACTTCGATCATTGTGAAATGGCTTCTCGACAAATATGGTTGCGAAGTGGTCGCTTATGCGGCAGATGTGGGTCAGGCCGAAGAACTGACGGGACTTAAGGAGAAGGCGCTCAAGACAGGCGCATCGAAGATTTACATCGAAGATTTGCGGGAGGAATTTGCCAGAGATTTCATCTTTTTTGCGATCAAAGCCAATGCTGTCTACGAGGGAAACTACCTTATGGGTACATCCATCGCCCGGCCCCTCATCGCAAAAAGACAGATTGAGATAGCGAGGAAAGAAAAGGCCGATGCCGTTTCCCACGGATCAACGGGCAAAGGCAACGACCAGGTACGGTTCGAACTGACCTACTACGCCTTCGAGCCCAACATTAAAATCATAGCGCCTTGGCGGGAGTGGGATTTTTCATCGAGAGAGGACCTCATAAACTATGCCAAGAAGCACGGCATCGAAGTCCCTGTCAGTAAAAAGAAACCTTACAGCATGGACAGAAATCTGATGCATATCAGTTATGAAGGGGGTATTCTGGAGGACCCATGGGCTGAGCCGCCGGAGGATATGTTCAGGACCACGCAGCCTCCCGAGAAGGCGCCTGAGAAGCCACAATACGTTGAGATAACCTTTAAAAAGGGTGTCCCGACCAAAGTGGACGGAAAAAAGATGTCGCCATTTAAGCTCGTCGAACATCTCAACGAAATCGGCGGCAGGCACGGAATAGGCCGGGTTGATATCGTGGAAAACCGTTTTGTGGGGATGAAATCACGCGGCGTCTACGAAACGCCGGGCTGTACGATCCTCCATGCCGCCCATAGGGCCGTTGAATCGATTACCATGGATAGAGAGGTTATGCATCTCAGGGACAGCTTCATTCCCAAGGTTGCGGAATTGATTTACTATGGTTTCTGGTATTCACCTGAAATGAGGGCGATCATGACGCTCACTGAAGAAATCCAGGCACCCGTTTCAGGTGTGGCACGAATAAAGCTCTACAAAGGGAATTGCCATGTTGTGGGAAGAAAATCAGAGAATTCACTCTATCTGAAAGATTTTGCGACCTTTGAAAAGGACGCAGTCTATGACCAGAAAGACGCCGGTGGTTTTATCAAACTGAACGCCTTGCGGCTCCGCATCAGGGCAATGCTGAATAAGTAAAGCGCGATGGGGAAACGAAAAATATGCGATGAAAGGAACGGGCAAACTATACATTTTCATTTTCAATCTTTGCCTGTTCGGAGAATGCGATGAAATCCTATGAGCCGCACGCAATTGAAGAAAAATGGCAAAAAACCTGGGAGACACAGGAGTCCTTCCATGCAGAAGAAGATAAAACAAAGAGGAAATACTATCTCCTGGAAATGTTCCCCTATCCTTCCGGCAGGATCCATATGGGACATGTACGTAATTATTCCATCGGAGATGTCATTGCTCGATACAATAGGATGCGAGGGTTCAATGTGCTCCATCCCATGGGCTGGGATGCCTTCGGCATGCCCGCTGAAAACGCTGCCATCGAACGTGGAATAGCGCCCGCAAAATGGACCTACGATAATATAGCCTACATGCGGAAGCAGTTAAAGCGTCTTGGGTTCAGCTATGACTGGAGACGCGAGATCGCGACCTGTGATGTCGACTATTACAAATGGGAACAATGGATGTTTCTCAAGATGTATGAAAAGGGCCTTGCGTACCGGAAGAATTCACCCGTCAATTACTGCGTCAAGTGCCAGACTGTCCTTGCCAACGAACAGGTTGAAGACGGGACCTGCTGGAGATGCGGCGATGCGGTTATCCAGAAAGAGCTGACCCAGTGGTTCTTCGCCATTACAAAATACGCGGACGAACTCTACGAGTACTGCGATAAACTGCCCGGCTGGCCTGAAAAAGTTCTCAGTATGCAGAAAAACTGGATCGGGAAGAGCCATGGCGTGAAAGTCGATTTCACCATAGAGGACGGGACGCCGCTGACGATCTTTACGACACGGCCTGACACGCTCTACGGCGTGACCTTTATGGCCCTGGCACCGGAGCATCCTCTGAGCCACGAACTCGCCAAAGGCACCCCATACGAAAATGAGGTGAAAGCTTTCATTGAGAAAGTGCGTAAGCAGGACAGGACGTTCAGGAGCGAAATAAGCACTGCCAAAGAAGGCGTTTTTACCGGCAAATACGCCATCAATCCGTTGAATAAGACGCGAGTGCCGATTTATCTCGGGAATTTCGTCCTTATGGAATACGGGACAGGGGCCATCATGGCCGTTCCCGCCCACGATCAGAGAGATTTTGAATTCGCAAAGGAGTACGGATTACCGATTGTCGTCACCATCACCCCTGCAGGGAAAACCCTCGATCCGAAGACGATGGAAGCCGCCTACATTGATGACGGTATTCTCGTCAATTCGGGACATTTCAACGGCATGAAGAACCGTGAGGCCATACTGAAGATCATCGGCTATCTTGAGGAGAAAAAGCTGGGAAGAGGAACGATAAACTACCGTCTGAAAGACTGGGGCATATCGAGGCAGAGATACTGGGGCTCGCCGATCCCCATCATATATTGCGACGATTGTGGTATCGTACCTGTTTCCTATGAGGACTTGCCGGTTGTGCTTCCCACGGACCTTGAAGTGAAAATGGTCGGGAGGTCGCCGCTTGCCGAATGCAGGGAGTTCTATGAGACCGCCTGTCCCCGCTGCAAGAAGAAGGGGCGACGCGAGACGGATACCATGGATACCTTTGTTGAATCCTCGTGGTATTTTCTCAAGTACACTTGTGCCGATTACGATCGGGGGCCTCTCGACAAGAAGAAGGTGGATTATTGGATGCCTGTGGATCAGTACATCGGTGGCATAGAACATGCCGTGCTCCACCTCCTCTATTCCCGTTTTTTTAACCGCGTTCTCAATGAACTTGGGTTTGTCGATGCGCGAGAACCTTTTGAGAACCTCCTAACACAGGGTATGGTCATAAAAGATGGCGCGAAAATGAGTAAATCAAAGGGCAATGTCGTCGACCCCGATTATCTCATCGAACAATATGGCGCCGATACGGCCCGTCTCTTTTGCCTTTTTGCTGCGCCCCCGGAGAGGGACCTTGATTGGAGCGATAAGGGCGTTGAGGGCAGTTTCCGGTTTCTCCAGAGAGTATGGAGGCTCGTTACGGAGTGGGCCGAGGCATTTCAGGATGTGGAAGCCCTTTTTGCTGTCGATACAAATGATGCCGACCTGAAACAGCTTGCCCACAGGCTTCATAAAACGATAAAGAAAGTCACCGATGATGTTGCCCGATTCCATCTCAACACGGCCATTGCCAGCATCATGGAGCTTGTGAACGGGCTCTATAAATTTCTTGAAAGAGAGAGAACAGAAGTCCAGTCGTTACAGCTCATCAAAGGTGCTGTCGAGACGGTGCTAACGCTGATTTTTCCCTTCGTGCCGCACATTGCGACGGAGCTATGGGTGACGATGGGCAAAGAGGCGAAGTATCTCGGAAAGACGTGGCCTCAGTACGACGAGAAGTATGTCAAGGAAGAAAGGGTGATGATTGCTGTTCAGATCAATGGGAAGTTAAGAGATACCTGCGAGGTTGAACGGGACACGGAAGAGGCCCAACTGAAGGAGATTATTATTGACCTTGAAAAAATCAAGAAGTATATCGAAGGGAAGGAAATTAAAAAGACGATTATCGTTCCCAACAAACTCGTCAATATTGTGTGTGTATAGAGTCAAATACAAAGGGGCAAAGGAAATGCTATGGTGACAAGAACAAGGTGGACAAAAAGCTTACTTTTTATGACTGGACTCGCTTTTTTGCTTTTTTCCTGCGGGTATCAGCTGGTACGCGAGAAGGGTATATTTGGTGGCGACATTACCTCTCTCTACCTTTCTATATTCAAAAATTCAACCTATGAGCCCCATATATCAGAATATGTGACGAGCGCTTTTTCCCACGAACTCCTTACCACAGGGTTATTTACGCTCAACAAAGAAGGCTCTGACGGCTATCTGCAGGGTACTATCACCGACATAAAAATTCAACCGGCCTCCCTGAGTATAGCAGGGCTGGCAATTGAAAAGAACGTCACTCTCCAGCTAGACATTGCCCTTTACAGAAAGAATGGCACCTTTATCAAACGATGGACACTATCAGATACGCAAACATATAGAGTGGATAATATTGATATTGAAGAATACAACAAGAAAGATGCCATTACAATACTCTCAGCACGAATGGCGAGAACATTCAGCTCTTTCCTGCTTGCCAATTATTGATGGCAGATTACAAAAAATCTCTCAGCCCTTAGCCTCAAGAACCTTATGGGCCTTTTTTGAGAGTCTCGACACCTTTCGTGCCGCGTTATTCTTGTGTATCACCTTTTTTGATGCTGCTCTATTGATGGAAACTACAGCGTTCTTGACAAGCGCACCGGCACTGCCTTTATCGTTTGCTTCAATGGCTGCTGCAGCTTTTTTGATCTGTGTTTTCATGGTTGCTTTTACGTGTGCATTTCTGACCCTTCTTTCTTCCGACTGTTTTGCCTTTTTTATTGCCGACTTATTTTTCCTCAAGTCTTAGTCCTCCTCATGAGATTTTGTTTTATTTATCATTCATTATCACAAAAAGTCAAATCATTCATAGGCCAGCAGAATATAATCCTTATGTTGGTTCTCTGTGCACAAACCGTGTTGTCCCTGTGATATGTATTCGACGCTCCCTTTACGGGGTGAAAGTTACAGGGGAAAGGCAGAATGAGGGCGTACCGCAACCCTAAGTTTTTTATCCGGTCTGAGAAATAATTTGTTGTTAAGCGATAAGCCCCTACGATCAGTAATCCTGCGGTAATAAAAGGTTATTTCTTTCCGGCATTTCTCTTGGATGCCTTGAGAGGATTGATCTTCTGCGCCTCGACCTTCTGTACTTTCTTAACATGGGTCGACATGGAGCACGAGCTCTTCTGCCACTTCTGCGCGGGGTAAGGGAAGCTTGAACAGAACTTTCCTGTCTCAAATTCCAGAATCCTTGTACAGCCTTCGCAATTTTCCACAACTGTGTAACATCTTCCACCGTTGTATGAGCATCCTGTCTTTTTCATGAACAGGCACTCTACGCCAGGTTTCAGTGTTTCGCATACCATAATGGCATCACCTCCTTAATATAATAAAGCGTATTATCTAACTATATTTTGCGTGGACATGTCAATAGACATGTCAGGTATCGCGAAATGATGAGTGAAATTACTAAGAAAATATTGACATTGAGCGCAAAATATATTAAAAAATATTGTTTTGTCGAATAACTTATCATGTTGCTTTTGGCATGATTCTTGTCGTATAATATATAATTTTGCTGGTGTAGCTCAATCGGCAGAGCAGCTGATTTGTAATCAGCAGGTTGCGGGTTCGAGTCCCATCACCAGCTACGGAGAGGTTCCCGAGCGGCCAAAGGGGGCAGACTGTAAATCTGTTGGCGAAGTCCTTCGGAGGTTCGATCCCTCCCCTCTCCACCATAATAAAATATGGTGGATGGTTGATGGTGATCGGTCGATTCCTTATTGGATTGGCGTTCACGAAGAACTATTCGCTTTGAATGTAGTATTTAATTGATGCGGGATTAGCTCAGTTGGTTAGAGCATCAGCCTTCCAAGCTGAGGGTCGCGGGTTCGAGTCCCGTTTCCCGCTCCAAAAACCGTAGCGGGTTAAAGCGTGCCCGCTCCAGGAAGCATAGAGGATTTGGAACATTGCCCGTTCCAGATGCCCATGTAGCTCAGTCGGCAGAGCACATCCTTGGTAAGGATGAGGTCAGCGGTTCAATCCCGCTCATGGGCTTCATAAAAAATAAAGCGGAGGTTCTATATGGCTAAGAAAAAGTACGAAAGGACGAAACCCCACGTGAACATAGGGACCATCGGTCACATAGATCACGGGAAGACGACCCTCACATCAGCCATTACGAAGTGTCTCGCCAATAAGGGCTGGGCAAACTGGATCCCCTTTGATCAGATCGACAAGGCTCCCGAGGAGAAGGAGAGGGGCATTACCATCGCCACGGCCCACGTGGAGTATGAGACCGCAAAGAGGCACTATGCCCATGTGGACTGTCCGGGTCACGCCGACTATATCAAGAACATGATCACCGGCGCGGCACAGATGGACGGAGCCATCCTCGTTGTCGGCGCCAATGACGGTCCCATGCCCCAGACGAGAGAACACATCCTCCTTGCCCGGCAGGTCGGTGTTCCCTACATCGTCGTCTACCTCAACAAGGTCGACATGGTCGATGACCCTGAACTCATCGAACTCGTCGAGATGGAACTCCGTGAACTCTTAACGGCCTATGAATTTCCGGGAGACGATATCCCTATCATAAAAGGAAGCGCGCTCAAGGCCCTGGAACATGGCTGCGGCGATCCCGAATGTCCTTCCTGCAAGAGCATCTATGAGCTCATGGATGCCGTTGACTCCTACTTCCCGGAACCGGTCCGTGATACCGAGAAACCCTTCCTCATGCCTGTGGAAGACGTCTTCTCCATCTCCGGCCGCGGTACCGTCGTGACCGGCAGGGTCGAGAGGGGGATCATCAAGTCCGGTGAAGAAGTAGAGATCATCGGTTTCCGTGCCACCCAGAAGACCGTTGCAACCTCCGTCGAGATGTTCCGGAAGATCCTCGATCAGGGTCAGGCCGGCGACAATATCGGAATCTTGCTCCGTGGCACCAAGAAGGATGAAGTGGAAAGAGGCCAGGTCATCGCAAAACCGGGTTCCATCACCCCCCATACGAAGTTTAAAGGTGAAGTCTATATCCTCACCAAGGAAGAAGGCGGTCGTCATACCCCCTTCTTCACCGGTTACCGTCCTCAGTTCTACTTAAGAACAACGGACGTCACCGGGGTGGCAAAACTCCCTGATGGGGTCGAGATGGTCATGCCTGGCGACAACGTGACCCTGACCGTCGAACTGGTAACACCCATCGCCCTTGAGAAGGAACTCCGCTTTGCCATCCGTGAGGGCGGCAAGACGGTCGGTGCAGGTGTTGTTACCGAGATTATAGAGTAAAGGGGAAGAAGATGAGGCAACTTGTAACACTGGCGTGTGCAGAATGTAAAAGCAGGAATTATAATACTACCAAGAACAAACAGAAGACACCCGACAGGCTAGAAATAAAGAAGTACTGTAGGGTCTGCAGAAGGCATACTAACCATAAGGAGACAAAATAACGAAGGCCAGTAGCTCTAACGGATAGAGCACCGGACTCCAAATCCGGGTGTTGGGGGTTCGAATCCCTCCTGGCCTGAATAATGCGGAGAGAAGATGGAATATAAAGAGAAGCTAGAAAATATAACGAACTATTTCAGGGAGGTATATATGGAGGCGCAGAGAGTCACCTGGCCATCAAGGAAAGATGCCCTGAAAGGAACCTATATTGTGCTGATAACAGTTTTTATCACAGCTTTGTTTCTCGGGATTGTCGATATAGCACTCTCAAAAATTATACAGGCCCTTATACGGTAAGGGTAATGGAAACCATAATGGATAAAAAATGGTATGTAGTGCACACATATTCCGGCTACGAACAGAAGGTGAGGGAACTGCTCGAGGAGAATATCAAGATCAACAAGATGGAGGAATACTTCGGCGACATTATAGTCCCTTCTGAAATCATTATGGAGAAAGTAAAAGGCCAGGTAAAAAAATCGCAGAGAACGGTCTTTCCCGGCTACATTATTGTCAATATGGCAATGAACGATACGACATGGCATTTTGTGCGAAATACACCGAAAGTTACCGGCTTTGTAGGATATGATAAAATGAACCCGCCTCCACTACCGGAGAAAGAGGTCAATGATATCATTAGTGCGATCCAGGAAGGCAAGGGCAAGATAAAACCGAAGATTCGCTTTGAAAAAGGCGATGGCGTTAAGGTGACCGAGGGTCCTTTTAATAACTTTACCGGTAATGTGGAAGATATAAAACCGGAAAAAGGCAAGGTAAAGGTACTTTTGAATATATTCGGACGCACAACACCAGTGGAACTGGATTTTATACAGATAGAAAAAATTTGAAGGAGTTGAGTGATGGCAAAGAAAGTTGTGGCATTGGTAAAATTACAATTACAGGCCGGCCAGGCCACGCCGTCTCCGCCTGTAGGTCCTGCTCTCGGTCAGCACGGCGTCAATATCATGGAATTCTGCAAGGCCTTTAATGAGAAAACAAGAAGCCAGGAAGGTACTATTATTCCTGCATTGATAACGATCTATTCAGACAGAACGTTCAGCTTTGTCACAAAAACACCTCCGGCAACGTTTCTCATCAAGAAAGCGGCAAAACTGGCAAAGGGCGCCCACACTCCAAGAAAAGAAGTTGTAGGGAGTATTCCCAAGTCTTCGATTAGAGAGATTGCACAGCTCAAAATGGTGGATTTGAATGCAAAGAACCTGGAAGGGGCTATGCGGATTATCGAAGGGTCGGCGAGAAGCATGGGGCTCGAAGTGGTGGAGGGGTAGATTACAGAAGACGAGAAGAGGGGAAGATAGAAGGGTGGGGATGAGAAAACCCATCAGTACCTTCTTATTGTGTTATAGATGAATAACAAGAGGTGATACGTATGGCGACTTTAGGAAAAAAATATACGGCAGCCCGGGATAGGATCAATCGGGAGAAACGGTACGATATGGAAGAGGCCCTCAACATTTTGCCCCAAGTGACCTACGCCAAATTTGATGAAACCGTTGAAGTTGCCTTCAGGCTCGGTGTTGATCCACGACACGCGGACCAGATGGTAAGGGGAAGCGTTGCCCTTCCCAACGGACTTGGCAAAAAGGTGGTGGTGCTCGTGTTTGCCAAAGGTCAAAAGGAAAAAGAAGCCCAGGAAGCCGGCGCGGATTATGCCGGAGCCGATGACCTGATTGGGAAGATCCAAAAAGGCTGGACCGATTTTGACAAAGCTATTGCAACCCCGGACATGATGGGAGCCGTCAGTAAACTGGGTAAGATACTCGGTCCTAGGGGACTTATGCCGAATCCGAAAATGGGAACCGTAACCTTTGATATCGCCAAAACGGTCCAGGAGATGAAGGCCGGTAGGGTAGAATTCAGAGTTGATAAAGCGGGTAACCTCCACGTTCCTGTGGGTAAGATCAGTTTCGGAAAGGAAAAACTAATGGAAAATGTGAACACTCTCCTCGACGCGGTGATGCGGATGAAACCGCCTTCAAGCAAAGGTACATACATTAAAGGATTAGCAATCAGCACGACCATGAGCCCAGGTATAAAGATCGATCCTGCCTGTGCTCGGAACCTGACGAAATAGGGAAAAGGTCAGAGAAAGCAGGTGCTCCGCTGAGGGTGGACTTAAACGATAACGGCCTGCCGAGACTTTTTGGTGAGTTGGTCTCCCTGACTTTCCATACATATCTTTTTTGAAAGGAGGGATAAAAGCCATTGGAGAGACAAAAGAAAGAAAAAGTCGTTGAGGAATTAGGGTCCAAACTGCGTAAACTGGAGTATTTGTTCCTAGCCGAGTACAACGGTATGAGTGTGGCGCAGATAACGCGCCTCCGCAGAGAGCTTCGGAGCGTTGATACGGAATTTACCGTCATCAAAAACAGTCTTATGAAAATCGCGTCAAAAGGAACAAAAGCAGAAGTGTTGCAGGACAAATTTGATGGCCCCAATGCGATCATCAGCATTTATAAAGACCCTGTTGGCGCTGCACGTGTTGTCGCTAATATAGCGAAAGAGGTTCCTAACCTGAAGCTCAAAGCAGGGTATCTTGGCGCACGACTTATTACGGCAGAGGATATTCTGAAACTCGCCACGCTGCCGTCAAGGGAAGTGCTGTTACGAAAGCTTCTTGGCGTATTGAAAGGCCAACCGGCAAGACTTGTCTACGCCTTATCGGGAAATCTCAATAAGCTTATGCTCGTATTGAATTCGATCAAAAACCAAAAAGAACAGCAAGTATAAAGGAGGCATGTACATGAGTATCACAAGAGAAGATGTAATTCAGTACATCGAAAATATGACCGTTCTCGAACTCTCCGAGTTTGTGAAGGCACTGGAAGATAAGTTCGGCATTCAGGCCGCAATGCCGATGATGGCCGCAGGCGCCGCAGCAGGCGGAGCCCCTGCAGCTGCGGCAGCTCCGGTTGAAGAACAGACAGAATTTAATGTTATCCTCTCCGGCTACGAAGCAGAAAAGAAGATCCAGGTCATCAAAGTCGTCAGGGCCATCACCGGACTTGGCCTCAAAGAGGCCAAGGACCTGGTAGAAGGCGCACCGAAAGCCGTTAAAGAAGGCGTCTCCAAGGATGAAGCAGCTAAAATCAAGAAAGATCTTGAAGAAGTAAGCGCACAGGTCAAAGTTGAGTAAAACAACAGGGATCAGGGTTGAGGGGTCAGTCCCGTGGAGCGGGATTGGCCACCCCGAACCCAGACCCCAGAACCCCGAACCTAAGAGGTGAAAAAATCTATGAGAGAAACTTTCCATAACAAAATATTCAGAAAAAATTATGGGAAAATAAAAGAGGTTCTCGATATTCCTAATCTGATTGAAATTCAACTTGATTCTTACGAGAAATTCCTCCAGAAAGATCTGCAACCTGTGAAAAGAGAGAATGTTGGGTTACAGGCCGTTTTTAACAGTGTTTTTCCAATCAAAGACTCTCACGAAACAACAACGTTAGAGTTCGTGAAATATGAAGTTGGGGACCCTAAGAACTCTGAAGAAGAGTGCATATTCCGCGGTTTAACCTATGCGGCCCCCATGAAGGTTACCATCAGGCTCGTTGTATGGAATATCGATCCTGACACCAAGATACGCGATATCAGAGCCGTAAAAGAACAGGATGTGTACTTCGGCGAGATTCCTCTCATGACGGAGAGAGGGACCTTTATTATCAACGGTACCGAGAGGGTCATCGTCAGCCAGTTACATAGATCACCAGGGGTCTACTTCGATAACGACCAGACAAAATCACTCATCAGCGGCGGACTTTCTTATACTGCGCGGATCATACCGTACCGTGGTTCATGGCTCGATTTTGAATTTGACCATAAGGAACTTATTTATGTGAGAATAGATAAAAAGAAAAAGATTCCCGTTACACTATTCCTAAAAGCTCTCGGATATTCTGAAAATGAGATCCTGGATTATTTTTATGAAAATGAGAAGATCGTTATCAAAGACAAGAAGTTCTTTAAAGAGACGCACCTTCAGCTTCTTGTCGGTCAAAAAGCGCCATCAGATATAGTGAATGAAAAAACGAAGGAAGTCCTTGTAAAAAAACATAAGAAGATCACGTCTGCAATCATCAAGAAAATGGAGAAGGCGAAGATCCATGAGATACACATTGAAAAAGAGGATGTCATCGGGAAAGTGGTCTCGGTAGATACTGTGGATCCGAAATCAAAGGTGGTCCTTATACCCATCAATAAAGAGATTACCGCCGAAGATCTTGAGACATTGGTTCAGAAAAAGGTCAAAGAGTTTGACATTCTTTTTATCGATAATCTCAACGTGAGCCCCTCTCTACGAAATACATTGCTTGTCGACAAGGTGAGCACAAAGGACGAGGCTCTTCTTGAAATATACCGTAAACTGAGACCGGGTGATCCGCCGACGATTGAGTTTGCGGAAAACCTCATTCAGAATATGTTTTTTAGTCCTGAACGATACGACTTGTCAAAAGTAGGAAGGCTCAAAATAAACCACCGCATCGGGGTTGATGTGCCCCTCGATGTAACGGTTCTCAGAAAAGAAGATATCATTGAGGTTGTGAAACAGCTTCTGAAGTTGAAAGACGCACGGGGGCTTGGTGATGATATTGACCACTTGGGAAACAGAAGGGTGAGGACAGTGGGTGAGCTCCTTGAAAACCAGTTCCGAATGGGCCTCGTCCGGATGGAAAGGGCGATCAAGGAAAGGTTGACATTTCCTGAGATGGAGACCCTGATGCCCCACGATCTTGTCAACCCGAAGCCTGTTGCCACCGCGGTAAAGGATTTCTTTGCAAGCAGCCAGCTTTCCCAGTTTATGGATCAAACAAATCCCTTGAGCGAAATCACCCACAAGAGACGGCTCTCGGCCCTGGGACCAGGTGGTCTCACGCGAGAGCGGGCCGGATTTGAAGTTCGTGACGTTCATCCCACCCATTACGGAAGGATATGCCCTATCGAGACGCCGGAAGGTCCGAATATCGGTCTTATCGCATCTCTTTCGACTTTTGCGAAGGTAAACGAATTCGGCTTCATTGAGGCTCCCTACAGAAAAGTAGTCAAGGGAAAAGTGACGGATGATGTGAGCTACCTCAGCGCCCTTGAAGAGGAACGGTATTATATTGCTCAGGCAAATGCCCCTGTTGATCGCGCAGGGAACCTTGTGGGAGATCTTATTCCCGCTCAGAAGGGAGGAGGATTTTTCTTCATCAACCCTCAGCAAATTGACTATATGGACGTTTCCCCGAAACAGCTTGTCAGTGCGTCAGCAGCGCTCATTCCATTTTTGGAACATGATGACGCAAACCGGGCACTTATGGGCTCCAACATGCAGAGACAGGCCGTTCCGCTTGTGGTTCCTGAGGCGCCGCTTATCGGCACCGGTATGGAAAAGATGGTCGGAAGGGATTCGCGGGTTACCATAATGGCGAAACATGATGGGATCATAGAGAGTGTTGACGCGAGCCGCATCATCTTGAAATATGATGAGAAAAAGGGTGGCGATGAGCCGATGACCAAGATTGATGTCTATAAGCTGCTGAAATTCAGACGGTCAAACCAGGACACCTGTATCAATCAAAGGGTCATCGTGAACGAAGGCGATTACGTAAAGAAGGGTGATGTCCTCGCGGACGGCCCCTCTACAGACAGCGGTGAACTGGCCCTTGGGAAGAATGTCTTTGTGGCCTTTATGCCCTGGCGAGGATACAATTATGAGGATTCAGTCCTCCTCAACGAACGGCTCGTGAAGGACGATACGTTTACGTCGATCCACATAGAAGAACTGGAGTGCGTTGTCCGTGACACGAAGCTCGGAAAAGAGGAAGTAACGAGAGATATTCCCAATGTCGGTGATGATGCACTGAAAGACCTCGATGACAGTGGTATCGTCCGCATCGGCGCAACGGTCAAGCCGGGAGATATACTTGTGGGGAAGGTAACGCCGAAAGGCGAGACGCAGCTGACACCGGAAGAAAAACTCCTCCGCGCCATATTCGGGGAAAAAGCAGGTGACGTGAAGGATACGAGTCTTCGCGTACCCCATGGTATTGAGGGGATTGTCACCGATGTCAAGGTTCTCTCGAGAAGAGGCGTTGACAAGGATGACAGGAGCCGTACCATCGAAGACAAAGAAGTGTCCAATATCCTGAAGGACCAGGAAGATCAGATCAAGATCATCGTGGAGAGCAAAAAAGCGAAAATTGCGGATCTTCTCGCCGGGAAGACGGCCCATGCCGATATAAAAGACATCAAGAGCAAGGTATTGCTGAAGAAGGGAGAGGCCTTCACAAAGGAGAAGATCGATGCCATCAGTTTCGATAAATTGCAGGGGATAGATTTCAAAGATAAAGACCTTTCGGCAAAGATAACGAAGATCGTCGATAGTAAGGACAATCAGCTTGAACTTATACGGCTTATTTATGAGGACAAGATAAATAAAATTAAAAGGGGTGACGAACTGCCCCCCGGTGTCATAAGGACCATCAAGGTCTACGTTGCCATGAAAAGAAAAGTTGCCGTTGGAGACAAGATATCGGGACGGCACGGAAACAAGGGTATCGTATCGGTTATTCTCCCTGAAGAAGACATGCCCTTTATGGAAGACGGTACCCCCATCGATATCGTTCTCAATCCCCTCGGCGTACCATCGAGAATGAATGCAGGCCAGATTCTCGAAACACACCTCGGATGGGCGGCCAAAGAACTTGGTAAGAGAGTAGGGGAGCTTGTTGAAAGCTACTACAAGCATAGTTGCGAAGCGGCTTTTATCAAAAAGCAACTCAAAAAGATTTTTTCCAACAACGAACTGAAAGGGCTCCTTGACAGGTTGAGCGATGAGGATATTGTGCGGCTTGCTGGGCGTATGGCAAACGGAGTTAATATTGCCGTGCCTGTTTTTGACGGTGCAAAGGAAGTGGAGATCAAAGAGCTCTTCAAAATGGCCGGATTAAAGGACAGCAGGCAAACAACCCTCTATGACGGAAGAAACGGCGATGCCTTCCACCACCAAATTACTGTGGGGAATATGTACTTTCTCAAACTGCATCACCTTGTTGATGACAAGATTCACGCACGGTCTATCGGGCCTTATTCTCTTGTTACCCAGCAGCCTCTTGGCGGAAAGGCCCAATTCGGCGGCCAGAGACTGGGTGAAATGGAGGTCTGGGCCCTTGAAGGATATGGAGCTTCTTTTTCCCTCCAGGAATTCCTTACCATCAAGTCTGATGATGTCAATGGAAGGATCAGGGCATACGAAGCGATAGTGAAGGGCGAAGATGTGCTTGAACCGAATCTGCCGGAATCATTTAATGTGCTTGTGAAAGAATTGCAAGGCCTGTGCATTGATGTAGAACTGATCAAGGAAGAGTAAGGAGGAGTGCCTTGGAAGAATATTTTAAAATAGATAAACAAAAAGACCCGCTTAGCTATGCAGCAATCAAAATCGCGCTTGCTTCCCCTGAACTTATCGAGAAATGGTCCTATGGAGAAGTAAAAAAACCGGAGACCATCAACTACCGGACATTTAAACCGGAAAGAGACGGACTCTTTTGTGCCAAGATATTCGGTCCTGTAAAGGATTATGAGTGTATCTGTGGAAAGTATAAGAGGATGAAACACAGGGGCATCATCTGCGAGAAGTGCGGCGTTGAAGTGATCCAGTCGAAGGTGAGAAGAGAGCGAATGGGCCATATAAAACTTGCCTGTCCTGTAGCTCATATCTGGTTTCTGAAGAGCATGCCCAGTAAAATCGGAACACTTCTTGAACTTACCATTAAAGAAGTCGAAAGGGTGCTCTATTTTGAACAATATATTGTCATTGAACCGGGGAATTCCCCCTTTGAATTCTGCGAGATCATCAGCGAAGAAAGATACATCGAGGCAAGAGATAAATATACCGAAGGGTTCATCGCAGGGATCGGAGCCGAGGCCATCCGCGAATGCTTGAGGAGAATCACCGTCGAAGACCTCGCCAAGACCTTACGGGATGAAATGAGAGATACTGCCAGCGAGGCAAAAAAGAAAAAGATCGCCCGGAGGCTAAAGGTTGTCGCTGCGTTCAAGACCTCCGGTGTGAAGCCGGAGTGGATGATACTCGATATTATACCTGTTCTGCCCCCGGAACTGAGACCCCTTGTTCCGCTTGACGGCGGAAGATTTGCAACATCGGACCTCAATGACCTTTACAGAAGGGTCATCAACAGAAATAACAGATTGAAACGGCTCATGGAACTCAACGCGCCTGAAATCATTATCAGGAACGAAAAGAGGATGTTGCAGGAAGCGGTTGACGCGCTTTTTGACAATTCCAAACGGGGGCGTGTCGTAACAGGCGCCAGCAAACGGCCCCTCAAATCCCTTTCCGATATGCTTCGCGGCAAACAGGGAAGGTTCCGGCAGAACCTTCTGGGGAAAAGGGTCGACTATTCAGGCAGGTCGGTCATCGTTGTCGGTCCGGAACTCAGGCTTCATCAGTGCGGGCTCCCGAAGTATATGGCTCTGGAACTCTTCAAGCCCTTTGTCTACAACAAGCTTATCAAGAAGGGCTTTGCAACGACAATCAAAAACGCGAAGAAGATTGTCGAAAAAGAACGACCGGAAGTGTGGGATGTCCTCGAGGAGGTTATTAAAGAACACCCGGTACTTCTGAACAGGGCGCCGACCCTCCATCGTCTCGGCATACAGGCCTTTGAACCTCAGCTCATTGACGGGAAGGCGATCCAGCTCCACCCGCTTGTTTGTCCGGCTTATAACGCCGACTTTGATGGCGACCAGATGGCGGTCCATGTTCCGTTGTCCATAGAGGCCCAGACGGAAGCGCGGGTGCTCATGATGTCTACAAATAACATCCTTTCGCCGGCCAACGGCAAACCGATCATCGTTCCGACGCAAGACATCGTTCTCGGTCTCTATTACCTCACCATTGACAGAAAACACAAGAGGGGCGAGGGAAAGACATTTGCCGACGCGGAAGAAGTTCGGGTCGCCTACGATTCAGGCGAGATCGACCTGCATGCCAAAATTAAAGTTCGCATGGACGGGACAATCGTGGACACCACCGCGGGCAGGGTTATTTTGAGGGATGTTATTGAGGATGCCCTCGCAGAACTGGATGCTCTGAAAAGAAAGGCGATCATGAATGATATGTTCGGCCTTATCAACAGGATTATGGACAAAAAGACCATCGCTCAGCTTGTAGATAAATGTTACCGTGACGCCGGCGAGAAGAGTACCGTGATCCTTTCCGACAGGTTGAAAGACCTTGGATTTACCTATGCGACAATGGGTGGTATTTCCATATCTATCGATGACATGAAAATTCCTGAGAAGAAGAAGAAACTCATTGAACGTGCGGAAGAAGCCGTGAAGAACGTTCAGAACCAGTACCAGGAGGGTTTGATTACGGATGGTGAGCGTTATAATCAGGTCATCGACATCTGGGCAAACGTGACCGAGGATATTGCCAAGGCGCTCATGGATGAACTGGGCTCTGAGGTTGTCGTCGATGATGAAGGAAGACCGGTCCTTGGACCAAACGGGAAGCCGGAACATCAGAACAGTCTCAATCCGATCTTCATGATGGCCCATTCGGGTGCGAGAGGGAACGCGCAGCAGATACGTCAGCTTGCCGGCATGAGGGGACTTATGGCGAAGCCGTCGGGCGAGATTATCGAGACCCCCATTACCAGTAACTTTAGGGAAGGCCTTGACGTGCTCCAGTACTTTATATCCACACACGGCGCGCGTAAGGGTCTCGCAGATACGGCGTTGAAAACGGCAAATTCCGGTTATCTCACCCGAAGGCTTGTTGACGCGGCCCAGGATGTTGTTGTATCGGAGCATGATTGCGGAACCTTTGATTATATTGAAGTCAGTTCACTCATCGAAGGTGGTGAGGTTATAGAGCGTCTTGACGCCAGGATCCTCGGCAGGGTGTCCCATGAAGATTTGAAAGACCCTGACGGGGCCATTATCGTTCACAAAAATGAAGAGATTACTGAAAGCCACCTGAGACTTATCGAAGAAGCAGGATATGAAAAGATCAAGATACGCTCGGCCCTTACGTGCCGATCAAAGAGGGGCATCTGCGTTCTCTGCTACGGTCGTGATCTTTCGCGCGGAAGACTTGTCAGTATCGGCGAAGCCGTTGGCATCGTTGCTGCGCAGTCTATCGGAGAGCCAGGAACGCAGCTTACCATGAGGACCTTCCATATCGGTGGCGCCGCATCAAGGAGGGTAGAACAGTCGACGCTGGAAGCACGAAATGAAGGGGCCCTCAAGTTTATCAATGTAAAGGCCGTTCTCAACAGGGATGGGGTACCAGTTGTGATGAACCGAAACGGAGAGATCGCCATTCTCGACGAGGCCGGCCGTGAAAGGGAGCGGTATTCTATTATCTATGGTGCGAAATTGAAAATCAAAGACGGGCAGTCCGTGAAGGATGGTCAGACGCTCGCAGAATGGGATCCTTATACCATACCGATTCTCTCGGAAGAATCCGGCAAGGTCAAATTCGGCGACATATTTGAAGGCGAAACCATGCAGGAGAGCAAGGACGAGGTTACGGGTCTCTCCTACAAGGTTATCATCGAGCCGAAAAACGCTGAACTGCGGCCTAGAATATCGATTAAGGATGAAAAGGGCAGAACCAAGATCATCCCTAATTCGACGAGTCCCGCGCGCTATATGCTCCCAATCGGCGCTCATATAGTTGTAAACGAGGGCGATGTAATTTTCGCCGGTGACGTTGTCGCTAAGATGCCCCGTGAAACAACAAAGACAAAGGATATTACTGGTGGTCTTCCGAGGGTGGCAGAACTCTTTGAAGCGCGAAAACCAAAAGAGAACGCCATTGTCAGCGAGATCAACGGTGTGGTAAGTTTTGGGAAAATGGCCAAAGGCAAAAGGGAGATCATTGTCAATCCCGAAACCGTTCACGGTGAACCGAGAAAATATACGATCCCGCGAGGGAAACACATCATCGTTCATGAGGGTGATTATGTGAGAGCAGGCGAGCCATTAATGGATGGCCCGGTCAATCCTCACGACGTTCTCCGTATCCTCGGTATCAAAGACCTTGCGCGATATCTCGTGGATGAGATCCAGGAGGTCTACCAGTTGCAAGGTGTCAAGATTAACGATAAGCACATTGAGATCATCGTGCGCCAGATGTTGAAGAGGGTAAAGATCAAAGACGTTGGAGATACGAACTTCATTATCGATGATTTTGTCGAATGGTGGGTATTCGAAGAAGAAAACAAGCGTGTTATCACAGCAGGAGGAAAACCCGCACAGGCTGAGCCTCTCTTCCTCGGGATTACCAAGGCATCGCTTATTACAGACAGTTTTATATCGGCGGCCAGCTTCCAGGATACGACAAAGGTACTGACGCAGGCCTCCATAGAAGGCAGAGTAGATTATCTGAAGGGGCTCAAAGAAAATGTCATCATGGGCAGGATTATTCCCGCAGGAACAGGCTTCGCCAAATACAGAGGCTATACCATGAACATTCTTGGCAAGACCGACGAAGAACTCCCGAAAGACTCAGGGGTTGCTGTTCCTTAGTTTCCTCTCAGCGATACTCGCCTCTTCGGTTTTAGGATAGAGTTCTATAACCCTTTTGAGAATGGTTATAGAACTCTTTTTGTCATTGATCTGACGAAAGGCCTCCGATTGTGACAGAAGTGCTCTGGGCGCTTTCTCGCTCTTAGGGTATTTGTCGATGACCTCCTGGAAATAGACAATAGCCTTATCGTAATTCTTGAGACTCAAATAGCTCTCGCCGATCCAATAGTAGGCGTTCGAGATGAGAGGCGCCCCACTGTATGATTCGATAAATGCGGAAAACTGCTTGATGGCTTCTTCATACTTTCCTTTCTGAAAGATCTCAAAGGCATCTTTATATGCGTCGTCATATTTCGCATCAACTGTAGGCTGATCGGATGCGCTGGACGGTGTTTCCTGTGCGGGTGTTGTGTCGTCCGGTTTTTTTCGTGCGGCAAGAGCGATCATATTTTTTGTTTCCGCCCAATAGGTCCTCAACTGATATTCCAGTTCATCGATTTTACCCATAAGATCCTTGATTTTTTCATCCCTGCTTTCCATGGCGGAATATACGTTGACGACCTGTTTGCTTAGGGTCTCGTTTTCCTTTGCCATATTGGCGAATTTCGCATCCACTTCCTGTCGAAACTCTTGGAGTTCACCCTGGTTGGAGACAACAGACCTTTGCAACTGGTCCGTCTGTTCAGTTGTGGCACAGCCTGTGGGCAGTGCTGCAAGCAGCACGGAGAAGATGAGGAGATGAAAAGGTGAGAAAGTAAAGGAACGAGCTTTCCGCTCTTCTGGGTTCATTATTTTCATGATTTTACCCTTTCTGATCAATTTTGAAATGGACCCGTCTGTTCTTAGCCCATGCTTGCTCGGTGTGGCCCGGATCAAGAGGCATTTCTTTTCCGAAGGATACAGTCCTCACTCTGCTGGCCTCAACACCCATTTTGAGGAGATAGTTCTTTACCGCTTCAGCCCGCTTCTGTCCCAAGGCGAGATTATACTCTACGGTACCTCTCTCATCGCAGTGACCTTCCGCAACTATTTTTGTCTCTCCTTCCCGTTTCATCCAGGTTCCGATACCTTCGATCTTCGGCAGTTCCGATTGTCTGATGGCGTAGCTATCATAATCGAAACCGATATCCTGTAGGATGGCTTCCAGAGTCCGGTCTGTGTGATCGCCTTTCGCCTCTGCCAGATCTTCATCGCTGATGCCCTCTTTTGTCTGTTTCGCTGTCGCTTCCTCCGCCGCAAGAGGTCTCTCTACAATAGCGGGTGTGGGTTGTTGCGTTGGCTGAACCAGCTTCGGAGCACAACCGGCCAGCACAAAGATACTGACAATAATGAGAATAAAAACATGTTTCATGATGGTCCTCCCTTTTCTTGAATATTTTTTTTTCTTCTTCTCACGGCATGAACTTCGGCTGTTCTTCGTTGTAATTGGTAAACTTCAATAGCCTTTTGTTTTCACCATTGAATAGCATAAAATAGATGCCATATTTTCCACCTTTTTGTGACGAATAGAGTATATAGCGGCCGTCAGGAGAAAATTGAGGCGAGTCATTAACGGTTCCGTCGTTTGTCAATACCCTCTGGTTGGAACCGTCAGCATTGATCGTGGAAATTTCAAAGCTACCCTCCAGTTCGGAGACAAAAACGATGAGATCTCCTTTCGGAGACCAGGACGGTGCGCTGTTGTACGTCCCATAATAGGTGAGTCTTTTCACGTCACCGGTCCCGATATCCTTTATGAAAATCTGTGGCGAACCGTACATATCGGAAACAAAGAGCATCTTTTTACCGTCAGGCGACATGGCAGGCGACGTAAGAATGCCTTCTTTCTCGAGGAGCGTTTTTTTGTCCCGTTTTTCCACATCATATGCGTAGATCGTAGAGTAACCGCCTGCGGTACGTGAATACACGATAGTTGACTTATTGAGCCACGATGTACCGATTTTTGTGCCCTCGGAACGGTCTGTGTAAACTTCTGTGTTTTTTTCGATATCCTTTATATAGAGATTGGGTCTACCCTCTTTGTAGGAGGTGTAAGCAAGGTATTTTCCTTCCGGTGAGATCGAAGGTGATAGGGCGATGTTGCGGTAGTTGGTCAGCTTTGTGACGTTCTGCCCGTCAAAGTCTGCTGTATAGACTTCTTTGAGGTTCCTCACCCCCGAGGTGAAAAGGATCCGTGAACTCATAATACCCTTTTCTCCGGTCACCGTGAGTACGATATCATCGGCGAGCCTGTGGATCACTCTCCTCCATTCACTCTGTTGTCCTTTGTAACGTTTTGCGAGAAGAAGGGAGCCGTCGAGAGAGTCATACAGGAATACCTCAAGCGTGACATCTTCATCCTGCGCCTGCACTCTTCCCTTGCATACGAGATCGATCCCCATGGAGTGCCAGTTATTAAAGTTAATATCCTTCTTTTCAACACCTTCATCGAGCAGCTCTTTGTCCATGAGGGAACTGGGCGCTGTGATAAAAAAACCTGACATATCGAGGTCCTTGTTCAGGAGGTCACTCATGTCGGAGGACAGTTTTTCGATCTTTTCCCCCTTAAAGGCCGGGGAGCCTATGGTGATTTTTTTGAAACTCGTTCCGTAAATGTCAAGGTAGACCCGTGCCTCAGCGATTGTTATTGAACAGAATATACTAAGGACGATGAATATCCAGCTAAATCTTTTCATGCTTTCTCCATGTATCAATGATTTCGAGCAATGCCCGTACCTGAGGGAGCACTGTTTTCCCTTTCCGCTCGATAACATAAAAGGATCTTTTAATTTCCGGGAAGCCTTCTATTAAAATGCGTTTCAGTTTTCCAGCCGCTATGTCGGCGGTGATAGCCATATTTGATATATATGCTAAGCCTATGCCGTTTTTTACCGCTTCTTTGATTGCTTCGGTATCAGTGAGTTCCGCAACAACCGTTAGATCCTCAGGGCCCATGTCTTTTGTTTTTCTTAAAGATGACTCGAAATTATTCCGTGTGCCCGACCCGGCTTCTCTGGAAATGAGCGGGTACTCTTTAAGGTCCTTCAATCGGATCACGTCGGGGAATTCAGGCGGAGCAATCATGACGATGGTATCGTCGATGAATCTTTTGTAGTCGATCTTTACTGTCATGTTTTTTGCTCCCACAAAACCGATGTCGATCTTTCTATCTTCCATTTTCTCTATAATGCCTTTTGTGTCTGATATGATAAGTTTAATTCCTATGCCATTGTATTGTTTTTTAAAGATGCTGAGTACCCTGGGAAGAATGTAAATTCCGGGGATCGTGCTTGCCCCAACAACAATGCTTCCCTTCTTCAAGCCTTTGAATGAAGCGATGGCCTCGATGGCGTCCTTTTTCAGATCGAGGATGTCCTTGACATACTGGAGAAGAATTTCGCCTGCTTTTGCCAGTGCCACAGTTCCCTTGGTCCTATCGATGAGTTTCACATCAAAGAAACGTTCCAGATCGACGATCTGCTTGCTCACGGTGGGTTGCGTAAGGCAGAGCTCTTCGGCTGCTTTCGTAAAGCTTTTCAATTCCGCAATCTTCAGGAATGTCTCAAAATGTTTGAGATCCATCTCTATAAAAAACTATGATATATATTCACTGAATGCAACAAAAATGATATTCCTCACAACATTGTCGGAAAGATATCCCAATAAAAACGTTGTTAGCCGGGAAAACGTAAGGATAAAAGGTTTGACAAAAAGTGCCGCGGCAAGCCACGCTCAGAAGGTTTGTAACACAAAAGGTGCTCAGATTGAAAGGTCCCATTCACGTAGATCGGGAACGCTGCAGAGAGTTCACCCTTTGCAGCGAATTCTGTCCGAAAAAGGCGATTTTCATTCCCGGTGATCTGAATCTTAAAGGATATTATGTTGCCGTCTTTGATGACGGTAAGGGATGTACCGGTTGTACCACCTGTGCGATCATCTGCCCCGATGTTGCCATTGAGGTGGAGAAGAATTGAAACGGTTAATGAGCAGTAACGCCACCCTTGGCGAAGCAGCAATCCTTTCAGGATGTACCTCTTATTTCGGCTATCCTATTACACGGCAGAATGAACCTACGGGGCACGTGGCGAAACGCATGGCCGAGGGAGGGCAGGATTTTTATCCGGTCTGAGAGCAAAGTCGCAGCCATCAATATGGTCCTGGGTGTGAGCCTCGCCGGCGCACGGGCCATGACAATATTATATCTTAATTTAAGTTCATCATTTCCCTACACCTACGCACATTGCTACCCCGAATTACGGTTACGGAAATACTTATTAAATCCATTCCGATTCATGGCAAATAATTTTATCTGGACATAAAAAGAGACCTATCCTGAAATACACCTAAATCCAAAGTATGAAGAAGAAAGTAGATAAATTAAATTGCAGGGGTAGGAAACTGCTTCTACTATTTTTTATCGATTATATGATGAGCGATATGATCGAAACCTTCGTTTTAAACGTAGTATTTCTCAGAGATAGAATAGTTACTATCAATCTTGCAAAAGCGGTACAGCTATCGTTACCACGAAAAGAACAGGTGTTTTAAAACCGTCTCAACTTGGCGGAGGCAGGAATCATATGTCGGCTCGTCACCAGAACATCGGGCGCAGTCACTATTTTTCTTGTAAATCACGCGCAAACATGTCAAAACGAATAGGGAGAGTGTTGAATGAAAAGCTACCGGAAAGAACTATGGTTCAACGTGCCCACCAGAAGGGCCCTTATCAACATTACCTCTCAAGTCGAAGAGTGTCTCAAGGAGAGCGGAATAACCGAAGGAATTATACTGATAAACGCGATGCACGTAACGGCCTCTGTCTTCATAAATGATGACGAAACAGGGCTTCACTATGATTTTGAAGTATGGCTTGAAAAGCTTGCTCCTCATGAGCCGGTTAAGCAGTATCATCATAACGTGGGTGAGGATAACGCCGACGGTCATCTGAAGCGGCAGATCATGGGTAGAGAAGTGGTCGTGGCGATCACAAAGGGAAAGCTCGATTTCGGTCCTTGGGAACAGATTTTCTATGGTGAATTTGACGGTCGGCGGAAGAAGCGTGTCCTGATTAAGATCATAGGTGAGTAACGATTTCTTACTTAATCCACACCTTGCCATTCTCCTTGAATATGCAACATTTCAGTTGGTACGATCGATGATATTATCATAATGATTTGCAATGATTGGTTTATTAGTTGAAGATAGTATAATTCTTGACAATGTTCAGGGTGTGAATGCAGACAGCATCTTTCTGAGTTCCTCTCCCGGGGACCGAAAAAGGAACGTAATCTATCCTTCAATTCCTCCATATGATTTGTTTTTATCGTTAGATGACATATCTCTCCTCCCTGCGTTATCTAGGATTGCAAAAGTGGACCTGTTACGTCGGTGTACCATGTTTCTGGTTTGGTTTTTGGCACATTACATCTCAGTTTTCCATTTCATCTGCAAGAGTTTGTGTTTTGACAGTATAATATGATTGTCCCGCCGTTTAGAACGTGCTGCAGGATTCCTGTTACAAAGAAGATTGAACATGCGGCCAAGCGTGGAGCCTGGGGCCGGCGAATAGGGAATACCCATCAAGCAATAATAAAGCTGGTAACTTCTCCATTAAGAGTATAAACTATACACACATATACTGACTGTGCCCACTTCGAGCAACACTATCCGTGATCACCGAGGAGTGGGAACCCAAGACTCTACTATATTCGCAATCCGGTTGATTTTTAATTAATCTCTAAACAAGGAGATATTTAGCTTGACGCTCCTCAACACAACCATTATCGGAAGCTTGCGCCAATTGTGGGCGGGGCTCCATCGAAACAGTCCTGAGCACAAGCGCTTCGGCGATGAATCCCCACTTCGATCGGAGTTGTTTAGTGCTTACCAAATGGAACAACACGGCAAGATTCTTGCTGCAGGACATACGTTAAGTGCAAGCCATACGCCAGAACACCTGTTGGCGCGACTTGGTGAGAATGAACACGTCCTCCATGAAGTTCGCGACCTGCTCGCGGAGGCAGTAAAAGGAAACCGGAGGATTACACCCGCCGGCGAATGGCTCCTCGACAACTTCTATCTCATCGAAGAACAGATTCGTACGGCCAGGAGACACTTGCCAAAGGGCTACAGCAGGGGACTACCTCGCTTAGGAAAGGGTCCGTCAATGGGACTCCCCCGTGTATACGACATTGCCCTGGAGATGATCTCCCACAGCGATGGCCGGGTGGATCCGGAGAGCTTGAGCAACTTCGTGTCAGCCTATCAGATAGTCACCGTGCTGAAGCTGGGAGAATTATGGGCTATCCCCATCATGCTCCGCCTGGCGCTGATTGAAAATCTCCGGCGAGTTGCTACGCGGATTGCCACCGACAGGATCGACCGGAACTATGCTGATCATTGGGCCGACCGTATTACTGAGACCGCCAAGAGGAAGCCTAAGGATCTCATTTTGGTCATTGCCGACATGGTCCGCTCAAAACCTCCCATGGTGAGTTCCTTCGTTGCTGAGCTTTCGCGCCGCCTCAAGGGTCAGGGGCCCGCTCTCGCATTGCCTCTCACCTGGATTGAGCAGGAACTCTCCGGGACAAGTTTGACAATTGAGCAGTTAATCCAGTCCGAAAACCAGCAACAGGCGGCAGATCAGCTTTCCATAAGCAACAGCATTGGCAGCCTGCGTTTTCTGGGCACCACGGATTGGCGCACATTTGTCGAAACCATGAGTGTTGTTGAGCGGACCCTCTGTGAGGACCCTGCCGGTATATATGGTAAGATGGATTTCGCTACTCGTGATCAATACCGTCACATAGTGGAGAACATAGCGAAGAGTAGCTCATTGTCCGAACACGAGGTAACACGCGTTGTGGTCCGCCTTGCCGGGGAGAACTCGGGAAGAGAAAACAGCGACGACCGAGTGAAACATGTCGGTTTCTACCTCGTCGACGAGGGGTTAGCACTACTCGAACGGTTTGCCGGGGCACGATTATCTTTTGCTGAGACGATTCGGAAGACAATTCACCGATTTCCCTTGCTCTTTTACCTTGGTACAATCACGGTGATTACCTTGATCTTTACCGGGTGTTTACTTGCTGAGGCCCGTTTAGAGGGGTTACGCGGTTCCTCGCTGTGGCTTGTCGGCATAATCTCGCTCCTTGCCGTAAGCCAGTTAGCGATAGCTTTGGTGAACTGGCTTACGACGCGAGTTGTAGCGCCCCGTCCACTACCCCGAATGGACTTCTCCAAGGGGATTCCTCCGGAATCGTCTGCCCTGGTTGTGGTTCCTACCATGCTCACAAACTCTGAGAATACCGAACATCTGATGGATGCGCTGGTGGTCAGATTCCTGGCAAATCGTGACAACAATCTGGTCTTCGGCCTCCTCACTGATTTTCACGACGCTGACGCGGAAAAGCTCCACGGTGACGAAGCGTTATTATCGCTCGCCCGACAGAGAATCGAAGAATTGAATGGACAGTACGGGAGCCCGGAAGGCGACATATTTTTCCTTTTTCATCGGCCGCGTGTGTGGAATCCGGAAGAAGGTATCTGGATGGGTTACGAGCGGAAACGGGGAAAACTTGCGGCGTTGAACTCGCTACTCCGTGGTGGTTCAAAGACCGATTTTTCTCTCATTGCGGGAGACCTGAAGTCGTTGTCTAAGATACAATATGTCATCACCCTTGACACGGACACGCAACTGCCCCGTGACGCGGCGTGGGAGCTTGTGGGGGCCATGGCGCACCCGCTCAATCGTCCGCAATACGATGAAAAAAAGCAGCGTATCTGTGGCTGGATACGGCATCCTTCAGCCACGGGTGGCAGTGAGCTTGCCCGGTGCAAACCGGTCACGGTATGCCCGTATGTGGGGAAGCGATGCAGGCATCGATCCCTATACCCAGGTTGTCTCAGATGTATACCAGGACCTTTTTGGGGAAGGGTCTTTCATCGGCAAGGGCATCTATGAGGTTGATGCATTCGAGCAGGCCCTTAAAGGACGTTTTCCTGAGAACCGGATTTTGAGCCACGATCTCATCGAAGGGTGCTATGCGCGGGCGGGTCTCTTAAGCGATGTGCAGTTATATGAGGAATACCCTTCTCGCTATAGCGCGGATGTGAGCCGCAGGCACCGCTGGATTCGCGGAGACTGGCAACTTCTCAGATGGCTGCTGCCCGGGGTTCCAGGTCCGAATGTACATTTTCAGAAAAATCCTCTTTCGCTGCTCTCCCGATGGAAGATTTTCGACAACCTTCGGCGTAGCCTCTCACCCTTGGCTTTGGTGCTTTTGCTTCTGACGGGCTGGACAGTTTTACCCATACCGTGGTTCTGGACATTGTTGGTGATGGGGATCATCGTGATCCCTTCTTTGATTACCTCTCTGATGGATCTGTTTCAGAAGCCGAGTGATGTCCTTCTCAGTCAGCACATTTTCGCTGCACTGCAGGGGAGTGGCAGAAGCCTTGGTCAAGCTGCATTTATGCTCCTTTGTCTGCCATATGAGGCATTCTTCAGTCTTGATGCCGTCCTGCGAACCGTCTGGCGAATGCTGGTTGCAAAGAAGCGGCTACTCGAATGGAACCCTTCGGGCGATTCCGATCGCACGAGCCGGAAGGGTCTTGCCGGTGTTCTCAAGACCATGTGGATCTCCCCGATCATTTCAATTGGGACAGGGATTTATCTTGTACTCTTAGGGCAGGAGGCTCTTGTTTATGCCCTGCCCGTTCTGGTCTTTTGGTTTATCTCGCCCTTGATAGTGTGGTGGGTCAGCAAACCCCTCGGCCGCCGTGAGGCGAAGCTCAGTCCCGATCAAATAACTTTTCTCCGGAAGATTTCCCGAAAGACCTGGGGCTTCTTCGAGACCTTCATCGGTCCGGAGGATCATTGGCTTCCACCGGATAATTTTCAGGAACATCCTCTTGCCAAGGTTGCTCATCGTACATCTCCCACTAACATGGGGCTTGCGCTCCTTGCCAATCTGTCAGCCTGGGACTTCGGCTACATTTCCGCAGAACAACTCATTGATCGCACGGCTAACGCTTTGCAGACAATGGAAGCCATGGAGCGCCACAAAGGACACTTTTACAACTGGTATGACACAGAGTCTCTGAAACCATTGCTGCCAATGTATATTTCGACCGTTGATAGCGGAAATCTTGCTGCTCATCTGTTGACATTGCGGGCAGGCCTTGCCTCATTTCCCGACGTGAAGATAACGGGACCGAAAGTATTTAACGGGCTGACCGATACACTGAGTATTCTCATGGAAGTTGTCGGAGAAACCCTTCCGCCTGAACTTTTTCAGGTGCGGGATGATTTGATCTATCTCAGCTCCGTTCGGTCGGATACGTGTGGAGCTGTACGGGGAAGCCTTAGTAAGCTCGCCGCATCTGCTCTGAAGGTTGTTCAGAGCTTTGACGCCAATCCTGACAGCCTGGTCGCATGGTGGGCACGGGCCTTTGCCAGCCAGTGCCAGGCCGCCCTTGATGACTTGACCTTTCTCGCGCCATGGACGGTGGTGACACATTCAAGCGAGGTACTCGGCGACTTCCCGTATCTATGCGAGACCCCCACGCTGCGGGCATTGGCTGATCTTGACAAGGTGTTACTGCCGGCGGTGACACATCAACGCGATAGGACACGAGAAGAGCTTGAGCGATTTGATGAGATTAGCGGGGCCATCAAGAAGGCAGCCATCCGCGCTAAGGAGAGAATCGGGGTCATCGAAGACCTTGCGTTGCGATCCGGTGATCTTGCCCAAATGGACTATGATTTTCTCTATGACAGGACTCGTCATCTGATGGCCATCGGCTATAACATCAGTGAAAACCGTCGGGATGCAAGTTACTATGATTTACTGGCTTCGGAAGCGAGACTCTCCAGTTTTGTCGCCATTGCCCAGGGACAATTACCACAAGAGAACTGGTTTGCCTTGGGACGCCTGCTCACTACCGCCGCAGGTGCGCCGATTCTTCTATCGTGGAGCGGCTCCATGTTCGAATACCTTATGCCGCTACTCGTAATGCCCACATATGAGCAAACACTTCTCGATGAGACTTATAGGGCGGTTGTGGCAAGACAGATCGAGTACGGAAAACAACGGGGAGTACCCTGGGGTGTTTCGGAATCCGGATACAACATGATCGACGGTCATCTCAATTATCAGTATAGCGCCTTTGGCGTGCCCGGCCTGGGACTCAAACGTGGGCTCGCCGGGGAACTGGTCGTTGCACCCTATGCTTCAGCGCTGGCGCTCATGGTGGCCCCCGAAGAGGCCTGCCTGAATCTCCAGGAACTGGCCGCAAATGGTTTTGAAGGACAGTATGGTTTTTACGAAGCCATTGACTACACCCCGAGCCACTTGTCCCGAGGACAATCGAACGCTGTAGTCCGGTCCTTCATGGCCCATCATCAGGGTATGAGCCTGCTTTCTCTGGCTTCTATGCTCCTCGACCGTCCTATGCAGAGGCGATTTGAGTCAGACCCCTCGTTTCAGGCAAGTATGCTTTTGCTTCAGGAGCGGGCGCCAAAGGCCACGGCATTCTATTCGCACACGACCGAGCTTTCGGAGGTGCATACAGCTCTTCATGACGTAGACGAGATGCCGATACGCGTGTACACAAGCCCCGACACGCCCATACCGGAAGTGCAATTGCTGTCTAACGGCACATATCACGTGATGATCACAAACGCAGGGAGTGGGTACAGCCGTTGGAAAGACCTGGCACTGACCCGATGGCGTGAGGACAGCACTTGCGATAACTGGGGCTCATTCTGTTACATCCGTGATGTAGCAACCGGCACGTTCTGGTCTACGGCATACCAACCCACACTCAAGGGTTCGAGACAATACGAAGCAATTTTCTCAGAAGGACGGGCAGAGTTTCGCCGCCGGGACCAAGACTTGGATGCCCATACGGAGATTACGGTCTCACCGGAGGATGATATTGAACTGCGCCGGATTACCATTACCAACCGCGCGCGGACATGCAGAACAGTCGAGGTGACGAGCTACGTGGAAGTTGTTCTTGCATCGCCCGTTCAGGACGAACTGCACCCGGCCTTCAGCAATCTCTTTGTCCAGACCGAGATCATCCGTGAGCAAAGGGCAATACTCTGCACACGCCGCCCGCGGTCCTCTGGAGAACAGGCACCGTGGATGTTCCATCTCATGGCAGTTCACGGGGCCGACACCGGTGAGGTCTCCTATGAGACCGACCGTATGCGGTTCATTGGCCGCGGAAACACCGTTGCTGACCCGGAAGCCATGAGAGGTTCATCGGGGCTCTCGGACAGCGAGGGGTCAGTGCTCGATCCAATTGCAGCCATTCGACATCAAATAACCCTTGATCCGGAAAATTCGGTCACTGTCAATATCGTCACTGGCATCGGAGAAACCCGTGACGCCTGCATGCGCCTTGTCGGGAAATACCAAGACCGGCATATCGCCGATCGCGTTTTTGATCTGGCGTGGACACATAGTCAAGTGCTGCTACGGCAGATCAACGCTACAGAAGCCGATGCGCAGCTCTACGGACGTCTTGCCGCCTCTGTCATATACGCCAATTCGTCACTCCGTGCCGATCCGGAGGTCCTCATGAAAAATCGCCGCGGACAATCAGGCCTCTGGGGCTACTCTGTTTCGGGCGATCTTCCCATCGCGCTGTTGCAGATTGAAGATCCGGACAACATCAACTTGGTACGACAACTCGTTCAGGCCCACGCATACTGGCGCCTCAAAGGACTAGCAGTTGACCTGGTGATCTGGAACGAAGATCATGCCGGTTACCGGCAACTGCTTCATGAGCAGATTATGGGGCTCATCGCTGCAGGTATAGAAGCGAATGTGACCGATCGACCCGGTGGTATTTTCGTGAGATCTTCCGACCAGATATCGAAGGAGGACCGTGTCCTGTTCCAGGCGGTTGCTCGACTCATCATCACTGACCACCGGGGAACACTTACGGACCAGTTCAAGGGCCGGAGCTTTATAGAAGGAACGTTACCCACACGTGTGCCGACTCGGAGTGCGGGTGGTGATGTTCCGGAAATAGCGGCAAAGCCCCGCCAGGATCTGATCTTTGAAAACGGGATTGGAGGGTTCACTCGTGATGGTCGGGAGTATGTCATCTCAACTGCCCGCGGGCAGGTGACGCCCGCGCCATGGGTCAATATACTGGCAAACCCGCTTTTCGGGACCGTTGTCTCAGAGAACGGTCTTGCCTATACCTGGAGCGAAAATGCCCACGAGTTTCGCCTCACCCCGTGGTACAACGATCCTGTCAGCGATTCGAGCGGCGAGGCCTTTTATATTCGCGATGAAGAGCGCGGCCACTTTTGGTCCCCCATGCCGCTGCCTGCCCGAGGGGTCATGCCTTATGTCACCCGGCATGGATTCGGCTATAGTGTCTTCGAACACACTGAACGTGGTATCAGCACGGAGGTGTGGATATACGTGGCTTTGGGTGCTGCCGTCAAATTTACAGTACTGAAGGTGCGCAACCAGTCAGGCCGGAAACGGCGACTTTCTGTCACAGGATATGCGGAATGGGTCTTGGGCGATTTAAGACCCAAAACAGCCATGCACGTCATTACCGAGATCAACCATCTGAGCGGTGCTCTCTTCGCGCGTAATCCTTACAATACTGAATTTGGCAACCGGACGGCCTTTTTTAATGTGGACGACGCAACCCGGACTATGAGCGGCGACCGGACAGAATTTCTCGGGCGTAACGGAACACTCGCTCATCCAGCCGCCATGGGCCGGTCACGACTTTCCGGTAGAGTAGGTGCCGCTTTGGACCCATGCGGGGCAATACAAGTGGCCTTTGAGCTGGTGGACGGGGGAGAGCGCGAGATCGTCTTCACCCTGGGCACGGGCCAGGATACCAATGATGCAACCAACTTGGCACATCGCTTTCGGGGCCCTGCCGCAGCCCGTGAGGCCCTTGAAGCAATATGGCAGTACTGGAACCGTACCCTCGGCACAGTTCAGGTGGAGACACGGGACCCGTCTATCAACGTCCTGGCCAACGGCTGGCTCTTATACCAGACACTGGCATGCCGTCTTTGGGGGCGGAGCGGTTACTACCAGTCAGGAGGTGCCTTCGGCTTCCGTGACCAGTTGCAGGACGTGATGGCTCTCATCCACGCCGAGCCTCAACGTGTGCGGGAACACCTCCTCATAAGTGCGTCACGACAGTTTGAGGAAGGCGATGTGCAGCATTGGTGGCATCCGCCCTCATGTCGGGGTGTGCGCACACATTGCTCGGATGATTTTCTCTGGCTGCCCTTGGCCGTGAGCCGGTACGTGCTGACCACAGGAGACACCGGGGTGCTCGATGAGCCCATTTGGTTCATTAAAGGACGCCAGGTCAAAGCCGAGGAGGACTCCTATTACGATCTACCCGGCAGGTCTGAAGAAAAGTCCAGTCTTTACGATCACTGTGTACGAGCAATCCTCAAGGGCTTCAGATTCGGCGAACATGGCTTGCCGCTCATGGGTTCAGGTGACTGGAACGACAGCATGAACATGGTGGGTAAAAACGGCAAAGGCGAAAGCGTCTGGCTGGCATTCTTCTTCTATGAAGTACTCACGCAGTTCATTGAGGTCGCCCGCATGCGCGGGGACATGGCCTTCGCAGAACGCTGCGAGAAAGAAGCAGGCATGTTGAGCCGGAATATTGAGGAGAATGGCTGGGATGGTGAGTGGTACCTCCGGGCTTTCTTCGATAACGGCACACCGCTCGGTTCGGCGCACAATCCTGAATGCCGGATAGATTCCATCGCGCAAAGCTGGTCTGTCCTGTCCGGGGCGGGGAGTGCCACACGGTCACGCATGGCAATGGACGCGGTGGATAAGTACCTTGTGCACAGGCACGATGGATTGGTCCAGCTACTCGAACCACCCTTCGACAAGTCGGATCTGAATCCGGGTTATATAAAGGGGTACGTTCCCGGGGTCCGTGAAAACGGCGGGCAGTACACACACGCAGCCATCTGGACCGCCATGGCATTCGCTGCCATTGGTGACAGCAGACGGGCATGGGAAGTTCTTACCATGATTAACCCCGTGAATCATGGGGGATCGACTCAGGGAATCGAAGCGTACAAAGTAGAGCCCTACGTAGTTGCCGCTGACGTTTACGCAGTCCCACCCCACACAGGTCGTGGGGGATGGACGTGGTACACGGGATCAGCCGCATGGATGTACCGGCTGATCGCGGAATCACTTCTGGGGTTGAGACTTGAAGTAAATAAACTATACTTCGAGCCCTGTATCCCTGCTGATTGGGAAGGCTTCACGGTGCACTACCGGTACCGGGAGACCATCTACCATATAAAGGTCGTGCAGGGACCGGTAGAAGAAGGTACCACAGTGGTTACGGTCAATGGAGTTGAGCAACAAGGTGCTTTTGTTCCCCTTGTCGATGATCATAGTGAACACACCGTAAAAGTTGTCGTGGCGCCTTTTCAGCTTGGTCCAGCGTAACTTTGTCAGTTACAGGGCCGTGCAGTCCTCAATGTGAAGAAACTACGCAGCACCGACCGCTATTGCGTTATGCTACATTTCTTTTCGAACTTCTTTATAATATGCCCAATGCGCGATTTGTAGGTGTGAGTGCCAATTTTTGATAGAAGCTCATTTTGAAAAATTTATATGGAAAAATTCTATTTAGTAGGACCTGCACCCGTTGAAATGGATTTTTGGCCAGAGTACAAGATTTCAGTAGGTAATCAATCATATCATAGCGCACCATAATTATTGACAATATATCTTGTAAATACTACTATTTCGGAAATTACTATTTGCGGTAGATTATATGTTGGCAGGATAACAGGGAATCATGAAAGTGCTTTTTTGCGGCCAAAGCTTCCCTGAAGCTCGTAGCAGGCGCGCACGTCATTTGTCAGAGTCAGAACACGAACTCATCGTGTGCAACGAAAAGGAGATCGTTGACTATTTGGACGATGTCGATGTAATTATACCGGCGATTGCCCGTATTGATTCACATATACTTGAGCGCGGACGATTCGGGTTAATACAGCAATTTGGTGTCGGATTGGATACCGTGGATATTGAAACCGCCACGCGCTGTGGCGTCTGGGTAGCGCGTGTTCCAAGTTCCTTGTCGGGCAATGCGGCATCCGTAGCCGAGCATGCCTTACTCCTTATGCTCGTGCTCTCGCGTCAAATGACAGAAGCGCAACGGGCATTGGTGGGACGTCTGGTCGGTGAACCTCTGGGCATAGCGCTTCTTGGCAAAACGGCCTGCATAGTGGGTATGGGAAACATTGGAGCAGATGTAGCGATGCGTCTCAGTGCGTGCGGAATGCGGCTTTTTGCAGTAGACGATCATGATCAACCTGCACGGAGGCTACCCCCAGAAGTGCGGATTGAACGTTTCTTTACATTATCAGATTTACCAGTGGCAATAGCCGAGGCGGATTACATTGTGATATGCATCAATTACCATGCCGATCTCCACGATCTTTTCGACCACAGTCTGCTATCAACAGTAAAGCCGGGGGCGTTTCTGATCAATGTAGCACGTGGCGGTCTGGTCAATCCTGATGCCTTGCTGGAGGCACTCCGTAGTGGTCGTATCGCTGGTGCTGGCCTCGACGTATTTTGGGAGGAGCCAGTTGACCCAACACATGCGCTCTTTCAACAAAACGTGGTTGCCACGCCACATATTGCCGGAGTAACAGATGTCTCTTATGATGGCACTGCGTCGTTATGCGCTGATAATATTGCCCGTTATGCTCGGGGTGAAATTCCTCTCTATGCAGTCAACGCGCCTCTTGATCCGCGTCAAAAGCAAGTTAGATCTAGAGAGACATGCTAAGAATCTCTTTCAGCGGAGGGCAAAAAAGCGCTGGCTGAACTTGGCGTGATGCTTCATTTCACCCCGTTATCCTCAGTCCTTCATGATATTCCCAATGCACGATTCTTAGGTACAAACGCCAATTTTTGATAGAAGCTCATTTTGAAAAGTTTATGCGGGGCAATTCTATAGAGTCCTTCCTGAAAATGCTGTTCTTGCTATACTCTTTTGATATGCAAGATTACAGATGGCATTCAATAAATCCTGGGTCAGGATCTACTGCCTGGGCCAGTGAGGGCGAGCGTACAGAAACACACGGTCTCGATACAACCTCCCGCTAGTCCTATCTGTCATTATCCTTATCCCCCCCTTGCTATGGATTGAGCTATCTTCAGGATATCGTTGGCCTTCTTTTGAACCTGTTCCTCGATCTGATTCAATCGTTCGGCAACTGTCTGTACCTGTGCTGCCAGTTCTGAACGTTTGGCTTCCAAGTTTACTGATGCTTCCTCTGAGGACTTCTCTTTCAGACTAACCTCTTTTTCACGCTCTTCGATCTGGTTCAATCGTTCAGAAATTGATTCTTCCTGTGCTGCCAGTTCTGAACGTTTGGCTTCCAGATTCTTCGTCTGCGCTTCTAAGAACTCTTCTCTGAGACTAACCTGTTTGTGGCGCTCTTCGATCTGGTTCAATCGTTCAGAAATTGATTCTTCCTGTGCTGCCAGTTCTGAACGTTTGGCTTCCAGGTTTGCTGACGCTTCCTCCGAGAACTTCTCTCGGAGACCAATCTCTTTTTCACGCTCCTCCATTTGACGTGCTTTTTCATTGATCTCACGTCTATGCTCTTCGGCCTCTTCGGAAGCCCTTAGTACTCTTGTCGCCTCCTCTTCGGAAAGACTTTTTTTCGATTCCACTTCTTCCAGAACTTCATTTAGCCTTTTCTCTTCAAGCGAAAGCTTTTCCTTGAGCGCCTTCAGATCGTCCTCGAAATTCTGAAGTGCCCGTTGTCTCTCTTCAAGTTGGAGGTTTGTTCGGGATAGTTCTTCCTCTTGAGCTGTTAATCTCTCCTTTTCACCCTTAATCTGCATTTCCTCTTTCATTATTTTTCCAGCCTGTGAATCAGGATCTGCCATTTTCTGGCTTAATTCTTCGACTTGAGAATCCAATAACGCACGGTCGGCGGCCAAGCGCTCTTCTCTTATTCTTAAATCTTCAAACTTGGCATTGAGGTCACGTTCGGTTTCATCGAACCGTTTCAGTAATGTTTCTGCTTCGTTGAGCCGACGATTGGCTTTATAGAGGCTTTGCAGCCGCTCCTCAACAGCTTGCTGCTTGTCTCGTAGAACCTGTTCACGATGGTCTACTTCACGTTCAAGATGGTCGAGAACGTGTGAATCGGGTGATTGCTTCTTTGAAAGAAACGGAAATGTCTTAAAAAGGCTCATCTTTTTCCTCCAGAGCTAAAGATATGATCCGCCATTCGAAAGAAAAAACATCTCATGCTCTTGAGAGGAACACGAGGTGATCCCTGCTAATCCCATTTTCTCGTAAGTGCATTTGTTGTCCCAGCAATATGTAATGTTATTGCTTCATTACCATTATGTTTCTATTTCGGTGAGTTGTCAAGCAACACCTCGGGCCAACATTTCAATCGGTAATCTGCGGTTTCTTGATGATATGCCCAATGCTTGGCCTGTAGGTGAACTGAGCACTCGACAACTTCCTAAAAGCTTCGCCCGGCAGGCATTTCCAAACTATGAAGATTTCAAGCCGTATTCGATTGCTGGGTGACGATTTTCTTGTTGAAACACTCATGTCAACTCGTCGGCACAAACGAGAATGAAAATCTATTTTCAGGGGAAACACCCATGCCGACTCTTTGGCACAAAGAAGAATGAAAATAATATATGACGACGCAATTTTTGTTGTAGGATATACGATGATACGGACTGAAGAAAGAACTCGATAACATGTGGAAGAAAGGTCGACACTTACTGGTGGTTTAAACCCCGTAGAAGAAACTGACCTCAGCCGGTCATAAGGACAAAACAATGTTGCCATAGAGCGCAGAGGAAGTTGTTATACCTCCAACCGGCTATTCCACATCTTAAAAAGATAAGGAAGGTAATATGCATTAGGGCAGGTTAATTTTCAGGGGAAAGTAATTCGGTATCGCATGGACCACAAAACACTTTCTTTGAGCCCGTATTCTTGCTCTATGCCTGATCCTCCTTAGAGATGCCTGGTTTTGTCTTGACAGTAGGGGGAGCCACATGTAATCGTATAGAGACTCTACGAGGAGGTGTATAATGAAGCTGTTGAAACGTGTCGTATTGTTCGTCGGATTACTTTGTGTGCCCTTAATCGTGTTGCCGCTTCCGGGTGTCGCCCAGGTGGGCGTGGGCATTCACATCGGAGCCCCTCCGCCGTACCGGATTGCCGCTCCACCGTCGGTGGTCGTGATTCCAGGAACGTACGTTTACGTGGTTCCGGAGATCGAAGCAGACATATTCTTTTACTCCGGCAACTGGTATCGCCTGTATCAGGGGCGCTGGTTCAATGCCCGATCCTATAACGGACCATGGATTTACGTGCCCGATCCTAGGGTTCCCCCCGCTCTCGTCCAGCTCCCTCCAGACTACCATCAGATTCCACGGGGATGGCGCCGGATACCGTACGGACAGTTAACAAAGAACTGGGCGACATGGGAACATAACCGCTACTGGGAGAAGGACCGGGACTGGCGTGAGGGCTGGCATGGAAAACCTCAAGAAAAACGAGAAGGAGGGCAGGGACGTTTCGAAGGAAGACCCAGTGAACACGGGCACGACAGAGACTAGTTTCTAAACGCTTGACTAGCTGCCGTCACCCTAATTTTTAACAGGTGTGCTAGTCCCAGTTATATGAACGGGCAACAGCATCCAAGAACTGTGGAACGTTGAATACGGTACGGATCCGCATAGCATATTATTTCTAACAGAGGTTGATTTGATTTTTCAAAAAGGAAGGGGGCTTAAGCCCCCTTTTTGTGAAGTATGATTTCATACAATTTGGTTATAAGAAATGGTTGAAACAAAATGAGGAGGACGTTCAGTATCCCTTGCAAAGCAGCAATATAGATCACTGACTTACAACGGATCGCGGGAACTCTCGCTGAACCCGGGATTGACTCTGTTTCATTTAGTAACGTGCACCTACCGTGATAGGCCACTTGCAACGACTTGGTAGGTGGAGGCGCCAATTCCTAATAGCAACTCATTTTGAAAAATTTATATGGGCAAATTCTATTTAGTTCTTCCTCAACTTAGAGACCTTGCAAAAAGGTGCAGATTTCTATCGATACGTTAAATTGATGATTTTCTGCTGGAAATCTGATCACAGTTATTGGAGAATCCATTTATGGGCGCATAGGTGACTGTAATCTTTTGTTCCCCCATTTCCTAAAAAGGTGTATGGTATAAACTGTAATTCGCAATTAATGACCCCAATGTTCGGGCAGGTTAATCTTCTTAATTTGCATTGCCACCAGGGGGAGGATGAGGTGAGAGGAACAAATAATCAATATCGGCACTCTCTAAAAGCGGGCATAGTCTCCGGACTCTTCTTTTTCCTTACAGGAGCTTTCCTCCTTATTGCGTTTTTGCTGCATGCCGAGGCTATAAGTGGCGAGAAATGTGGATCGGATAAAATGTTCGCTTCGGGATGGAGTCAGTCCTATCAAGCGGGTTACACGGACAGCAATGGCCAATACGCTGGCGGTTCCGAGATCATGCATTTTGTCGGCCATAAGGGAAAACTGTACGCAGCTGCCGGTTATTGGGAGGATTCAAGGAATATCTGGTATGGAGGAAAAGACCCGAACACGGGCTGGGCAGAGATCTTGAGGCTTGATAAACCCGGAGGAAGATGGGAAGTGGATCTCGACCTGGGTCCTCAGCACTTAAGGCCTGAAATACTCAAATCCGTTACCTTCACAACAGACGATAAAGGAAATCCGCTGAAGGCGCCTGTTCAGTTGCTGGTTACCAGCGCGTACGCGGGCAGTGGAAAACGCGGAATAACTTTTTTTGTACGCGACGATTCCACAGGAAGGTGGAAGCGTAGTAAGATAATTTCCGGGGACACGGGGAAGAGGGGGGAAGATAACTCAGTCCGCGCTATTAGGGTCCACCGTGATACGGTGACAGGAATCGACCGCATCTTCATTTCGATCGGCCTACTGGGCATCTATTCCGGCGTCTACGATCCAGACTTCCCTGGGAAAGTCCGCTGGGATAACAAGTCTGAATCCGGGCCAGTTGAAAGTAGGCCCTTGGCCATCATGGAGGCGAATAACTCACTTCTATTTTCTTCCGGCAAACGCGTCTACCGCCGCAATGATGGTGCATCGCCCACCTATACAGTGGTCCAAGATTTGAGTGACCTACTATCGGGAAAAGTAAATCAAGCAGTAGGTGGAATCCGTGGTCTGAGCGCAATACCCAACCCTAAGGGTGCGGGAGAATCCCTACTTTTCGCTTTTGCTGAAGGAGGCCGAACCAGGGGCTGTATCTACCGCTTGGATCCGGATGGTAAAGGGGGTTACACGCGTACTCAAGAAGTCTGCCTTGACCAACTGATGAGCGATTATCTGAATGGAAATCCGGTTTATTATGTTTTGCCCGCTTATAACGACATGTTTGCTGTTGTCGATCCTGCAACCGAAGAAATAGTCCATCTCATCGGTTTTGAATCCTGGATTGCAGGAAATAGATACCCAATACGGAGGACTAATGCGAATGGAGGTTTTTACGCGGGCGCCATGTATGCCGTGCGTGACAAAAACGGGAAATACAGGTTGGCCGAAGTGAACGGACCAAGCGATAGCTGTAAACCTGTTCTCATTGCCACGCGAACCTTTGCGGTCTCCCCTTTTGATCAGGATAACGGACATACGATTTACTTTGGCGGTTTCGATGGGAATGACCTGATATCACATGACACGGCCTGGATATTCAGCACATCCTTAGAAAACGCCCTGCGGAAGAACGCCCTGAGGGCTAAAGAAATTGATGGAAGATAGATTTTTGGATGAAAAAGAAGCCTGTAAATTGGTTATAAATGAATACTCAGTATGTGATATGGGTGGGTTAAAGTTTGACAATAAGGAGGATTCCAATGGATGATCTATTTACCAAGAGGGTTCGGGCAGCTGCCTCTGCTGGGTGGTGGACCATTCTCATTGTCTACTGCTTTCTTGTGTTACAGTGGTTCTGCATCTTTTCGTCATGTCCGCGAAGCTGACCCCTGCTGTCAATAGTGGACACCAAAATAATATTCATGCCGCACATTTCTCCCGATAAAATTGTTGTCTATAGACCACGGGGGATAAGTACCCCAGACTGGCCTGCCTGCGTTGTCTGTTGTAAAAGATCTCGATATATTCGGTAATCTCCCTTACTGCCTTATCTCGTGTAGTGTACCGTTGATGATAGACAAGCTCATTCTTGAGCGTTCCCCAGAAGCTTTCCATGGGGGCATTATCATAGCAGTTGCCTTTCCTGCTCATGGATGCTTTCATCTTGGATTTATGAAGGAGCTTCACGAAGTCATCGGAACAGTACTGGCTTCCCCGGTCGGAATGGTGGATAAGGCCAGGATCAGGCTTCTTTGTGTAGACCGCCATACGAAGGGAATCGACAACGAGGCGCTTGGTAATTCTCGGCCCTAAGGCATAGCCTCCGATTTCTCCGTTCAAAAGATCTTTGTGGGCAGCGCAGTAGAGCCAGCCTTCATCGGTAGCAACATAGGTGATATCACTGACCCAGACCCGGTTCGGCAATGAAGCTTCAAAGTTCTGCTCCAGGAGGTTTTCTGCTACCGGCATGTCATGTTTTGAGTCTGTCGTGGCTTTGAACTTCCTCACCTGTTTGCAGCGTATTCCCAGTTTTTTTCTGATCTTTCTATCCTGTGGATACTGATCACCATACCATGATCGGCAAGGTCCTTCTGTAACCTTTCGGGTCCGCAGGTTTCACGGGTCCTCTTGTGGGCTAAACGTATCTGTATCTCCAGTCGTGCTTCCTCTTGAGCACGTTTTGATGGTTGACGCTTGAGCCATGCATAGTACCCGCTCCGGGATACGGTTCATACACGGCAGAGGACAGGTAAGGGATAGATAAGTCGCACTGTCTTCATGATCGCGTACCTGGCAGCGACTCCTTGGCAAAGTACGCGGCCGCTTTTTTTAATATGTCACGCTCCATCTTTAGTTCAGTTATCTCACGTTTCAGGCGGGCAAGCTCCATCTCACCTTCTGTAACTGGACACTTCGCTTCACCACAAAACCGCCCTTTCTTGCCTGTGTAACCCACCGGCCCAAGGTCGATGTGGAAAGTGAAAGTCTTCTGCCTACTTCAGGTATGCTCAAGCCGCCGTCAATCACCATCTTTACCGCTTCTTCCTTGAATTCCTTTGTAAATACACCTCGTGGAATCTTTTCCATTCCGACACCTCCGTCTTTGTATTGTACATTAACTTTGGTGTCCACTAAAACCAGTATACCTCACCTATGTGATGAGACGAGCACGAAATCACCCTGCTGTAATTCTTGCAATATGGCGTTATGTTATGGTAATGAGTAAGAGAAGGTACTGCCTTCGGTCGTCGTTGACGCGAGCACGAAGAGTGCTGCTCCGTCCAATTCCCGGAAAGAAGAAACGGAGAGAACTGGCAAGCATCATCGAAGGCGCCATTCCCCGACAAGGCACGCGTTACCGAGCTTCACGTGCGATCAGAGCCGCATAATTCCGGTCCCATCTCTGGAATGCCGGTGGTTCGTTTCGAGAAAACTCCGTAGGTGCGTCCGTAGAAAATCTTTGGAGCATATATATGTCCTGCAACGGATAGAGGAGAAACGGAGAAGATGAGTATATGGAGGAAATGTGAATAGAATTGCATCAGAGACCCTCGCATACAGAGGGCAGCGCACGGTCTATTTCATTCTGACGTCGGTTGCGGTCTGCCACCTGCTGAACGACATGATGTCGTCGTCGCTGTTGCCGTCGTTGTATCCGACGTTCAAGGACTTACTGCACCTGAGTTTCGGGCAGATAGGGCTGTTGGCGTTTACCTATCAGTTGACGGCCTCCCTGCTGCAGCCGGTTGTGGGTCTTTATACGGACCATCATCCTAAACCGTTTTCGCTGCCAATCGGACTCGGCTCAACCCTCATCGGGCTTTTGTTGCTTTCGGTTGCGTCCAGTTTCCATGCGGTTGTTTTTGCCGCAGCATTGGTAGGGGTCGGCTCTTCCGTGTTCCACCCCGAATCGTCCCGGGTTGCCCGAATGGCCTCTGGTGGCCAATACGGACTGGCTCAGGCGCTTTTCCAGGTGGGAGGAAATGTCGGACAGGCCGGTGGGCCGCTACTGATTGCGTTTGTCGTCTTGTCGAGAGGACAATCGAGCATTGCATGGTTTTCTCTTATCGCGCTGCTGGCCATCAGTCTGCTCTTTCCGGTAAGCTTCTGGTACAGGAACCACCTCACGCCCGAAACCAGGCGCGGGCTTATCAAGACCGGCAAGTCGCCTGTGTCGCCAAAAAGAGTCTCTACGTCGGTCGGAATTCTGGTAGCACTGATTTTCTCCAAGCACTTCTACTTGTCCAGCATCAACAACTATCTTATCTTTTATCTGATCAGCAGATTCCACCTCTCGGTACGGGCTGCACAGATTCATCTTTTCATCTTCTTGGCCTCCGTCGCCCTGGGCACGTTCGTGGGCGGCCCCGTCGGTGACCGCATTGGCCGCAAGTACGTAATTTGGGTTTCTATCCTTGGCGTCCTGCCATTCACGCTGCTTTTACCTCACGCCAATTTGTTCTGGACCACCATCCTTCTCATCATCATCGGCGTGGTGCTGGCTTCGGCCTTCCCGGCGATTATAGTCTATGCCCAGGAGCTGCTTCCGGGAAAGGTCGGCATGATCTCCGGTCTCTTTTTCGGACTTGCTTTTGGAATTGCCGGTCTCGGAGCCGCACTGTTCGGCAGGCTGGCAGACTTGACCAGTATCGACTTCGTTTATAACGTTTGTGCCTATCTGCCGGCCATCGGTTTGCTGACCGCCTTTTTGCCAAACCTGCATGAGGACCGGCTCCAACATGACGGAAACTCTAGTGTCCTTTCCTCGGTCCCGTAGGACCAGTTCCGCCTTGGACGAACCGCAAGGTATCGCCGCGGATTACACCATCCACTTTTCTGATGGCAATCATCGTTCTATGACTGAAATGTTGATTTTGAAGAATCCGCCGGTGGTTCCACCTTTCAATTGGTCACCCATATCGTGGTGCACCATTATTATGGATAATATATCCTTTAAATACTATCAGTTCGGAAATTGCTACACATAGTATGATCCTGGCCGTTGATGGGCCGCCCGTGGAGGGAATGGACAGTTGCATTGGCGTCATCAGCGCGCTATCTCCGGGGAAACGGGTCCCCTTCACGGCCCTCGACCATCTAGGATAAGATGGATTTAGTGGACACCAAAGTTGATGTACAATACTTGAGACGGAGGTGTCACAACGGAACGGATTCCCAATGCAGTCTACTCAAGGGAGCTTCGAGAAGAAGCGGTGAAGCTCGTAACGGAAAGTGGGTTAAGCGTACCGGAGGCAGGGCGTCGATTATCGATTGCCACGTCCACGTTACGGTACTGGGTCAAAGTCAGTAGAGAAGGCAACCTTAAGGACGTTGGTAAGAGAAAGAAACCGCTTACCGAGATGGACATGGAACTTGCCCGGGTAAAAAAAGAACTGGCTGAAGTCAGGATGGAGCTTGACATACTAAAAAAAGCGGCCGCGTACTTTGCCAAGGAGTCGCTGCCAGGTACGCGATCATGAAGACAATGTGACTTATCTATCCCCTGCTTCTTATATGCCGTGTATGAGAAATATCGCGAAGCGGTTATTACGCAGGGTCTTCTCATCCCCTTTCACAACACGCATCGGAGGAAGCAAGACTGGAAATAGAGATAAAGGCCGCTCATAAGAGGACCCGCGAGACCTGCGGAGCCGAGAGACTGCAGGAGGACCTTGCTGACCATGGCATCAAAGTTGGTATATGCAGAATAGACGGATCAGGAAGAAGTTGGGGATACGCTTCAAACAGGTGAGGAAGTTCAAAGCCACGACAGACTCAAAACATGACATGCCGGTAGCAGAAAACCTCCTGGAGCAGAACTTTGAAGCTTCATTGCCGAACCGGGTCTGGGTCAGTGATATCACCTATGTTGCTACCGATGAAGGCTGGCTCTACTGCGCTGCCCACAAAGATCTTTTGAACGGAGAAATCGGAGGCTATGCCTTAGGGCCGAGAATTACCAAGCGCCTCGTTGTCGATTCCCTTCGTATGGCGGTCTACACAAAGAAGCCTGATCCTGGCCTTATCCACCATTCCGACCGGGGAAGCCAGTACTGTTCCGATGACTTCGTGAAGCTCCTTCATAAATCCAAGATGAAAGCATCCATGAGCAGGAAAGGCAACTGCTATGATAATGCCCCCATGGAAAGCTTCTGGGGAAAGCTCAAGAATGAACTTACCTATCATCAGCACTATACAACAAGAGATAAGGCAATCAGAGAGATCACAGAATACATTGAGATATTCTACAATCGCCAACGGCGTCAGAGACGACTTGGATACGTATCGCCTGCTGTTTATGAACGGCAATTCTATGCGGGAAGGAAGGCAGCATGAATATTATTTTGGTGTCCACTATTGACATCATAGGTCAATACGCAATGGCGAAAGCCGACAAACACCATCGATTCTGGGGCCTATATGTGCATCTCTGCAAGGAATAGACGGTCAAGGAAGCCTACCGGCTGGCACGACAGAACAAGGGGGCGCCGGGAATAGACGGCGTCACCTTTGAGAGGATCGAGGAAGGCGGTGTTGAGCAGTTCCTTGCAGGCATACGGGTGGAGTTGCTCTCTAAGAAGTATGTGCCCATGAGGAACCGGAGAAAAAAGATACCAAGCAAGGGAAAGGTCAGAGTTTTAGGTATTCCCTCTATCCGGGACCGCGTGGTGCAGGGGGCGCTGAAGCTGATACTCGAACTGATCTTTGAAGCCGATTTTGAGGAAGGCTCGTATGGCTACCGCCCGGAGAAAAAGAGCCCACGAGGCAGTCGATCGTGTGGCGAGTGCGGTGGTCCGCAACAAGACGCGGGTCATTGATCTTGATCTGAAAGCCTACTTCGACACAATCACACACTCCATCCTGCTTGCGAAGGTGGCCAGAAGGGTCACGGACGGCAAAGTACTGAGGCTCCTCAAGGTAATCCTTTCCCCCAACGGAAAACGGGGAGTCCCTCAGGGTGGAGTCGCATCTTTGCTGCTCGCGAACATCTACCTTACCGAGGTCGACCAATGCTGGAGAAACAGAAGGCAAAGACCGGCAGGTCTGGCTTTACCTATATCGAATATGCCAGATTCGCCGATGACCTCGTGGTGCTCATGGATGGGTATGGCGGGAAATGGGAGTGGCTCTTCAATGAGACCTACGGGAGGCTTCTTGAGGAATTGGCGCGTATTGATGTGAAGGTGAATACAAAGAAGACGAGACTCGTAGATATGACGAAGGGAGGGACATTTTAGCTTTCTCGGATTTGACTTGAGAAAGATGAGGGCGCGAAGCGGAAAATGGGCGGTGTGGATGACACCAAGGATGAAGGCGAGGACAAAGCTCTTACGGAACCTCAAGGACAATCTTTCAGGGCTATGTACCACAGCCTGTCGATAGGGTCATTGCCTTAATCAATCCGAAGCTCCGCGGCTGGATGAACTACTTCCGGATAGGGAATTCGAGTGTGTGCTTCTCCTATGTCAAGGATTGGGTAGACAGGAAGGTGAGGCGTCATCTCATGAGGGCACGGAACTGGCGGGGTTTTGGCTGGAACAGATGGAGTAGGGAGTGGGTTTATGAGAACCTTGGTCTCTACAACGACTACAAGATTCGGTACTACCATCCCGAAAGTACTGCCAGCTGATAGGCATCATAAGCCTTGTGCGAAGACAAGAGGAAAGCCCATTGCGGGAGAACCGCACGATGGGTTTGACGTGGCGGGGGTTGGAAACGTGGTATGGTTGAAATCATGTGACACTCGCGGGACGAAAGGGCGAGCAAACTGGGAATACAAACCTCAGCCTAAAACCGGCGCGCCAATCTTCGACCCTACCGGGGAGAGACCACAGGAAACCGATGGCTGAGAGGTCACACGGCGCCTGTAGTCTACCCGACTCGTTAGGAGATCATCATAGTAAAACTGTTTAGTTGTAGGACTCAACATTTTTTCCAGGCAACGGATTTTCAAAAATTGGTGTGAGTAATTCTATCCAGTTCTTCCTTAATTCTTGCCCAGCAAGCCTTCCGAAACTATAAAGGTTCAAGTGGTATTCAAGAAGACTGCCCGTGCCGGAAAATTTACTTGACTTCTGTACCACAATATATAAACTCTGGATGTATCTGAAAAAGCCATACCATCCGTGAGGATGGGACGGAAAGCTCAAGGGTCTGTAGTTAAACGCATCTTTGACGCTTATCTGATCAGAAAGCCGGGTTGCCAGATTGCAGGGTAGCTTCCGGCTATATGAGCTTCATCAGGCGGTATGTGTTTATTTCAATAGGGGGTGATAATATGAACACGAAGCATCTATTTGCAAGGACAGGAAAGAAATCGGGACGGTTCTTCGGCTTCATCATTGGGATCCTGGTAGCGCTGTTGCTCTCATGGGGGGTATGCTTTGCAACCTCCGGCAGCGTTACAGGGACCATCACAAGGGCCTCTGACAACGGGGCCTTATCAGGCCTATATGTCAACGCCTACGACGCGGTAACAGGAGCGGAAATAGCGGGCAGTTCAGCGTCCGCTGCCAATGGTTCATATACGATTTCCGGGCTTCCCCCCGGCAACTACAAGATCATGTGTCAGGGTAATGGAACATATTCGATGCAATACTATCTCAATGCGGCAAATATAGGCTCGGCAACGCCGGTGACAGTCACGTCAGGCGCAACCACGACCGGTATCAATTTCAGTCTTGCCACGGGCGGTTTTACGATCACAGGGACCATTACAAGGGCCTCTGACAACGCGGTCCTACCCGGCCTAACTGTCTATGCCTACGACGCAACAACAAGCGCATCCATTACGGGCAGTTCAGTTTCCGCTTCCGACGGGTCGTATACAATTCCCGGGCTTCTTCCCGGCAGTTACGCAATTAAGTTTCGAGGTAATACGACCTATGCGCAACAATACTATAACAACGCGCCTGACTGGTACTCATCAACACCGGTGACGATCACGACAACATCCGTGACAAATATCAATTTCAGCCTTGTCCCGGGCGGCAATATCACAGGGACCATCACATCGGCCTCTGTACCCGTATCGGGTGTATATGTCTATGCTTTCGACGCGGTAACGCTCTTAGGGAGTTATGGGAGTAGTTCAGTTTCCGCTTCCAATGGTTCGTATACGATTTCCGGGCTTCTCCCCGGCAACTACAAGGTCCGGTTTAATGGTAATCCGACCTATGGGCAGCAATATTACAACAACGCAGAAAATGCAAACGAAGCGAACTGGGTGACGGTCACGGCGGGGGCAACCACGCCCAGTATCAATTTCAGCCTCGCTTCGGGCGCCAATATTTCAGGGACCATCACCAGGGCCTCCGACGGACACCCTGTACAAGGTGTATCCGTTACGCCTTTGGATGCGGTAACAGGCGTGGGGTGGTTTGCGGGCTCTTCGACGACCGGTGCCGATGGTACGTATACAATGTGGCTTCCCTCCGGCAGTTACAAGCTCCGGGCGAATCCCGGCTATACAGGACTGGCCACACAATGGTACGCCAACGCGCCTGACCAGAACTGGGCTACACCGTTGACGGTCACGGAAGGCGTAACCACGACCGATATCGATTTCAGTCTGCCAACGGGCGGCAATATCACGGGGACCATCACAAAGGCCTCCGACGGACACCCCGTATCGGGTGTATATGTCAACGCTTACGACCCTGCAACAGGCGAGTATATTCAAGGCAGTTCAACGACCCTTGCCGATGGTACGTATACGATATGGGGCCTTGCCTCTGGCAACTACAAGCTCATGGTAAGAGTGGGCAATACAGGCTTAACCTCACAGTATTACGACAACGCAAATTACTACACGGCCACGCCGGTGGCGGTCACGGCAGGCGTAACCACGATCGGTATCGATTTTAACCTACCGGCCTGCGGTACCATCAGCGGTACCGTGACCCGCGCCTCGGACGGGCAGCCAATACCTAATTTATATGTCTATGCCTATAGTACCAGGGCGAATGGCGTGATAGAATGGTCTCTGAACGGTCCTACCCAGTACGACGGTTCCTATAGTATTACGGGGTTGCCTGCCGGAACCTATAAAGTGACCATAAATCCTGAAGATAGTGGTTATGCGACCCAATTTTATCCGGGTGCGAGTAACTACGATATGGCCGTGCCGTTGACGGTCACGGCAGGCTCAACCACGACCGATATCGATTTCAGTCTGAGTAACGGCGGGATAATCTCAGGAACCATCAGTGGTGCCGGTACGCCCCTCCAGGGACAATTTGTCCAGATCTATCATGCCGAGACCAACGAACTTATGCCATTCAAACCCGTGACCAACGCCTCTGGACAGTACACCACCGTGGGACTGCCCGCGGGTAATTACCGGATTTACGTCGGTGGTACCACCGATTACATAAGTACCTGGTACAATAATACCTTTTCAGAATCGGCGTCAACGCCGGTTGCCGTCGCAGTGGGCAATACCACTGCAAACGTGGATGTTGATCTGGCACAGGGAGCGGGGACGATCACCGGCACGGTCGTCCGTCAATCCGACAGTCAACCCGTAGCGGGAATAACCGTTTCCGTCGGAAATACGTTAGAGCGGATCAGATGGACAACCACAGCCTTTGATGGTTCATATACACTGGCGGGGTTGCCGCCAGGCAATACTTACACGGTATGGGTCGAACCCAGAGATGAAGACTATGCCACTGTTTATTATCCTAACGCCCTTACACAGATTACCGCCGCATCGATAGGTGTAACAGCAGGACAAACAACACCCAACATCAATTTCAGTGTCAGTCCGAGTGGGAGCGTCTCCGGAGTGGTTACCAACCTTTCCGCCCAACCTCTTTCAGGCTTGCGGGTAAGGGCCTATGACTGGGCATCAGGAAATGATGGAGTATGGTACGCCGTGGGATTTTCTGTCAACACACAGTACGACGGATCATATACACTGACAGGATTGCCGACAGACAATTACAAGATCAAGGTTTTTGCGTCACCACAGGACCCGTCCAATGAATATGTCGCACAATACTATAACAACACAGCATTGATCAATTCTGCATCGAGCGTCGGGGTAACAGCAGGTCTGACCACGACGGGCATCAATTTCAGTCTTCCTTTGGGGGGAAACATTGCCGGAGTTCTGACAAGCGCCGCCAACGCCGCTGCGGTCCCTTCTCTTTACGTAAGGGCATACGATACTTTTACAGGGAGTACTGCCGCGGCAGTGTGTCAAGCAACATTTGACGGTTCCTATGTGCTTACCGGCCTGCCTGCGGGAAGCTATGCTGTGCGAGCGGTTGGCACCGGAAGCAGCTTTGCAGACATGTATTATAACGGTGTAGTTGCTATCAATTTCGCCACCCCTGTTTCCGTCACTGTCGGAAGTACCACATCAGGCATTAATTTCAACTTGTTGCCTGCCTCTTTGCTCTACGCAGACTTCACCGGAGGTGGCCTCTGGCAATGGAACGGTACCGCATGGAGCCAGGTCCCTGCGGTTTCTCCTGCAAGTATGGTGGCTTCAGGTTCGCTCCTCTACGGGAACTTCGGATCAGGTGGCCTCTGGCAATGGAACGGTACCGCATGGAGCCAGGTCAATGCGGTTTCTCCTGCAAGTATGGTGGCTTCAGGTTCGCTCCTCTACGGGAACTTCGGATCAGGTGGTCTCTGGCAATGGAACGGTACCGCATGGAGCCAGGTCAATGCGGTTGCTCCTGCAAGTATGGTGGCTTCAGGTTCGCTCCTCTACGGGAACTTCGGATCAGGTGGCCTCTGGGCATGGAACGGTACCGCATGGAGCCAGGTCAATGCAGTTGCTCCGAACAATATGGTAGCTTCCAGTTCGATATTGTATGGAGACTTCGGATCAGGTGGCCTCTGGCAATGGAACGGTACCGCATGGAGCCAGGTCAATGCAGTTGCTCCAGCAAGTATGGTGGCTTCAGGTTCGCTCCTCTACGGGAACTTCGGATCAGGTGGCCTCTGGCAATGGAACGGTACCGCATGGAGCCAGGTCAATGCAGTTGCTCCAGCAAGCATGGTAGGGGGGCCTTAAGAGATGTAGAAAGGTCACCGAATGTGCCATTAATCCGGCGTATCGGTGACCTTCTGATTGCTACTTTCTATCATTTATCTCTTGTCCTTAGCAAAATCGAGGATCTGTGGGTAGGTGGAACATACAATTTTCAACGTTCTTTTGTTTCGAAAGCCAAAATTATCGATATCTTCCTTAAATCAACGAAAATGGATTGCCGAGTAGAATGCAAGATTACGAAGGGTCAATCAATCAGATCGTAGCGCTTCTTGTTGCCGGAAAAATTACTTGACTTTTGTTCCACAATGTATAAACTTTTGCTGTACCTGAAAAAGCCATATCATCCGCGAGGATGGGACGGAAAGCTCAAGGGTCTGTAGTTCGCTACATCTTGGACGCTTTACCTATCAGATAGCCGAGTTGCCAGACAATTACCAAATGAATATCGTTCTATCTTTTTGTTCTCTATCCTTCGCATATGCCAAAGGCAGGGGTCACCGGGATGATATGAAAAGGATTGAGAAAAGAAGAGTGCCGTTTCGATATATTGCATACAGGGAGGTTTGACCATGGGTATAAGGAGATCTCTCTTCCAAACAATTGCGGTTGTTCTCTATATGCTCTTCGTCGTTACCTGCTTTCCCGGAACATCCCTCTTTGCCGATGAAACCACCGGCAAACAAGAAGTAAAACCAGAAACAAAACAACAAGAGCACCCCTATGCAAAGGCAGACATAACCATAAAGATTATACCTTCAGCCAATAATACCTTTGGCTATAACATTCTCCTCTACAAGAGGCTCCTGGTACGTCAGCCCAATATACCGGGACTACCGGGGAATGAAGGTTTTACCACCAAGGAACGGGCACAGACCGTGGCCGAATTCGTGGTGAAGAAGATCAGAAACAACCAGATGCCACCCACGGTGACCATGGAGGATCTGAACACTCTGGGTGTATTGAAATGAGACTACACGAGACAAGATCATAGGCATATAACAATAGTGGGAGGGGACCTTATGAAGAAATGTATCATTGTCATCATTGCAGTGCTCTTTAGCTTTCTTAGTGTCAATATGCTTTTTGCCACCCCGATACCTGGACACAGAAGGCTGATTTCGGGGGAACAGGACGGGATAGTGCCGTTGGCTTCTCCATCGGGAGCAAGGGCTACATAGGGACAGGATATGATGGTTCATACACAAAAGACTTCTGGGGGTACGATCCTGGCTTTTCTCCCCTCTATGCCAACTTTACCGGCAACGGTATCTGGATGCACGATGGCACCACGTGGAGTCGGCTTACACCGGGTAACCCCGCAAGCATGGCAGCATCAGGTTCTCTTCTCTATGCAAACTTTACCGGCAACGGTATCTGGATGTACGATGGCATCACATGGAGCCAGGTCAATGCAGTTGCTCCGACAAGTATGGTGACTGGCCCTTAAGAGAGTAGTGAGGTCACCGAATGTGCTGAATCAATGGCGCATCGGTGACCTTCTTCTTGCTACTTTCTATTCCTCAGTTCTTAACGATATGCCAAATGCAAGATTAGGTACCCATTAAAGGGCACCTGTCAAGAGAATAATATTCCCCCGACAAGAAAGATTGACTTTCTTGCAGGTGCGAGCCCATACACTGTTTACCCCGTCCCGACCTCTTGATCCATTTGTCTTTTCTCTTTTGTGGTTAGCGGTCTCTTCCGCGCCATGCACCCATCGGGATATGCGATTTTTTTCGTCTTCCAGAAAATCGTTAGTTCCCTGCCAGTCCAATTGGTATCACAGGAGTCGTGGTTACAAACCAACCTTGATCAGGCTCATGACAGGGGCGGATAAGATGCCGGACGGTCTTTCCGGCTTAAAGCACAGATCTCTACCGGTGCACCTCCTTTCCCCACCGCTCTTTATCCGCTATGGGGTTTCTGTTCATGTGTCAAGTTTTTTTCAATTAGACAAAATCCACTTTTTTTGTGTGTGCTGTTTATTGCCCCATAGAAGGGTTTTGTCGTATCCCTATGAATTGCAGTTTCATGATGTGGGAATATGGAAAAGATCCCTTTCCCACATTCCCACATCTTCGGCGACGAGATTACGTTCATATCTGTTATCCTTTCCGACAGAGTTTTCGTGCCAGCCTTGATTCTTTCTTCAGTTCCGCCAGTTCTTCAAGGATCATGGTTTTATTGTTAATCTCGTGGATATGAACAGCGGTAAAGTTCCAGAGACTCTGATGAGGCCTTTCCTTGTTATAAAAATCGATGTACCCGCCGAGCTCATGCCGGGCAGAATGTTCATCGGGATAACTTCCGACGATGTAGATCTCTTCCTGTTTGACGCTTCCGAAGAACCGCTCGGTAAGGGCGTTGTCGGTGGGTCTTCTGACTCTGGTAAAGCTCAAGTCTGCCCGCATGAGGGCAAAGAACTCCTGTGTTACACATGAGGTGTTGGGCGATCCCCGGTCTACCCGTAATTCCGGCAATATGTCCTTTTTTGATATCCCCTGGCCTTTCAGTCCCATGGTATAGATGTGCTTTATAGGGGAGGCGTTGATTGAAGGGTACACGTCATAGGCAACAATAGAGCGGGAGAAAAAATCGATAAGGATAAGAAGATACCACCGTATGTGATTGATAAGAAGCTTCGTTAAGTGGCAACCCCACATGAGGTTTTTCTGCCATAGGGTATACCGGGGTTCCTTGAGTGGAGACGGTCTTCTTGCATAGGCTTCGATCATATCGGTTGTCTTCAGATGATGATAGACGGAACTGGGAGAAAGATAAAGCCCCCTATTCTGTGGTATGCCCTGTATCTGTCTATGATGCAGGACGGGGTATTCTTCTTTTGTCTTTTCAATGGCAGCCTTCTCCCTTGGGGTAAGTTCCATCGTCCGTTTTTTGACCGGTGTGTCCTTTTTCGGTCCTACCCAGGAATAGTAGGTTGAACGTTTGATGCTGAGGTCCTTTAGGATTCCCGTTACGCTCTGTCCCTGTGATTTCTGATTCCGGACATGTTCGATGATATGTTTTTTCTGTTCTTCCATACGATGGCCCGGCCCTCATCCAAATTCATCTCTTTTTTTAGACTCGTATATGGTTAAGGACTGATTTAAGACAACCTCCTTCAGTTTCCTGTTTTCTTCTTCAAGTTTTTTCAGATCAGGAGCTTTCAGGGGCTTTGTGTTCCTGAGGCTTGCGTTGATACCCACCGCAAGCTGACGTTTCCATTTATAGTACATGGAGCTTGCGATGTTGTACTTTTCAAGACCATTGCGGATCGAAGATCCCCGTTCAACCTCTTTGATGATCTCGTATTTTTGCTCGGGGGTAAAGATTCTTCTCGTTTTTTGATTGTTCTGTTCCATGGCTAATATGCCGCCTTTTGTGTCACACAAAGATGAGCAGATTTGTCTAATATCATAAAAAAACAGGTCACTGTGAGAGGAAAGAGGCTGCCAATTAGGTGCCTGGTTATAGGCCAACAAATCTTTCTGGTTCGCCTCTTTCCCTGTCATTCGTTACACGAACAAACGAGCCTGGTCATAGTCTACCTTATCCCGCATAACATAGTAGGATGCCCTGGCAAGCTTGTGGCTCACTGCCTTGATAGCCACGATCTTATTTGTCCGTGCCTTTTTCCTTTCATAGTAGCTCCGCACCTCCTCGTGAAACCGTCTCGCAAAGTTGGCAGCTTCAACATAGGCCCAGGAGAGATATTTGTTGCCGCTCTTTCGGTTCCCGTATCCGGTTATCTTTCCGTTTGAGGTACGGATGCTCCTGACACACCGGCAGTATGAGGAGTAATCCCCCACAGTGGGGAAGCGATCGATATGGCCCACTTCCAGCATAATGGTAAGGCCAAGGATCTGTCCGATACCGGGCATGGTAAGGAGCTTTGTAAACTCATTTCTGATCTTGAGCTTTTTGGTAATCATCGCTTCGATGCCATCGATCTCTTTTTCCAGATGAGCGATGAGGCCCACGCTTGCGGTGACCGCGACGCGCATCTCTGTGTCGGGAAAGAGCGCCCTCACGTCAGGGACCGTAAGCTTCTTCACCTCCTCGCTTTTCATCCTGATGCCGAGGTTCCTGGCGAGGATGTTCTTGACACTTAAGATGTGTGATGTCCGGTGGCGGACAAGGTGGAGCCTCTTCCTAAGAAGATCCCTGGTGGGTCGCTCTTCCCTGGGGTAAATGTAACCCGTGGGAAGGATGTTGAGTCTCAAGAGATTGGCGAGCCAGAGGGAACTTCTCTTATCATCGATCTGCTTGAGCCCTTCATACTGTTTGATGGCAGATACGTTTGCAAGATGGACACGATAACCGGCTTCCATAAGAGTGTCCACCAGCCAGTACCAATTGTAAGTCGACTCCACCACCACACCCTTCATATCCTTTTTGAAAGGATCGAGTGAAGAAAGGATAGAAGAAACGTCATTGCTGTGCCGTTGCTTGTAGAGCACTCTGTTATCCCCGTCGATCATTGCCACATACGTATTTGTTGAATGAAGATCCAATCCAGCGTACACTTCCATAAGGGCACCTCCTTGTGAAGATTTGGATGTCTTTTGCCATAGTATAACATCTTGATTACTATGGCGAGGTGCCCTTTAGATGATTATCAGGTGAAGTAAAGTATCGACTGCTGTAGCAAAGGAAATTGAAGTTCGCGAAAGCCGCGCACCTTCACTTGGCAATCATCACCACACGAAATACATTTTGTGAATATTGTCGTACCCGTGTTTGACTAGTTCAAATTTCTATTTTGGTTTGACATTATTATATGGGATAAAATTATTGACAATGTTGTTTCAAGGTTTAATAATGCAAGAAGAAGGAGGGGCCCATGAAGAAGCTCCATTACGCCTGGTTCATCGCATTTACAGGAACGCTTGTTACAATCCTTGCACACGGATTCGGGAGAATGTCCTATTCTGTATTATTGCCTTACATGAAAGATGGGCTTGCACTCAACTATACCCAGTTAGGCTCAATAGCGACCGGTAATTTCATAGGGTATCTCTGTCTTGCCATCATTGGAGGGTTTCTTGCAGCCCGTTTCGGGGTAAGGAGAGTTGTCTTCATATCTCTTCTCATCATAGGCGTCAGCCTTTTTCTGACAGGATTGTCCAATTCCTTTGTCTTCGCATTCTTCATGCGACTGATAACAGGGGCGGGCAACGGAGGTAGCTATGTTCCCATTATGGCACTCCCCGCCGCCTGGTTCGTTATGAGGAACAGGGGCCTTGCAACGGGCATAGTTTCGGGTGGCATAGGGGTGGGCCTCTTTTTTTCCGGGATCATTCTCCCGCCTGTCATATCGGCCTTCGGAAAAGAAGGATGGAGATATGCCTGGTTTATATTGGGGATCACGGTATTCGTCCTTGCATTCGTCTGTTATGCGTTCTTGAGAAATAATCCAAAGGAAAAAGGCCTTGCCATGTATGGCGGAGAAGAAGAACAGAAGGGTGGGCCAAAGGTCACCCTTTTTTCCGCATTCAGGGATGTGGCGGTGGAACCCGAAATATGGAAGCTTGGATGTGTGTACTTTTTGTATGGTTTTTCCTATATTATCTATCTCACCTTTTTTGTCGCATATCTTACGAAGGAGATGGGGGTGACACCGGTTACAGCAGGGAGGATATTTGCTGTCCTCGGTATTTTCAGTATTTTCTGCGGGGTTATTTACGGCTGGATGTCAGATGTATTGGGCAGAAGATACGGCTTCATGATCGCATACCTCACCCTCGCGCTTTCTTACATCATTCTCGCCATCTGGAAGGATCACGCCGGTTTTTACATATCCGCAGTGGTGTTCGGCATTGCTTCCTTTTCGATACCCACGATCATGGCTGCAGCCTCCGGTGATGCGGTAGGTGGCAGGCTCGCACCGGCAGGCCTCGGTTTCATAACACTCTTTTTTGGAATAGGACAGGCATTGGGTCCTGCAATAGGCGGTTACATTAAGGACACGACCGGCACCTTCAGTTACGCCTTCCTGCTCTCTGCTGGCATTTCGTTTGTAGGCGCAATCGGTTCTCTGATTCTGAAAAAAAGCCATAGCGTTTTTCAAAAGGCCAATTGAAACGGCTAAGGTGTTTCAGAGGAAATTTAGGATTGGTGCCGGGCCGCAAAAATAATTTCATGCTACCTTTCTTTCCGTTATCTGCAGTTCTTCATAATACGCTCAATGCGCAATTTGTGAAATGAGCAGCAACATACATGTTTTTGCAGTCGTGCTTCTATAAAGAAACTAGTGTAGTGTCTCATAAACGACTGGAGTTATTCTTTCTCGCTTTCCGGGTACGATAAGCCGTACAGCCGGGCTGGATCTTTTCGAGAGTCTGCTTGCAATGGGCAAGTTTCTCCACAATCGATTCTACGGTAGCCATCCATACAAAAGGTTTGGGATTTTCATTCCAGACCGTGAGGTATTCTTCAATCGCGGCAATGAGAGCAGGGACGCTGACGAAGACGCCACGCCGTATTCTTTTCTCTGTCAGTTCTCCAAACCAGCGCTCTATAAGATTGAGCCAGCTCGAACTGGTCGGAATGAAGTGGAGCACAAAGCGTGGATGCCGCTGTAACCAGCCCTTCACTGTGGGATGTTTATGGGTACCATGGTTATCCAATACCGTGTGCAGTTTCATTTCGATGGGGAATTCGGCATCCAGGCGTTTCAGAAACTTGAGAAACTCCTGATGTCGATGTCTGGCGTAACACTGCCCTATTACTTTCCCTTGCACTAATTCAAGCGCTTTAAAGAGGGTTGTTGTGCCATTGCGTTTGTAATCATGGGTCATAGTTGTGCAACGGCCCTTTTTCAGGGGCAATCCCGGTTGTGTGCGATCCAATGCCTGAATGTGGCTTTTCTCATCCACACAGAGTACCAGTGCCTTTTCCGGTGGATTGAGGTAGAGGCCAACCACATCGGTAAGTTTCTTAAGGAACTTTGGATCACGTGATAGCTTGAACCCCTTTGTCCTGTGGGGCTGAAGACCATGACTTTGCCAGATCCTGTTGATTGTGGCCTTGCTCATACCCTGTTCTTCGGCCATAGTCCGGCAACTCCACTGTGTAGCTCCTTTTGGTAGAGTTTGCAGGGTGGTATTGATAATGTTCTCAATCTTAGCGGCTGTAAACGTGGGTTTGCGTCCACGGCCCAAAGCCACCTCCCAAAGACAATCTGTTCCTTCACTCAAAAAGCGTTGTCGCCATAAGGCTACTGTCTTAAAATTGATCTGCATGTCCCTGGCGATGTCCTTATCCTGTTGACCTTCCGATAGAGCCAGTACGATCCGGCAGCGCTGCGCAACCTGCTGAGGTGTGCGGTGAGCATTCACCCATTTCTCCAATTCCTGACGGTCCGATTCGCTCAGGGTTACCGGCGTTGCCTTTCGTGCCATTGCATAATATACCATATCCCAATTCATAATACCAGTTAATTATGAGACACTACACCAGTTACTTAAATACGATATAATATTACCCATTGCAAAGGCCTTCGACCAAAAGACATTTTAACCGAGAATGACGACTCAGGTATCACCCTATTGAAAGGTGAGCTTGACGGCAAAGAAGGCGAACTAAACTCTATCACTAAAGAGATTGAGAATATTGCAGATAGCGTTTCCGCGACCCCAGACAAGAGGGTCCGCGCAATGCTCGAAAAACGGATGGCCGAAAGGTTTGACAAGCAAGATTCTTTGAAGAAGCAAATCAATCACATAAAAACAGCAAATTGACACCTCTCGATCTTTTGAAGACACACAATCAATCTTGGACTCATTGAAGGAATTGCTGGCTTTCCTAAGCACCGCCAAGACGAAGAAACTGGTAGACGTGAGGCTCAAGCTGCGAAATGAGATCCGAAAGTTAATCAACAGGATTGATGTTTATCCCGCCGGCAACCCACGTTATACGGTTAAAACGGTTAAGAAAGCCTTAAAGGATATGTCAACGTTTATTTCAAAAGACGAAGACCCTGCAACATAGGCATGGATAAAGGAAGACTTGCGACGACGAGTAGAAAGCCCTAGAAATTTTCGTTATTTCCTAATCAAATTTACATCTGGTAGCACTCGGACTATTGATCCAGGGAGCAAACTGCCGCTTGCATCTGATTTTGATAAGGAAGAAAGAGTTTTCCGCATTTGGAATGAAATGCCAAACGGAAAAATAATGTGTGAAGAATTCTTAGAAGACGGATAAGAGTGAGATACTATAGAAGGTCATCGGGGCCTGGCAATGAGCAGGTTTTGGAAGAGATTTTGGATAGTGAATCTGAAAAGGCCAATCGGTTATCCAAACAAGGATTCAGGCTAATAAAGCCGTAGTTAAATACCGCATAGTATGCTCAGACTTTGCTACCCGTACTGTCCATGTTTCTTTCCGTAATCCACGATCAAAAACAAAGGACCGTGTACCGGATAAGTTGGTGAAGCAAAGTACAGAGTACTGAAATCGTTGCCCAGCAAGTTTTCCGAAACTATGAAGATTTCAAACGGTACTCTGCTATCGGATCGATGCCTTTCTCCACGCGCCCGTGCACACTTACCCGCTTGGACGGTGACACCGCTATTATTTCAACATTCGATAATTCTTGACAATGAGTGCCTGGAAGAATAATGTTTCAAATCGCTGTTCGTGGTAGATTAAGGTGCAGCTGCTAATTGCGGGAAGGCGCGAAAAAGGATCATATGTTGGGAAACACAGAAAGATTTAACGGTTTTGCACAGGACTACCATATATTCCGACCAAAGCCACCAACCGTACTGAAGTCTGTTCTTCTGGTCCTTGCCCAAACTCCTCGCCCGAAGCTTATTGTCGATCTTGGTAGTGGCACAGGACATTCGACAAGATATTGGGCCGATGTGGCTGACACGGTCATAGGAATCGAACCCAATGCCGATATGCGTGCACACGCTCTCTCTGACACAATTGAATACAATGTTCACTTCCACGAAGGGACATCATCTCAGACGGGACTGTTAGATACGTCTGCTGATATTGTTACATGTTCCCAGTCTCTGCACTGGATGGATCCAACTGCTACATTCACTGAGGTAGCACGAATCTTACGGCCTGGGGGAGTATTCGCAGTATATGACTATGACTTGCCGCCAACCACAGGGGAATGGCAGGCAGATAGAGCATACAAAGAGTGTATGCAAACAATTGCGGTAATGGATGAGAAGATATCGGCAATAAAACAGGTACATAGATGGTCAAAACATGAACATTTGCGCCGCATGGCAGAGAGTAAGCTTTTCCGATTCACCAAAGAAATTGTTGTGCATCACACTGAAGATGGTAACGGTGATCGTTTAGTGGGGCTTCTTTTCAGTTCCGGTGGGGTGAGGAACCTTCTCAAGTCGGGATACACGGAACACGATTTAGGAATAGATCAATTCAAGGAACAATGCAGCCTATTCTTGGGATCAAAAATAAGGACCTGGCTTTGGAGCTCAAGGGTCAGGATAGGGATTATCTAATCCAGAAGCAATCGCCCAATACAACGAATTCGATAATGGATTAAGCGTTAGTGTTGATAAGCATTCAAAAATGATGTGCCTTAACAACTCGTTGGATCTGACCGCTAAACATGCGATTGTGTGAAGTCTCTTACGCATGTTCATAATAGCAAAAGTTCAGGTTGATACGGCGTGCCAGCTGAACTCTATACCTTCACTTTAAACTCAAATTCCCCTTTTTGCCAATGGTGATTCCACACACTTCGCGGGTGTTATTGAGATCGTCTACGTTACCGCTTCCTTCCTTAGTCCTCAACTTGGCTTTTTTCTTCTCGATGCACGGTTACAAGCGGCAATTAATAATGTTCCTCATCGGTGAAAAGCCTTAGATATGGCAGCGTCTTCTAAGCTATTGGCCGCTGTATGATGTTTTTTCTTCACATACAACTGAAAATAACAAAGGTTGATAAGACATATGAAGGCCAGGCAGAGAAACATTATCCGGTAGCCCGTCAGGGGAAGGATGAGGCCCATAACCATTGGCCCAACTGCATATCCCAGATCTTGAAATCCACGGAAAGTCCCCACAGCCGTGCCACTCGAAGAGCCAGAATACTCAAGAGAATATGCCATGGATACGGGGACGAAAAACGCAGTTCCTATCCCCCAGAACGATCCCACAACAATAAACATGGGAAGAGTCCTTGAAAGGGAGAGTATTGTCAAAAGAGCTGTTGCTGCAGGAAGGAAGATCACAATAAACTTTTCCTTATTACAGCTGTCCATAATCTTTCCTCCAAACACCCGGCCCGCGACTATCATTATAGCCATGGCGGAAAAGAAGTGTCCCGGATTTGTCACACCATACTGAATCGCATAGAGAGGGAAGAAGGCTGAGACAGCTCCCCAGACAAAATAATGGAGGAAAACCGTGATAGCAGGGGCAATGATCTTCAGGTCAAGAAAAGAAGTAAGGTGAGTAGAGGTTGTCTTATTAAGGGCAGCAACCTCCTGTCCTTTAACCCCCCATGACAAGAAGAGAGCACAGAAGGAGAGACCCGCGCCGGAAAGAAAAAATATGGTGAAACCATACTGATTGATAACAAATATGCCGAGAGAGGCAGCCACGGACAGAGCCAGACTGGGCGCCAGCATTAAATAGCCCAGAGCCCGTGTCCGATATGCCAGCGGGATAACACCAACAACAAATGCAAGGGTAGCCGTATCTATGCACGACACTGTGACCCCCTGAAAAAATCTGATCGTCAGAAAGGGCCAGAATGGGCGAAATATTATTAAGGCAAGGAAGGTAATCGCACATAACAAAGCGCCAAACATCATCACGCTCTTTTCCCGGTACTTAAGCAAGGCTCCCCCCACAAAAAGTCTGGAAGCTAAGGCTGCAACAGCGAAAACCCCGATGAGCACACCTATTTCTCTCTTGTTCGAGCCTAATCTTTTAAGGTAGATGGGAAGGGTGGGAGTAAGGGAATGGATGGCAGCTGCAGAAAAGAAGACTGTAAGAAACCCGAGAATAAAATCGCGGGTGAATAAGTTTCTTCTCGTTTGTTGAGAAATACTTCCTTTTTTATACATGGCACCATAGTATTCCACACCGAAGAAGGTTCTTTCAACTTCTTAATGACCATAGAGAAGCAAGCTGAAACATTGATTGTTCATTTTTGTTCCATAGTATAAGATTTCAAGCGCAAATCAATAATCTTTATCTCAACCCATACCAATGCTTCCACGTAAATCCAGTAAGAAAAGATAATTTTCACAATCTTACATTTGTTATTGACAATATGGTCACTTTTGCTACAGTTAATCAGACAGCCCTACCAAAACTTTCTCTCTCCCCAAAGGGGGTATATGGAAAAAATGCCTGAGCCAACGATTGCCACCAAACAGATGATTGAGCAAACCTTCGACGGTTGCGCCAGTAATTGGACGACGTTCAGGTCCGGATCCCGGGGGTGGTCGAAGGAAATCGTAGAAAAGGAGACATAGCCATGGCCAAAGTGATTACTGCAACGGAAGCTGCCGAGCTGTTCAAGGATGGAGATGTTGTCGCTTTAGCCTGTTTCGGAATGGCGGGCTTGGCCGAAGAGATAGTGTTAGCGCTGCGTGACCGCTATGTAGGTGATATACGTAACATTTTTCCCAGGCAACGGATTTTAAAAAATTGGTGTAAGCAATTCTATTCAGTTCTTCTACTAAACGAAATCGACTCTTATCGGAGTATTGTAGGTTACATGTGGTGATCTTGGAGCAAAATATCCAGACTAAACCGCCTTTACTTGAGATACATCTCTTAGAGGCGGTACAATGAAGGGGCCGGGTTACAGGGTTAAGTCAAGACCCTCGACCAGCCCGGCTTGCACTGGTGAACTCGTGGCGACCCACATTAGAGGCGGCGTAGCGAAGAACGGATGAGACAAAAAAACCAACGGCGAGCATTACAATCCGTTGGTGGGATCTCCGATCGTTTCATGCGGGTGACATAGTCGAACATTGATAGCTTTCCAACCTCCTTGGAATTTTGTTGACAATCCGCATTTTCTTTTCATCATAGAAGGGCTGATTCATCTCCTCCTTCATTCATGACAGTCGTCCTATTAATCACTATACCTTTTTGCGTGGTTCACTGACTGGTGATAGGGTGTTTCCAGTGAAACGGAACAAAGCTCTGATTCGGGTACCAATGGCCATCGGTGGATGGCGCATCAGCTCCTGGAGCCTGCCCCGGGTCCATGTTTGGTATAGATGTCCAGCCTTCGCCGATTGGTGATCGATAGGTGAGGCTCATGAACATTTTCTTGAACTTCCATGTGCCGTCTTCTTTTACGAACTCGTTCTCATATACACCATGACCGAGGACTGATTTGTTAGGCCCCCCCGCTTCCAAGGGCCTGGCCTGAATCATCACGAGGTACCATCTCCCCATCCCCGTTTTGCCGTCAGGGGCAATGTCAATAACCCCTTGATGCTGCATGTGGATAGCCATTCTGCCTGCTTGGCTTGATTCCCTTCTTTTTTCCAGAAAACCCCAGAAGAACCTTTTGATCCCTTCCTTGCCCTTGAAGAGGCCACGGTCGCAAATCTCGATTGACTCTGCATCGTCCGAGAAGAGGTCGACTATTTCTTCGAATTTCTGGTTGTCGAGATAATACCCATATATTTTCTCGAGCCGGTCTATCTGCATAATATCCTCCATGACCATTAACCTGGCTTCCAGTTCTTTTACGTCCATGACAATCCTCCTCGTTGGTTTTGTTAGAACAAAGCATTCATTGGTGTCTGCACTTCAATGGGTTGCGTCACCTATATCCACCCTTTTAAGGGGGTAATCGTCTCGAACGCCGTGATGTATCATTTGTTCCTCGATGTCCCTATCATGCCATTTCTTTAATTGCGGTAAATATTCAATCTTCCATTTTCTCTTTCTATCCCATAGTGGAAAGAAAGTTTTTCTGACATATTCAAAGCATTTTGTAGACGATCTTCGTTCATTTGTATCCTTCCATGATTTCTTTTATCTCATACTGTACCATCTCCGCATGGATTTACGAAAGAAATTTGTTCTATTGCTGTAAGGATTGCCGGGACAAAAAGGGTAATCCCATAAGGCTACTAAATAGGCAACCATGAGAATAAGACCCTTCGGATATTTACTTACGAAAATAAGGTTGAGGCGATGCTCGCTTTCAAGTGGCAATCTTCAATAAGATTCAAAACTAAAATCATTGATTTGTGACTGTAATCTTTTATTCCCCCATTTCCGAAAAAGGTGTATGGTATAAACTGTAATTCGCAATCAATGGCCCCAATGCTCGGGCAGGTTAATCTTCTGAATTTGTATTGCCGCCAGGGGCTACCACCCGTGCCTGTAACCGCCTCTACCACTGTAATAACCGTGATATCGGTAGGCGGGATAGTACCGCGGTTGATAATAAGGATACCCGTACCCATAGGCTGGAGCCTGGTAAGCATATGCAGGCGAGGCATAGAGGTGAGGAGCTGGTGCTCCATTATACCCGTACCCGGGGCCGCCGATGACGGACCCCACAACAGCTGCCCCTGCACTTACGATTGCTGCCGCTGCCCCCACAATCGCTGTTCCTGCACCTACAACTGCTCCTGCCGGGCCGAACCCACGGCCACCCCACGAGTAGCCTGATTGCGGGAAGGCCAGCACTATCCCGATGACAAGAAACATGGCAACTAAACAAGTCTTTTTCATGGTAGCCTCCTTATCCTTACTAAGGATATTCAGCAAAAAACATGCCAAGGCGAGGTTTCCAACCAATGCTTGCTGATAGCTGCTTTATTGGCTGTTCCCTGGGAACCATCCGACATAAATGTCGAGAGTACGGGCAATGCTCGACAATAATGGCGGACGCCGTTCCCTTTCTTCCTACCTCTTTCAACCGCAAATCCTCAGTTTTAGTCGTCGGCTGACATTACCGCTTTGGTAGGTGAAATCGTTGACCCCCTTCCTTCCTAAAACGTTGGTTTGGCAGAGCTTACCAAATGTTCTACTTTTCAATTGGCAATCGAAAATCTTACCTGCAAATTAAGTTTGAAAGGAAATCGAAATTGCATTAGAATAAGACAAATAAGCAAGGAGAAGAAATGGCACCAGTCAGGAAATATCAACCACATTGTCCTGCCTCTGGTTGTTTCGGGGGTCATGCTGCTCGTTTGCATGAAATCTCATTAGAACAGTTAAAAGAGATGGGGATACCTCAAGCAATTTTGGGTCGAAAGAGAGATACCGATGAACAAATACGGAGGTGCAGTTATTGTGGTCTTGTGTGGTTTCAAAACTCCAAATCACGGCCAGGCTTCGACCCACTTCCGTTAGGTCACTACGACAATGTTCATTTTGTCCCTGTGTTTAACACCTTTAGAATTCGAGAAGAAAATAAACCGAACTATCTGTCAAAACAACCTTGGCGCAATCGCAAAAAGGCTAAGGGGTAGCAAAGTGAAAGTGTCAAGAGGGGACCGTAGGTGTTATTGAGCAGCAACACACATCTTTTGCCGTCGTGCCTTTATAAAGAAGCTAGTTACTTAAATACTATATAATATTTCCATAAGGTGACGATGACACCCCCTTCCGAGAGGGACTCCATCATCGCGGGTTATGCTGCGAGGATCGGTGAGGTTTTTGCCCAGCGTGACGATACTTTCTATCTTGAGCGCGTCGCAGCGAACAAACCGTCGGCAGTTCTCAAAGCGAAGAAAGCTACTGCAAAGGCATTTCAATATCAGGCTGATGGCCTTAGTTTTTCGCTCGTGGAAATACTTTCTCCATGCCCAGCAAACCGGAAAATGGATGCGCTTAAGTCCTGCTGTGGATCGACGAGGTCATGAGTAAGGTTTTTCCTCTGGGGGTCATCAAAGAGGTCAACTGTTGATCAAGACCACCTTTATTTTATAATGATTTTCATTCCATAATGCAGACCCGCGATCATCGGGCCGGACGCTGGTGCCGTCTCCGTTCATTGGTCCGCTCCTTGCTAGAGACAGGAGAAGAGTTTATGTGCTATATTTGCTAGTGAGGGTTAGCGAAAGACACATCAGTGTTGGTAGCTATATTACAAGGTTTGGTTGGTGTGATCTTGAGGTTCACCCATAGGAATCTTTTCATGGTCTGTTTCTCGGGCAGGTCTATGACCACCACTACTAGTCAGATCGGCATTGAGCGCATTACGGTTCATGACGACAAAGTCTCCTACTACCGGATGAGGCTCACTGATGAGTAAAACCGGCCTCATGACCAAACAAAAAAATGCAGGCCGGTTACCGGGTCGGTTTTGCAGCTTCCTGGTCCGGGTGGTGCGTGGTTTCATGCGCAATCAGGGGCTGCTATTATCTGGTGCCATTGCCTATTATACCCTGCTGTCAATTGTGCCCATGTCAATCCTTACGCTTATCGGATTGTCACATTTTGTAAGAGAGGACTCATTGTTTCAGACCCTATCAGCCTATGTAGGAATGGTGATGCCGGGGTACGCCGCAATTTTGGACCAACAGGTGCACGTATTTCTTGAGCACCGTCATACGGTCGGTATGATCGGAATCTTGGCCATGCTATTTTTCAGTTCGATGGCCTTTTCGGTGCTTGAAAATGCGCTGTGGGTGATCTTTCCTCACCGTGTCAGAGGTCAACACCGTCACTTCTTGATTTCTTTTATTATTCCTTACGTGTTCATTTTTTCCATCGGATTAGGCATAGCGCTGATTTCGCTTACTACTGGAACGATAGAAGTATTCCAAAAGAGGCAGTTGGTAATACTCGGCTGGACCGTGGGTCTTGAACCTACTTTCAGGGTGGTGCTCTATACACTGGGGGTAATCAGTGAGGTGCTTCTCCTCACTTCTATATATTTGGTTATGCCCGTGGTGCATATCAGATTTCGCCACGCACTGATTGGAGGAATAACCGCGTCGGTGTTGTGGGAGATCATCCGCCGTGTCTTAGTCTGGTATTATTCTACCCTATCCATGGTAAATCTGATTTATGGTTCCTTCGCCACTGCAGTAGTAGCCCTTCTTATTGCGGAGGCTGTAGCGCTCATTCTCTTGTTGGGGGCTCAGGTTATTGCTGAGCTTGAGAGTGAGACCAGCGCATCGGTCAAGGAGAAAACAATAGCGTTTAAGGCATGATTTATAACGTGTCCCGGTATGAAAGACCGACAGGAGGAATAGTATGATTCCGCGTATATTATCGTTCCGATTGAAGCTCCTGTACAAAGACGAAAGAGTTGCTTTCGCAATGAAAAGTGAAGTTTGAAGCGGTCAATGTCGAATCTGATCCAAAGGCCCTCCAAGAGCTGGAGGGGCTTCACGTTTTGCAAATGCCTGCTGTAACCATTGGGGAGCGGGTATTTCGGGGATGGGATCCGAAAGCATTGGCGGCGTTCGTGGGCATCGACTACACTCAACCGGTGCCACTCTCCTTCAAAAAGCTTAATGAACGGTTTGCGTAAGGAACGCAGTATATTACTGCGAGCTTGATCCAGTCCATGGCACGCATGTTTCTGTGCAGGAAGATACGGCCGCCGCAGTTGATCACTGTGAGGATTGATCCGAGGTGTAAGACACTTTTGATTGGGGTGGTAACGGGCCCTTTGCAGTTACGATGGCAAAGAATATCTTCACCAGTCTCCATCCTGATCTATATAGCCTTGTTGCACTTGTGATTTAACACAAAGTTCGAGATACCTTTTGACAGTCTTTTTGGGTCCGTATGCGCCGGAGTGACCGTCACAGAGGATATCGGCATCAAGGGCAAAGAGCTTTCGAATGGACCGCGTCCACGCATCGGGATCGCAATCGAAGTCTTTCAGAAGGGCCGCCCCGATATCCTGCGCAAAGAGGATTCTTGTATCGTCGATATCAATGTATAGGGAGATTGAGCCCGGTGTGTGGCCCGGTGTATGGAGGGATACAAGCTCAAATTTCCCGAAAGAGAGAATTTCCTCCTCTTTCGTCAGTGTCATATCGATGTGAAGGGGCTCAAAATTGATGTTAAAACAGAGGGCCGCTGTGAGTCGTTGATCGGCTTTTTCAGCGATCGTGGCATCGAGTTCGTGCATAAGAAGACGCGATCCAAAACGAGATTTGAACAGATGCGCCCCGCCGATGTGGTCCACATGACAATGCGTGAGGATGATGTTTTTGATCTGAGCGGGATCAAATCCTGCCCCTTCGATGTTTTGCAGGATGCTGTTAAACCCAAACCCTGAGCCACAGTCGATGAGAACCGGTTCTCTGAGATCAAGCAGATAAACGGCGCTATCCCGTGGATCGGTCATATCAGGACCGGCCACGCGATAGACTATTTCATGTATTCGCTGTTGTCGCATCGTTTATAATATGCCATAACTTTCACCCGATAGTTCAACAAACTAACATCAGTCGGAAATACATGGCGAGAGGGGAGAGGATTTGAGAGCCATGAAAATGTGAACAACTATTATGTCTTTGCTGGTCACTCTTGCGCTCCTCATGAATCAGTGTTGCTTTTTCGTCTTTATGCTGCAGTAGAGAAACCGCCATGGTTAGTGAGAAGCAATATGAAAATTCTTCAAAATTCGATACCCACCTTTATTTAAATGCCAAATTCAAGACAAACCCCGAATCCTGTTGGAGATGGATTCTTTATCAAGTGCCACAAAAGGAGACGAAGAAGATCCTTGGGCTTGGATGCCGAACGGGACTCATCTGGCTGGCAAACAGGGATCATATTCCGCAGAACTGGAATACCACACTTTCTGACTACTCAGACGGAATGTTAGGAGAAACAAAACTGAATTTATCTAGAGTGAAGTATAATTTTTTCTATGAAGTCATTCAGGCAAAAGATATCGGTGTTGAAGACAACTGCTTTGATGTTATCATGGCTAATTTGATGCTTTACCATGTGGAAAACAAAAAAACCTTATCAGAAATTAAGCGAACACTGAAAAAGGATGGCGCCTTCATTGCGACAACATGCGGCTCCGGGAACATGCTGGAATTGAATCTCATTTTTCACACGTCTTTTGCAATGATGAACAAGTCACGTGAGCGTAAAGAGATCTTTTTTCTTGAAAACTGATATGACCAACTTAATGAGGTTTTCAGAACTATCGAGTTAAGAAGATATGACGATGTTCTCGAAATAGATGGGATTGATCCACTCATTAATTATCCCTGAACGATACGGTTGAGAGTACCACCATGCTCAACGATGGTGACGTAGAAGCTTTGAGGCCAATCTGAAAAAGATATTGAGTGAGCAAGAAAACGTTCATGTTACGAAAGACACGGGGATGTTCGTTTGCACTCCTTGACCTCATCGATCCCCCTCTCTTTCCCTATCCGATCAAGGCTTTGTCTGTGCCGTCGGTATGAGCGCCATCGCCGACCTTAGATGGTAAGTAAAGATGTCGAGTTGATATTCATCCTCAAGCGTCTAGAGCATTACTATGAGCAGATCTTCCATCCGCCTTTCGTGATGGCTCTTGAAGAAGAAAAACTTCTTATCGGAGTAAGAACTGCATATTTCCGCGTTCATGGGATTGAACCTGACGATAACCGGCCCTGTGCTAAAATCGGCAGCCATATCGATGCCTGCGTCAGGGGCTTTCAATGATATTATGCGGGGTAACTCCCCATTCCTTTTTTATCTTCATTTCGACGGGTATGTTTGCTTTGACGGTGATCCGGCCGGGATCAAAGAAATAACTGCCAGCCATGATCTCAACCCGTTGGGCCGATCAAGGTCAACAACCGTGGTCCCCACTGATACGACGAACAGAACCTTCACAACAAATATGGGAACAAAAAACCTCTATGGTTTCATGTTATGGCCTCCCTGAGTCCAGAATAAGATTCCCAGGAAACATGCAATGCCCTACCCGGAGCTTGTGAACACAGGCGGTCCGATAGCCTGAAGCGGACCCCGTATATCCAAGGGGCGGTGGTCAAAAAAAAGGAAATCCAGTTGATTGTATGTTAAAATGAAACATATGAAGTCCAATGTTATAGCTCTCTCGAGGAAGGGCGCGCACATGGTCAGTGGATCTTCGCAAATGAATTCTCTTCAACGTGTAACGTGCATTCTTGTACTCTTATTCCTTCTGGGTCTGAGATTATGTATTAATGACTGCTCAGCAGAAGGGAATCCCGGTGTAACAGTCGTTTTCTCCAATAGCAAAGGCCAGGAGCTTTGCCGTATCAGGGCTGAACTTGCGCTAACAGACGAGGAGCAAATGCGGGGCCTCATGTTTCGTAAGGATTTGCAGCCCGATTCAGGTATGTTATTTGTCTACGGAAACGACGCCATTCGTTCCTTCTGGATGAAGAATACCTATATCCCTCTCGACATGGTATTTATCAGCAGCCATAATAAAGTCAAGCATATATATTGTAATGCAAAGCCCTTTGACGAGACGCCCATAAGCTCCCGCTATCCCGTCCAGTATATTCTCGAGATCAAAGCGGGCGGAGCAAAATTATGCAATATCCGGACAGGCTCCAAGATGGATGTTATCCATACCCCACGTTGAAACTATATCCCCTTTAAAATTGGAAGACTGCAACTGTTTTCCACAAAAACTGTGTAAAACCTGTTGAAAAGTTGTAGAAAAAGCACTTTAAAGCCTTGAAGATTTTGATTTTTCCTCATTTTGGCTCCTTTTCGGGTTCGTTGAAAAGGCTTGTATTTACCGAGATTATAGCGATTCGTTTATTCTTTTATGCGTTTTTTTCATGACCGAAATCGTTACATGATTCGCCAATCTTCTTCATATGTTCCGTGCCCCCAAAATTTGGCACCGCGCGGACCACTGAATTTATTGGTTCAATGAGATAGGGAAAAAAGAGATTACAGCTTCGATTTTCCTATCAGGTGCAAGCTGTTATTTTGTAAAATTCACAACACCATAGCCATACGGAAGAAGAAGCGCAAAACATGGTATTTTCAATATGTATAATATTCTACAACAGATACGTGATATGCGAGGGGACAGTATTCGGAACTCGCTGCGAAGATATTTGTAAAGGATTTTGATCAAACCGACCTGATCCGACATTTTATTTGACCCACAGGACAATTAGTGATAACTTTTTGTGCTGGAATACTGAAATACAAACAAATCAGGTATGCAAAAGAGCAGGTTTTCATGAGACGCAATATAATGATCACATTGGCCCTTGTTGTTGAACTGGTGTGGTTGCAAGCGCATCAGTAAAAATGAAAGAAGGACCCTGGGAAATCACGACAAAGGCTGAAATGAAAGGTATGCCGGTGCAGATGCCTGCGACAAGGATGAAGCAATGCATGACCAAAAAAGATATGGCGCCAAAACCGCAAAAACAACCAAAGGGCCAGGAATGCACAACGAAAGACCAGAAGGTAAGCGACAACACGTTAACATACACCATGAATTGTAAAAGCGGACAGCACCGCAGTAACGAGCGGGAAGATGGCCTGCAACGGTAACTCTTTGGACGGCACCACCGATACTACGATAAAGGCCAACCGGAAATGCAGATAGGCAGCAAAATGACAGGAAAGTATATCGGCCCTGCCTCAAGGGAAAATAGACAGATTACACGGATTACAGGTTATTAGCCCGACCAATGGCCTGTAACATGATTTTATAAAGGAGACTCATCGTGGATATAGAAGTGACCAAAACAAAAAAAAGCAGGATAGATAAAGTCAATTTTGACGAGCTCGAATTTGGGGTTGATTTTTCTGATCATATGTTTACTGTGCATTATGCAGAGGGACAATGGGGTATCCCTAGGATTATGCCCTATGGTGAGATCAAGGTAGAACCCAGTTTATGCTCGTTGCATTACGGCCAGGTTGTCTTTGAAGGTCTCAAGGCCTTCAGGACGGTCAATGGGAAGATCAATCTCTTTCGTCCCGACAAATACCACGAGCGTTTCAACAGGTCCAACAAGCGTCTCTGTATCCCTTTCATCCCCTACGAGCTTTTTATCAATGGGCTCAAAGCACTTGTGAGTCTCGATCAGGCGTGGATACCAGACAGGAAAGGCTGTTCCCTCTACTTACGGCCATTTGTTTTTGCGGCAGACAATTTTCTCGGAGTCAGGGTTTCCCATACCTACAACTTCATGATCATTACATCACCGGTGGGCGCTTACTATAAAGAAGGCATCAATCCCGTCAAACTCATCACGTCCGGCGGATACGTTCGGGCCGTAAAAGGCGGGCTCGGGGACGTGAAGACGCCTGCCAATTATGCAGCCTCTCTCTTGCCCGCTGAAGAAGCAAAGAAGAAGGGCTTTACGCAGGTTCTCTGGCTTGACGCCGCTGAAAGCAGATACATTGAGGAAGTGGGCACCATGAACATCATGTTCGTCATTGAGGGCAAGCTCGTCACACCTCCTCTCGAGGGCTCCATCCTGCCTGGAGTCACGCGCGATTCGGTTATTTCCCTCGCCAACCACTGGGGCATCCCCGTCGAGGAAAGACAGATCACCATTGAAGAAGTCTTTGCCGCGGCGAAAAACGATACCTTGCAGGAAGTCTTCGGAACGGGCACCGCGGCAGTTATTTCCCCGGTGGGATGGATCAACCACAAAGGCGAGATGATAACCATACATAGCGGCGAAATAGGTCCTCTGTCGCGAAAATTCTACGATGAGATCACCGGTATGCATTATGCCGAAAAACCGGATCTCTTCGGATGGTGTTTTACTCTCTAAACACCAAAATATGTTGTAAGTCAGCAAGTTCCGGGTTAACGAGCTAACAGCTCCCGTCAGGAACATCTATGATTGAAATCTGGATACTCTGTATCTTTGCCTTTGCTGCCGGTTTCATCGACTCGGTAGCCGGTGGAGGAGGCCTCATACAGTTACCCGCGCTCTTTATTTTTTTGCCGCAGCTCTCTGTGGCAACACTTCTCGGCACCAATAAATTTGCCTCTATCGCCGGCACGTCTGTCGCGTCAGCTCAATACGCCCGTCATATTGAGATTAGTTGGAAGGCTACTCTTCCCGCGACGTGCGCAGCCCTCATTTTTTCATTTCTCGGAGCACGAGCGGCAAGCATCATGGATCCAAAGGTCATGCGGCCCCTCATTCTCTTCATGCTCATTGTAATTGTACTCTATACCTTTCTACAAAAAGATTTCGGCACGCTCCACGCGCCAAAACTGAATGCGACAAGGCAATACGCCACCAGCATCACCACAGGCGTGTTGATCGGTTTTTATGATGGATTTTTCGGCCCCGGCACTGGGAGTTTCCTCATTTTTGTCTTTATTGGGATCTTCGGGTTCAGTTTCCTCTCTGCCTCCGCTTCTTCCAAAGTCGTTAATTTTGCGACAAACTTGTCCGCTGTCCTCTATTTCGGCTTCACAGACAATATATTTTACAGGGCCGCGGTTTGTATGGCTATCTGCAACATGCTCGGTTCTCTGGCGGGGACCAGGCTTGCGATTCTGAAGGGAAGCCGGTTTGTGCGGGTTTTTTTTCTCATCATTGTTGCCGCGTTGATTATCAAGATGGGATACGACTTGTTCCACTGAAGGATGTTACAGACAAGTTCATTTTCTGTTCACCGTTCAAGAAACTATGGCAAGAGTCTAATACAGTGAACCGTCCTTGTGCGCATGCATGTATTGCAGGAGAATGTCATCTGTCAGTTTGAGTCTCCGTGCAAGTTCTCTGGCGATATTCATCATCAGAAGAACGAAGAGCTCGATGTCCTCATACCTCAGCTGGAGGAGAGATTGTCTCGACAGCGCCATGACCTCGCTGTCCTCAAGGGCGATGGCGGTGGACGTATGTCTTTGCATGGCCATCAAAGAGGCAACGCCGAAACACTGACCGGTGGCCAACATTGTCTTTTCAAGATTGACCCCCCCTTCGCCGATCAAAAGTCCGATTTTTCCTTTTCTTACGATATAGATGTATGAAGGTTCGTCACCCTTTTGGAAGATGTAGTCTCCTTTTTTGAATATTCCGGTCTCCAACCGCCTGAATATTTTCTCACGTTGCTCATCGGATACGCCGCCCCATATTGCGATCTCCGATAAGATCGGCAGCACCGATTCAATGTCTTCCAGCGGGACAAATTGTTTCATAGGGGACTATGGTTTCTCGAATATATAGAGAACATATGCTATGTGTATTTTTTTCTCAGTTCGGAAAGTTTGCTGAAATGCTTTCGTTCTTCTCCGATGATCCTGTCCATAGTGTCATAGTATTTTTCAGCGATGAATTGTTTTGCTTCCTGATAGTAGAGGATAGAATCGGCTTCCCGCTCCATGGCAAAGGTAATGACCGACAGCGTGTCTTTTTCCTTGGAGACAACCTCGTCCCGGGCCTTTTTTGCGAAAATTATTTTACTATCTATATAGTCGTGGAGGTAGGAGACGTATTCACCGTCATATGTTTCCGCGGGTGGCACAGTTTCTATTTTCGAGAGCATGTGCTGGAATGTGGCTTTGTGCATGACCTCTTGGCCTGCAAGAAAATGAAACAACTGACGGACATCTTTATCCTTTGTAGCGTCTGCTGCCTTGCGATAAAAGGCTTCGCCGTCCTCTTCGACTCTTACAGCAAATTGAATGACGTCGCCAGCATTAAAAATCTTCATTTTATTCTCCTTGGGCATGTGCCCTTTTACTCGGCAATACAATTTCTTCCGCTATTTTTTGCCCGGTACATTGCTTCATCCGCTGCATGGATGAGCAATTCCGGCGTCTGATGGCCTTTCATTTCCGCTATGCCTATGGAAAGCGAGGGATGGAAGATATCCTGCTCACCAAATGGAATGGGTAGCGTCTCTGACATCGCCTGTTGCAGCCGCTGAGCCACCAGTCGTGCCGTCTGAAGATTGTGATCAGGCAAAAGAATTATGAATTCATCTCCTCCATATCGGGCTACCATTTCGGTAGGACGGATATTTTTATTGATGATATGGGCGACCTCATAGAGGACTCTATCGCCCGAGAGATGACCGTACGTATCATTTAGTTTTTTGAAATAGTCGATATCGGCCATGATAATGGAAAAAGGTGTCTCATTGATGGAAGAGCGCAGGAACTGGCGCTTAAACATAGTGTCAAACCAATACCGGTTATGAAGGCCCGTAAGGGCATCGACGCTCCCGTAATGCTCGAGGTCCTGTCCAAGCTGAACGCCCTTCACCAGGATCGAATCAGTATGGCGCAGGCGCTTTGCAAGGATAAACAATAAATTGCAGGCCGCCGCGTGCGATGCCTGAATCAATGACCAGAGAATATCCTCGTCCATGACGAGAAGCTTACATACGCCTTCCGCAACGACATATGCCGAGGTTAACTGGTTGTCGATAACGGATATCTCGCCGACGCTTTCACCCGGGCCAATGGTGGTAATCGAAGGATTGTCAAGGGCATCGAGGTGGACCCGTAACGTGCCGCTCAGGACAAAATATACGGTTTTGTTAAGTTCATTTGGGGTAATAAGCACTTCTTCAGGCTCAAGTGTTCTGGTCAAGCACGCTTCCAGCAGACCCTTAATGGACTCAAGGTTTACATTTTTAAGAAGATATAAAAGTTTCAGTTCTTCCTTATCGATATTCATTCCATACCATCCGCTCAAACATTCTAAGTATCATCCCCAACAGGGTTTGTATAACTATATGGGATATTCACAAAATTGGCAATAAGTTTCCTCCTTGATATCGATCTGACTCCCGTGAGCCGTCGGCAAGGAACTCTTCGAGGTGATATTTGAGCTGGTTTTTTTTATTAACTTAAGGCATTGAAAGAGGACTTTGCCTTGTGCGGTTTCTCGATGAAGAGGCTCTATGCCGCAGAAAGAGACATGATCCTGAAAGTTCTCGTCTATAACCTCTTTATGCTTTTCAGACATGAGTTTCTCAGAAGGAAAAAGAAGAGACAGCACCTCAAGACTCTCCGATACAAATACTTTGTGCTTCCTGCACAGCAACGCAGTGACAGCGGGAAGGTGATACTGCGAATATCATCGGCGCGAAACTGGAAGGTGCGAGCACAACTTTCGTACCCGCTTATCCGTATCGGGAGCGACATTCCGCGGATTGATCTCAACTGTTCTGCAGTTGAACATACATGAAGCAACTGAATCAGAGGGTGGGCCAAAAACAACGCCCGTAGTCATCATTTTGATGGATGGGAAGTAGAAGCCTTGCCGGGTTTTTGTACTAGAAGTGGGCGAACGGCAATTGCATTTTCCGATCCTCATCAGAGAGTGTGTAACGCGGACGTTGGTGGAAGACCTTGGAATAGCAAGTATCCTACTGTATGTTTTTAATCGGCACGGGCCATCTGAGGAACCCGTAGGTCCCTCATGTTGCTTCTTTGAGGTCTGTCGCATCGGGATGTCCATTGGTGAGATTGGGTTTGGGAAGCATGGCAGGCAAAGTTTCTCATACCAATCACGAACCCCGACTGTTTTTAGACCGTCCTCTTTCAAGAGTCAGTATCAAGAAAAACCAGTCAGCAGAGGTGATCTCTCTCCTGTTGCAGCGTGTTATGACATGGGTCTTTTCCCGTTTTCTGAGGTGACAATTATCTTGACACAGTTATCTGTCTCACATACAATTGAGGAATAAGGCAGTTTCTTGCTTGGAACTGCCGCCATCCGTACAAATGGGATGTAAATCAATGATGTTTCTCATGATCCAAACCATTGAAAAGGTGGATATGGGCCTCTCAGAACAGATAAGATGGAGGGAAGATCGATGGAGACGAAGGACATAATCGTTTATGCCGCAGGCGATGTAGGACCTAACAGGCCAGATGCTTCATCTATGTTTCAGAATGTCACTGCGCGCATTCGTCAAGCTGATATAGCCTTTTGTCAGCTTGAGACCAACTTCTCTACCCGGGGAACCCCTCTCCCGCAGGCGAGACTTCCCATGCGTGCGGATCCTCAAGGGGCTCGGTCCCTCAAGGAAGCCGGTTTTCAGGTTGTTTCTTTCGCCAGCAACCATTGCATGGACTGGGGGCGGGAAGCCTTCTTCGACACGCTTGATGCGCTCAAAAAAGAACATCTCGCTGTCGTGGGAGCAGGAGCGAACTTACAGGAGGCTCGAAAAACAGTGGTCCGGGAGTGTAGGGGCCAAAAAATAGCATTTCTGGCATACAATTCGATTTTACCTCATGGATACTGGGCGGAAGAGAACAGGCCGGGGTGTCTGCCTCTCAGGGCATGGACGCTATATGAACAAATTGAGCACGATCAACCCGGTACGCCGGCCAGAATACACACCTTTCCTCATAAAGAGGATGCCGCACTAATGATCGCCGATATCAGGAAAGCTAAAACTGAGGCAGATGTGGTTATCGTGTCAATGCACTGGGGCATACATTTTATTCCTGCCCAAATAGCCGATTACGAAAGGAAGTTAGGACATGCGGCCATCGATGCGGGTGCAGATCTTATCGTGGGCCACCATCCTCATATATTAAAGGGCATAGAAGTTTACAAAGGCAGGGTGATCTTTCACAGCCTCTCGAATTTCGCTCTGGAGCTGCCCTTCGCTTTTGCTCAGGGTGACCTGTGGAGTACCCGCACACATAAAGAGATCATGAATCTCAATCCGAACTGGGGAAAAGACAGGGAGTACCCCATGCCCCCTGATACCATGAAAAGCGTGATTGCCAAATGTGTAATCTTTGACAAACGTATCAAAAGCGTCTCCCTTCTCCCTGTGCACCTCTCCAGGACTGCTGAACCGGAGATTTTACGCAAGGGAGACGCGAGGTTTGTTGAGGTTATGAGATACATCGAAGAGGTAGGAAAAGCTGCCGGAGTAGAAACCTCATTCACAGTGAAGGACGATGAAATTATGATCGGTAAGCCGTGAACCGGCCTCGGTGGCTCCGATTTCTCATCAGTTGAAGGAAGCGTAGAATACGATGAATTAATCCATACCGGTTGCAGAAAACACGGTGGAGGCCGACTGTGACCATCATTCCGGACAGCCCGGCAGATTATTCGGACAGCCCTTCCCCACGCCCTCGGTACGGCACTTGTCGCCGGAACTCCTATGGAAAGATATAGCAGTAATCAAGCAAAACTATCTGCAAACCGTGGTCGCGCAGAAAATGTGAGGCGGCAGAACACGGCACCCTATTGTGTACCCGTAATCTACCGCCTGTTTGGTACTATTTCCCACTATACCTTTGTAACACCTACTTGCTGTACTGCTGGATAAGACGCTGTGCTTCCTGGAAAATCTTTGTACCAGGCAATCCCTTGGCGTCCAGGTCTTGCGCTTGCTTCGTGGCCTTCTCCCTCATGACTGCGTAGATTTTTGCCATCTCTTCTTTGGGCATGGGCAAGACCTCAACGCCGAGTTTCTTTCCATAAGCCATGCCTTCTTGGTCGGTCTTTTCAAACTCCTTGTCCGTGCCGAGTCCCCAGAATTCTATATTGTCCTCAAAAACTTTTTTGATGTCGGGCGGGAGCTTGTTCCAGGAGTTAAGGTTCATGGCCCTGCTCGCGGTATGGACCCGATAGAGGTTCGTCATGGTCAGGTACTTGCAGACTTCGGCGAGACTCATGGTCTTAAGCCCTTCGGGTGAGACCAGAACGCCATCCATAATGCCTTTCTGGAGTGCCACGTACACCTCGGACATGGGAGAGTTTACCCCTTCTGCTCCGAAAGCCTCGAGTACCTCGGCAAAATCGCCGGACGTTTTGTACCGTCCGCCTCTTAAATCGGCAAACTTACGGATCGGCTTTCTCGACAGGATATCAAAAAACGCACCAGAACTCCAGGCTAGCACCTTCATGCCTTTGTATTCCGCTTCGATTTCAGGGAATTTGGCCAGGATTTCCTTGTAAACACGACGGCCGGTTACCTGATTGGCGCCGTAAAACATAAGGCTCATCCCCTTGGTAAGGGCAAATCCGGATTTTGAGTAATTGGGAAGGACAAAGGCGATATCGGCAACACCCCCGATTAGCTCTTCAATGCCTCCGCCCTGGGGTGATATGATCTGACCGCCGAAATACGGTTTAATATGTACCCGTCCGTTGGTTTCCTTCTCTATCTTCGCGATCCATGCCTTGTCTACATTGCTGAACGTCATATTCTCGGGCCATTGCGAGCCGTAGGTCAATTCAATAACCTTGCCTTGCTGCGCTGCCGAGAGCGACGGCAGGATAGAGAAAACAAGAAGCACAGCCATTAATAAGAAAACCACATTCCTCACTTTTCTCATTTTCGTTTCCTCCTTAATTATTATATATAATTATATATGTTTATTATAACAACACGGTTTTGCCCAGTTTTGTTGAATTTTTTTGCAGTCTACATAATACTCTCATAGGCAAAAAGCTTTGCAAACGGTAAAGCATAGAAGAACCCATTTGGTGCAACACCATTTCAATTCCTGGCTATGTATATTTATATACATATGCTTTTTATATCTCACCGAACATGTGAAGTCAAGCCTTTTGTCGGTCCGCATAGAAAGTGCCATGGAAGGCTTGAAAACAGGCAATCAGCGATGTGATGCCTCAATCTACATTCGGTTCTCGAGATATTGTTCTGTATGAAGGAACCATTCGCTCAGTTCATTACCACCAGGTTCGGCCCGTATCGGACCCCGTTTTCCGCGATGCGCAACGACGCCTGCCTTCTGATGTTAGATAAACTAGGGCCTGTGCCACGGCTAATTGATAAAGGTTTTTTTGTATTTTTCCAAGTCTTCGAGGGCCCTGCCGCAGCCCAGGGTCACCGATGAGAGGGGATCTTCGGCAACAATAACCGTAATCCCTGTCTCATTCTCGATGCGCTGTTCAAGACCCTTAAGGAGTGCCCCGCCACCCGTGAGCACCATCCCGGTCTCGTTGAGATCAGCAACGAATTCGGGCGGCAGTTTTTCGAGCGCCCTTCGTATAGAATCGATAATCGCTGTAACCGGCTCCTCGATGGCTTCCCGGACCTCTTCCTTGGCTATTTTGATGCCCTTCGGGATACTCGTCAGAAGGTCTTTTCCCACCACATTTATGCTGTCGCTCAAAGAGTCTATAGGAAACGCTGAAGCCCCCTCTATTTTTATTTTCTCCGCAGCAATGACCCCGATGGCGAGATGATGTTTCTTCTGTAGGTAGCGCACTATGGCCTCATCAAGTTCGTCTCCTGCCACCCGAAGCGATTCACTGTAGGCAACGGCAGAGAGGCTTAAGATTGCGACTTCCGTGGTACCGCCACCGATATCGACGACCATATTTCCCCTCGGAAGATCTATGGGCATACCGGCGCCGAGTGCCGCAGCCATTGGTTCTTCAATAAGATACACATCACGGATACCCACCTGAAAACAGGCGTCGATGACGGCTTTCTTTTCTACCTGGGTTATTCCTGAAGGTACTCCGACAACCATTTTTGGTCTTGATATTTTCCGTTCTGTGCTCACTGCCTTGAGAAAGTATTTAATCATCGCCTTTGCGACATCGAAATCGGCTATAACCCCATCCTTCAATGGTCTGATGGCGCTGATATTGGGCGGTGTCCGGCCTATATATTCTTTTGCTTCCTTGCCCACGGCGATCACCCTCCCGGAATTGTTATCAATGGCAACAACGGAAGGCTGATTGAGAACGATCCCCTCTCCTTTCATGTAGATAAGGGTATTTGCGGTCCCCAAGTCCATGGCAAGATGCGTAGAAAACAGTCCAAACAATTTCCTAAATAGATTCATTCCCCCATCCTCCTCAGTCAATTATTTTCTTGAATTTCTTTTCTTCCTGTTTCTCAAAGAGTCTCCAGAGTTCGCGGGTATCTTCCGGGAAGCTCACCATTCCTAACTCAACCGTGCCGGCCGTGTCTGAGAGCCTTTCCTCGGAAAGGCTCTTGGCAATTGCATGATTGAGAAACTTTAACATATTTCTTGTCTCAAATGTTTCGGCGTCTTTCAGTGCTATATAGAAATGTCCTCCGCTTTTTCGTGTCACAAAGGACTTGCTACCGGCACAGTATTTTACCACCTGAAGGACCTTGCGTAAGAGGTCGTTGGTAAAATGAACCCCCTTCTCTCTATTATAGGTTGACAGATTGAGCAATTTTACCGATATGAGAACAAATTTGTCGTCCTTTTTTATCATCTTTTCAAGAAGGGCAAGGAAAGCGTTGAACTGAAGAGCGCCCGTCACAGGATCAAAATCTTTCAGTCTTTCCAGATGCTCCTTCATCCATAATGACGTATAATAGAGGGCGAGCAGCGAGGAGATGTTCCTCAGGGCACCGATGGCCCCCTCTTTCAGCTGAGGCTCATATAAAGCGATAAAACCGACCACTCCAAAGGGGACGTCGTCGGCAACAAGAGGAAAACCGAAGAACTGCCGAGCCCTGAGCGGCTCCCCCGGAAAAAAGAGCGGCTTTTCTCTCAGATATCCGCTGTTATGGGGAAGGAGCATTTCTCTCCCTCCTTTCATGACCATAGAGGCGATACTCTCTCCGGGATGGCATTCTTTCTTGATCTCTTCGTAGCTGCCTGGGCCTGCCACATCCTGGATACACAACATTCCTCGTTTCTCCACGCCAATAAAACCAAGATCGCCGCCCGAAAGGTGGAGCATCTCCTGAAGCACATCCCGTGCAGATATTTTCGACTGGTTCAGTTCACTGAAAAAACCGAGAACACGTTTTTCCATGGAGAGTTCTTCAAGAACATCTTCCCTGTCCTGCGATCTCTTTTCTCTCTCAAGTTCCTCATGGATTATGGATGCGAAGGACCGCAAGATCTTTTTTTCTCTATCGGTAAAGACGTATTTCTTTTTACTGTCAACAATGATGACCCCGTTTTCCTCCATGGGATAGCCCATGAAAGATTTTATCCCCTCATCGGTTTTGTAATAACCGAGGGCGCTCTCAGCCTTGTCGAAATTGGGGATAATAAGGGGCTCATTGTGTTTCAGCACCCATCCCGGGAGAGTCCCTTCAATGGGGATACTCCTGTTCTGATCAAAACTTTTCGCAAAGGTGGTCGATGAAAGGCAATTCAACCTGTCGTTGTCCTTAACAAAGAGAGCAACGGTGAAGGCCTCATAGATATTGAAGATAAGTTGTGAAAGACCATCGATCATAGACATAAGGAAATTATGTCATTACCGACCGTTCGCTGTCAATGGAATACGGTCCGTACTCATCAAATTTTACCGTGTATTGAATACCGAACCTTTCAAGCGTCCGGCAAAAACTGCACTTTTCTCCGTATGTGGGATAGCCGCAGTTCATACAGTACTTTGTCTCCCGTGTTTCTTCACCGGCGCTTCTCAGATCTTTCAACGTCTTTAAATACCCCTTTACAAACATCAACTTTGTGCCGGGGGATGATTCTTCGAGTTTATTGATGATCCCTTTATAGGTAAGGGATTTCGCGTCAATTGAAAAGGGGCATTCCTCATAGACATAGTCAATGCCGTTCATGATGGCGTATGCCGCCACCTCTCGCTCTGAGCACAAAAAGAGGGGCTTGGCCTTTCTTGAGAGATGGCCTTCTTTCGCTTCCAGCACCACATCTTTTTTCCAGAGATATTCCTTCTTCCAGTAGAGGATGTTTCCCAAGAGCGCTGCTGCTTCATCATCGAGATTATGGCCGGTAAAGAGAACATTATAGCCTTTGTCCATACAGACCTTGTTCATGATGTACCGTTTGATCATACCGCAGGCGGAGCAGGGTACTCTTCTCATTGTTTTCGCAAGTCCGTCTATACCCTTATCAAGAACGGTCTCAATGCGGAATACGAAGACCTTCCTTCCAAGCGCGAGGGCGGCCTTCCTTATTTTGTCGAGTGATCTATCCGAATAGCCCTTGATACCGAGATCCACATACACGCCATCGGATGCAATACCCAGTTTATTCATGAGATGCCAGAGAGAGAGGGAATCTTTGCCTCCCGACACGGCAACAACAGGGACATCGCCTTCCGTTATGAGGCGGTATTTCTGGATGGTTGTCCGTACTCGTTTTTCAAAGAAAGAGATAAAATCACTGTCGCAGAGCGCGCTCTTGTATGATCGAAGGTTGATGCTCGCCGGTTGTCCGCAGACCCTGCATTTCATCCGCCCGATATTACCCGTATGACCTTTACGTTGTCTTCGACCCCCAGCCTAGTATCCTCAGTAACGAGCCTGTTGTTGGCAACAACGAGGTGAGCTTCCCTGTTTAATGAGAGTTCTTCAAGGAGCCTGGAGACAGACATGGGTTTTTCAAATTCATAGCTCTTGCCGTCCCATTCGACTTTCATGGTTATTTACTTAGCACACCGGGCAGACGATGTCAAAGTAGCCTCTGCGTGAATGGAGGGCCAGTCTAAGTTTTTTCACAGATAGCTAATGGTCTGCACGTGATATGACAGACAACATTTTACCTACAAGGTCCTTTGCTGAAAGTTACATCCCGCCAAAGGCTTGTTCGGGAAAGCATATATATGCGGGCTCTGCCGCGCTGTGTGGCCTCCAACATACAGAGTTGCCTGCTACCCAAAAAGGTTCGCAATATGTTTGCATCCCCTTGTTGATTTTATGATGATCGTGATTATATTATAACAAAATAAGATAGTTTCAGTGACGGCGGGACGTGTCGAGATTGATATGGCTATTCTTGCTGAAAGCAGTTGTGCAACATTGATTGATGAGGTGACAATATGAACTGGGAAAAAATGACCATAAAGGCCCAAGAGGCCCTCACGGAAGCACAGAAAAAGGCTGAATCATTGGGACACCAGGCCATTGAAAACGAGCATCTCCTCTTCGCGCTCATTACACAAAAAGAAGGCATCATTCGACCTTTGCTCGACAAATTGGGGGCAAAACCGGACACCATCGCCGGCGAGGTTGGCCGGGCCCTACAAAAAGTACCACGTGTAGAAGGCACGACACAGGTCTACATTTCACCCCAGCTCAAACAGGCCTTGGATATGGCATTCATGGAAGCCGAACGTTTAAAGGACGACTATGTCAGCACGGAGCATTGCTTGATCGGTATTACCGAGGTCAAGGAAAGCTCCGCATCGAGGATTCTCACGAGCCACGGGGTAACCAAAGACAGCATCTACACGGTGCTCAAGGAGATCAGGGGAACACAAAGAATTACCGATCAGGCACCAGAAGAGAAATATCAGGCCCTCCAGCGATATTGCAGAGACCTAACGGAAGAAGCACGGAAAGGAAAACTCGACCCCGTGATCGGTCGCGACGAAGAGGTACGCCGCGTCATGCAGGTGCTCTCACGCAGGACCAAGAACAATCCTGTCATTATTGGCGAACCGGGTGTCGGAAAGACGGCTATCGTCGAAGGACTTGCCCAGAGGATCATAAGCGGAGACATCCCTGAAACCTTGAAAAACAAGCGCGTGCTCTCCCTCGATCTGGGGGCGCTTCTTGCCGGGGCCAAATACAGAGGCGAATTCGAAGACAGGCTCAAAGCGGTCCTCAAGGAGATCGACGAAGCGGAAGGGACCATCATCCTCTTCATTGATGAGCTTCATACGATTGTAGGTGCCGGAGGAGCCCAAGGTGCCGTCGACGCATCGAACATGCTGAAACCCGCCCTGGCGAGGGGAGATCTTCGCTGCATCGGCGCTACAACCCTTGATGAATACCGCAAATACGTGGAAAAAGACGCCGCGCTTGAAAGGCGGTTTCAGCCTGTATATGTGGGTGAACCGAGCGTGGAAGAAACCATCGCCATACTTCGCGGGCTCAAACAGAAATATGAACTCCACCACGGTGTGCGCATCACAGACCCCGCCATCATAGCGGCAGCGACCCTTTCGCATCGTTACATCACCGACAGATTTTTGCCTGACAAGGCAATTGACCTTATCGACGAATCATCTTCGCGATTGAGGATGGAGATTGATAGTGTCCCCATTGAGATTGATGAGGTTGACCGGAAGATCATCCAGATACAGATCGAGATCGAGGCCCTCAAAAAGGAAAAGGATGAGGCATCGAAGGAACGAAGGAAAAAACTGGAAGAAGAATTGAAACAATTGAAAGGCGAGGTGGGTGATAAGAGAAAGCATTGGAAACAGGAAAAGGCCTTCATCACGGGTATCAACGAGATCAAGGAAAAAATCGACAGGGCCAAAAAAGAAGCCGATGAACTGGAAAGAAAAGGAGATTTCGGAAAGGTCGCTGAAATTCGCTACGGGCTTATCTCCGGCTTGGAACAAGAGTTGAAAATGAAGAACGAAAAACTCATGGAGCTTCAAAAAGAGCACAAGATGCTCAAGGAAGAGGTCGACGAAGAAGACATCGCAAAGGTTGTCTCCAAATGGACAGGCATTCCCGTTTCCAAGATGCTCGAAGGTGACATGGAAAAGCTCGTCCGCATGGAGGAGCGGCTCCACCAAAGAGTGGTCGGTCAGGATGAGGCCATAGAGGCCGTTTCCAACACGATACGACGGGCGAGGGCAGGGCTGCAGGACCCGAACCGTCCCCTTGGTTCCTTTCTCTTCCTCGGGCCGACGGGCGTCGGAAAAACAGAACTCGCGCGGGCCCTCGCGGAATTTCTCTTCGATGACGAACAGGCTATCGTTAGAATCGACATGAGCGAGTTCATGGAAAAGCATTCTGTATCTCGCCTGATTGGTGCTCCTCCAGGATATGTAGGCTACGAAGAAGGTGGGTACCTCACGGAAGCGATTCGGAGAAGGCCGTATAGCATTATCCTTCTCGATGAGGTGGAGAAGGCGCATCCGGAAGTCTTCAATGTCCTTCTGCAAGTCCTCGACGACGGCAGACTCACCGATGGTCAGGGAAGGACCGTGGACTTCAAGAACGCAGTCATCATCATGACATCCAATATCGGAAGTCAATGGATTACAGACCTTACCGATGAAGACTACGATGAGATGAAAAAACGTGTTACAGAGGCAGTGAAGGGACACTTCAAACCCGAGTTCGTCAACAGGATCGACGATATTATCATCTTCAGGTCTCTTTCGCAGGACAACATCAAAGAGATCGTGAAACTGCAGCTTATTTACCTAACGAAACGGGCCGCCGCGCGGAATATCGAATTGAAATATAGCGTGAAACTCGAAAACATGATCGCCAAGGAAGGCTACGACCCTGTATTCGGCGCTCGGCCCCTGAAGAGGCTCATCCAGAAGAAGATTCAGGACGCGCTGGCGCTTATGATCCTGAAAGGGGAAGTCAAAGAAGGCGACACTGTGGCTCTCGATGTGGACAATAAGGGAAGTGTGGTTTTTAAAAAGTAAAAATTACGCAATAGATGATGGGTCATACCAAGTTACATTCAATGTTGCATGGCCAGAATGGCATTTCCCTCACTCCCACTCAGGCGCCGTGCTCTGCATATGATTCGCCTGCACTCAATTCTCGAACTCGTTTAAGTGGCTCAAACAAAGAGAATTGGCCTAACGCGGCCCGGCCGCAGGCAAGCTTCGGCTCATCCGCAGGGTGCCCAGGGCGTCCTCGATGTGCGTTGCAAGAAATGGCATTCTTTATGCCGATTGGAGCTGTCTGATTGAAATGTGATATCACAGGCTATGGGAAAAGATTAAGGATTCAAACCACACTGCCTATTGTCTGGAACCTGCATTAAGTTCTTGACTTTGGGCAAGCATCTTGTTATAAAATCCCATCATATTAGGCGCATAGCTCAGGGGGAGAGCGCTACCCTGACACGGTAGAGGTCCGGGGTTCAAAACCCCGTGCGCCTACCATAAACCATAAATAATATTAGTATGTTACGGTCGTGAAACCCCTCAAGAGTATTCCCCCAGACTTCCCCCGGAAATCACGCATAACGAGATACGAAACCGTTTTAATTGACAAAAATTACTGATCGCAGCAGGTTCAATCACGATCGTAGGTATCAGTATATTCGTCACCCTCGCTAGGCAAATTACGGAGACTGGCTGAGAGAGTGGAGGACGGTGAGCCGCAAACCCGTGGAATTCTATTTTTGTTGAGGGACAAGCACTACCTGAGCAGAAAGCTAAGATCCTCCCTTGTTATGGGCTTGCCAGCATTTTTTTCAGGGGTATCCATGAGAGCGCGATACAGGCTCAACTTTTTTTGTTTCAAGGACATCATTTTCTCCTCCACTGTGTGTCGCATGAGAAGTCGCGTTACTATGACCTTGTTCTTCTGACCAATCCTGTGTGTCCTGTCCGAGGCCTGATTTTCCACAGCTGGATTCCACCAGGGGTCGAGATGGAACACGTAATTGGCTCGTGTCAGGTTTAAGCCCTGTCCTCCGGCTTTGAGACTTAACAGAAAGACGGCTGGAGGTTCGCAGCCCTGGAACCCCTCCACGATAGTCTTTCGCTTCGCTACCGGTGTAGAGCCATCAAGCCGAAATATATGAAAATTACTTGCCAGAAGCTCATCTTCAACTATATCCAGGAATGTGGTGAACTGCGAAAAAACAAGGGCACTGTGGGATTCGGCGCTTAACTCTCCCAGCTTATCTTTCAGGAATTCTATCTTTGGAGAAATTTCTTTTATATCAGGGACGAGAAGCCTGGGACTCAGACAAATCTGCCGGAGCTTCATGATGGCCGTAAGAGCAATGATCTTTGCCTGGGATGCTGTTTTTTGTCTATAGGCGGTGTCGATGGTCGACCTCACCTCTTCCACGGTCCTGTTGTAAAACTTTTTCTGCTTCTCCGTCAGCTCCAGGTAGATATCGTGTTCGATCTTGGGGGGAAGTTCTTTCAAGATATGCTCTTTCGTCCTCCGTAACAAGAAGGGCTTGGTGCGTTCTGTCACAACAGGTAACAAAGAAGACAGGTCATGTTTTGCCCTATTCTGAAACTCTCTGTATTCACCGAGCAATCCGGGGAGAATGAGGTCTACGATGGAGAAGTACTCGCCGATATGGTTTTCCACTGGGGTGCCCGTCAGAACTATCTTGAACAAACCTTTTAGCTGTCGGACTGCCCCAGTGGCGCCAGCAAAGATATTTTTTACCGTCTGGGCCTCATCAAAGACGATTACTCGAAAGCGCAGCTCTTTCAGTCGCTCAATGTCTCTTCGGATAAGTCCATAGCTCGTCAAGATGACATCGTATCCATCGGTCATCAGAGAACGGTGCTTATCTCTGTAAATATTTACTTTCAGTTTGGGATAGAACCTCTCAATCTCAATCTCCCAGTTAAAGATAAGGCTTGGGGGCACCACAATGAGAAAGGGACCGACGGGTGATGAAGGGCGTTTGACCTTACCCTCTTTTATAGCTCCCAGGAGGGTGATGGCCTGTATGGTCTTTCCGAGTCCCATGTCATCGGCGAGACAGGCCCCGAACCCGTGCTCGTAAAGGAAAGAAAGCCAGTAGTAGCCCTTCTTCTGGTAGGTGCGCAGTTTAGCCTTGAGTCCGCTTGGGATCGGTCTTGCTTTAATTCTGTTGAATTGGGTCAAGCGGAATAGAATCTCTTCATCCTGAGGAGTCAACTTTATAGTAATGCCTTCTCTTCTAAGGAAGAAGAGGTCGATGATTCTAAGCCGCGGCATGGAGACGATATCTCTACCGGTTGTCCCACTGTCCTGCGCAATACGCATAATTGAAGAAAGCGTTGCACGGGTCTTCTCGTCGAGAATGTGAACAGAACCGTTACGATATATTACCCCCTTGCCGGCAAGGGCTTGCTGCCACAGTTGTCTTTCGATAGTCTGCCCGTTGCACTTGATTTCCGGACGAATTTCAAACCAATCGATAGTCCCATCGGTAGCATTGAGTGCAATATCCCAGGTTGCCTGCTCGACGGGTTGTCCGTCAAGATATAGGCCAATATTCTCATCCCTTGCCTGAGCATGGAGGGTGGAGAGACGACTCAAAAGCTCCTCTTCGCTTACCGCCATCCCGGTGTCGTTCAGGACGATCCGTTCAAAGAGCTTTGGCCCGAAGACCCTATAAGGGACGAGATAGAGGAGAGCTTCTCTGGATCTGTCCGGACTATATAGCTGCCAGTTGCCATGTACGAAGTGGATCTGCATGTCCCGCGATGTTATTTCGGCCATAGCGTTTCTGATAGTCCTGCGTGCAAGATAAGCAAGCTTACGCTTGCCGAAGGTATTCTCGTTGATGGTCTTCTTCAGGACATCATCTACGGCCTTACGATCCTTTAGGGTGAGGGCGTGAAAGAAGGCGCCGAGGAGGATAGGTTTTCTTTTCTGCGTTCGCACCGATAGCGGTATATGTCCCCACTCCACGGCTTTGGCAAAGGAGGTGATCTTTTTTGAAGGCAACAACGGAAGGTCACCAACCATGCACTCAGGTCTGATGACAAAATCCGCTTTTCTGACAGGTTCACGTGTTACCATGAGCCTGTAATCAGTGGCCCTTACGATCCGCGGGTTCACCTCAAGGCCATTCAGCTTGAACCGCACCGAAGAAACCGCTCCCTCGTCCGAAAACCCGTTCAGGACAATCTGAAACTTCGTGAAGATCCCCACGGGGATGTGGATAGTCCAATCCTTTGTTTCCGTAACGCGCCCTGCTATCCCCGGCTCGTGAAGGCAGGTTTTCCGTATCGTGTCCCACAATTTCCACCCCTGCCTCTCCTTTATGTAACAAATAGTTGCGTGCTCCTTATTAATGGCGAAATCGCCCACAATCTCGGCGGGAGTTCTCTGTACCCCTATGGTACAGCCCTTTCTGAGGAGGACCACCTCTCCTGCCGCATCGAACTCTGTCCATGTTGCGCAGGTTATATCGTTGCGCCACTTGACCATGCGAGTCTCTTTTGCTGAACGATAGAAAATAGGATAGCTGTTGCCCCATCCCTTTAGGAAAATAGACAAGGTGGATGACATATCCTCCAGGCGGGCAAACCTCATGAGATATTCCAGCCCAGAAGGCAAGAAGGGGCCCCTCGGTGAAGGTACTACAACCTCCCCATCCTTTTGCACAGAACATCTCAGACCATTGCCCACCTTTTCAATTAAAATCTGAAATGATGCATCACTTTCAGATTTTTCTGCGGTGGCTAAACCATCCCCCGGTTTTTCCCGGTACTGCTTTAGACGAATTGCCCTTTCCTCTGCAAAATATTCCCGGTTGTGTCTGACGGGTTCTTTCAACAGCCCGGCCATTAGACGTTTTCTGTAAGACTCATCTTCCACAGTCATTTTAAACAGGTTTGGTTTCAAAAGGTGCATGACTGTGAGAAGGGCGCATATGATATGTTCGCACTTCTCCCCCGATTTGTGACCTTCACAGACACAATCCTGGATGGCTGTTTTGTCCTCGAGATAGATCGATACGGAATTGTGCCTTCCATCCAATACATTGAAAAGAAGAACGCCGCTGTTCCCCTTCCAGACGATATCCGTAACCCGCCTGTTCGTATAGAGTTGAAATCCCCTAAAAACGATCCTTTTGGCAACATCGGAATAAACACTGTTCGGGGGTAGAGCCTTGAGAGTGTCAAGGAGAAGTTGTTCAGAGGCAGCACGCATGGATGATTAACATTACAAAATCTATGCTTGACACATCGACATTATTTTATCACTAAAGTTTCGCACCTAGCTTTCGTCCGGAACGTTCTAATTATCTTTGCGCTCGATACGCTTGGTATCCGGCTCTTCTTCTGGTTCATTCATCGATTTCTTGAAATCGCGTATACCCTTACCGAGGGACCCTCCTATCTCGGAAAGCTTACCGGGCCCGAAGATGATCAGGGCAATCACCATAATAATAATCAGATGCAGCGGCTGGAAGAGACCATCAAACATGCTGTGCCTCCTTTTTTTCGTTGTCCGTCTCGGTGATATTATATCACAATTTGCAAACAAAATTATTTTAGGCATTCCGGTAAGCCAAGAAGACCAACAATTTAGCGCATATTTTCGTATGAACTGTCACCACGGTTTTACAAAGACCCTTATTTTCATTGACACCCGTATTCCAAGAGGGTAATTTGATAAGAAAAGCAAATAATATGGAGGGGCACACCATGGCCATGAAAGTCGAAATCAGAGACAACAAGCTCTTCGTTGAAATTGACCTGGAGAAACCGACGCCGTCAGCATCAGGTAAAACCTTGGTCGTTGCCAGTACCAGAGGGAATACGGTAACCACTGCCCAAGTGGATGGTAATCCTGTCATTATTGGGCTAAACGCTTATATTAAACGCTGAACAGTAACCCAGCCGGTATTAGTGATCCTATGACATGGAAAACTGATGTTTACTATACAAAACTATACAGTGATAGCGGGCGGAGGCCAGGGACGGTGAGAAATCGCTTCCTCTGGTTACGGCCCAACCCCTGAGACTTCAGTTTTGTTTCACTTGGACCATCTCACTTCCCCAAGAAAATTTTCTTTATTATAAAGGGCCATTTAAGGTATCTTAACGCCTTATGGCTGATTGCAAACGATGTGGAAGAGATATTGAAGATTCAGGGACAACTACGTGTTCCAGGAATTCTGTCGCTTATAAAGATGGCGAATATCTGCCACGAGTTCCCTATGGTGCTGATGAAACGGAGCGATGCTCCGTCTGTTATGTCATGCCCGGTGGTGTGCATCACGAAGGCTGCTATATGGAGAGATGCCCCAGATGCATACAGAGACTGGTGTCTTGCGGATGCGTGAAGGGATAAGGCGGTTATCTTTCCTTTATGCAGGGGGATCGGCCACTGACATGAGAGAGGTCAACGTGAAAGGTAGACGCACAGACTATCCGGGTTCACACATAGCTGTTTGTCAGACCGGAAAACTGTTGTAGTGTGTTCCATGAAAAAAATCCTTCCTGTTTTTCTATGTTTTTTCACCGTGCTCTTTTTATCAAGTGGTCTTGTGGCGAAAGAGTATATCGTAAAGAAGGTTATTGACGGTGATACGATCCAGCTCGACACAGGGGAAACAGTCAAATATATCGGTATCGAAGCACCACAGATAAACCTGAAAGAGGGATCTGCGTTTTTCGCGAAAGAGGCGAAAAAATATAACAACCAACTGGTTTTCATGAAGAAGGTAAGGCTTGAGTTTGATAAAGAACAGAAAGATACGGGAGGAAGGATCCTTGCTTATGTCTTTGTGAAGAAGACTTTCGTCAATGGAGAACTCGTGAAACTTGGCTACGCAAAGGCCCATATCGTTCCCCCGAATGAAAAATACAAAAACATGTTCCTCGATTACGAGAAAAAGGCCATGCAGACCGATAAAGGCCTCTGGCAGGAGAACAAGAAGGGTACTGAGGCGTTCTATATCGGAAATAAAAGGACATATGTTTTTTATCAGCCATCATGTAAATCTGTTGCTAAAATTCCCGAGAAGAGTAGAATTATTTTTCGGAATCGAAGTGATGCAATCAAAATCGGATATGTACCGGATAAGGTGTGTAAACCATGAGCGAAGAATATCTTAAATATTTGGGGTTTAACCCAACACCCCCTTTCTTCTAGCCCTTAACCGTTGTCACGTCAGCCAACTACGTTCCTGACTGTTTTACTTGGAGCTGGCTACTCGACTTCGCTTGTAATGAAATTGTGCTCCCTGTTTGAGGCCAGGCCGAGTTCGAGAATTGAATAAAGACGAATCGTTGCTGGATAGGGCAGCGCTAACGAAAGGTTTCCCGGCGTATCTGAACCAGTGTTTCAAAAGTCTTTAAGGCCTACTTGGGGAGTGTGGCAGGGTAAAATAAAAGGTTGCACCCTCGTGGACCTTCCCCTCAGCCCAGACTCTCCCGCCATGTCGATTTATAATCCTCTGAACAATTGCGAGCCCTATACCTGTTCCTTCATATTCATCGGCACTGTGCAACCTCTGGAATACCCCGAAAAGTTTCTTCTTATATTGCATGTCAAACCCAATACCATTATCCTTAACATAATACGTATTCTCCCCGTCCCCTTCAAAACCACCTACTTCTATGATACCAACATCCCTTTTTCTGGTAAACTTTACAGCATTGGAAAGCAAATTTGCCAGAACCTCGCGTATCATGGACAGATCACCTTGAGCGGGCGGTGGATTAAGCATTATAAGTCTAAACTTTTGTCTGTGCGTGATTGCTTTGAGTTCCTCAAAAACACTCTTCGCAAGCTCTCCTATATTGATTTCCGAGACTTTAAAATCCTGCCCTCGCCGCTCATCAAAAATGACCCTTTTGTACTCATCAAAAATGATCCTCACAATGCGCAGTTGATAAGTCTTTAGTTTTTCTCGAAGACAAAAGAACAGGCATCGAACAGGAAGGTTTGAAAGATAGGAGAGAGAATAGCGGCAGAGATCAGGGTTTGGTATGGACTTTCCCTTTGCCATCAGGAGATGTCCTCAGAGAGGGACCATCGATGCGTATTGTAATGCAATGGTGTGTAAGGCGGTCCAGAAGGGCGTCGACGAGGCTCTTTCTCTGGAAGAGGTCATACCATTCCGGATAGTCTAAATTCGTTGTCAGGATTGTCGATTTTTTCCCGTAGCGTTCCCCCATCAGTTTGAAGAAGGCGTTGATCTGTTCAGGTTTCAAGGTAAGATACCCCAGTTCATCAATGACAAGCAGGTCATAGTGGCAAAGGCGATGAATGAGTTTCTGGCTTGACCGGTCTGCCAAAGAGGCGTAGAGTTCGTCAAGAAGGTCCTGGGCGTGGTAGAATCTTCCCCTGTATCCAGATAGAAGCGCCTGGCGCAGAAGCCCTATGGCGAGGCCCGATTTCCCGGCGCCGGGGTTTCCTATAAAGACGATATTCTCCTTACGTTCCACGAAGGCAAGCCCTGAGAGTTCATTGATCTGTGCCTTGCTCACACCAGGCTGCCTGCCAAAGGGGAAGGTTTTGAGCGTCCACTCCCAGGGGATTTTTGCCCCCTTGAGCCGATTGAGGAGGCTCTGGTTCTGGCGGTATACCTGCTCACTCAGCAAGAGACGCTCTACGACCTCCGAGACAGGGGAACCCTCTTTTTCCGATCTTTCGATCTCCCGCTCAAGGGCTTCCGCCATGCCCTTGAGTCTGAGCTGCGAAAGGAGTTCATGGAGCTTCCGGTTCACAGTTCATCCTCTATGGTAAAGAACTCTCCGGCGACATGGGAGAGGATCAGCTGCTCTATGCGGGACAGGTCATACAGGTCGTAATGGGTGGCCTCGCCGATGGCTTTTTCAAATGCCTCCGGGGGATAGGTGCGTTTCAGGTTCAAAAGTCTCCGTAAATGCCTGACGCCTCTCCCCTTTGAACGCTTTTTCAGCTCCCCGACAAACCGGTCAAGCCATTCATAATGACCGAGCAGGGCCTTTTCTTCCTCGCAGGGACCGCTGTGCACCCTTTGTTTGTTCAGGGGAAGATGGTGGCCGGATGCGGTTGTCCGGGCCTCCCGTTTATCAAGGAGCCTCGGATGATCGGCTACTTTCTGATTTGCGAAGAAGACCTCTATCCGGTCCCATAATTTATGGATCTCTACATCCCTGCCGATCAGACGTTCCGGCACCGAATAACGGTTGGTATCGATCTGTACATAGCCTGCCACATCCACCGTTCTATATATGGTCTGATAGACCGGGGGGATGTAGAAAGGCCGGGGGATGAGGTGAGATTTTTCCATGAGGTATGCGGCTTCAGGGCTCATGCCGAGGGAGCGTTTTATTTTTTGGTTGGCGACGTCTTTGCACCATCGTATGGCCTGCTCGTTCAGATCATGCCAGTCCCGGAAGGTGCGGCCTGCGAGGTAATTATTTTCTATGTAGGAGAAGTTTCTCTCGATCCGTGCCTTCCTGTCGGCATCGCCAATGTTGTGGGGAACAAATTTGACTCCGTATATCTGGCCGAACCGTTCCATCTCGGGGGCGATATCAGCATCGGGGCCGCTGCCTCGGGCCACTATGATGTTCGTGTTGTCAATAATACATACAGGGCAGGCGCCGTCCATGAACGTGAAGGCGGCATCCAAAAAGACCCGTGCCTCAAAGCGGGTGAAGCAGGGATAGTACTGGATGAAGAGTTTTCGTGAGTAGGCCAGTACCAGCCCGGCACAATGGGCTCTCACTTTCTTCCCGTTGATAATTACCTGATGGGGAGAGGTGTCATGCTGCATCTCCTGTCCTGGGCCCAGGGTGTATGTACCCGAGCGCTTTCTCCGATCCCGGAGTTCGAGGTCTCTCACTATACGGGTCAGGGTGCTGTAAGGGACGGTATGGCCCTGGTCTTCCAGTATCTCCTTGACCCTGACTGCATTGCCGGATACGGCAGAGAATACATCACGGATTACCGAAGAGAGTTCCTCACGGGGAGATTCCCTGTGTGATTTTTGCTTCCCACGGATCACATCCCTTACCGTGTTCCGGGAGATCTTTAACATCTGGCCGATCTGCCTGATGTGAATCCCCCGCTGATACAAACTTACTATGGCCTGCCGTATCTCCTCGATAATCATGATGCCTCCCGATTGCGTTTTCGAGTTCCATAAATTGTTTCCGGCTGTCTCCGAAGGCGGTAAGCAGAACACGCCGGTCAAGGGTGCTCTGGCTTCCGGAGAACAGAAGGGGGATATCCTTAAGGAGCCCTTTGAGCATGTGGGCAATGATCCTCAAATCATGAAGCCATTTGCCCTCCGGTCCCTCTTTTAAGGTTTTGCTCATCCGTTCTTCTTCTCTGGCATTGACGGATTTCAAGAAGAGAGCCGGTTCATGCACCATGTTTTCCCTCTGCCTCCGGGTGGCCTTCCGGTAGTGGCGGAAGAACTCCGCCATCTCTCGCGTGGATGCGCACGCCCCTGAAAGATTCTCTGTAAGGGTCTTCCCATGCTCCGGTATTGCGCGCGCAATGGGAATGATTACCCGCATGGCGGTCCAGGTAGAAACGGACCCCTTCCGGATCAATTCTATAAGATCTTCAGAGAGGGAGCGGTAAAGGGCCAGCCGTCCTGAGACCCATCCCTGCCTGTGTCCCACCATAGAGGCGATCCTTTCCTGAGAAAGATGATGGTGATCGTGAAGCTCCACAAGAAGGGCCGCTTCCTCCAGAAGATCCCATTTGCGGCTGCATGACCTGGCGAGCATCTCTGTCAGGGCTTCTTCTTCTTTACATTCCCAGATCTCCGCCATGACCGTGTCGCTTCTTAAGCGCCGCAGGGCCATGACCCTCAGGTAGCCGTCGAGCAGAACAAGGGTATCCAAAATGGTCACGGGGACAATCTGTCCGATACGTTCGATGGAGGCCGTCAGCGCGAGAACTTTTGCGGGCCGTGCAACCCTTGTATGCGCATAGCGGAGATTGAGATGGGCAATTTCTATTTCTTTGATCTCCCGGAGGTATCTGCCGTCCATGGTGGAGATAATAACGTGAAGACACAGGTCCGTTCCATCTCGTCTTTTATCATGCCCTATCCGTATCCAGCGGCCGCAAATGTCCTTACACCAACCCTTTTCAAGGTGATCTCGTCTTTTATCATCCCGTCCGGTATAAGGAGAATCAGCTTCTGGACTTGCTTTACGGGGCGTATCTCGTCTTTTATCTTTTGTCTCCATGACTTCACGTAAGCCTCATAGTGATCGGCGAAGTAGCCGGGGTTCTTCTTGACCCACGCCTCTTGTGCGGCCTTCTTCCGTTTCTTTTTGCACTCCGGGTCAAAGCATGCCTTCTGCTTCTTTTTCACCCGGTGATCGGGGGTGAAAAACTTTCCACAGAAAAGGCATTGTTTGGTCACCGGCAGCACCCCCTTTGTTTTTGATAGTTTATACAGTGTCAGGGGCAACAGCGGCGAAAAAATCAAATACGCCAACCCGATCCGGGTGAGGCAACTGTTGAAGGGTGGGAAATTTTTTATTGATACCGCTTATAATGGTCTGGAGGTGTTACCTATGAAAACTGGATATCTCTAATCGGTGGGTCAGTTATTTTGAGCAAAGGTGGGTCAGTTCGAGTAAGCGTTA
>CAVWHH010000040.1:0-16938 GCA_963754785.1 uncultured delta proteobacterium | reverse complement strand
TCTGGTGCCGCAACCCTTTGTTTTGTTCGTTCTCAACCGTACCTTAAGGATGGGTCGATTCTATGACATTGGTCGATCTGATGTAGATCAAGTGCTCCCATGGAAATCATAGAACGTGATAAGAGCATCCTTATTCTTCATGAGATATTCACAGGCATTGGGGAACTCCGCCGATCCGAATAACCTATCTCCGCTTAGTACTTGTAAACTCCACGGCCTGTTTTTCTCCCGTAGTATCCGGCCTCAACCAGCTGTTTAAGCAATGGGCTCGGGCGGTACTTTTCGCCCAGTTCCCCGTGCAGATACTCGATCCCTTTGAGGAGCTGATCAAGACCGATGAGGTCGGCGAGTTCAAGGGGGCCCATCGGGTGTCCCAGAGATAGCTTTGCCATCTTGTCAATATCCTCCGCCTCTCCGATACCCTCCCAAAGCAAGTTAAACGCCTCATTCAGAAAAAGAGGGAACGAACGATTGCCCACAAAACCGGGACAGTCCTTTGCGACATAATATTCCTTGCCAATGGCGTGGACCATCTTCTTCGCAATGTCCAGGGTCTCCTCAGACGTGTCCAGACCCCTTATGATCTCCACTCCCTTCATCACGGGTACCGGTGTGGCGAAGTGCATGCCCACCACCTTGTCTGGTCTTTTGGTTGCAGAGGCTATGGCAGTTATGCTGATGGTAGAAGTGTTTGTTGCGAGCACAGTATGCGCCGGTGTTGCAGCATCAAGGTCTTTGAAGACTGTCTGTTTTAGACCCTTGTCTTCGTGAACCGCCTCTATGACTAAATCGGCATCGCTCACGGCCTGGTTGAAATCGCACGTCCCCTCGATCCTTGCCACCACGTCACCGGCTTGCTGCTCCGTGATCTTCCCTTTTCTTGCCATGGTCCCGAGGCTCTTTTTGATCACGTTAAAGCCATTCTCAACAAGTTTATCCTCTATGTCCCGCATCGCCACCCGAAAGCCGGCCTGCGCATAAACTTGCGCTATGCCGTTTCCCATAGTGCCTGCTCCCAACACTGCAACCTTTTTAATCTTGGTCATGAACGATCCTCCCTGTGATTTTATTTTTTTTCTGCGCCATCAAGCGGGCCTCCCGGTCGATTCTGTGGAGCTGCTCGAGGTTATTTGTCCCTTCGATAAGTTTATTGTTCTGTTTGTCAGAAAAGGGCTTTAGGGAATATTTGGTACACTTCTGGGATTTGTTTGTACATCCTTCGATAGTAATCAGGTTTTTCGGGTTGCCGCTCGCGAAGGCGACCAGGCCTATCTTACGGGTCGAGTCTAATACCGGCGTAAACCTCTCACCCAGTTCCAGTATTTTGGCATCGTTTATGGAGTCCTCATCCACCGCTTCGAAAAGGGCACCTCCTCGTATGAAGGCAATCGCTGTCGTATAAGGAGTGGTAAATTGCGCACCTTTGATCCCTTTCCTTACCATCAGCGCCACCTCAATCGCCTATTTAGCCTTTGTCCCTTGCTGATTGTGGCTCATAGTAACCCCATTTGTCTTGTCATCACCGACCATCTCAGAGTGAGCGATTCCCGTCTCACTCGATAGGTGGTCCTTGGAAGGGTCCATTCATTTGCCTGCTGCTGTCCTAAAGGCAAATACCTTGAGCAGATCATAACCGAGCTTCCACTTCGTCCGCGGTGTACCCCTTTTACTTTGAAGACTATACTCTTTCCGTTAGCCGGGCCAACCTTTGGTAAAAATATGAACGGTGCATGCCTTACTATCTGATTCTTTACTGCCACCCATGATCTGCGCCATGGCCACTTGCGGATCCGCGACCTGCCGTTTCCCGGCTTCTCCTCGCAACTGCCAGCACAGTTCTACTGCCTGGGCCACTCCGGAGGCTCCCACCGGATGCCCCTTGGCGAGTAGCCCGCCGCTGGGGTTCACGGGTATGCGACCGCTCAGCTCAGTCGCACCCTCATCTATCAGCCGGCCCCCTTCTCCTTGGGCACAGAGACCAAGTCCTTCATAGTGGATGATCTCGCAAATCGTGAACGCGTCGTGTACTTCGACCACGTCGATGTCTTTCGGATCCACAGAAGCTATCTCATACGCCTGCTTGGAGGCCTTCTGTTCCATGGTCCAGCCCACGAAATCCCGTGGATTGTCGTACGTGCCGGTCGTGAGAACAGACGCAACGATTTTTACAGGTTTTCTTGTTTTTTTTGCGCGCTCGGAACTCGTCAAAATAACGGCCGCAGCTCCATCACTGTTCGGACAGCAGGAGAGGAGGGTAATAGGGTCGGCGATCATCACAGACTTCAACACCTCTTCAACGGTCACGATCTTTTGGAATTGAGAAAAAGGGTTAAGGCTACCGTTGTAGTGATTTTTCACGGACACTTTCGCCATCTGTTCGGCTGTTGTCCCGAACTGTTCCATGTGTTTCTTTGCGATGACGGCGAAATAGCCAGGGAAAATGTCTCCTAGTCTCGTCTCGAGCTCACCGGCGCCTACATTCAACGGGGTACCCTTCGGCATGACCGTCTTTTCGATACCGGCAACGATCACCGTCTCGTAGTGGCCGCCCGCTATGGCCATCCAGGCCTCGCGTAGTGCAGTGGAACCAGAAGCGCATGCGTTCTCCATGTTCACAATCGGGACTCCCCTCACGCCCACTTCCCAGAACGCGTTCTGGCCCACGCCCGTCTCCCCCTGCAGGGCCGCGCCGAGCGCATTGCCGCAATACCCCGCCTGGATGTCGGCCGGCTTAACCCCGGCGTCTTTCATAGCGGCCAGGCAGGCCTCGTAACCGAGACTGCGCAGACTCCTTTCGTGCTTACCAAATACTGTCATTCCCACGCCTATGATATAGACATCTCTCATGATACCATCCTCCCTACCGGTTTGAATTTGTAGCCGATTACTTGCTGGCCCTGTTTATTGACCGTTATCGGCTCGAGAACCAACTCCACCTCCTGTCCCGGCGTAAAGGAATCCGGATCGGCACTCGTTAAGGGCGCAAATATACGAATGTTATTTGCGCTAATATCAACGTAGCCGTAAGCGTAGGGAGGCTTAATGCCCACCGGCGAAGGGACACGAACGACAGTCGATGTGTAGATAACGCCCCGTGTGCCCAGGCGGATGTCCTCTAGTGCCTCTTCATCGAAACAGTCAGGGCAAAGAGCGCGTCTTGGAAAAAACGCTTTGCCACATTTGGTGCATCGGCTTCCGAGAAGGGCTGCTTTTTGGCCTTCAGGTACCGGATAGGTGAACAGGCCAGGCTCAATCACTACCTGTTTTATGTATTCTGGACCGACAGGTGGGTACGGAGGTGCGATAACGGCTTCATCTTTTGACACGTTACTCATGTTGTCTCCTTTCATCTAAGTGTGATCCAAAGTTTTCCGGCCGAAGACTAGAAAGTCCTTGGCTCATATTCGTTTGTTTCTGCCTGCCCAATAGGGCTCGCGTAGAGGGTTTTTGGTTACCTTACCTGCCGCATTTTTCGGCAGTTCGCCCCGGAACTCGACGCGTTTGGGCTTCTTGAAACCAGCCATCCTTGACGCGCAAAACTCGATGATCTCTTTTTCATCAAGCTGCACCCCTTGTTTCGGTACCACCGATGCGCAGACGACTTCGCCCCACATATCATCGGGTATACCGAATACCGCTACCTCCAGGACACCCGGATGGGCCGCGATGATATCCTCGACTTCCTTCGGATAGATGTTTTCTGCTCCGCTGATAATCATGTCTCGCAACCGGTCGACGATGGTAAAGTAACCGCCGTCCTCGACCCTGGCCAGGTCCTCGGTATGGATCCATCCGTCGCGGATGGCCTTTTCGGTCGCCTGGGGCATGTTGTAGTAACCGATCATACCCAACCCTTTCTGGACGGTGATAATCTCGCCTACCTCGCCGATGGGCGTATCGTTCATGTGCTCGTCAACGACACGTATCTCGGCGTTGTAGATTTCCCGTCCCGTAAACTGGGAGCGCTCCTCATGGTCTTCTGGCCGCAGGATGGACACCATCCCCGTTTCCGTCTGACCGTACCACTGGTAGAAATTGGCCTTGAAAACCTCCCGCGAAGCATTGAGCGTCGTCGGGCTGATCGCGGAGGAGCCGTACCAAATTTTCTTCAGAGACGAGCAGTCGTATTTGTGGACAGCCTGGCCGCTCACCAATCTCGCGAGCATGGTGGGGACCCACATGGTGACGGTGACCCGATATTTTTGAACGATACCGAGGATGACGTCCGGCTCGAAGCTGCCTTTGTGGATGTAACAGGAACCGCCAACCAGGAGAGCGGGCAGGACCATCGCGTTAATCCCCCCATTGTGAAACAAAGGAAGGGTGCAGAGCATCACGTCATCGTGGCGCACGTCTCCTTCGTAGACCAGACCAGCCGCGACTTGGAGATAGGCGTGGTGGGAAAAAAGAACGCCCTTTGGAAACCCGGTTGTTCCACTCGTGTACATAATAAAGGCGGCGCTCGCAGGGTCGACATCAACCGATGGTTGATCGACCGGCTGTCCTTCCATGAGGGCAGCCATCGTTCGCCCTCCCTGGACCGCTTCTCCATTAATTGCTACAAGTTGTGTCGGGGAGATAAACTGGTCACTGGCGCTCGCGACGGTCATCGCAAGGTCGCCGTCGTGAAAGAGGATTTTCGGTACGGAATTGTTTATCACGTAAACGAGTTCGTCTCTTTTGTAGCGGAAATTGGCTGGCACGCAGATGGCCCCGCACTTTAGGATAGCATAGACGACAGCGATATAATCCAGGCAGTTAAGGGCAAAAACGGCAACCCTGTCACCCGGCCGCACACCGTAGGCCAGAAGCCCGTTGGCCACCTGGTTGCAGCGTGTATTGAGCTCCCGGTAGGTGAGCTTTTCTCCCTCGGTCAGGATGGCGGTATTATCCGGGTATCGTTTTGCATTCAGTCTGACAACATCTCCCATTACACGCATCTTAACGCCTCCCTCTATTTATTTTGACTTGTATTTAGGCCTTGCAGCGTGGGGCTTTTTCTGCTAAGGAATCCCATCATGAAGGAATCAACACCGATGCTATGGGCTGACCCCCCGTCGATCGCGATCACCTGTCCTGTGAGGTTAGAGGCGGCCGGGGAGATGAGGAACAAAACGAGGGCCGCTATGTCGTCCGGTTCGGTCATCCGTCCCGTGGGTGTCGCGTCAACCCCGCTTTTTATGAAAGGACTTCCTTTCTGCTCCAGTTTGCGGTTTGTCGGCGTACCCACCATACCCGGGGCGATGGCATTGACCGTGACATTGAAAGAGGCCAACTCCTTGGACGCGGTCTTCGTAAGGTTGATGATGCCTGCCTTGGCAACCGCATATTCACTGGAACCGCTGGTGCCGATAAGGCCGGCGATGGAGGCGATGTTGACGATCGCACCGGAACGGGCCGCTACCATCTGCCTGGCCGCTTCCCGGAGACAGTAGAAGGTCCCGTTCAGATGGACTGACAAGGTACGATGCCAGGTTTCGTCGGGCATATCCACAATCAGAGAGAATGCCCCCGGCACCCCGGCATTGTTCACCAGGGCGCCGATCCTCCCATACTTATCGGAGATCTTCGTAAACAGTTCCTTCACCTGGGTCACGTCGGCCACATCAGTCTGGATGAAGAGGGCTTCGCCACCCTGTTTACGGATCTCCGCCGCGACTGCCTCCCCTGACTCCTCGACAATGTCCGTGACCACAACATTCATGCCTGCCCGGGCAGCAGCCAGCGCTATGGCCCTTCCTATGCCCGAACCGCTCCCGGTGACGACAATGACCTTTTTATTGTTCATGGCAACCTCCATAAGTAAGAATTTTATTCATCACGAGCTCAGGTAAAGTTCTTTCACGCGATCGGTCTTCAGCAGCTCTTTTGACGGGCCGTTGAGGCTGACTTTGCCGAGCTCCCGCACATGGGCCCGGTCAGAGATTTTCAGGGCCAGACGTAGACATCTCTCATGATACCATCCTCCCTACCGGTTTGAATTTGTAGCCGATTACTTGCTGGCCCTGTTTATTGACCGTTATCGGCTCGAGAACCAACTCCACCTCCTGTCCCGGCGTAAAGGAATCCGGATCGGCACTCGTTAAGGGCGCAAATATACGAATGTTATTTGCGCTAATATCAACGTAGCCGTAAGCGTAGGGAGGCTTAATGCCCACCGGCGAAGGGACACGAACGACAGTCGATGTGTAGATAACGCCCCGTGTGCCCAGGCGGATGTCCTCTAGTGCCTCTTCATCGAAACAGTCAGGGCAAAGAGCGCGTCTTGGAAAAAACGCTTTGCCACATTTGGTGCATCGGCTTCCGAGAAGGGCTGCTTTTTGGCCTTCAGGTACCGGATAGGTGAACAGGCCAGGCTCAATCACTACCTGTTTTATGTATTCTGGACCGACAGGTGGGTACGGAGGTGCGATAACGGCTTCATCTTTTGACACGTTACTCATGTTGTCTCCTTTCATCTAAGTGTGAGTGGTCGGTACATTCAAAACTTCGGGAAAGTTCTCATCAGCTTCAAGCCCGGGATCATGCAGTGCGCCGTGAAGGATAAGTCGCACGGTTTCCTTGACGAGGTCTTCAAGCGAGAGTGGTCCTTCCGGACGATACCACCTTAGATGCCAGTTGATCATGCCCAGGATGTTGAATATAAGAATGGTGATATGCTCGTATTTCACGTAGCCCAGTTCCTTGAGATTTTGTACCTGATTACGATAGATCTCCAAAATGTCACGCTGGAATTGTCGACTGAGGTAGTGGCCTTCCGGGGAAAGATGGCCTTCGTCAAGAAAGAATATTCTCACTTCTTTCATATGGACGTTGGCCATATCAAAGTGGGTTTTCACCAACAACTTGAAGCGGTCGAGTGGGTCCATGTCCAATTCGGAAACTTGCCGGAGGGTATCAAGGAGGTGCTCAGACGAGCGGCGCATTATGGCCAACAAGAGACCATCTTTATTGCCAAAATAGTAATAGATATTATAAAGGCTCATTCCTGTCATGCGCGCGATATCCCGGATAGAGGTTCCGTTATATCCATTGGCAGAGAATAGGCTGATTGCGGCCTCGATAATCTTATCTGCGCTGCTTGACGTGCCCGGCAGCCCTTGCTCGTTCTTCTTACCATGTTTCAATAATTGTCTCGTCATAAGCTATCTTCCCTATGAGCCCAAGTAGAGATCTTTCACCTGGTCCAATACCAGTAACTCGGTGGATTCTCCTTCAAGGACAAGACACCCCAAATCCATCACATACGCCCGATCGGAAACTTTCAGAGCCTGACGGGCGTTCTGTTCTACCAGCAAAATAGTATAGCCTTTCTCTTTCAGTACCTTTATCACTTTGAATATTTCCTTGACCATTAGAGGGGCAAGCCCTATGGATGGCTCATCCATCAGGATGACTTTTGGTCTTGACATCAATGCTCGGGCAATGACAAGCATTTGTTGCTCGCCGCCGGAAAGGGTGCCAGCGTCTTGTTTCGTTCGTTTCTCAAGGCTTGGGAAAAGCTCGAACATACTGCCAATATCCTCCATGACCGCCTTTTTCTCTCCATTCCTGAAACGCATATATGCACCGAGGGAAAGGTTGTCCATTACGGACATCGATCCGAACAGGCGTCGGTTTTCAGGAATGACCGCAATACCCAACCTACTGATGGCTGCCGCGGATTTATTGGTTATGATTTGGCCATCATAATAGATATCCCCCCGTCTTTTTGGCAACAGCCCCGCTATTGATTTGATTAATGTTGATTTGCCAGCGCCGTTACTGCCCACGACCGCCACAATCTCACCCGTCTGCAAAGACATCGAGACATCCCTAAGCGCTTGGATATTTCCGTACCAAACATCGATATTCTTTACCTCAATCATCTTTGTCCTCACGACCAAGATAAGCTTCAATGACTGCAGGAGAGTTCTGTATCTCCCTGGGAGAACCGTCGGCTATCTTGACGCCAAAGTTCAAGACCACTATTTCGTCACATAATTCCATAATAAACTTCATGTGGTGTTCGATAACCAGAACGGTTACCCCGTTTTTTTGGATTGTGAATACCAGATCCCTGAAATCGTCCGTCTCCCGGTCATTAAGCCCTGCTGTAGGCTCATCCAGTAACAACAACCTGGGCTCTGTGGCAAGGGCGCGGGCCACCTCGACCAGCCTTTGCTGACCCATTGGGAGTTTGCTGGCTATGAGGTCCTTCTTTTTTGCTAACCCGAGCATATTGAGATAGTGAAGGGCCTTCTCTCTCATATCCCGTTCTTCCTTTTTCGCCCATGTGAGACAAAGACCACACGAAAAAAATCCGGCCTTCGTTCGATAATGGCGACCAATCAAAACATTTTCCAAAACAGTCATGGTCCGGAAAAGGTGGGCCTGTTGAAATGTCCGCGATATTCCTAGGCAGGCTATTTGAGCCGGATCGAGACCCGCAATATCGGTATCAAGGAACGTGATGGTGCCTTTAGGTGGCTGATATAGCCCGGTAACAGTGTTGAACAGTGTTGTCTTACCGGCACCGTTGGGACCTATGAGACCCTTGATTGAGCCCTTCCTTACGGTGAAGCTAACACCCGAAAGCGCCACTAATCCGGAAAATGCCTTACTGACATTTCTCAGTTCAAGCATTCGGGCGCTCCTTCGTTAATTTCATCAAGTTAATAGAGCGTCGAATGCCATCCTTCAGTCCTTCTAGTAGACCGTTAGGGAAAAATAGCATTATGACGATGAGTGCGAAACCATAAATGGGGCGCTTGTATTCGGCAAACACGGTTAGATACTCATTGAGGAGGTTGATGGATGCAACACCCATCATGGCTCCCCACAGCATGGTATACCCCCCGAAGGCAATCGCAAGAATAATCTCAATCGCGAACATCACTCCCCCCACACTGGGCGACACAAAGCTCACGTAATGCGCATAGAGGCTTCCGGCCAAGCTGGCGTAAACCGACGAGAGGACAAAAAGTCGCACCTTGTAACTCCTTATCTCTACCCCGAACATCTGCGCTATATTTTCCCCTTCCTTGAGGGTTCTAAAAACCCTACCGACTCTGGAGTCAACTAGATTGAGGGAAAAAAGCAGCAGAAGCATGGCTACAGGCCAGGCAAGAAAATAGTAACGCCAGTCGGAGTTGAAGGAAAACGTTCCTACAGATATTCGGGGTATAGAAGACAACCCCTGCAGCCCGCCGGTAAGAGAAACCATGTTTTTTAACAGCACCTCGACGATGACGGTGAAGCTGAGAGTCGCGATAGCCAGGTAATGGCCCTTCAGTCTCAGCACAACCGCCCCAATGCCCCATGCTATGAGGGCGGAGATCACCTGGGCGAGAGAAATGGAAATGAGCGGGTGAAGGCCAGTCCTTAGACTCAGAATAGCCGAAGAGTACGCACCGATGGCAAAGAAAGCCGCATGGGATAGAGCCAATTGTCCACCGTAGCCGGTGAGGAGGCAGAGGCCTATCGCCACGACAGAATAGAGCGCGATGAAATTCATGGCATTCAAATAATACTTGTCGCCAAACACCAGAGGAATAATGAGAATAACCGCTGTCACGGGAAACCAGATTGTTCTCTGATTTAAACGGAATCGATTTCTACTCACGTTTAATCGCCATGTAAAAGGGAAACGAGCACTGAAACATCTGTCAGTTCTTCCATGTGATCAACAAGTTCGATCACTTTTTCGATTCTTTCGGAACGTAGAGCACTGGCTGAATATTGGGAACATTTTCTCAGTTTTGCGGCACATTCATCATAGCTCACCGGATGAACAGGATTCCCCGGGGGCAATTCGATTTCCTCGATCATTTTTTTTCCATTCTTCAGCTCAATCTCCATAATAGTCTTTCCAAGCACAGAATCGGTGGCTAGAGCCGGTGTGGGCTCCACGATTACTCTTCGCGCCAGACTCCTAAGACCCCTATCTTCACGAAGCTGGGGTTCCAGTTCCCGTAGGAAAAAATCTCCGCGGGTGAGGGCTGCCGCAACGGTAAACTGGATGGAGAATTGCGCTCCTGCTACAGAGTCGGGAAGCCCTGCCTCCCACTGCTTGGCTACTAGACCATAAACATTGGGGCAGGTATGTATGAGAACCCGATCTATTTCGTTTACTTCGATACGCGGCCTCAATCGGAGCGCAAGTGCTATCGAAGAATGGGTGGCCCTGCAGGCCGAAAATGGCTTGATTGTTATCTGTTCACCGTAGAAATATTTACCAAAGTTGTCACACAAAAATTCTAGTCTCGGGTCAGGTTCAAAGGCCCGCAAATACCCATACCTACCCATCAGGAACTCTTTAGCACCAGTAAAACCACGCGAAGTGAGCAGCCCCGATAGGAGCGCCCCCTGGGCCACGATACCCTGTTGAAGCCTGAGAGATAGTGCGCCGTCGAGGGCACATTGCCCATCGCCAACCGCAAATGAAAACGACAGTCCGAGGGCATTTCGAGTTTCTTCTGCTCCAAAATTCATGGCTCGAGATATAGCTGCCGCTGGTCCAAATATTTTAAACATATTGTTGCGTCCGCTCTCCATGGCATTCTGGCGCACAGTCAATCCCATCCGGATTTTCACATCCTGACCGACCGCAAGCGCCGTGATAAAATCGCGTCCCGTAACATTCTTTCTCAACTCGGCCAGTGCGAAAAGAGCCGGCACCGCTGATGCTGAAGGATGCACCGGGAGAAAATCAACACAGTCATCAATTTCAAGAGCCCGGGCCATCGTGCCATTGCACCAGGCTGCGACGGGCGCCGGCACAGAGCTTTCAAAACCAACGAGGTACGCCTCCCTAGTCCCTCCCCATACAAGGGCCATTTTGACCAAAGCATCCACCCCATCAGCTGTCGATCCTGCAACCATCGCCGCAATGATATCGAGGGTGCTTCGTTTTGCCGATCTTACAGCCGCCGCGCTCAGGTCTTCAAAACACGTTTTAGAAATGGTGTGGCTTATCGATTCTTCTATATAGGTTTGTTTCATTCGTTGAGCACCTCTTCTTCTTCGAGCCCTTCCGTCTTGCGCTGTCCCATGATACCTCTCGGAAGGAACAAAAGTACGCCAATAATCACGATAAAGGTCACTAAATCTTTTGCACTGCTCGAGATAAACGTTGCCCCAAAGGATTCGAGAAATCCAAAGACCAGACTGCCGATCATCGCCCCGAGAATACTTCCCATGCCTCCCAGCATGGCCGCTGAAAATCCTTTTATAGCAAGGAGCATGCCCCCGTCGCTACTGGTCATTGTCAGCGGTGTGAGAATAATACCCGCAGCAGCACCGAGCGCTGCACTCATGGCAAACGACAGCAGAACCATTGTGTTCACTCGAATACCCATGAGTTGGGCCGCTGTTTTATCGAGGGCACATGCTCTCATTGCCTTGCCGTGGATGGAAAAATAGAAAAAACTGATCAGGAAGACAACTATGAGTGCTGTTATTCCGATAACCCATACGGATTGAGGAAGGAGTGCCGCTCCAAAAATGTTTATCGGTGTATCTCCTGAGAAGGGTGGAAAGCGATGGATGTCAGTGTCCCACACGTGCTCTGCCGACCCGGAGATAAAAAGAGAAGCTCCAATGGTGATGATAAGGACAGAAATAAGTGACGTGCTCTTGCCTGGCCGGTACGAAACTTTCATCAGAAACATTCCAATTATAACGACGACGACAATCGTAGCCGGCACGGCAACATAGAGGGGCCAATGCATCTGGCCGTATAGCATGACCATTATCATACCACCCAGCATCACAAACTCTCCCTGAGCAAAATTAATGATATTCGTCGAGTTGTAGATCAAGGTCACGCCAGTGGCGACCAAGGCATACATGCTGCCCACGGAAAAAGCAGCCAAAACAGCCTGTATGATTGCAATTTTCATAACCTAACCCGTTATTTAATCAGCTTCCAGGTATTGTCCTCGGCCTGAAACATGACAAGCGAGTCTGCAGGTACGCCCGCGTGGTCATTCTGCGAATAGCTGTATACACCCATGGCCCCAACATGGCCTTTCGTTTGTTCGATAGCATCTCTTAATTTTGCCTTGTCATCGGGCGCTTTCTTCAATGCGGCTACAAGAATATTGAATGCATCAAACGCAAATGCGCCAAACTGATTAGCTTCCTTGCCGTACTTTTCCTTATATTCTCGTTGGTAACCCTGAATGATCTTTTTTTGAGGGTCCGAGTCGGGCAAATCGTTCGCAGCGTATATCTTGCCACTCGCAACTTTTACACCATTAGCGTTTTTCCCCGCGGCATCAAGAAAATCCTTGGACAAGGCGGCATTGCTATGGTAAAGGGGTAACGTAAGCCCCACCTGGCGGTAGTTATTGGTCATCACAACGAGCGCCCTGGCTGAGGACCAGTTTACAACCGCCTGGGCACTCGTGGACTTTATTTTGCTCAGCAATGGAGTGATATCCGTATCCTCCATGGTATACCGCTCGTCAAAAACCACCTTGATGCCGTAAGCGGGCGCTTGAGATGTCACCTCTTGATGCCCGCTGTCACCAAAGGCATCCTGAGATGTAACGAGGGCTATCTGCTTAATACCCTTTCCGCGCATGTCGTTTAAAAGTCTGGTAACAGTAAGTCGATCATTAATGGGTGTTTTGAAAACCCATTTCTTCACCGGGTCCGTGATGCTGATAGCGGCAGCCAGTAGAATGGCCGGGACTTGATTTTGTTCAATGATCGGAATAACTGCGGAGGCAGTCCAGCTCGTGGAAATCCCTAGGATAGCCACAACATTGTCCTTTTGAATCAGTCGCTTGATCAAAGTTACGGCAACATCAGGTTTCCCTTCTTCATCGTAATAAATGAATTCGAGTGGACGCCCATTAATCCCGCCAGCTTTGTTAACTTCAGCCGCCATCATTTCCAAGGTCTCTTTCTCCGCACCGCCTACATAAGCACCCACGCCGCTAAGGAAAAGAGGGGCTCCAATACGTATAGGTGATGCAGCTGAGGCAACAGTTGGCCCGACAGTAAAAAACGCAATCAACACAAGAACCAAAACCATAAGTGTTTTCTTCATAGCGCCTAACCTCCCTTTTTTTGTCCTAATCATTCTATTGTAATGAATGACCTATGTTTTTTATAACAATCGTTCGATATTATGTCAAGAAAAAAATATAACTAGCATGTCCCTCTGCCCGTCGCCCCCCTGAACGGGCCTCTGAGTTTCCCCGGGATACCCCCTTGAGAATGGCATCGTCCTGGGGGAGATCGGCGATGCCCATTACTGATGAAGTCGGCGACGAGCTTCTTGAGCCTCGCATTCTCTTTTTCAAGTTCCTTCTGTTAGCGCCGCTTAAATAGGTACCAATTATGTTGGCATTGGTTCCTTTTCCGTAGGAGGGTTTTGTTCTTCCTCTTCCTCTTCAGGTTTTGTCTTTTTTGTTTTTGCGCTCCGCATGCTTTCTCCCCATATGATCGATCTGTATCCTCACATATCGTTCTCTGGGAAGTCTTTCTTTCTCCCCCCATTAAAAGGTTTTGCTTTTTGAGGTTTTGGCCGCCACCATATAGCATGACAAAAACAAGGGGGTGTACTGGTGGTCAAACAATGTCTCGTCTGTGGAAGGTACTTTGTCCCTGATCACCGGGTAGGCCAAAGACAGAAGGTGTGTTTCAGTCCCGGATGTAAAAAACAACGGAAGAAGACTGCCCAGGATGCCTGGATCAAGAAAAACCCCGGATACTTTGCCGGCAGATATCCCTATGTCAAGGCATGGCGAGAAAAGAAAATGATACAAGACGAGATACCCCATACAAAACGGCCACAGAGAATCGTCTTGCTCATACCGGATGACACGATTCAGATGATACAAGACAAGATACTCTTAAAGAGGTCCGGAAAACGGACATTTACGGCTCATGGATACGGATAGGGATGATACAAGACGAGATGGACGGCGATCTCTTTTCACCGTACATTCTTCCCATGGACGACGATACTCTGAAGACGATGGTAGGACACCTCATCGAAGTCGAACACTTGAGCATCCGCCAGATATCGGAACATCTTTTGGTCTCACGCAAAAAGATCATGCGGGTCATGGGCAATGTGTCCCTCCCAAAGAAGCGGCCGGGTATCATCGAACCCTATAGACGGCTCGTTGATGAATGGTACCATCAGTATCCCCGCCTGAAAGCGATCCAGGTGTTAGAGCGGCTTAAGTCCTACGGCTTTACCGGAGGCTATACCACGGTAAAAGAGTACACGATGACCTTAAGGAAGAAGAGAAAGAGACAGGCCTACCACGAACTTAACTTCCTGCCGGGGAAGAGGCGCAAATTGATTGGATGGAGCGGAAGTTTCCCTTCGGCACAGCTTACGGCTTCCTCTTTCTTCTCGCCTATTCCCGGTACCTCTACGGAAGATTCTACCCGAAGCACTCATTCGAGTTTTTTTTGGACGGCCATATCGAGGCGATGAAAGAGGTGGGAGGCATTGCCAGAAAACACCGGTATGATAATTTGCGGAGTGTTGTTGTTGCCCGGAAGCCGGAGATTATCATAAACCCCCAGTTTTTGGATTTCTCCCACCATTTTGGGTTTGCCATCCATCTGTGCACGCCCGGCAGGGGAAATGAGAAAGGGCGTGTTGAACGGGTTATACAGAGTATCGACAATTTTCTCTATGCCGATACCTTCGCCAGTCTCAACGAACTGAATAGTGCGTTCACGTCCTGGCGCCATGAACGTAACAGAAGGCCCCATCGGACCACCGGGAAGGCGCCTTTCGATCTTTTGGCCGAAGAGAGGCTCACACCCCTTCCCGCTATCGACTACAAACCATACAGGACTGTTCCTGCACTGATCTCTTCTACCGGGTTCGTCACCTGCGACATGAACCGATACTCGGTTCCTTCCTCATACAGCAATCTGGCCTCGACCGTCATGCTTTCGCCTTCATCCATCGAGGTTGTCGTTGACGGCAGGCGGGTTGCCCTCCATACGAGGTGCTTTGGCAAGAACCAGACGATCGAGCACCCTTCTCACAGAGAAAGGCTCCTCGCTATGACGCCCCGCTTCAAGGAAGAGCGGATCTACCAGCTCATGAAGAGGATGGATACACAGATAGAGCTTTTTCTTGGTGCGGCAGAAAAGGAAGGGGAGGACTCCCGTGTGAGTGCAATCAAGCTGTTCAGGCTTCTTAAGGGCATGGCCAGGCAGACGCTCGTTTCTGCCGTACGGGAGGCAACGAGCCTCGGTATATACCGCATCGCTTATGTGGAAGGCCTCCTCACTCCCGGCTTTACGGAACAGCCCGTGTCACCCCAGAAGAAAGAGCTTCTGGATATCACCTATGAAGGGAGGGACCTTGCCGACTACGATGAGCTTGCCTGACCTCTGGAAGGCCTTCCGGTTGATCACCGATCCCGTATCTGTATCTGAGAAAGACAAAGAGTTCCTGTGTGCCTTCCTTGCGGAAGAGCACAAGAAAAGGGAACAGAAACGGATCGAGTACCTCATGAGGATGTCGGGGATCAAAAGGATAAAACTCTTATCTGATTTTGACTGGGCCTTCAACCCGAAAATACCCCGGGAGAAGATTATGGAGTATATGCACACCGAATGGCTCGTCAAACCATCGAACCTCGTCCTCATCGGACCTGCCGGCGTAGGGAATTATGCAAAGTAATCAGTTATGTAAAGTGATGGGTACAAACAGGCGGTATGAGCCAATCTGCACCCAATCAACTTTACATAAGTAAACTTCGCCTATCTGCAGAGCTTCTGCAACCAGTTCAAGAGATCAGTATCATCCTGCCAATGAGGCAGGTCATCACTCACTGGAGGTGAATAGGCCCGTTCCAGCGCCAAACGTTTCATGCGATTATCCGCTCTGGCATAGATTTCACTGGTAGTGACGCTCGCATGACCCAAAAAGTCCCTGATGTAAACCAGGTTCACGTCTGCCTGCAAGAGGTGCATCGCCTTGGTATGGCGGAACACGTGGGGCGACACCTTGTCCGGCAAGAGGGCTCCTTGTTCGCTCGCAGCCTTCACATATTTGCCTATGATGTACGAGACTCCAGCCCGGGTAAGCTTTTGACGGCGGCTGTTGAAGAACAGGGGGCGGTCCAATTCCAGACGCCTCTCCTTCAGGTAATCGGAGAGTAAAGAAGCCGTCCTGCCCATGAGCGGTACATGCCGTATCTTCCGACCTTTTCCCCTGAGGGTTATCGTTGCAGGCTGCGCCAAGCGAATGTCGCGCACCAGCAGTTCCGTGAGTTCGCTCACCCTTGCGCCAGAGTCATAGAGCACCGCAAGAAGGACCAGATCCCGGCGGCCGGCAGGGGTACGCCTGTCCGGTTGTTTCAGAATGGACTCCAGTGCTTCCATGGTGAGATAAGATATGTGCGGTGTGCCGGTCCTTTTCAGTGGGATAGCCAGAATTCGCTGGTACACGAGGAGCTTCTCGGGCGCCTCCGCCTGCACATAGCGGAAGAAGGCATGGACTGCAGCCAGGCGCTGATTGCGGGTGGCGATGCTGCATTTTCGGGTGGCTTCAATCCAGGTCATGAACTCACGCACCAGGTCATCATCGATGTGGGCCAATGTGAGAGATTCGGGGGGAATACTTTTTTCATCCCGGCAAAAGGTCAGCAGGAGCCTGAAGGTATCCCGGTACGAGGCGATGGTGTGCGGGCTCAGGTTCCTCTGGCCCGGCAGATACATAGTCAGGTATTTCGACAGGTATCCGGCAAAATCCGTGACCTTCATAGGTCACCTCCCGGTACGAGATGCTCGAATTTTTCTTCCATGGCCGCCACAATGTCTGGGTAGAGCTCGGCGGTGAGCCGCAGGTAATGCTCAGTACCTTTGAGCCCCGTGTGCCCAAGGTAGGCGGACAGGTAAGGGAGAGCGGCAGTGAGATCGGTGCCGCTTTGCACCCAGCGTTTGAGGCAGTGAACGGCAAAGGTG
>CAVWHH010000039.1:0-64902 GCA_963754785.1 uncultured delta proteobacterium | reverse complement strand
TAATTTCCCGGAAAAATTATACCTATGCCATGCCAGGGAGTTGGATATCCAAGGCTTTGAGAATATCCCGCTGCGCCTTGGTCACCTCTGTGAGGATATGACCGTACTTCCCGGAATATTTAACCTTGGTCAACGTCTTCATCTCCTGCAGCAGTTCGCGCACCGTGTATTCCTCGATGAGTTTCGATGAGCGCATCTCCTTGCGTATCGCACTGATGAGAATCAGAGCTATGAACTGCACGAAAAGCCTTCCGTCTACGGTCGCCGACGTATGCATCCGCAGCCGCTTCAGGTCGAGCGAATTCTTCAGGTCGTCGAAGCACTTCTCCACTGCGTCCTTGTCGCGGTAGACCCGCATGGCTTCCACCGAATCCTTGATCCCGTTAGAGAGCAGCGCCTGGAAACCAGCGTAGCGGCTGATGTGTTGGCTCACCGCCTCCGAGTTGAAAGATACATGCAGTCCGCGCTTGGGGGTTGTCTTCTGGATGAGAAAGTCGTCATAGGCCTTCTGGTGGTCGGCCACCGGCTTGCCCGACTCGAGCTCGCCCTTGTACTGGAGCAGTTCCTCGTTGAACTTGTCCACATCCTTGGCCCGGTTGGTGGCGTTGTAGTACAAATGCAGATAGCAGCGGCGCTTCTCCTTCCCCCATGGATACAACCGTGAATGGACATAGAGTACCTCGTCATCGAGCTTGCGGTATCCCTCAGGACCGTGGATGGTCTTGTGGATGTCGTCTATGGCTTGCAGCAGCCATTTATTGCTCAACGGCACCGACATGGTGAATCGGTCGCGGTTCTCAACCAAAGCGTCCACGTTCTTCCTGCTGTAAAAACCCTTGTCCATCACGTAGTGCAGCCGCTTGACCTCCAGTGCCTTGAAGGTCAGCACGAGGTTGCGCAGCGTTGAGACGTCGTTTATGTTGCCAGGTACCCGGTGGTAGTACACCGGCAGCGCGGATTTCTGGCCGAACAGCATCGCGAGATTGAGCTGGGGGAGCTTCTCCCTGTCGCGGTTGTGACCCCATTTGATGAATTCGTTGAGTTCCGAATACGACGATACCGACGTGATGTCGTAGCAGATGTAGTCGTCCTTCAAGACCTTGCCTATCCACTTCGCAAGGAAGGTCTGCTTGCCGTCGGTCCCGATGGAGGAGAGTATCTCGCTTATGCGTGGCTTGCCAAGGACGCCGCGAGGGCTGGCTTATGGCTTTTGCCCAGGATTCGCAATAGCGAGCGCTCCACCCTCTATGGCGAGGTAGTTGGCCATCGCCAGGATCTGCCGGTGGGTATCGGGAAAGCAGGACTTCAGCGATCTCTCCAGACCGGTGCGCTTGGAGAACTCATCCAACACAACCGCTGGGCCGACGATCTGCGCCGATGCGGTGACCGTGGGATCCCGGACCGCCGCCTGCTGGGGATCAAGGCGTTTGGAGGGGACAAACTCGCCAGTTACCCGGTCAAGCTTGCCGATACAATTTCGTTTATTCCTGGCCTGTTGTTTATTCTTATCCCAGTACCCGGATGATTCGTAAACATATGTAACGCCATTGTTCTTGTTCTTCACATAGACAAGCGACATATAAACACCCCATTCATTGGTATAATTATACCAATGAATGGGTAGAAAAGTCAAGCAAAAATTGCCTTTAGCCTTAATCTATAATGTTTGTTGCACGAATCGAGGTCTACGTTTTGCTGTTCGACACGATAAAGGTACGATAGAGACGTCATAAATAGACCGGCATTAAAGTATAACGCAGCACGATTTCAGAAAACCGATTTATTTCTTGAAAACCGCGATATACACAGCGAAAAAAGATTGAAAGTGGTAGATGAGGGAAATCTATGCCTGCAAAGGAAGCCTGTCAAAACGACGTGTCTTTGGGGCGGACATAAGATTCCTGCCTCCGCCAAGTTAAGATAGCTTTAAAACACACGTTTTTTTCGTGGCAACGATAGCTGTACCGCTTTTTCTGAAATTGATGCTATATTTTATCTATCTTTCAAAACTAACATGCTTAAAAATAAGGTTTCGATAATATCACTTACCATAAAATCGATAAAAAATAGCGGAAGCAGTTTCCCAATCACGCTCTTTTATTTACTTACTTTTTCCTTCATGATCTGGATTTGAGCGTATTTTAGGGGATGCCTCTTCTTCATGTCGAGATAAGACCATTTCGTATGAATCGGAATAGGTTCAATAAGTATTCAGTTAAACCTGATTCTGGGCAACAATGCGCGTAGCTATAGGGACATTATTAAGTATGAACTTGAATACTATATAATATTGTAACAACCGGCGGCCCTTCATCGTAATAATAATTGTTGATTACTGTGGGATCAGGATAATTCTCGACCTCCGCAGTTTGAGGCTGGCCGCTACCGGTATAAGGAGCAATCGATAAACCCAGTTGGGCATTGATATCGTTAAATCTTTTCAAAGCCTCATCTTTATTTATTGACAATCTTCTAGCGACAGCCGTATCACTCACCGTCTTTTGCAACTCGCCGATAATATCGGGCGTAACAGGATAATCCGCAATCCATCCGTTGCGCGGGGCTATACCAACCTGTCCAAGCTGCGTCTCAGCCTCCACCTCATCTTCGCTCGTTCCTATGCCGAGCGCAGATTCCAGTCTCACAGCGAAATCCCCTTCGCGAACCATTTGTGCTCCTACCGGCGGCGGTCCTGATTGGGCGTGAAGCACTGGCGGCATTAGCACAAACAAGAAACTAAAGAGGAATATTCCGACTTTCTTAAAAGAAATTTTCTTCATAGCATCTTCCTCCTTATCCCATGCATTCACTCTTATCATTGGGTGTCAATGAATACGACCCGCCTTGTTGATTCACGCTATGCACTCTTAACAACCTAAGCCTGGAAACCTGACTTGTAAAGGGGGAGGATGCAAGCCCCTGCTATAACCTGTAATGGCGGCAGAAGCTACCTCAAATTTTTGACTTTAGAGGAACTTCTTCTTTGAGGGAACGCATGCTGATGGCATAGCCGCTCCTTTTCTAGCGCCTGCTTTCTTATTTTCTTCAGGCTTGACAACCACATATACCTGTCGTACTTATCTTCGTCCAGAAAAACGAAGAGAAACATCCACCGGTCTTCTTACAGACTCCCTTCTTCGCAGCAGTATGGTCGGCCCGGGTTGAAGCGGGCTATAGTTACACAAACGAGAGGCTCCACAACAACCGATCAGATCAGACACTATAGCAGACAACAACTATCGATGCCGGAAATCGGTGCAGAGAGTCGAGTCAAATTATTGCGGTTCAGGGAGCTCCCTGTGGGCGTGGGCAGCATTGGCTACCCCATCGTTCTTTAGATTAGTGCGGCAGGGGTAGGGACTCTGGGAATCGTGGATTTGGACATAGTTGACCTGTTCAACCTGCACAGGCAGATATGGCACGACACACCGGGGATTTAAGGCAACCAAAAATAGGATCCGCCAAAGAGGTGGTTCGTGGCATAGATCCGGATGTTTCCGTCATCGCCCATCAAGAAGGGTTCACTACCGATAAACCCCACAAAATCATTGCCCCATATAATATCGTTGTCGATGGACCGGATAATTTCGCAACCAGGTTTCTTCTCAACGATGCCGCATTCTTTGCGGAAAACCATTTGTCTTCGGAGGGACTGTCGGGTTCGAAGGACAGGCAAACGTCTTCTTTCAGAAAGAAGGCGGGCCATGTCTGCACTGCATGATCCCTGAGATACCGCCGTTGGGCACCTCGCCGTCCCGAATAAAGTCCAAGCGCTCGGTGGCGTACCCGCACCGCTCGGCCTGGCTCAGACCGTCGAAGTCCTCAAACTGATCATGAAAAAAGGCAAATTCCTCATGGGTCGCTTTCTTATCTACGACTGTATGGAGGCTGATTTAGGACTCTTACCGTACCCATAAACCCGGCATGTCCTCTCTGTGGCAAGCACCCGACGATCAAAGACCTCACCGACCATTACGAAGGCGGATGCAGAGGTTGATCGCCATTCAGACGCCAACGTCCTCTTTGCCTGTTATCTCTTCGACGTTTATCCTGATTACCGCCGTCAAATCGAGCTTTTCTTCGAGGAATTCACCGTAGCCGCCTTCGGGCTGATACTTTTCCATGAGGCCACTCAGCGCCCATACCTTCTCAACCTTTTCTTCGAGGATCTGCGCCCTTCCCTTTACTATGACACTGCGAAACAGGTATGATGCTTTGCAAGGAGTCTCCCTGGCCTTCACATACACGATAGGAATGTCTACCTCGAAACAAACCCGATTATCTCTTTTGATATCGTCTATTTTTTCACCCTCTTTTGCGCAGTGTACGTAAATCTTCTCTCCGTCGTAAAGAAAATTGAGGGGTTTTATCATAGGATACCCGTCTTTTCCGCTCGTGCCGAGTCTTCCCACGTGGGCCTCTGATAAGAGCCCGATTATGATGTTCTTATCCTTGATCTCTTTTTTGCTTACACGCATAACAACACTCCCTCACCATATCTCTTCATTATATTGTCAATCGTTTGCTGCAGCGCGTCAAATCGATGAATCATCAAGGTCGGCAGGCTCCAATGAGTTCAAGAAAAGACCGGCATGTGCGCGGGATATCGTCCGACATGGTAATGGCGGTTACAACGGCTATGCCGTGTGCGCCTGCTTCAATCACATTGCGACAATTCTGAAGGGTGATCCCTCCAATCCCGACAACAGGCAGGCCTGTGCATTGCCGGATCTTCGCCACACCCTCAAGTCCCGGAAGATATCCCAGGTCCTCTTTCGTTGCGGTGGAAAAAACACCGTTGACCGCCACATAATCAGCCCCATTGTGCTCGGCTTCTATGGCCTCTTCGGCTGTCTTGACGGAGACCCCGATGATAATATCATGGCCTAATATTTTACGAGCTTGCCTAAGGGACATGTCTTCCTGACCGAGGTGGAGCCCATCGGCTCCGACCGATCGTACAACCTCCACCGAGTCGTTGATAATCAGAAACGCGTTGTGGGCGCGGGTCAGCTTTAAGGCTTCCGAAGCCTTTTTGATAAAATTTGTTTCAGGCAGTTCCTTTTCTCGCAATTGAATAATTCGTATTCCACCCTGAAGCGCGAGTTTCACCTGCTCTAGTACCGAGTATCCCTTATGCAAACGCGAATCCGTTACCAAGTATAAGCGGTAATCATTGAGGGTTGGTTTTCCCATACTGCTCTTTACTGCTCTTTATTTCCCGACCGATTTTATCTTCAGTTTCTCGGTCATTGTCTCATCAGACAGGTTGCAAAGTGCGTCATAGAGGGCTACCTGGAAACTCCCTGGCCCCTGTGACGCGTGGGCTGCCTCTTCACCGGCAAGCCCGTAATAGCCGAGGGCGCAGGCTGCTGCTGTGAGGGCGTCTGCTTCGACAGCACAGAAACAGGAAATCGCTGTCGTTGCCGCGCACCCTGAGCCGGTCACGCGCGCGAACATGGGATGACCGTTGTAAACTTCTATGGCTTTTTCACCATCGGTGATAAAATCGACCGCGCCGGTTACAACGATAACCTTCTTTAATTCTCGTGCCAGACGGTGGGCCCCGTCACGCACAGCATCTAAAGTTTCAATAGAATCGACTCCCCGAATCCTGATCTCGTCGCTGAAGAGTGACATTACCTCCGATGCGTTACCCCGGATGACCGTTACAGGAACTTCCACGAGTATCCGTTTGGCAGCGTCTGTACGGAAAGACGTGGCCCCGGAACCGACGGGGTCAAGCACGATAGGTATGCCCCGCCTTCCCGCGGCCTTACCTGCGAGCAGCATCGACTGAATCCAATCCTGCGTCAACGTGCCGATATTAAGATTCAGAGCCCCCGCGAACCTGGCCACGGTCTCCATCTCCTCGTGTGCGTGGGCCATGATAGGAGAAGCTCCGATGGCGAGAGTCACATTGGCGGTGCTGTTCATGACAACGAAGTTGGTTATATGATGAATCAGCGGCTGCTTCTTCCTGATTTCACGCAATATTTCTATGGTCTTTTTTGAAAATTCCTGTTCATTCATTTTCTTTCCTCTCACACCGACAATTCGTAGTTTCAGTTCTTGATTTCTGTCTTACGATTGACCGCTATTCACTAATGACCATTTGCCCTTCCCTGCTTTCACGATGCGGTAGCACATACATTGCTTTCCACGTTCCAATAGGGCGACATGGACCGAAGTCGTGCAATAATGGGTGGCAGTTTTTCAATGATGAAGTCGATTTCTTCATCCGTATTGTAAATGCTGAGACTAAACCTTACCGATCCGTGAGCCATCGTATACGGGACGCCCATAGCGCGCAGAACATGAGAAGGCTGAAGTGATCCCGACGTACAGGCCGAACCGGAAGACGCGCAGATATCGTGACCATCCATGAGCAGAAGAATGCTCTCGCCTTCGATAAACTCGAAACTGATATTCGTTGTGTTCGGCAGGCGTAACGCCCCTCCCCCATTCACTTTGCTATTTGAAATGCGCTTCAACAGCTCACTTTCAAGTTTGTCCCGAAGCTGTCTCACTCGCGTGTTTTCTTGGTCCATATTCTGAGCAGCCAGTTCACAGGCCTTGCCGACACCTACAATACTCGGCGTGTTCTCCGTACCGCCCCTGCGTCCTTTTTCCTGATGCCCGCCGATAAGGAAAGAAGAAAATTTGGTCCCTTTCCGAAGGTAGAGCACACCGATACCCTTCGGAGCATGGAGTTTGTGACCTGACAATGAGAGCATATCAATACTGTTTGTCTTCATATCGATGGGTACTTTGCCCACAGCCTGTACAGCGTCGGTATGAAAAAGTATGCCCCGTTCATGAGCGAGCTGTGCCGCTTCTCCAACGGGGAAGATAACGCCTGTTTCGTTATTGGCCCACATGAGACTTACCACGGCCGTATCCGCAGAGAGGCTCTTTTTATATTGGTCCATATCGAGATTGCCATCGCTGTCGACTTCGAGGGTTGTCACCCGGTAGTTCTTCTCTGCAAGATGTTCGCAGAGGACTTTCACCGCAGGGTGCTCTACACGGCTCGTGATGATATGCCGTCTGTCCGGATTGACGGCAAGAGCGGAATGGATCGCCGTGTTGTCGCTCTCCGTGCCGCAGCTCGTGAAGATGATCTCGTCAACATCAGCGCCGATAAGGGCCGCCACCTTGGCCCGCGCTTCGGCGAGCTTCTTTGCCACCTGTCCTCCAAAACTGTGCATACTCGACGGATTACCGTACAACTCTGAAAAATAAGGCGTCATCTCGGAGAGGACTTCCGGAGCTACCTTCGTGGTGGCGTTGTTATCAAGATATATTGTTTTCATTGCGACACCTCCTCGACAACGAGTTCTGGAGAAACAAGTTCTCGGAGCTTGGTCTGGACAAAACCCTTGAGGGTCAATTGCGAAGCCTGGCATACGGCACAGGCGCCGCGCGTGGCAACAAGTACCCTATTGCCTACAATATCGACGAGATCGATATCACCCCCATCGTGTTTTAGGGATGGCCGTATCTCTCTGTCTATGGTTTCTTCGATCATCCGTATTTTCTGAAGGTTCGTAAGTCCCGGTTTTGCCGCCTGATTGGTTTCGTGCTTTGGTTGAGCGTAAATTGTATCGATGAGTCCCTGGATCTTTTCATGACACTTTTTGCAGCCTCCGCCTGCCTTTGTATAGTTCGTTACTTCATCAATGGTTGTCAGGTGGTTCTCTCTGACCGCCCGTTCTATCTCCTTGTCCGTGACGCCAAAGCATTCACAGACAATCTCTCCTTCTTTTTTCGGTGATTCAGCGCCTTTGTAATGTTCAATGGCTTTTTCCAGGGCCTCCTGTCCCAATACGGAACAGTGCATTTTTTCCGGAGGGAGGCCACCAAGATAGTCGGCAATGTCCTGGTTCGTGATCTTCATGGCTTCTTCTATGGTCATGCCTTTGATCATTTCGGTCATCGCCGAAGCCGATGCAATGGCGCTCGCGCAGCCGAAGGTCTTGAATTTGGCATCGACTATCTTTTTGTTTTCGTCCAATTTGAAGGTGAGCTTTAAGGCATCTCCGCAGGCGATAGATCCCACTTCAGCCACGCCATCGGGATTCTCGATCTCCCCCACATTACGGGGGTTCATAAAATGTTCTTTTACTTTATCGGTATAGTCCCACATTGTTCTCTCCTTACGAGTATTTCTTAATGCCCATTGAGAACCGGTTCATGTAGTACGGGCATGCGACAAATTCCTGTACTTATAATTATAAGTATCAGAAGAAGGAATGGCAAATTTACGCGCATAGGATCTCCCATACTCTCAAATATAGTACATGAGCGCTTCCGCGCCTGTTTTATCGTTCTGCGCATTCACAAGATCTTCAAGGATGTATTGAAAAAAGGTCTTGGTGGTCTTGTTCCTTGGGATCGTCCAGACATCCCTCGCCAAACAGAGAGACGATTTCTCGCAGAGGCACAGTTTTATGACACAATCGACAACATGAGTGGGGCCTTCGAGTATCTCGATAATCTCACTAAGCTTCGTTTCGCTTTCCGGTTTGTTGAGTAGATAGCCCCCTTTTTTTCTTCGGATAGTTTTCACAAGACCTGATGTGTGGGGTCGATTGGCAATCTGTTCGAGATATTCTTCCGAGATATCCTGTCGCTTTGCAATGTCGGAAAAAAGCACCGGCGCGGACGTCTTCCCATAAATTGATAGATCAACCAAAGCCTGTAGTTCGCATTTGTCCTTTGCACATATCTTCATGATCTTTTCCTATTGAAATTTATGAAATTAAAATATTATGGCTGCCTCTTATTTGCAAGCTATTTCTGGCCCTAGGCATTGAAATGTTTCTCGCGAAGGTAAGGCCCATCGTCCTTGGGGCTTAACCGGAGGGCAACAACCCGCGCGCCGGCAGGGGGCAGGTCCATAAATACGCCAAGGAAAGGGTAACGGTACTCTTGATTATGAACTACAAGCCTGAAGAATGAGAAGTAGGTGGACAACTTTGAGGAATAGAAGCCTTCCTCCCCTTATTAATTCCTGCATAAATATCCTGTGAGCAGGTAAGATGTGCCCCAAAGAAGGCAGCTGGCTTAATGCTTCCCGGGTCGTCCGAACCCTTGTTTCAGTCTGTCCCCTGCCTCTTGGAGCCATGATACGTTGATTAAGCCAACCGAGTCCTTGTTATTTTAAAAGAACACCTGTCCCTTCGAAGGGACAGGACCGGGGAGCCGAACAGAGAGCTCGAAGAGAACCTCAGTGGCGATCCTTTCCACATCACAGTCTACGTTCAATTCTTTCTTAAAGGCAAGACGGACATACTTGCTCACGGTCTTGCGGTCCATGCGCGTTGTCCGGGCAAGAGACCTTAAGCCGTCATCTCTCTGGCATCTTCTCAACAGATCAATAATATCAACCACCGTGCACTCCTTTCGTGCCGTATGTGCCTCCGCATCAGATATTTGCTGGAAGGTAGCATGGCCCATTTTTTGGAAAGGCATACTTTCCGGTGGGGGAATTAGTTTGAAAAACTTATCACCAAAGTGGGAAAGAAATCTTGAAAAAGGGGTAGGGGAAGGATCTTGAAAAACTACCCTTCAAACGAGGGGATACATGCAGAAAAATGCAGTTCCTAATGCAAGCTTTTCAATTTTTACTAAAGGCCTAATACGATTTTTTAGGGCCGAAAATAGCCCCAAATGGCATACTGTCAATGCTTTACGCCATCACAAAAGGGCGGTAAAATGGGTAAAAAAGTGGCCCTATTCCAGCTCAAATATTAGCCAGAAGAGCGGGGCATATTATTAAGAAGAAAACACCGTTATATACGCATTATCCGTGCCAAGCAGTTTCGAAACCATTCGCAAAAAAACAGATAGAGAGAACTATCCGGAACAAATATGTAGAGGCAATCGTTCTCGAGGAAAGACCGTGATAGGCAGGCGTACTAACCAATACCTCGAAACGTCACGGGCCGATGGGCAACGTGGCTATATGAGGACAGCCGGATTGGCAGAAGGCTATAGCTCCAGGACATCTCTCATCGAATATACCCCGGAGGGTTGGCGTACCAGCCACTTGGCAGCAAGCAATGCCCCTCTCGCAAAATTATCCCGTGAAAATGCCTGGTGCGTAAATTCAAGACGCTCGCCCATGCCCGCGAAATAGACCGTATGCTCGCCGACAACATCGCCGCCGCGTAGCGTCATAATGCCGATCTCTTCATTTCTACGTTCCCCGGTAATGCCTTCTCTGCAGAAGACTTCAATCCATTTCCGGTCCGGTTTTGCCGCTTCGATGGAGTCCTTTATACGAAGCGCTGAGCCGCTCGGCGCGTCTTTTTTCCAGCGGTGATGCATCTCTATGATTTCAACGTCGTAGCCTTCTTTGAGGGTCCCCGCGACTTTATTGCAAACATCAAAGAGGACGTTCATGCCGATACTCATATTGGGAGAGATGACCACTTTCGCGTCTTTGGCGCTCCTTATCTCCGCGAGTGCTTCTTGGCTGAAACCGGTCGTACCAATGATTTGTGCTTTTCCGTGTTTCTTGGCAATCCTGAAATGCTCGATGGATGCTTTGGCCTCGGTGAAATCAATAACAACATCGCCCTTATCAATGACCTTATTCAGGCTGTCGTCGACAAGCAGGGGTTTGTCGGATTTGTTGGCCGTCATATCCGCAGGCCTTCCGACGTTGGGATGGTTTTTTGTCTCCACCAAACCAACGATTGCCAAGCCCTTATCTTCTAGCGCGCATTTAATGATTGCGGCGCCCATCTTTCCGCATGCTCCGGTTACAATTAATTTTATCATAGTTTAGTCCCGCTCTCCCGGCGCTACTTCTTCAGAAGGCCATACTCACCCAGCAATCCTTTGAGAAATTTACTGTTCGCATCTGATAAAGGGCATAAGGGTAGGCGAAATTCTTTCTTGATCATGCCCATGTATGCCATTGCCTCTTTTATGGGAATAGGATTGGTTTCGATAAACATACCGTGGAACAGAGGTATGAGGCGTGTATGGATATCCATTGCCTTTTTTATATTCTTTTCAATCATAAATGTCCTGTAAAGAGACTGCATCTCTTTCGGCATGATGTTGGAAAGGACAGATATGACGCCGACGGCGCCGACACTCATCATGGGGAGAAAGATATTATCGTCTCCCGAAAGTATCGTAAACTTTCCTTTGGTTAGTCTGTATATATCGGAGGCCTGGGTAAGCGATTCGGCCGCTTCCTTAATCCCAACAATATTCTTGACTTTGGAAAGTCTGAAGATCGTCTCCGGTGTCATGTTAATACCTGTTCGACCGGGTATGTTATACAGGATCAAGGGAATATCGACCGTCTCCGCGATTGTCTTGAAATGCTGGTAGAGCCCCTCTTGTGTAGGTTTATTATAATAGGGTGTTGTGAGGAGGCAAAAGTCGACCCCGAGTTTTTTCGCGCCTTCTGTAAGTTCAATGGCCTCCTGGGTGCTGTTCGAACCTGTCCCCGCGATAACCGGTACTCTGCCTTTTACGTATTTTATTGCAAGCTCTACAACCCTCTCGTGTTCTTCGAAGGAAAGCGTCGGGGCTTCACCGGTGCTGCCGCAGGGCACTACCCCGTTTATTCCACCTTTAAGTTGAAACTCTATGAGGTTCTTCAATGCCTTCTCGTCGAGACTGCCATCTTTAAAAGGCGTAACCAAGGCTGTAAAAATACCTTTCAAATCCATAATGTCTCCTTATATCTCCTTTTTATAACAGTGCCTCTTCGTGCATATTTCCCACGTAAATGATCTTCGCATCACCTTCGAGATACACGTCACCATTCACGTCACCATCGATGTATATCTTCAGGACTTCTCCTCCCCGCGTGTGGATATTGACAGGGCTTTTCACTAGTCCTTTTTCCGCGAGAATCACAGCCGATGCGACTGCGCCGGTACCGCAGGCCAGGGTCTCTCCCTCAACGCCTCTCTCATAGGTCCGCACCTTCACATTTTTTTTGTCCCTTGCTTCCACAAAATTTACATTGGTCCCTTTTTCGCCGAAGATCTTATGATACCGAATCATTCTTCCCAGTTCTTCCACAGGAACATAATCGATATCCGTTACGAGAAGCACTGCATGTGGAACTCCCGTATTTACGCTGCTCACAAAGAGTTCTTTATCGTCAAGACCGACAGGGTAGTCAAGCTTCAGGTCCGTCGGCTTCGTGAGCTGCAGTTTGACCTTCCCTCCTCCATGTACTTCGGCTTTAATAGTGCCCGCGATCGTTTCAAAGGCCATCTTTTGCTTCGCGATGCCGTTCATATAGGCAAAGCGCGCGGCGCACCTGCCACCGTTTCCGCACATCTCGGCTTCAGAACCGTCGGCATTGAAAAATCTCCAGCAAAAATCCTGCTCCTTTGAATTCTCGATGAGGATGACGCCGTCAGCTCCCACAGAATGGTGTACCCTGCATACCTTTTTTACAAATTCACTGATATCGTGAAATCTTTCGTTCACCTTGCCGCTTCGATTATCAATGACGATGAAATCGTTGCCGCTGGCGCTCATCTTGTAAAATTCTAATTCTATCACGTTCGTTATACCTCCAAAAATTGTGGGGTGGATTCTCCTTTTACGAGATCCTTAAGAGTTTCTCGCTTTCGTACAACAAAGAATTCTTTCTCCTTTACAAGCACCTCTGCCGCTCTCCTTCGTGCGTTGTAATTTGATGACATGGAATAACCATAGGCACCGGCGCCGAAAATCGCAAGGAGATCGTCTTGATTCAGCTCAGGCATTCCCCTGTCTTTCGCAAAAAAATCACCGGATTCGCAGATCGGGCCTACGAGGTCTACTTGTATGGTGCCGCCCTCTTTTTCCCTGACAGATTTAATCTCATGGTACGCGTTATAGAGTGATGGTCTCACAAGATCATTCATGGCCCCATCAACAATATAGAATATTTTTTCAGGCGACCTTTTCATATAGAGGACCCTGGTGACAAATATTCCACTATTCCCGACAAGCACCCGTCCGGGTTCTAAAATGAGCCTGAGTCCCATGCCCTTCATCTCTTCTTCGATGACCTTCGCGTACTCTACCGGATCCGGCGGCAGCTCGTCCTTGTAAGTGATCCCAAGGCCGCCTCCTATATCAATCATAGAAAGCGCTATGCCATTCTCCTGGAGTTCCCGGGCCATGGATTTCATCGACCTTACGGCTTCCATAAAGGGGGTCAACTCCAATATCTGGGAACCGATATGGGATGATATGCCCACGGGGGAGAGATATTGTTCCTGCGCGATTTCCTCATAGAGCCTTCGCGCTTCGCTCCAGAGCACGCCGAATTTGTTCTTCCTGAGGCCCGTCGTGATGTAGGGATGGGTCTTCGGGTCTATTTCGGGATTAACCCTAATAGAGACGGACACGCTCTTCTTCATGCGTCGTGAGAGCTTTTTCAGGAGATTGAGCTCTCCTTCCGATTCTATATTCATCATGAGAATATCCGTTTTTATGGCGGTCCGCAGTTCCTCTTCGGTTTTGCCGACACCGGAAAAAACGATTTTGTTATGGGAAATACCGGCCCGGAGCGCTTTATAAAGTTCTCCACCGGATACGATATCAGTCCCGCCGCCGAGACGAGCCACGGTCTTTAAAAGCGCGCCGCTTGCATTGGCCTTACAGGAGTAGCAGACAAGATGGGGGACGCCCTGAAAGGCGTCGTCGAAAACCCGGAAGTGTCTTTCAAAGGTTTTGTAGCTGTAGATATAGAGAGGTGTTCCGACGGCCCTTACGATCTCACTGATCGGAACGTCTTCGCAGTATAGCTCACTGTCTCGGTATTCAAAATAGTTCATGGTTTTACTCTTTCAATATGACGATAGACTCCCGTGAGGGCCCGCTTTCATTGCCGGCTATGTCGACGGCTGTAACATAGTAAGAAACATAGCGCTCATCCGAACTCTTTTGATCAAGATAAGAATTTTCTTTGATGAGGTCTTTAGTCAATTTTAATTTATTTCCTCCTCCGCTTATTCTGTAGACATTGTACCCTGCAAGGTCCTTTTCCGTGTTGTCTGCCCAGGTGATGGAAATCATATTGCCTTTCTTCAGAGCATTCACCATGGTCGGTGCGGCCGGGGCGGTCCTATCGATGGGTGTTGCCTCAACCTTCACGCCTTCGCCTTCCCTCAAGAGTCCGCCAATTTCTATCACCTTCCGTACTTCATAGACATATTTCTTCCCATTTGTCACCCCTGAATCCGCAAAGAGACCCGCTGCAAAGGGGGCCGGATTGAGAGGGAAAAGCGGATACACATCTCCGTCATATCGATAGACATTGTATAGGTAGCCTTCTTCCCTTGGCCAGATCAATTCAACTCTGGCATCGCTTACCGAAGCAGTAACGTTTTTCGGGGCTTCCGGCGGCTTCTGCCACTTTACGGTAATGGTATTAGAGGAGTCCCCGCGAGTGCCCCCTTTTGTGTAAGGATAAACCCGGTAAGCGTATTCAAAGCCGTTCATCACATCGTCGTCGTAAAAATAGAGGCGTCCACGGGCAATGGTGTATCCTTTCTGTTCTTCGAAAGAGATGTCTCTGAAAGGCTCGAACGTTCCCATGCAGGTCCCGCAGGCTTTAAGGACCTTGAATCCCCCAAGGTCTTTCATTTCAGTACCGTCTCTGTTTTTCTGAGGCAGGGTGAAAGAAAGGAAGAGTACTCCGTCTTTTACCTCTCCGGAAAGATCATTGATCCGGTTTGCCAGAGGGAGTACCTGCGGTCTCGGGTCTCCTACCTTTCCGCAGGCGGAAACGAAAAACAGAAGAACAATACTAAAGATTAAGGTAGAGTTTTTCTTCATTGATCTGCCTTGCCACCTCTTTAAAGGAGGCGGCCCCTTTGGTTTCTCTTTTATTCAAAACATTGTTCAAATCTATATAGGAAAAAACATCGGCATTAAAGACCGGTGAATGCTTCTTTAACTCCTTTATGGACAATTCACAGAGCAGTTTTCCTTTTGTATCGCATTCCCGGACAATCCTTCCGACAATGGCGTGGGCCTCACGAAAGGGCATCCCTTTCGTCGTGAGATATTCGGCCATCTCAACAGCCGCCATAAAACTCGCCCTGACGGCTCTTCTCATCCGTTCCTTCATGAGCGTCATACCCTTGATGCACAATGTCATGATCGAGAGCGCGTCTCTGACCGTGTTTACCGCATGGAAGAGCGGCTCCTTGTCCTCCTGAAGGTCTCTGTTGTACGTCAGCGGCAGCCCCTTGAGGAGTGAGAACACACTGAAGAGATCGCCCATAACGCGCGATGTCTTACCCCGAATCAGCTCGAGGGCGTCAGGGTTCTTCTTGTGCGGCATGAGGCTTGAGCCGGTGCAGAGTTCATCAGGCAGAGCTACAAAAGAAAACTCTTCCGTCGCGAAGAGAATCAGGTCTTCAGAAAACCTGCTCAGGTGGAGCATTATAATTGCCGCGGTATAGAGGGCGTCGAGAACAAAGTCCCTGTCGGCAACGGTATCCATACTATTTTCAGAAACCCCTCCAAACCCGAGTTTCTCCCTCACGAATTCCCGATCGAGGGGTATCGTTGAGCCCGCGATAGCACCGCTTCCGAGGGGCAGTACATCATTACGATTGCGCGCTTCATAGAGACGTGTCCTGTCTCTCTTGAACATATAGTAATAGGCCATGAGGTAATGAGAAAAGGGAACTGCCTGGGCTCTCTGCATATGGGTGTACCCCGGCATGATGGCTCTGTTCTCTTTCGCGGCTTTTTGCACGAGGCTCCTGAGCAGTTCGACAAGCAACGCGTCAATATTTTCAAGCTCTTCTTTCAGAAAGAGTCTCATGTCCAGAGAAACCTGATCATTCCTGCTCCTTCCCGTATGAAGCTTCTTCCCGGCATCGCCAATTTTTTCGATGAGGCGTGTCTCAATGTGCATATGGATATCCTCCAGGGCGTGACTGAATGTAAATATCCCTGCCTCGATCTCTTTTTTTATTTCATCAAGGGCCATCACAATTTTGTTTTTCTCTTTCCTGCTAACGATGCCGATCTTCTCAAGCATCTGCGCGTGGGCCTTGCTCCCCTCGATATCCTGTTTGTAGAGCGCCCGATCAAAATCTATGGACGCGCTGAACCTTTCTAAAAGTGGATTCGTTTTTCCTTTGAACCTTCCGCCCCAGGGTTTCATGTTCTCTCTCCAAATATTGCCGTGCCTATCCGGACCATCGTTGCGCCCTCCTCTATAGCCACCTCGAAATCTGAAGACATACCCATAGAAAGCTCCTTCATAGTGAGCGCGAACTCCCTGTTCATCTTTTCGAGCGTCTTCCGCAAAGTACTGAAGAGACCTCTCATCTTTTCCGGATCATCCGTATAAGGCGCCATCGTCATCAATCCCACAGGCTTTATATGTTTCAAAGAAGGAACAGTTTCGAGCATTCGCCTGAGCCCATCCTCATTCGTGCCGTGTTTGGTCGCTTCCTGCGCCAGATTCAATTCAAAGAGGGCCTTGATCGGTTTGCCATACTTATCGAGACCCGCAAGCAATTCCCACCTGTCAATAGAGTGAACATAATCAAACAATCCCGGTATGTATTTCGCCTTATTGCCCTGGACATGTCCTATCATATGCCAGTTTATCCCGTCGCGACTTATATGGCCGATCTTCTCTTTTGCCTCCTGGACGTAGTTTTCGCCAAAATCCTTGAGTCCATATCGGATAGCCTCTTTAATACCATCCGTGGCAACAGTCTTCGTTACCGCTATTAATATAACTTGGCCGGAACTCCTCCCCACCTTACTGCAGGCTTTCTCTATCCGGTCCCGTACAACCCTGATCGAATCTGCAATACCTCTCACAAGAGAACGCCCAGCGATAAGAGGGCTTCAGCAACCTCGCAAATGGGAAGCCCTATGACGTTGCTGTAGGAACCTTTTATCTCCTTCACCATATATCCCGCCCTTCCCTGGACCGCGTAGGAACCGGCTTTATCAAGAGGTTCGGAAGTTCCGATATATCTCATAATCTCATGGTCCTGCATGTTTCTCATAAAAACTTTTGTTTCTACCGCGTCCCGATAGGCAACTTTTCGTGACATATTGAGGACGCAGAAACCGGTAATGACTCTATGCCATTTCCCGCTCAACGTTTTGAGCATCGCAAAGGCGTCCTTCTCGTTCCTCGGTTTCCCCAATATTTTGTTCTTATAGACAACAACCGTGTCGGCCCCGATGACCCATTTGTCCGGGAAATGATTCCCCACTTTACACGCCTTATCATAGGATATTCTCAGAACATATTCCTTGGGAAGCTCTTCCTCTTTTTTGCTTTCATCAATGTCCGGCGGAATGATTGAGAAGGGCATTCCGAGGGTTCTCAGGATATCGACTCTCCTTACAGATTCACTCGCCAGTATTATTGTATCTCCATCTCTCACCTGAAACACACGGACCTCTTTATCCCAATTCTTTATCCCAATTGTAGCATAGATTCCCACGGGCTTGCCCATAGTAATGCAAATATACGCGTCGCGTTAACATAGGCGCATTCGTCCACACCCCAAGACGTGGTCCTCTGCCGGCTTCAGGTCGCTCGTCCGTATCCATAAGCAAACAGAGCGAGCACTGAGGGGAATTCCCGCCTGGCGGGTTTTGCCGGTGGAGGGAGCGACACAAATCCCAGTATATAGAAAAATATACGAAATCCTCTATAATTTCAAGTTAAATATGTTAATCTGTCTCCAAAGAAAAGGCGTTACACGCACAAAATGTGAAGGGTTGGGAGGGCGGGTGGTAACGGCAACATTTTCGGAGGCGAGAGACATGGAAAAGGTCATTCAGATCGTAACCACAGCAAGCGACAGGAAGATCATCGAAAAAATAGGCAGAGAACTTATTGAAAAAAGGCTCATCGCCTGCGCGCAGATCGTAGGGCCTATTCAGAGTATTTACCGATGGAAGGGAAAGGTGGAAGATACCAATGAGTGGCTTCTTCTGATGAAAAGCAGGGAATCGCTCTACTCTGCAATTGAAGCGGAGTTCAAGCGCCTCCATCCCTACGAGATACCGGAAATCATAGCAACCAGTATAGAAAGAGGACTCCCCGAATACATGGACTGGGTCACCAAAGAAACAGAATAGACGCAATATCCCGGGGAGACCACACCCGCTTGCAGCGAAGCTTCGAGGAATGACCGCTACGCCTCTCCGCCAACGATTCGGGGGAGGGCATGGACGAGCGTCCCGCTTGGGCAGACCTAGAACTTAAACATAAGCAGGACAGTCTAAAGAACCGAAAACATCCTATGAATCTCGCCTTTATCGACCACAAATGTTTTATTCAACAAGCCCCTCTTTTGCGTCTTCCAAAGATTGTTTGTCGATCTCGACAACCCAACGTGTCCACTTCCAACAACAAACCAGAAATTTAATCTACCAACCAAAATAGGATCACTACAGTGATGTCTCAATAACGCCTTTACGACAATTCACCCTTTCAAGTGCCTGCTCAACCTTCCTCGTGCAAACGAAGGGTTTAAGTCTTCATTGTTATAGCGAATGTATTCTTCCATGGCAGCCACAAGCTCCTGTGAGCTTTTGAAGACCCCCCTGCGAATGCGTTTGCGTGTGATCTCCCCGAACCAGCGTTCCACTGAATTCAGCCAGGAAGAACTCGTCGGTGTGAAGCGGGGCATAAAAGGGAGGTGTTTTCCAAGCCATACCTTCTACATTGGAGTGATTGTGGGTCCTTCGGTTGTCGAGGATCATATGGATATTGAGACCCTTGGATATTTCACGGTTAATCTGTGCGGAGAAGCTTCAGGAACTCGGTGTTTTTGTGCCTAAGATAGCAGGACCCGAATGACTTTCCCTTTCAGGACATTAAGGGCTGTAAAAAGACACGTGGTGCCGTTTCGCTTATAGCCATGAGTCATTGTTCCGAGCGTCCTCTCCTCATCGGGAGCCCGGTGAGCGTTCTGTCCAATGCCTGCACTTGGGATTTTTCATCCACTGTGGGTGGTCTGGTTTATTAGGACAGGAAACGGGGGTACGTAAGTGGAGGATTGCCATAACAATTTGTGCCGCAATCATTCCTATTACAACCAAAGGAACAATATTTTCAGGACGTTCGTTGGACTGGTCTGTTTTTGCATGTTAAATCTTCCTTATTAACCAGTCTTTTTCGATAAATTCTCTTTAGATGCCTTCTGTTTGGCCCTCACTGGTGTTGTGATCGTCACGATCCCCAGAGAAATGATATTCTGAATAGCGTTCTGTGTTTAACAAAGTTAAATGGGTATTTTAAAGGTTAAAACGCAGGGAAAAAGATTGTCAGGAAATTTGCACAGTTGAATATTTCTGGCCGTTGTTTCACAAACGGATACATCGTAAAGAATAAAGCCTTCGGAACACATACCGAGACAAGCATTGACAAGTGCGAGTAAGCTTCATATAATTTGGTGCATTTTTCATATCTTATTTGGAGGATTTATGTGGGAGAGCCTCGATCTTAAAAAAATCGTAGAGTGTGCCGTGGACCCTTATCCTTCCATCAGAAAATGGGCCAAGGATACGGGGAAAAAAGTCGTAGGGAGTACGATCGCCGATGTACCGGAAGAAGTCATCTATGCCTTCGGGTTTTTACCTGTTGCCATATTGGGGACACAAAAACCACTGAAAAAGGCCCCCAGTCACTTACCTGATAACGCTTGCTCCCTGGCAAGGAGCAACCTCGAACTGGCGCTCAGTTATGAGGGCGATCTTTTTGACGGATTTGTTCTTCCGCAGGTATGCGATACAACTCAGCACTTGTCCGATATCTGGAGGATAAACTTTCCCGATACATACGTTGAATGCTACCTCACGCCGCGGCAAGTAGACAGGCCAAGCGCAAGGTACTGGGTGAAGGAAGAGATCGAAAGGCTTATCGCATCGTTGAACCGGTGGTCGGGTAAGAAAATAAGCGATAAGGAGTTGAAAGCCTCCATCGCCATTCATAATGAGAACAAGGTATTGCTCAAGGAGATTTATGACATTAAGAAAAAGTTCCCCGGGGCACTGACTAATAGAGCGTTCTTTGCCATGCTGAAACTGTCAGAACAGGTCGATAAGGCGGAATTCAACAAGAGCCTCAGGGCCATTAAAGAGAGTATCCAACCAAAGGAAGGCAGGGGTTTCACAGATGTTATTCTCGTAGGCATCACTTGTGATCCCCCTGACATATTTGATGCCTTCGATGAACTCAAACTTAACGTCGTCGGCGATACCCTTGTTACGGGCTCCCGCTACCTCCAGGGTGACGTGACGCTGAAAAACGGCAATCTGATCGAAGCGCTCGCAGAGAGACATTTCAAAAGAGGCTTCTATTCGCCGATTCACGACGATGTTTACAAAAACTTCGAAGAGATCAAGAAACTATACAACGACACAAAAGCCAGGGCGATCATCTACGTTCATATCGAATTCTGCGAATCCCAAGAATATGATCTGCCTGATCTCAAGAAAATGATCAAGCAGGAAGGTATCCCGATGCACGTTCTCGATACGGAATATCAAACCACATCTCTTTCGCACGTAAGGACAAGATTGCAGGCATTCTTCGAATCTCTGAAAGGGGGCTCTCTATGAGCGAAAAACTCACATCGAAACAAATGTCAAAAAAGATCACCGATGAATACATGGAGGAGGCCTTCCATGCCCATGAACTAGGAAAGCTCATAGGCTATTCAACGGCCATATCCCCTGTTGAGATCCTTGTGGCCCACGATATCATTCCCGTTTATCCTGAAAACCACGCCGTCGCCAATTTAACGGCAAAAAAGGGCGCCGAATTATGTTCCATCACAGAGAATCTTGGGTATACAAGCCACCTCTGCGCGTATGCAAGATCAGATCTGGGATACCGGCAGTCAGGGAAAACTGTCACCAAGGGTATTCCCGAACCGGACCTCTTCCTCGCATGCAACGCCCAGTGCTTTACGCTCACAAAATGGTTCCAGGTCCTTGCACGGAGGGGCAACCTTCCTGTTTTTATCTTCGATACGCCGGAGTACATCATAGACAGTAAGGCACGGGAAGAGATCGTAAAATACTGCGTCATCCAGATGAAAGAACTCATCGCCTTTCTTGAAAAGGTCACCGGAAAGAAATTCGATTATGACAGGCTTAAAGAAGTAATGGAATACTCCGCGGCGTCAAGCGTGCTCTACAAGAAATTTCTCGATATGGCGCAATATAAGCCGTCTCCCATCAGTATTTTCGATGCCCTTATCGGTATGGCCATCGCTGTTTACCGTAGAGGCACTCAGGAGTGTGTCGACTATTACCGGACCCTGTGTGATGAGATCCAGGCCAAGGTCGATCAGGGTATCGGCGTGGTCCAGAACGAGAAATATCGACTTTACTGGGAGAACCTCCCGGTCTGGTTCAAGTTCAGCGACCATGCGAAGCTGCTCGGTTCTTATGGCGCTGTGATCCTCACGTCTCTCTATGTCCACGCTTGGAGCTTTGAATTCGATCTCGATAAGGACCCCCTCGTCACCCTGGCGGAGAACTATGTGTCACGGTTTTCCAACTCCACCATGGAAGACAGGGCTGCAATGGCGCTCGCGCTCTTTGAGAAATATTCCATGAACGGCATGATCATGTTCATGAACAGGAGCTGCAAAGCGGTCTCTTTCGCGGTGCCAACGCTGAAGGATATCTTGACGAAAAAGACAGGCCTCCCCGCGCTCGTCTTTGAAAGCGATATGGGTGATCAGAGGTTCTATGCAGAATCACAAGTGCGAACGAGGATCGAGGCTTATTTTGAAACGCTGGACGGGCTGCAACCGGCAAAGAACGCGTAATACCACTTCGCCGCCAAACATTATATTGCTCTATACGGGGATTACATCACCCCCTCGGTCTGATGCTTCACAGCGAGAAAAGTATATGTTCGACCCTTTCCGGCAAAGGTTCCCCCATCGCTCATACTACGGGGGCTCTCTATTTTGCCGGGTGTCTCGCACCCTTTTCCTCGCTCTGCTTCGCCATACCCTCGGGAGCAAGGTAATTCCCGGTTGACGTGTCAGATTAATTTAATGAATGGTGGTGAAACGGTATGGCCAATTTGCTGGTTTGGAGTCGGGACGAGCGCTTACGGATAGTCGAAGTTTCTGGTTAAAAGAATACTTTATTTCATTTCCGACAATGCCCAGGCTAAAAAACAGGTTGTTTGCGTGTTCTTCTTTGCCGTGTTATTAAACTGGATCGGTGTGCTGCTCGTATAGGAACCATCGGGATTCTGCGCCTTTTCAAGATAGTTCAGGGCCTTCTCCAAATGCTCTTTATATTCACCGAGGCCGTTCAGGGCCGTCAAGACGTAGGCCGTGATCTCTGGGTCCTCCGGCGATGCTGGCTTCATGGAAAAACCACCGGATTCTTTTTGCGTCCTGAGAAGCCACTCGATGCCGAGCTTCACGGGATGCTCCGTTGAAGCCATTCCGTGCATGCATAACGCCTTCACTGATCTGGTTGTACCGAGCGCATTGGAAGGTGAACCCTTTGACATGCCATAGCCGCCATCACTATTCTGGCAGATCTTAAGCCACTCAATGGCCTTTTTTACGGCAGGATCCTCAGGACCGAACCCTGCATCCTTCATGGCAAAGAGGACGCTTGCCGTGTGAAGCGTCCAGGGTTCACCGGCCCTTACGATCCTCTGGAACCCGCCGGTTTTTTCCTGAGCCTCTCTCAGGTACGATATAGCCTTCCTGACTGCCTCATCGCCTTCGCCTGTTTGTCTCAGCGCAATGATCGCAAAGGCTGTATGGGCGGTATTTTTGTTCCAACTCCCATCCGGTTGCTGATCCTGAAGGATAAAGCGCACCCCCTTTTCAATCTTGTCGGCTGCAATCCCGTTCATAGAAAGGACCTTCACGGCCCAGCTCGTAGGCTCTGTCTCGTAGGGAAACTCTCCCCTCAACCGCGACCACGCTCCGCTTTCATCCTGTACAGATAGAATGTGATCAATGGCCTTCTTCAGAATCTTTTCTCTCATGTCATACGTTCCACGGATACCCTATCATTATAGAGAATTGTCGTCAATGTGGTTATTGCGCTGATCGGGATACGTTGAGAAAGAACCGGGAAAAAAACGGGGCATGATTGGAGGTGAATAAAGGCGGCTGTCTCAACACGATGGGCTTAATAGCGGGGTGTTGTTTAAATTCTCTCTCGACAAAATTCCTCACCTTCCTCCTGTTCCATCCTCGTAGATGAATAAAATCCGTATACAGTGAAAGGTCGCCCTCATAAAAATCGGATTGTTGAAGGCCCTGACAATCGGGGCTTAAACGGGGGAGATTAAAAATGGCAACATTCAAGAAATCGATAAAGGAGCTATGCTCTACTGTAAAATCGAGAGTCCTTCGCGCTTCTTTTTCAGATTCCGAAGGGGTACCGAAAAGGAGATAGACATATGTAGCAATGCCCGCCTCTGAGACCGCTTTTAATGCCCGTGATGTGATGGAGATATCATTTCCTTTGTTCATGGCATCGAGGATATTCTGGTCTCCTGATTCGACGCCCACCTTCAGCATGACACAGCCTGAACGTTTGAGGGCAGTACAAAAATCAGGATCGTCAAGGGAATCTGTCACCCTCACAAAACCATACCAGGGCGCTCCCGGAGGATTCTCGGCGAGGCACGTCAACAACGCAGGGCTTAAGGCATTATCGGTAAGATGTATGAGTATCGGCTTTGTCGCTTCCACGAGGCCGCGAAGCTCCGATGCGACGGTGCTGATTGGCCGTTGGCTGTACGTGTTTCCCTCGGCCCTCTCAGGACAAAAGGTACACTTGCTCCAGTAACAGCCCGACGAGGTACTGTAAGGCATGATAAATCCCGGGGCAAGGTATTGATCGGCATATTCAAAAGCATAGGCCGGCATGTAATGGGCTTTTTGAGGAACTTTTTTGCCGAGAATAGCGAGTAGCGGTTCTTCTCCCGGGCCGGAAACTATATGGTCTATCAACCCGCCAAAGGGATTTTTCCAAGCCGGAGTTTTTGTCCACGATGTGAGAAGACTGCCTCCAAGAATGATCTCTATGGCAGGGAACTGCCTTTTCACGAACCCCATCATGGCAAAGGTGCAGAGGGCCTGATTGAGATAGGCTAGAGAAAAACCGATGAAGTAGGGTCGCTCTTTTTCAATGATTTCCTGAATGCGTTGTGAAAAGTACGGATAGAAGGGATTTTTTTCAGGGTGCTCCGCCGCAAAATAAAGGTCATTTATTTTGGCAGGCGAAAGGAGCCGATGTTCATAATCTGCGAGAGATATACGAATATCGTCTTGCCCTGCCGATCTCTCGAGAAGTCGGTTCACGTCAAGGATGGCCCGTTTGTATCTGTCGAATTTCTTGTAGAGGTTGAGATTTCTCAGCGAGTCGAGATGCGAAGAAGCATTCTTGACCGCTCGGCGCGTCCATGTATCCCGCGCATCAAAGCGCCTTTTCACCTGGTAAAGAATCCCCTCAAGATTTGCATCGAGCAGCCGGTGTTCAATCCCGTGGGTGTCAAACGCCCCGGCAAGTTGGGCTATGCCAGAGGGCGGCTCGCATGGCTTTGTAACAGGAGGATAAATAAGCAGAATCATCTGTCGTTTCATTGTAGAGGAAAAATTGAACCTCGTCAACAGACATTCAGACCTGTGTCAAGCCAAAATAGAAATGTTCTATGTTCTCATTTCATATGCTCCCTTTTCCTCGTCTTTGTTTCTCTTCGGGAACCGTATTGTAAATGTTCGCCAGGGATGGTTTTTGGTGGAAGCACAACTCTTCTTTGGTCTTTGTGCTGTATGTTCTTCAATGGGTGCAGGTCGTTGCGCTATCTCATGGAATCTTACCCTTCTCTGCTTATGGGTAATAACCATGGATCCATCCAGGCGTTCATGGAGGATAACCTTGCCCCGTATGATATCTTCATATCTGGTACTGCGCACGATGTCGTATGGTACGGTCGTTCCGGAGGGTCCGCTCGTTCTTCCGGCAGAGATTCAGACCTGGGGTTTGCTTAATGAATCATTCGCGAAAAACCGTGGGGCGAACATGAGGGGTCACGCCTTGACATATTCCAAGGCGCTTTCTATCTTATTCGCTTCCTTCCTGAGTTTTTTGTCTCTAGCGAGGCTGTCGGTAAACCTCCTATAAACCTTCGGGACCGCCGAGTAGCTGATATCTCCGAAAAGTTTTCCGATCTCTTTGTTCGGGATTTCCGTATATCTTTTTATGAGATATATGGCAAGGTTCCGGTAAGCCCCTTTCTGTAATAAGGCGCCGGCGATCTGAAAATGGTTGCAGATAGCCTTCATGATCTTTTCGGGGGATAGAGAACGTACCGATGGCTGCAGGTGAACAATCTTTCTGCCCTTGAGCGGTGTGGCATCGAGTTTCTTCATGATCTTGCTGATAAAGGGTCTCTCCCCAAGAACCATACTCTTGAAAACATCGTCGAAGGGGTTTTTCAATTCGACTCCGCGAGCGGCGTCGATAAATTTCTTATATTTTTTTGGAGAAGCCATGCGGCGAATGCGGTCCCGGTGGACCAAGTCTTCCTTGGTTTTATAGATGTAGGACTTGTAACTGCTGAACCGGTACCGTTCAGGCCTCTTCACAACATTTGCTCGCACAGGCACGAGATGGAGGTATCTACTCAGTTCCAGAAGATAGTTATCAGGATCGATGAGGACTGCCTTGAACCTGCCCCGGAAGAGGTTGCCGCTTTTGTTCTTCTTTTGATTGAAATAGGTCGTATAGGACCCGTTAATGTAATGCATTATGGAACTCAGGTTTGCCCGGGGGGCCTCTCCGATAAGATGATATTCCTTTTTCATCAAAACATAACAATGGATCACAAAGCCGTATTTACTGTCTGCTTCTCTCAAAAATTCTTTGAACTTCTCATAATCTTTCTCAGACAAAAAGACATTATGTTTCTCATCACCCTTTGATGTGATGTAATAGAAAGCATTCGGATAGTCGATGCGTACAGGTCGGGCCATAGAGGGTAACCTTCTTGTTGTGTGGGATTATACCATGACTGCGTCAGGTGTCAAGGCGTGGCACTATCGGTCTTGATGCAGGGAACAATTCTCCGTCGACCATTGTATACTGTTTCGTGCCGAGGGCTCCCACTTCAGGGTCGTGGGTGACAAGTATGAGCGTTGACGAAAGCCTTTTGTTTACGGAAAGGATGTAATCGAGGACCTCGTGACCGGTCTTTCGATCCAGGTTTCCTGTGGGTTCGTCGGCGAGAATCATTTCCGGCTCATTGACAAGGGCGCGTGCTATGGCTACCCGTTGCTGTTCACCGCCTGAAAGCTCTCCCGGTTTATGGTTTCGTCTGTCCTTTAAGCCTACGATAGTGAGGAATGCTTCCGCTTTCTGCATCGCCTCGGCTTGATTCATCCTTTTTATCAAAAGGGGCATCATGATATTTTCGATCACATTGAAGTCCTGTAGAAGATGGTAAAACTGGAAGACAAATCCCACCTTTTCATTTCTGAAGAGGCTCTCTTCGTCTTCCGTGTAATCCCGAATATTCCTGTCCCTGAAATAGACCGTTCCTTCCGTCGCGCGATCGAGGGCGCCAAGGATGTGGAGAAAGGTACTCTTGCCAGCGCCGGAAGGCCCCATGATTGTGATGAAATCGCCTTTGTCGGCAGTGAAATCAATGCCCTTGAGGACCCGGACCTCCATGTCATCCTTATGAAAAACCTTTTTCAATCCTGTCACCTGTAGAATTTGGTTACTCATATCGTAATGTCTCCACAGGGTCGATTTTAGACGCTTTATACGAAGGGTATATAGTGGCAAGGACACAGATGACCGCTGTTATAAGGGCGATGAAGAGGATGTCGAAAATCCCGATCTTTGCGGGTAGCTTCGTAATGTAATATATGTCCTGCGGCAGTTTGAAGAGGTTGGTATATTTGATGATGAGACAGCCGATGTATCCGCCCAAAGAGCCCATTACAGCACCCACAACTCCGATGGTAATGCCTTCCACCATAAAAATCCTCATGACGTTCTGTCTCTTTGCGCCAATGGACTTGAGAATCGCAATGTCCTTTTTTTTCTCCATGACGGTCATGATGAGGGAGCTGATGATATTGAAACTGGCGACAAGAATGATAAGCCCCAGAATGATATACATCATAAGCTTTTCGAGCTTTAACGCGGAGAAGAGGTTTTTGTTCATCTCGACCCAGGTCCTGATAAAGTATTGGTTTCCAACCCTTTTGAGAATTTCTCGTCTCACTTCGTCCACCTTGTAAACATCATCGAGCCTGACCTCGATGCCCGAAGCACCGATACCCATTATGCTTTCGACATCGCTGAGCGGCATGATGATGAGGCTACTGTCGACGTCGTACATGCCTGTTTCAAAAATACCGCCAACACGGACCCGTGCTGTTTCTGGCATGGCCCCCATGGGTGAATAGCCACCGAGAGGGATCATGAGGGTAAGGCTGTCCCCTCTGAAGACACCGAGATTTTTAGCAAGTTCTTTTCCTATAAGGACGTTTCCCTTTGTGTTGAGCGCCTCTATGCTGCCTTCCTTGACCATGCTCCCCAGGAATTTCACATCATCCGCGTTCAGCCCTTTCACGGCCATACCCGCAAGCTGCCTGTTGCTCTGGACCATTCCCTGAAAAGTGATGAAGGGGAATGCATGAGAAACACCCTTTACACCCTTTATCGCTTCAGTAAGTTTCTGCGGCTCTTTGATTTCTCCATTGAGGTTCAAAATAAGAATGTGTGGATTGATGCCGAGAATACGTTCGCGGATTTCGTCCTGAAAACCCGTCATAACGGCTATGACAATGATGAGCGCCATCACGCCGATTGCAATGCCGATAACGGCAATCCACGTCGTAAAAGATATAAAGGCCTCTTTCCGCTTGGAAAGGAGATACCTGAGCCCTATAGCTGTTTCAAAATTCATGTGTGTAATGTCTTACCATATGCGTCGCGGCCATGCAAGGAAAGGTACGGAAGAGGTTTTACAGATTTTCGATAAATTCTTCAACGTTCAAATGTGCCTGTTTGAGAATACCATGTAAACTGCCAATGGTTAATTCTTTGTACAATGGAACGGCACACCCGATGTCACCCTTTGAAGTTTGTTTTTTAGTATTACATGACTCCCACGTTGATGGATTCGCTGGAAACCAAGTTGTTCCAATCTCTTAATAGTTTTTTCATCGGAAAGCTTGGCAATCCTAGGCATTTACTACTGCTTTGAAAGTAGTCATGAGAGACTTTGAGAATTCGTCCATGGAAAATTCTTCAAGATATAGTTCGGTGGCCTCTTTCAAACTGTTGACAGCTTCTTCAACACTATGTCCCTGGCTCACCGTACCAACCCCAGGACATTCCGCTACGTACAAATCATGTTCTTTGTGGAGCACTGCTGAGAGTGTTTTTGTTGTCAACTCGCGTCTCCCATACGGCTCTTTATAATTATATAATATTCAAAGGATTCCAATCAAAGTTTTGATCATCCTGGGATACCTGTGACCAATTCAACAACGTTTTGTCATATGCCTCACGGCCGTCTAGAAAAGAGTTTTTAATACCTAATCTTCCCTTTTGGTGAGTTGCATCACCACAAGCCTTTCCGCAAAGCCGAATCTTCTATAGAAATCTAGCGCAGCTTCGTTACCCTCGGCAATCGACACCCTCACGGTTTCACATTTCTGTTCTTCAAGCCATTTCAGGGCAAGAGACATTACTTTTTCGCCCACACCTCTTCCTCTATACGCCGTTTTCACAAACAGAGAGTCGATCTTTCCATTGAGACCGTCAACGGATGCAATGCAGTAGCCGATATTTTCACCGTTGTCTTGCGCCACATAAGCGATGAGGCGGTCGCATTTATTAAGACTCTCCATCCGTTTTCCAAATGTGAACTCCGAGAAATGCTTTTTGAAGTGTGTGGATCTCGACAAATGATGGACATTCAGCCCTTCCCACAACGTTTTAATGGTACCTATCTCATCCCTATTAATTGCAATAATCTTCAACATTCCCTCGCGCGTAACACGACGGATCAGCGGGAGCTGGGCTTATCGCCAATCCGGTGCATTAGCTCATTGGGCATACGCTTAATAATCAATATCCTTCTGTTTCAAGAGAACCTTTCGTTCATGTATTTTCCGTCCGTCATAATGGGAAACCGATAATGACGCCGTGATATCAAAACAGGAGGGTTCACAGACAGGCACTGCAATAGACCACTCAGGTCTTCTGAATGCCATACGACAGGGTTGCCGTCCCCTGCGGTCATAGAAAGCATGGTCTCCTCGGAAACGGGACTGACCACCTTGGCGGACCAATCTTTTGCTATTAGGTTGATGGTTGCAAAACGTCCGAAACACGTCACTATTTTAATTGAGTCAATCCTTTTGCCTTGGTCGGTTTTGAGGCTGATGCTCGGGAAAGAGACGATCTGATAGTAATGATCATTGCCCTCAGCCCAAGCCGACGAAAGTGCAATTCCAGCGAGAGAGACTGCAAGGATAATCAGTATAACCAATACTGTCTTCTTCATGTTCCTCAGCCAAACATTTAGGTGCCAACGTGGAAACAACAAAAACTTTTTTGGCATTCTTGAAACGCATGCATAGCAAAAAACATTATCCCGGGTCGATTTCAGGATGCAGACCGAGGCGGCCGCAGGGCAACAAAAGTATGCGCCTGAAGCCGGCTCGGCACGCAACACTTATGGCCTTAAAACCGGAAACAGAATAACTTCTCGAATGGACGCACTATCCGTCAGCACCATCGTCAGCCTGTCGACCCCAATACCCTCACCGGCTGTCGGCGGCAGTCCGTATTCCAGGGCCATAATGTAGTCCTCGTCAAGGGTTGCCCCTTCTTCTCTGTCCTTGATCTGGCCCATGAATCTCTGCTTCTGATCTTCCGGGTCGTTGAGCTCATTAAAACCATTTGCGATCTCCATGCCTGATATGTACAACTCGAAACGCTCTGTCACATCGGGGTTCTCTTTGTTTCGTTTGGCGAGCGGTGAAACCTCCACAGGGTACTGGGTGATGAAGGTTGGCTGGGTAAGCTTCTTCTCACAGAGTTCCTCGAAAATGGCCGCGATGAGCTTTCCTCTGGAGAGCCTTTCGGCTTCTTCCACGCCCAAGTGTTTCGCGTATCCTGCCAGCTTTGCAACATCGTTGAGCAGCATCAGATCGAACGGTTCGGTCTCTTTCAGGGCTTGTTCCATGGTCACCCTCTTCCAAGGTCGGGCGAATTTAATCTCCTGACCGTTGAAGGTGATTGTTGTGGTGCCGAAGAGTTCCTGAACGAGGGAAGATATCATATCCTCGGTGAGGTCCATAAGATCTTCAAAGGTCGCATACGCCTGATAGAATTCGAGCATGGTAAATTCAGGATTATGCCGCACTGAAATGCCCTCGTTGCGGAAATTCCTGTTGATCTCGAAGACCCGTTCGAAGCCGCCCACGACGAGCCGTTTCAGATAGAGCTCCGGGGCAATCCTCAGATAGAGGTCCATATCGAGGGTATTGTGGTGGGTCACAAAGGGTTTAGCCACAGCGCCGCCGGGGGAGGGTTGCATCATGGGAGTCTCCACTTCGATGAAGTCTCTCTGCGTGAAATAGCGACGGATATAATCGACGATCTTCGCCCGTTTCACAAAAACCTGGCGGGCCTTTTCGTTCACGATGAGATCAACGTATCTTTTCCGATAGCGCTCTTCCACGTCTGTCAACCCATGCCACTTTTCGGGCAGGGGACGCAAAGATTTCGTGAGGAGTTTTACGCGCTTGGCGAGGACTGTGAGCTCTCCTGTTTTTGTCTTGAAAACCCGGCCCGTAACGCCGATGATGTCTGAAATATCAAACTTTTTGAAGACGTCATAGCCCGGCTCCTTGAGCATGTCCTTGCGTACATAGACCTGTATTTTGCCCTTTCTGTCCTGGATGTGGAGAAAGGCACTCTTTCCAAAGTCCCTGAAGGCTATGATTCTTCCGGCAACAGAGATGGTCTCCTCGGACTTTTCCAGTTCGTCATGACTGGTGTTACCAAACCTCTTCTCAATGTCACTGGTTGTCGTATAGGGTCCCCTGTCCTGCGGGTAGGTCTCAATTCCAAGTTTCCTGAGCGCTTCTTCTTTCTCCTTCCGTATGGCGACTAATTCATTGATCGGCTCCATCATACGCTCCTGTTTATTGCATCAGTTTTGAAAGGTTCAAACCGGTACTCTTTATGCCCTTTGACTGTACTTCTACTATAACATCATAGTCGAGCGTTTTCACTATTTTCCCATCTCTGATTTCGCCAATTGCGCAATCACCTTTGATGAAGGCGATACCATCTATATCGGGGGCCTGGGTGAGAATGCGCCCTACTATTGAAGCGCCTTCTTTCCCTTCCACGATGACCTTTACTGTACGCCCCTGAAAGCGTTTTAACCGTTTTTTTGAGATCTCTTTCTGGATTTCCATAATGCTGTTATATCGTTGCCGCTTGACCGATTTCTTCACCTGCGGCTTCATGCGGTATGCCGCTGTGCCTTCCTCTCTCGAATACATGAACACGCCGAGCATGTCGAATTCCCACTTCTTCACGAAGGCGCAAAGGTGATCGAAGTCCTCCTCGGTCTCACCGGGGAAACCGACTATAAGTGATGTCCTGAGCGTCACATCGGGCATGGCATCCCGAATGGCGTCAAGAAGCCGCTCCAGGTCATCTTTGGAATGGTTCCTTCCCATTGCATGGAGTATGACGTCCTCGGAGTGCTGAATGGGTATATCCAAGTAAGGAATAATCTTTGCTTGATTTTTTATATATTCAATGAGGTCTTGATTGCACCCTTTTGGGTGCAGGTACATGAGCCTCAGGTAATAGTCATCTTGCACGTGAAGCAAGGTTTGCAGCAATTCTTTTAGGGCCGATCCCGAATCTTTCCCGTAGGCTGTAATGTCCTGACCGATAATATTTATCTCCCGAAAACCTTGCCGCAGAAGCCATTGAAACTCTTTCCTGACGTCGGCAACGGGCCTGCTCCTCAAGCTTCCCCTGATCGAAGGGATCACACAGTACGTACATCTGTTGTCACATCCTTCCTGGATTTTCAGATATGCCAGAGGGGGGCTCGTCAGCAGTTTCCTTGGGAATGTCTCGGAAAACATTCCTTCCCTGCTGTGAAATCCGGTTTTCTGAATCAATTGATGTGCCTCAGGGTAGGTATTTCTCCCAAGGAAAAGTGACACTTCCGGCAATAGCTCTTTCAGTTTTTCTCCGTAGCGGTCTACGAGGCATCCGGTCACAACGACCTTTTGATTCTGGTGAGAGGCCTCTGTCAGTATCGTCTCTATCGATTCTTTGATGGAATCACCGATAAAGGCGCAGGTATTGACGATCACGGCGTCAGGGTTTTGCTCAGAGATGGTGTGTCCTTCTTTCTCAAGAAGATTCACGAGATATTCCGATTCCACCAGGTTCTTTGGACATCCGAGACTGATCATTCTATACTTCATACAGTGAGCAAACTTTTTTGCAGCGAGCGCCTTTTTTTCCGGTACATCCGGCGCCGATACCAATTGTGTGGCAGAGAAAGAAATCGTATTTCAGTGGGTCTTCGGGCGAAAACTTTTTCAGCGCATCCGTTATGTCAAGGGCTGTGCTGTACGATTGGGTATTGCGTTTCGTCCAACCGAGGCATCTACCGATCTTGAAGATATGGGTATCGAGGGGTATCACGAGATCGGATCTGTCGATGAAATCCCAGATACCCACATCTATTTCGTCTTTTCTTACCATCCACCTCAGATAAAGGTTCCACCTTTTAAGAGGATTTGTCATTGATGGTTTTGGAAAGAAAAATGTCAGTCCGTCGTCGTTGCGAAAGAGATGTTGACGGAGCTTCCAGAGGACATCGCATGCGTCACCGCTATAGTATGTCCTAAACATCTCTCCGATACCCCCAAAGTCTGCATAGATCTTCTGTAGGGACCCAAGCAAACGAATGATATCCGTGTCCTTCTGAAACCGATAGTAGAGGCCTTTGGCCCGCCTGAAATCCCCTTTTTCTATGAATCGTCGGGGACTTTTCCCCATCAATGAAAAAAGCACCTCGAGGAACCTCTTGAATACTTGTATCTTTCCATATGCAAATTGAGATGCAAGAAACCCGGCAATTTCAACGCTGTCCTTGTCCTTATAGCGATGGATAAACTCCACAGGATCGTTACCGACAATATGCTTGAGGCTTCCCTTCTCTCTGCTGTAAATGTCTTTCAGATTAATGGTGGTTTCCTTTTGTAAGCACTGCGCTGATTAAATCTCCCTTTCCTTCGGTTAGGTCCCCTTTTGTTAGAATTTAACTTAAATTAGGAGGTGAAATCAAACGAGCCGCGGACCGTATGTCCGTAAAAAACGAGCCTGTTGCGCCCCTCTCTGGTGCGACAGGCTCGTCTTTGTTTCGTGGTGTCTTATTCTCTTACTGCACTCCCACGAAGGAATACCTAATCCCGGAAAAACTATTTCTCTTTTTCAAGGTACTGTCTTTTTATTTCCCGTTTCAAGATTTTACCTGCCGCGGTTGTTGGCAGTGTAGTGGTAATAACATACACTTTGGGCACTTTAAAGGGCGCCATTTTGGTTTTAAGGAATGCCTTCAGTTCATCAGCGTTTACGGTCTTTTCCGCCTTTGGTATGATAAAGGCAGCCACTTTTTCGCCCCATTCCTTATCGGGAAGACCGATAACAGCGCATTCCGCAATTTCTGGAACCGTGAAAAGGACCTCCTCAACCTCACGGGGATAGACATTCTCACCACCGGTAATAATCATATCTTTCAACCTGTCAACGATAAAAACATAGCCTTCTTCGTCTATATATCCAATATCGCCCGATCTGAACCAGCCATCTTCATGTCTTTTCTTTCCCCGTTCCAGATGCCAGAAAGTTTCCCTGGTAGCCTTCGGATTATTCAGATAGCCCTTCATAATGTTATTCCCACGAATACAGATCTCGCCTTCCGCGCCTGCCGGCAGTCTATCTCCCGTGGAGACGTCTCTGATCTGGACCTCCACACCGGAGACCGCTGTTCCAATGGACCCGATAACGTGGCGATAATAGTGGTTATAGGTAACGGCTGAAGCGGATTCAGTCAGTCCGTAGCCTTCGTAGATCGTAAGTCCTGTCCGCTCCTTCCACTGGCGGACAACCTCCGCTGCCATAGCTGCTGCTGCGGAAAAACAATAGCGGACATTGCCCAACAATTCTTTCAGATTATCCAAGCTGAGCAGCCGCACGTATGCGGTGGGTACGCTGAAAAGCTTTGTTATGCGACCCGCTTTTGTCAGACTCAGGGCTTTATCCATATCAAAGGTAGGAAGAATTTCAAGAGATCCGGCGCTCAAAATCGTGGCGTTCATAATGTGCATCTGTCCAAAAACATGGTTAAAGGGGAGGTAACAGAGGGCCCTGTCCTGTTCTGTGGACCGCTCACTGAAGGCAACGTTGTGGGCCGATGTGTTGATGTTCTGATGGGTGGTCATGACGCCTTTCGGTATGCCTGTGGTCCCTCCCGTGTAAAGAATGGCTGCAGTATCCGAACGGTCCCGGTATACCGCTTCGAAGTTTGGTGCGCCTGAATCTAAAAGCTTTTGGAATGTTATATCGCCGTTGGGGCTTATGATCTTTCCGATCCCTTTTTTTCCTCTCAGGTTTTCAATGTCCTTCAACCGATCGTCAAATGTAAGAAGAACTTTCGGTTTGGCGTGGTCGAGGAGCATACGCAGTTCATCGGGGGAAAGGGTGCTGCCAAGAGTCACCGCGACCGCTCCAGCTTTCAGTACTCCAAAATAAAAAACAAGCCATTCCGGTGAGTTGGGGGCACAGAGACCCACATGATCACCGGCTTTCACTCCCATCTTGAGAAGCGCTGTGGCGACTCGATTTGCTCCTTGATTCATCTCTGCGTAAGTCATTTCTCGTCCTTCCGAGCTGAGGGCAGGACGGTTCGGAAAATAGAGCGTTGCTGTTTCTAAGTTCGTTGCGACGTTCATGATGTGACTCCTGTGTCAGTGAAATTTGTATAAATTATACGGTATATTAGTCAAGACTCAATTTTTATCATCGATATCATAGTTATATCGGCTCGTTATGTCAAGAAAATTTCACAACGTATAAATTTGTAATGTTAATCTGCATAATGAGAGCCAACCTGGCTTTCCGCATTGCGGTCAGCACTTGTGTTGCCATAAGTCATACGTGTTATGACACATGGTCACAAGGAACACCTGTGCAACTGACACATTCGGGATATTCCAATCAGTATTGAATCTATATTCCAGTGACTTAATATATTCTTTGAGCCACCGATAACATCTACGGGTATGAAAAATATAGTTCCGCCGGTTCAGGTTTATCATGTAAAGTAAAGGCACGTAATAATCCTTAGGAGACACCATGTTTAAGAACCTCAACTTAACGAAAAAGGCAACGCTCTTCGGTTCATGTATTGTGGTATTATGCATTGCCATTACAGCTTTTGCCTCATTGTGGCAGATACGGACCGACATACCCAACAAGGCAAATGAATCCCTGAATGACAGACTCAAGGTCTTCTGGAAGCAGCTTTTTGCCAAAGACTCCAATTTGATAAACAGTAAGCTTGAATTCCAGGAGGACAGTAAAACAGGCGCGTTTCAAAATCGAAGGCAATGACTTCTTGATAGGAATGACCCTTCTCAACGAAGATAAAACCATTATTCCCCAGATACAACAGTTCTTCGGCGGCAATGCGTCGATATACATGAAGGATACCAGGATTGTGACCACCATACTCAATCAGGACGGGACCCCGGCGATAGGGGTTCAGCTTCCGCCTGCCGTTTCCGATACAGTGATCAAAAAAGGCCGATCATACCGTGGTGAAGAGACGGTTCTCGGAAACCGTCATCTTGTTGCCTACGACCCTATCAAAGACAATCAGACCGACGAGGTCCTCGGCGCAATCTCTGTTGATGCTCCCCGGAGCACCTTCGTGGCCTCGTTGAACCGTATTATGGTCAGCATTGGCATCATTGCTATTGCCCTCATCGTAATCATCAATAATCTTTCTCTTTTCATTCGTCAAGAAATTCATGAGGCCCATCGTTCAACTAGCACCCATAGCCAATAGATTGGCGGAAGGAGACCTTGCACTGGAGATTGAGACAGGTAGAACCGATGAGGTGGGTCAGATACTCAGCACCATGAAAGATATGGTAGAGAAATGGAAGAGCATTGTGGCAAACGTGAAAGAATCTTCAGATAATGTAGCGTCTGCGGGCCAGGAATTGAACGTAAACGCCGAACAGATGTCTCATCTCTCGACTGACCAGGCCGATAGGGCATCACAGGTTGCCACCGCAGCCGAAGAGATGTCACAAACGGTAACCGATATAGCACGGAATGTCAGTACTATTGCCCGCTCTGCCACAGAAACAGCACGGGTTGCAAAAGAGGGAGAAGATATCGTCGGGAAATCGGTGGCAGAGGTACGGGAGATCGCCGAGACAGTCGGTAAATCCGGAGAGTTCGTGAGGTCTCTCGGAGAGCTTTCCAAACATATCGGGGAAATCGTGAACGTCATTAATGATATTGCCGATCAGACAAATCTTCTGGCCCTCAATGCGGCAATAGAGGCGGCCCGCGCAGGGGAACAAGGGAGGGGGTTTGCCGTTGTGGCCGATGAGGTGAGGGAACTGGCGGAACGAACAGCTCATGCGACCTCTGAGATCGGCAACATGATAAAGGCCATTCAGAGCGAAGTAAATAATGCCGTTGCTTCTATGGAGACCGCGACGAAGAAGGTGAACATAGGGGTTGAACTTTCGGCAAATGCGGGGGGCTCCCTGAAACGTATTGTCGAAAAGGTCGATGAGCTTCAACTCATGGTACAACAAATCGCATCCGCCACAGAGGAAATGTCCGCAACCTCTGATGGCATAAGCAAGGACATAGAACAGATAGCCTCAACCTCAAAAGAAACATCCATGAGTTCGGAACAGACGACGCAGGCTGCAGGAGAATTGTCGAGACTTTCGGTCAGCCTGCAGAAGATAGTCGGTGAGTTCCGGCTGACCTGATACAATATTCCATACATCAATCGGCAAAAATAATTATTCTACCTATTTTTCTTTGTAAGCTAAAATCTTTATCCATAAATTTTGTGGGAATGGAATGGTATTTGCTTACTGATTTCATAAAGGGTAAAATACCGAAAATATGAAAATATCTCAAGATGACCGGGAAATTACCCAATTGACAAAAAAGATACGGGACCTTGAAGGACTGAACCGTGATTTGATGGGTATGATAGAGAATACCCATGACGCGCTTTGTATCGTCGACGGCGAAAGCAGGTTGCTCATGGCAAATCCCGCATTTGAGCGCGTCATGGAGGCAAAAAACACTGAAATCGTCGGAAGAAGAATTCGCGATCTTGTCAATGAAGGAATGTCTGATACCGGCGCTTCATTGCATGTCATCAATACGGGGAAACCACAGACAGTTGTCATTAAGATGAGAAGCGGCAAAGAAGTTTTGAGTACGGGCGTCCCTGTCTTTGACGAAAACGGAAAGATTGACAGAATCTATTGTAACCTCCGGGACATAACGGAACTCAACCGGCTTAAAGAAGAATGTGCCCAATCACAAAAGCTTATATCCAAATATCTTGTCGAGCTTAATGAAGTCAAAAGATTGCGGACCATGCGATCTCAGTTTATTGCCCACAGCAAAGAGATGAAACAGATTATGGAAACGGCCTATCGTATCGCCCGCGTGGACACAACGGTACTGTTGCTCGGAGAATCAGGAGTTGGGAAAGACCTCGTAGCGAGAATAATGCACGAGGCGAGCCCCAGGGCAGAAACGGGTACGTTCATAAAGATAAACTGTGGTGCGATACCGGGAGAACTGTTGGAGTCCGAGTTGTTCGGTTATGAACCGGGCGCCTTTACCGGAGCCAGCAGCGAAGGCAAGGCAGGTTATTTTGAAATAGCCGACAAAGGGACGCTGTTTCTCGACGAAATCGGCGATCTACCCTTACGGCTCCAGGTCAAGCTCCTGGCTGTAATCCAGGACCAGGAGATTACCAGGGTGGGCGGAGTAAAACCAAAGAAGGTAGACGTAAGAATTATTGCGGCTACCAACAGAGACCTCGAAAAAATGGTTAAAAACGGGAAATTCCGGGAGGACCTCTATTATCGTCTCAGTGTGGTGCCCATGTCCATACCACCCCTTCGACAGCGAAGGGATGACATACCCTTCCTTCTTGTGCACTACCTGGACAGATACAACAAGAAGTATGGATTGGAAGCAAAACTCAGCAAGGAAGCCGTAGATATACTCTGTTCATATAAATGGCCCGGTAATGTGAGAGAACTGGCAAACCTTCTGGAGCATCTTTTGGTTGTTACAAACGAGCAGTTCATTAAGCCGGAGCATTTGCCAAAAAAATATACCTCATCCGGCGTCGCCGCAGAGGATGAATGTGAAAGCCTGCAGGAAACGAAATCTCTGAGGGAAGAGGTAAGAAAACATGAGAAATCAGTGATTAAGAGAGTCCTTGCCCAAACAAATACCCTGGAGGAAGCGTCTCAAAAATTGCGTATCAGCCTTTCTACTCTCACAAGGCGTCTGCGAATAATCAACACTGACAGTCAGCAATGACTATCTCATTTTTTCTTTGAGTTTGGTCACTTATGACATTATGCAACACAATAACCCTATGCAAAATAGTCATTTATGACTATTGCAGTCAACACCTCCCTTTTATAGATCCTGCGCATTCTTCACATTTCAGCATCGGAGATCACGAAACCAAAAAGCCACTATGTATCAAGGGAAATGGCCACAAATGACCCGAAGTCTTTTACTTAACAGCATATTTTGTGATGCGTCTCAATCTCGTAGAGGTATGTTTTTTGCAACATTTTTCAAAACATTGTAGGGAGAGTGCAATGATAAGAGCTTTAATACGATGCGCTATCCGGTTTCACAGGAAATGTTCAAGTCATTCTTTGATGGCTTAAGCGGGGCAACAACTATTGGTCTTTCGGAGTTTTGACAGAAGGAGCTATGCGAAGAACCTCACGGGAAGCCATATGACGAGAGGGAAAAACGGGTTAACGACGCCATTATGCTAAAAGTGCCCGACAGGGTGCCTATTGAAGTCCTGTTCGGGTCCTTTCCCGTCTCATATTGCAGCATGACGATCCAGGAGGTCACGTATAATCCGGACAAACTGCTCCAGGCTCAGTTGACCACGGTGCTTGATTTCCAACGGAATATGGACATGAATCCATACGGAACCCGCTCCTTTGAAGCAAGTGACATCTTCAAAGCAAAATCAATTCTTGGTGACAGGATATGTATACGGGGTAACGTGCGGCTCTCTCCTCTCGTCACCGGCGAGTCTAAAGATGTTAAATCCTATTGCAGGAGGCTAATTGACCAGTGCGGAAAAGGAGGCAGGTTCATCATGGACTCTTCGGAGAATGTGTGGGCTATGTTCGAATTCACAAAAGAGTACAGTGTTTATTAAAAAGGCGTGGTATGTTATTTTCTAATTCACTAAACGAAAAAGGAGGAACGTTATGAAAAGAATGCTCAAGATCGTTACCATCGCAGCTGTATGTCTTCTCTTTGCAGTGGGAACAGCGCCTACTGTATTCGCTCAGGCTAAGCCGTATAAAATAGGGTTCGTCTGTCCCCTTACCGGCTCGCTTTCCTGGCTCGGAGATTATATGAAGAAAGGGGCGGACCTGAAGGTAGAGATGATTAATAAAGCAGGAGGCGTCAATGGCCGGCCGATACAGGTTATTACGTATGACGACCAGTCGAGCCCTGAAGCAGGAACCAGGGCAGCCCAGAGGCTTATTTCCTCAGACGGGGTCATCGCCCTCATGGGGACGGGAACTGCTACAGTCTCCGGTGCAGTCTCGTCAGTCGCAAACAGGGAGAAAATTCCGGCAATCATTCAATCGGGATACGAGCTTTCCGAAAAGGAGACCTTTACCTTCAACAACGCTCACAAGACGGATTATGCCATGCGCCGGCCGCTCATGTATTTTCAGAAGAAGGGTATAAACAAGATCGCGCTTCTTATGCCCATCGGCCCTCTCGGAGAGATCGGGTCAAGCGTCATCCGGCGGTACGCTCCTGAGTACAAGATCACCATCCTTACCGAAGAGAAGTTCGATATCAAGGCTCCTGATGTCACAGCGCAGTTGGCGAAACTTCGCATCCTCAATCCACAGGCAATTATGTCCTTCTGCACCGGAGAACCCGCGGCACTCGTTGCGCGAAACATGGCGCAGATGGGTATGGGTAACATTCCTCTTGTCGTATCACATGGCAATGCCAGCCCGGGTTTTCTGAAGCTGGTGGGCCAAACTCAGGCCTACGTCATTGTACCAGCAGGCAAAATTGTTCACCCTGAATCGATCGCTGCAAATGACCCCAGCAGGAAGGTAATCATGGATTTCGCGGCCGAATTCCAGAAGAAGTACGGGGAACCTGCAGTCTACTACGCCGGCCAGCAGGCGGACGCGGTAGCTCTTATCGCCGAGGGATTACGCATCTCCAAGTCCGATGATCCGGTAAAGCTCCGGGATGCTATCGAGAACATCAAAAGCTTCGCCGGCTGCAATGGCATATACAATATGTCCCCTAAAGACCACCAGGGCAACCGCATGGAGGATATGGCCCTCTTTACGATCAAGGACGGAAAATGGGTCGGATTGGTCGACTAGGCTGTCAATCTCACTGTGGAAAGATGAATTTGCAATAACAGGGAAGGGTGCAGCAATACGATCCAAGCTCGGAGTAACCACCGGCTACCTTCCCTACAATTTAGATGTAATTACGAGTAAAAAAACATGGCGCCAGAAAAAAGATTTCGCTGTGAGCGCCATGCTGACGAGCAAAAACAAAGGCGGAGAGAAGAGAAAGGTCTATAGATGGGAGAGTACTCATATCTTGTCCAGTTTTTATTCAGCGGTCTGACTACGGGCAGCATCTATGCCCTAATGGCGGTCAGTCTTGTGATTGTCTACAAGGTTTCACGGTTGATCTGTTTTGCTCAGGGCGAGTTCTTCGTGATCGGCGCCCTGACGATGACAACCCTTGTATCCAAAGGCCTTCCCATGCCTTTAGCCTTTGTGCTGGCAGTGCTGACGGCAACGGTCCTGGGTGCGCTCGTGGAGCGCATATTGATCAGACCGATCCAGGATTCAGGGATCGGTACGCTGATCGTTATGACGGTCGCAATATCGCTGACTCTGAGAGGACTTGCCCTTGTCATCTGGGGCAAGGAATCCCATGTGCTCAAACCTTATACGGCGGGTAACCCCATTCAGGTACTCGGGGCTACGCTGATGCCACAGGTCCTCTGGATTATTGGCATCACGATGGTTGTTTTGTTTGTTATCTGGTTTTTCTTCGAAAAAACGGCACTTGGTGTGGCAATGAGGGCCTGTGCGGAAAATCGCCTCGGCGCCAGTCTCATGGGAATCAGCACCCAGAGGGCCGCTATCCTGTCCTGGGCATGGGGTTCAGCTATCGGAGCTCTTGCCGGCATGGCGGTCGCTCCACTCCTCTTTATGCAATACGGGAGCGGAGTAATGCCCATGGTAAAGGGATTTATCGCCATGTCCATGGGAGGGCTTGCCAGCATAGTAGGGGCAGTTGTGGCAGGATACCTTCTCGGCTTGATCGAGGCCTACACCGTAGGCCTTGTCTCTTCTCAATTCTCTGACCCGATCGTCTTCAGCATCCTGATTATAGTCCTCATTTTTAGGCCCAACGGGCTTTTTGGTGCAAAATGGAGTCGCGATGTATGAAACGGCTCATTAAGTTCTGGTGGATTCCTGTTCTTCTGTTTATTGCACTGTATCCGCCCACGTTGGGAAGCATGTCATCATATAAGTGTGGAATCCTCATTTTTATCGGTATCTACATCATCCTTGCCGTGAGCCTTGACCTTCTGATGGGTTATGCGGGTCAAATATCGGTCGGTCACGCGGCTTTTTTTGCCATAGGAGCTTATGCGTCCGGCATAATGACAGCAAGATACGGTGTGGCCCCGGTGCTTGCCATGGTCGCAGGAATGACGTTGAGCGCGGCGGTTGCCTGGGGCATGGGTAGACCTGTTTTGGCGCTTAAGGAGTACTATCTTGCTATGGCTACATTGGCTTTGAATGAGATCGTGGTTACTCTCATTGTCGGCTTGCAAGAGTTTACCGGCGGTGCATCGGGGCTCAGGGACATCCCATCCTTTAGCATAGCTGGTCTGACCTTTGCTAATCATGTGAGCTACTACTATTTTGTCTGGGCTGTGGTCATACTGGTGGTAATCTGCAGTCTGGTCATAGTAAGGTCTCCCTTCGGGAGAACCTTGCTCGCAATCCATAGCGACGAGACCGCGGCGAAAACCTTCGGTATTGACTGCGCGAAGTATAAAGTTCGAGCCTACGTACTTTCCGCAATCTTCGCATCTCTTGCCGGATCACTCTTCGCTCACTACATGGGGTTCCTTGCCCCCGACGATTTCGGAGTCAATGCATCGATCAACATGCTGGTTATGCTCTTCCTTGGAGGAACAGGGACTATCTTCGGTCCTGCGCTTGGGGCAATTTTCCTCAAGTTTCTCCCGGAACTAACTTGCCAGTTTCAGGATTATGAAATGTTGATTAATGGCGTTATTCTCATTGTTGTGCTCGTCTTCATGCCGCGAGGGATTTACGGTCTCCTGATAACCATCAGGAAGCGGATTTTTTCATAGGGCGTAATGTAATGGGCCATACGATGGAATCAGTCATAAGGTAGAGACAAATATGAAAAATGGGGCAGAGACAAATAATGTGATTCTGAAGGTAACCGATGTGACTAAGACCTTCGACGGTGTCCACGCTCTTGATAGTGTGAGCTTTAGCGTGAGAAAAGGTCATATTAAAGCACTTATTGGTCCCAACGGAGCAGGAAAGACCACATTGCTCAATATCATTAACGGGCTGCTGGTTCCGGACAGGGGGTCCGTTTCTTTTCAGGGGCATGAATTGGTCGGTCTAAGGACTGACAGGATAGCAATTCTCGGCCTCTCGAGGACTTTCCAGCTGATCAGACTTTTTACGGTCAACGATGCGACAGTGCTCGATAATGTGTTGTTAGGTGCGCATAAACATATTCAACCGACCATACCGGGTGCGCTCGTTTTCCGCTCACGTTCCAAAAGGGAGGAGAGTGCGATGCGGGAAAAGGCAATGGAAATGCTCCGCTTTGTGGATTTGGACCGGGCAGCGGAGATGACGCCGGGTTCCCTTTCCTTTGGAAACCAGAGAATGGTCGAACTCGCCCGATCGCTCATGGCCGATCCTGAACTTTTGCTTCTCGACGAACCTGCATCGGGTCTCAATGATACGGAAGTTGAGCATTTCATGGAATTGCTCACAGCGATCAAAAAACGAGGTATCACAATACTGCTCGTGGAGCATAACATGAAGCTCGTAATGAACGTCTCCGATGATATCGTAGTCATCGATTTCGGGCGGTATCTGGCTGAAGGCGAGCCAGCCGCCATTTGTGCCAATCAGCAGGTCATAGAAGCATATCTTGGCACCGAATGCAGTATTGGAGGTCTCAAATGATGTTGGATGTCAGCGACCTCCACGCAGGATACGGCCGGGTCGAGGTGCTTAAGGGCATCAATCTCGAGATCAACGAAGAAGAAATCGTTTGCCTCCTGGGCGCCAACGGGGCCGGTAAATCAACCTTCCTGAAAGTCATTTCCGGTCTCATCACACCGGGCAAGGGAAGCGTTTTTTTTATGGGGCAGAAAATAACACGAAAAAAACCAAATGAAATTGTAAAAGCCGGTATAAGCCACATTCCCGAAGGCAGACAGATATTCACTACCCTTACGGTGCAGCAAAATCTGCTCCTCGGCGCGTATGTGCACGGCAGCAGGAAAGCCGACCTCGAGAAGCTTTACACTTTTGTTTTTAGTCTTTTCCCCATATTGAAGAAGAGGTTTTCCGGAAAAGCAGGCTCCTTAAGCGGCGGGGAACAACAGATGCTGGCCATCGCGAGAGGCATCATGGCACAGCCAAAACTTCTCCTCCTCGATGAACCGTCTCTCGGACTCGCACCTATTGTTGTAAACAATATTTTCGGTATCCTCAAGGATTTGCGGACAAGCGGGATTCCTATTCTTCTGGTGGAACAGAACGTTTCCGCTGCCCTTAAGATAGTGGACCGGGCATATGTTATGGAAACAGGAAAAATTGTCAGGCAAGGCAAAGCGTCGGAACTTCTCGGGGATGATGAGATTCGGAAACGCTACCTCGGGATGTAGGAAGAGGCGCGCAGTCTGTGAACCACAATTTGTATGGAGGAAAAACCATGTATTATGATCCCGAAAAAAACGACCATGGCCTGCGCTATAATCCTTTCAAGTCCTGCGTAACGCCCAGACCCATTGGATGGATATCTACCGTGAGCCCTGAAGGGGTGCATAACCTGGCCCCATACAGCCAGTTTCAGAATCTGACCTTCGACCCTCCTTATGTAATGTTTGCAGCTAACCAGAACACTCAGGGGAACCGCAAGGATTCGGTAGTTAATGCTGAGCAGACCAATGAGTTCGTCTATAACATGGCTACCTATGAGCTTCGTGAAGCGGTAAATCGCTCGGCTGCAGAAGTACCCCCAAATGTAGATGAGTTCGAGTTAGCCGGTGTGACTAAAGCACCATCAATAAAGATCAAACCGTGTCGAGTGGCAGAATCGCCGATCCACTTCGAGTGCGTCTATCATCAGACCCTGCGGCTACCCGGTAATGGACTCATTGGTACTGTCGACATAGTCATCGGCCGCGTGGTTCTGGTGCATATCAAAGACGACGTCATCCGCCCTGATGGCCGTCTCGACATTCTCAAAATCCGTCCACTGGCGCGCCTTGGATACTATGACTACACAACGATTCAATCTATCTTTGAAATGATCATTCCAGGAGAAAACGAGGTTCTTCTTAATGGTCTCGAGGGCACGGCCTCAAGCTATTCTGCCAAACCCGGGAAATAATAATCCTAATTTGTATTCAAAATAATAGTCCTTAAAGCACAAGGAAACTATTTTTGCGACGAGCATCGAGTACCGCTTGTGAACGGCCTATTGTCGACGTGGGCACCCCGCAATTGGTCCGATGAGTTGTAATGTACCTGCGGACAGGCCGCGCTTAGACCAATTCTCGCAGTTTGAGCGACAGAACGAAGTCGAGAATTGAATGGAAGCGAGTCGAAGCAGGGTAAGCGGCATGGGGCGCGAGCAACAAAATGAGGTTTTCTCAATAGACACCATTTTGAATGGAAGTTGGAATTATAGGTATTGTGGCATTCCGAACAGGCTCCGGGTGGCAACGCAGCCCTATGTAATGTTAAGGGGAGAAAAATAACGGGAAAAATGAGAAGGGATATTGTTTCGATGCTACCAGAAGTCAGGCGGCTTGTAAATACTATTGGTCTTTGCGACGGAAAATATCTCTTTCGTATTATGGTATACCCAGTATTTTGTGGGTCTGGAGACTCAACCGCCATCGGGGATGGGCCAGACAATATTCAATCGCACGTCTGGTATTTTCTTTTAAGCTGGGGCCGTCTTGTGGCTGGAGTAGGAAGTATTGAAAATGGAGGTCTTCAAAGCATTCAGGGGAAACTCCTTCTTGAGGATAGACAAGCTTTAATTCATTGCCCGATTGAATAATGATCTCAGTGCCTGCCTTGGGACTCACCGTTATCCAATCTATTCCTTCTGGAAGCGGTATTGTTCCATTTGTTTCGATAGCGATTTTAAACCCCCTCTCATGGAGGGCATTTATGAGGTCACGGTCGACTTGAAGTGCAGGCTCGCCGCCGGTCAGTACGATCAGGAAAGATGCTTCCGGCAATGTGTTTCTCGGGAATGCTTCGGCGATCCTTTGTGTCAGTTCTTGCGCATCTTTAAAAACCCCTCCACCAGGCCCATCGGTTCCCACAAAATCGGTATCACAGAGTGTGCAGTTTGCGCGGTAACGATCCTGCTGCCTTCCTGACCAAAGATTGCAGCCCGAAAACCTGCAGAAGACAGCGGGTCTTCCCGTTTGAGTGCCCTCTCCCTGCAGCGTGTAAAATATCTCTTTTACCATATAGGCGCTCATCGTTGGTTTTCTACTTCTTTTGATATGGCACAGGATCGTTCAACCCGTTCTCCTGAAAACCTTTGAGCCGCAGGATACAGGCATCGCATGCTCCGCATGCGGCCCCTGAAGGTGATGGATCATAACAAGTCGTGGTTTGGGAAAAATCCACACCCAGTACCAGGCCTTGCCTGATGATCTCACCCTTTGTCATGTTGATGAGCGGTGTGTGGATCTTAAATGACTTTCCCTCAAGCCCTGCCTTTGTGGCAAAATGTGCCATCCGTTCGAAGGCTTCGATGTATTCCGGTCTGCAATCGGGATACCCGCTGTAATCGAGGGCATTGACACCGATGAATATGTCGTAGGCCCCAAGTACCTCTGCCCAAGCCAGTGCAAAAGACAGGAAGATCGTATTCCGTGCCGGTACATATGTTATCGGAATGTCGCCGGAGATCTCTTTGATTCCTCGTTGTTTGGGTACCGGAATATCGTCTGTCAAAGCGGAACCTCCAAAGCTTCTCAAGTCGATGTCGAGGATGATATGCTTCTTTACCGAAGAACTATCGGCAATTCCTTTCGCTGCCATGACTTCTCTTTCATGCCGCTGGCCATATCGGAAGGTGAGCGCGTATGTTTCATATCCCCGGTCTTTTGCAATTGCAAGCGTCGTGGAAGAATCCACCCCGCCGCTTAAGAGAACAACCGCTTTTTTTGGTTTCTGTTTCATCTGAAAATCCCTATTTTCTAAATATGGAGAAAAGGATCGTAAGAATTATGCTTATGATAATGCTTGTCGTGATGGGAAAGTAAAAACTGAACCGTTCTTTTTTGATATAAATATCGCCGGGTAATTTACCTAAGAACGGTATTTTATCGCCGAGCATAAAAGCAAACCCGATAACTATGAAAATGGTTCCAAGAACGATCAACATTTTACCCATGGTCGGCATTAACCCCTCCATACCGTTCTTTTTCACTGAATATACATCCGCAGTATTGCTGTCTGTATATATTCAGGGCTCTAGATATCTCGATCCCCTCTTTCCAGCCTTCTCTGAAATCCCTGTATAGAAAGAGCACACCGTACCTGGCCGAGAATTCTTCGCCTATGTTTCGTATATCGTCGTGCCGTTGATATTTGCTGTAGAGGAGCGTCGTCGTTACCGCGTCGGCTCTCTCCTCAACCCCTTTTTTAAATGTCTTTTCCAATCGCATCCTGTAGCAGAAAAGACAGCGATCTTTCCCATGGTTCAGAGCGCCCCGCAGGAATGTATCCAAGTCATAGGTCATATCAATGGCAAGCGGTAGGGTGGCCAATCGCGCATAGTTTTGAAGCGCGGTAAGCCTTTTCGTAAACTCTGTGAAGGGATGGATATTGGGATTAAAAAAATATCCGTATACATCGGCATCCTCTTCCCGTAATTTTTTCAGTGTGTAAATACTGCATGGCGCGCAGCATATGTGCATGAGAATTTTTTTTCGTTTATTTTCGGAACTGCTCGTTGTCTTTTCTGTATTCATGTTTTTATGGATTATTATGGTGCCGGAACAATTCTACCACTACAATAGGTTTTTTTCCATTCAGAGAAAATATCTGTTGATAAGGCAAACTATTTCAGAAGATTAAACAACTTTAAAGGCAAGGGAACCTCTTGTCGCCTCCAACAGGAGGTTCCCTTGCTAAGCTCTTCACCCGTAGAGGAAAAGGGCTTTGTGATATCGCCCATCTACAAAGTCATTCTGGCGTCTACAACAAAGACGCGATCCTTATAAGCGATAATCGGATTGAGGTCCATTTCCCGAATCGCAGGCACATCTGTGACGAGTTGAGAAACACGCTGGATGACCTCTGTCAGTCCTTTCTCATATACTCCCCCTTCCCCTCTCACGCCCTTGAGCAACGGCGCCGCTTTTAAAGGAGAAATCATTTCCTCTGCCTCAACATCGTTGACAGGGGCAAGTTTGAATGCCACGTCCTTAAAAACCTCGACATGGATGCCGCCAATTCCGAACATGATGAGATGTCCAACTTCATCGTCAGCTTTCGCGCCTATGATCACCTCTTTGCCGCCGGGAAGATATTTCTGAACAAGAAATTTCAGATCGGAGGCCTGATACCTTTTGCCCATCTTTTCAACGGCCCGACGAACAGCGTCCGTATCGGTAAGGTTTATTGCCACACCGCCCATTTCACTCTTGTGCCCAACGGCTTCAGAATAGACCTTGACAACTACGGGGAAACCGATTTCCTGAGCAGCCTTTGCGGCCTCAGCAGCATCTTTTGCTATTTTCCAATCTGCGACAGGAATGCCATACGCTGTCAGGATTCCATACACATCATCGACAGAGAGTATCTTTCGCTTGATCTTCCGCGCGTTTTCTACGATTACTTCTGCTTTGCTGCGATCTGTATCATGAAAATGTTTTACCTCACCTACCCGTCTTCGGCGAATCTCGCCATACTTGCTCAGAGACACCAAAACCCTGGCTGCGGTGGACGGAAAATCATAACAGGGAACACCGCCATCTTTCATAATCTTCACCGTTTCGGTGCAGCCGATCTTGTCCGTCATAAGCGTACAGACAATGGGTTTTCTCTTTTGCCTGTTCACCTCCACAATCTGCCGCGCAATGCTGTCATTATCAACAAAGAACGGCGTCACCATACTGATATAAACACTGTCAATACCATCATCACCCATCAACGTATCAAGGGTGGCCCGGAAGTGGTCCGCGTTGGCCGTGGCAAGGACATCCATGGGGTTTCGTAACGTCACTTCCTTGAGGAGTTTTTCCTTCAAAATGACCATTGATTTTTCGGACAGAGATGGTATGACGAGGCCGCCGTCGACAAGCACATCGGTGGCAATAACTGAAGGCCCACCTGTATTCGTTATGATGCCCACCCGGTTGCCTTTCGGGATGGGTTGCATGGTAAATACTGCCGTTGCCTGACAGAGTTCTTGTTCATCATGGAAACAGAGAATCCCGGCTTTTTCGAAGATAAGGTCTGTTGTGATGTCCTTTTTCGCGAGGCCGCCCGTGTGGGAAGCGGCGGCTTTGGATCCTTCCTCTGTCCGACCTGCCTTCATAGCAAGAATCGGTTTTTTTACCACAACCTCTTCGGCGGCTTTCAAGAATGTTTGCGGATCGCGTAAACCTTCAACGTACAGTACAATCGCGTGAGTCCCCTCATCCTCACCATAGTACCTGATGATCTCTGGAATAGAAACATCGCAGGCGTTCCCGTTGGAGGCGTACATTCTGGTCCCGACACCCATTTGAAATAAGGTCTGATGAAGCAGTTCGGCTACTCCACCGCTGAGAGCAATGAGGGAAACAACCCCCGGATCAGGTCTGGTAAAGGTAAAGTTGCAGTATGCCCTGGACTCCACGGCCGTATTGATGATCCCCTGACAGTTAGGCCCGAATATTCTGATGTTGTATTTCTTTGCGTTCGTAATACATTCTTCTTCAATGGCCGCGCCCACAGGGCCGATTTCCGAAAATCCTCCACCATTGAGAATGACGAATTTAACACCCTTCTGACCGCACTGTTCAATCATCGCCGGCACAGAGGCGGCGGGAATGGGCAGATGGACAACATCGACCTCCGTGGGGACATCCAGAATTGACTTGTACGCCTTGACCCCGCGGATCTCGTTCACCTTGGGATTGATCGGGTAAATCTCCCCTTTGAATCCGAAGTCCACGAGGTTCTTGATGATCCGATTGCCGACGTTGAGTTCCTTGGCCGAGGCTCCCACAACCGCTACTGCCTTTGGTCTGAATAACGCGTCTAACATGATATATCCTCCTTCTTTTGTCCTAAAGTCGCTGTCAAAAACACAAAAAAAAGGCCCTGCGCGGTTTGATCCGCACAGGGCCTTACAATGGCTGAGTATAGGTCTAGGGCGGACCTCCGAGATAATAGTGATAATAGTAATATTCGTCGTCGGAGAGTTCGAAGAGACTATCCTGTAATGTCATCAAAAAATATTTCATGTTCTTTCCTCTATTCAATTCGTTTCGCACCCGTTAACATGACACAAAAAAACCGCGGGTTTTTCTGCCCGCGGTTGTAATCAGAATAATCCGATCAATCTGCAGGCAAATCGCTCCCCTTGTTGTGGTAGTAATAATAGGCCTGTGCTGATTCGTTGTATTTCATCGTTTTGATTAAGAAGTATAATTCGATTCCTTTTTTCTAGTCAAGAGATTTTCCATTCTGCATTTTTTTATTGTCGTTCTTTCAAGGCTTGAACAAATTTCTGATCTTCTGCAAGAGTGGTTTTTGTATCTCGACCTTTAAGTAAAGATCTCCCGCCACTCCTCCGGCCTTGCCTTCACGGCCCATTCCTTTTAACCGAATCATCTGGCCATCCTGTATCCCGGGTGGAACAGTCACAAGAAGTTCTTTTGACCGTTCTTTATCTCTATACGTTATCTTTGCTCCCTCGCCCGCCTGAAGCGCATTGAGGGCCATTACATCGTAATGATCTTTACCCGCTTCAGGCAGTTCCATGCCGGCCATTTTCTTCAGGGCAAACTTTACGAGTTTGCCAAGGAGTCTCGGAAAGACTCCGGAAAAAGGTTGGACCTCTTGTCGGCCGCTCCTCTGATAAAAGGGACCTGAAAAGACAAAACCCCGTCCGACAAAACCAGGCCTCCGAACCTCAAAGGTACGGTAGCCTTGGCCATAGGATGCTCTAAACACTTCTTCGAACCCCCGAATACCGAATGATCGTGCCATCTCCTCAAAAATCTGACCGATGTCAGACCCTCTGAAAATGTCTTCTTCAGAATAGCTCTGCCTAAAACGATCATAGGCAGAGTATCCGTATGATTGACGCAACCCATCATACCGGGACCGCTTTTCCGGATCAGAAAGCACGGCATAGGCTTCATTGATCGCCTTCATGCGCTCAACCGCTCCGGTGTCCCCATCGTTTCTGTCCGGATGATACTGAAAGGCGAGCCTCCGATAAGACTCTTTTATCTTCTGAGGAGAGGCTTCTTTGTCTATCTCAAGAATTTCGTAATAGTCTATCCGATCCATGTTCTTCCATATTCTTCGTTCTGTTGCCGTGCATTATAATATACCCCAATCCCCGTCCTCCTGCCAGTCTAATTCCCAGGGTGATTTCGTGCTGGTCTCATCACATAGGCATATCAAGCAGTTACTGATAGTTCTGGACAATTATCTCCTGATATGGTATGGTGGAACCAGAGGTTGTTTCATCGAGATTGTCAGGAGTGTGCATGTTGAACCTATCGGAAGTCGTTGTTCGACCCATTTGTCCTACTGAAGAACAGGATTATCAAAGCCTGATGGAAGCGTATCACTACCTGGGTTCTTTGCCCAAAATCGGGGAGACGCTGTGGTACGTGGCCTTATGGCAGGATGAATGGGTGGCCCTTGTCACCTTCTCCGCTTAAGCGTGGAAGTGTGCAGCACGGGATCGCTGGATCGGATGGAACTTCCGGCATCAGTATGATCGCCTGAAGCTGGTGGTGAACAACAGCCGTTTTTGTATTCTGCCCAACTGGCATGTTCCGAATCTGGGTTCCCGTGTGCTGACGTTGTGTGAAAGAAGGCTCCTTTGTGACTGGCAGCAGCGTTTCGGCCATCCGGTACTGCTCCTTGAGACCTTTGTCGATCCAGAACGGTTCCGGGGAACGGTGTATAAGGCTGCAAACTGGATCCATGTGGGTGATAGCAAGGGCTTTCGCAGGGTTCAAAAGGGATACACCCCCCAGGGCTCGCCCAAAATGGTCTTCGTCAGGCCTTTACACCGCGATGCACAATCGCTTCTCTCCCAGGCCTCTCTCACCCCACCTTATCGTACAGGAGGTTCCAAAATTATGCTCAGAGCCGATACAATGTACTCCTTACCTCGTTTCTTTGCCGATATCCCTGATCCCCGCCGTTCCCAGGGACGACGCCATTATCTTCCCACGGTGCTCGCCATCACCGCAGCTGCAAGCCTCTGTGGAATGCGGGGCTACAAGGCGATGGCAGATTGGGCACATGGCCTAGGTCAGAAGGCCCGGGAGCGCTTCGGCTGCCGTATGGAAAACGGCCGGCGGGTCGTTCCCAGTGAGTCCATCATCCGTGATGTCCTCATCCGCATCGATCCTGCGCATCTTGATAGGGCGCTTCAACGCTTAAACGAAGCCTATGGGAAGGGAGATGAAAGCCTTGCCATAGACGGCAAGACCATGTGCAACGCCATCGATGTGCATGGTCAGGTCCACATCATGAGTGTCATTGGTCATGAGACAAAGACCTCACACACCCAAAAAAAGTAGGCAGTCTTAGGGTAAGCAATGAAGAAGTCAAACGCACGAACGAGATCAAATGCGCCATCCCGCTTTTTGACGCCATCGCCATTAAGGGCAAGGACATCACCGCTGACGCCCTTCTGACTCAACGCGACATCGCCCACTACATTGTGGGGCGCAAGGCCCATTACCACTTCACCGTGAAGGGGAATCAACCCACACTCCTTCACGACCTTACCCTCTTCTTCAAAGACCGGCAGGAACCTGATTTCGTCGAGTGCGTGTCCGCTGATCACGGACGGATTGAGATTCGCCGCATATGGACCACCACCGGACTGAACGGTTACCTTGACTTTCCCCATGTGGGGCAGGCCTTCGTGATCGAACGGCAGCCCACGGAGAAAAAAAGTGGTAAACATGGCAGTGAGGTTGCATACGGCATCACCAGCCGAAGGCCCCACGAAGCCGATCCCGAACGTGTGCTCAAGACCAATCGCGGCCACTGGGCTATCGAGAGCTGTCACTACATGCTCGACTGGAACTATGATGAAGATCGCAGTCGGATACGCATCGGTCACGGCCCGGAGAACATCACAAGGCTGAGGCGGTTTGCCATTGGAGTGATCAAATCGAAAGGGGTACGGAGTGTCGCACAGAAAATGCGGGAACTGACTTTCAATGTTCGCATGGTTTTCGACTACTTGCGGATGACGGGGAACTCATGTGCATCTACACATGTTTGAGCGGAGAACAAATTTGCCGTGGTCTAATTCCAACCCTTTCTTGCAAGAGGGCGCTGCATATGGTACAAAATTAACAATAGTAACCATTCCCGACACCACAACAAGACCGGGAAAAGGTCAAGGAGTTCGAAAATATGGCCCCAACAGATGCTTCTACCCCAACCGACTTTATCCACGAGATCATTGAAAACGAGAAAAAGACAAACAAACATAGCGGGCGTGTGGTCACACGCTTTCCGCCGGAGCCGAACGGTTATCTCCACATCGGGCACGCCAAGTCAGTCTGCCTCAATTTTGGCATCGCCGCTCAATACGGCGGCACCTGTAACCTGCGAATGGATGATACAGATCCTGCCGGTGAATCCCTCGAATTCGTGGAATCGATTATTCATGATGTACACTGGCTTGGATTTGATTGGGCGAACCGTCTCTTCTATGCCTCTGACTATTTTGAACAGCTCTATCAATTTGCCGTCGAGCTTATTAAACTGGGTAAGGCATATGTCTGCAGTCTGAGCACCGATCAAATCCGCGACTATCGTGGTACTCTCACCGAACCGGGCATAGAGAGTCCCTACCGGAATCGCACCGTGGAAGAGAACCTTGACTTGTTTGTTGGTATGCGCTCCGGTAAATTCGCCGACGGCGCCCATGTGCTTCGTGCCAAGATCGATATGGCCTCACCAAATATTGTCATGCGCGATCCTGTTCTCTATCGAATCAAACGATCTCCGCACTATCGCACAGGAGATACGTGGGTCATCTATCCTATGTATGATTTCGCCCACTGTCTTTCCGATTCCATTGAGAGGATTACCTATTCAATCTGTACCCTTGAGTTTGAAAATAATCGTCCTCTCTATGATTGGATCGTTAACCAACTCATCGCTCATGACCGCCCGCGACAGATCGAATTTGCGCGCCTCAATCTCAGCTATACAATTCTGAGTAAACGCAAACTTATCGAACTGGTCGAAAAGAAATATGTCACGGGCTGGAATGATCCACGGATGCCGACGGTAGCTGGCATGAGAAGGCGCGGTTATACGCCGGAAGCAATCAGAAACTTTTGCACTGTTATCGGCATCGCGAAGAACGAAAACCTTGTCGATATCGCTCTCCTTGAGAGCTGTGTCCGTGATGACCTGAACAAACACGCTCCACGAGCCATGGCTGTGTTGCGGCCTCTCCGTGTTGTCATCGACAACTATCCTGAGGGACAGACGGAAGAATTTGAATGCGCCAATCATCCCCAGAACCCCGACAAGGGAACGCGGAAGGTCCCCTTTTCGCGCGTGTTCTATATCGAGCAAGAGGACTTCATGGAAAATCCACCCAAGAAATATAAACGCCTCAGTCCGGGGAGGAAGGTGAGGCTCCGCAGTTCATACGTCATTCAATGTGTCAATACGATCAAAGATGAAACCAGCAAAGTCGTTGAACTGCACTGCACGTATGATCCCGCTACGCGAAACGCTCCGCCAGTGGACGGCCGCAAGGTAGAAGGCGTGATTCATTGGGTTTCTGCAGATCACGCTGCGACAGCGGAAGTTCGTCTTTATGACCGGCTCCTTCAGGTCGCGGATCCAACAGACATCGGGGATGACATCGCCAAGCATCTCAATCCGGCATCACTGGAGACTCTTGCTGAGTGCTATGTGGAGGCAAGTCTCAAAGACGCCCAACCGGGAAGTCGATATCAATTTGAACGTCTCGGTTATTTCTGCGTCGATACAAAAGATTCATCGCCCGGCAAGCTTGTCTTCAACCGCATCGTGCCACTTCGCGATTCATGGGTCAAACTGTCACAAGGAAAAGCCTAAACTCTATCAGAATTGACGCTGAGGACCACGGGCGTGAGCCCGTGGGTGAAAGTGTCAGGTTCTTTTGGGTTGAAATAGTGTGATAGAATGGAAACATGGATATACGGCTCAGTGCTCATGGTTCATATCATCATCAGTTCCATATCGTGTGGATACCGAAATACCGGAGGAGAATTCTGAAGGGGGATCTTAAAGAATTCGTTGCGGAGCGGATGCCTCTGATTAAGGAGTATCATCCCGATGTTTAGATAGAACGTTTTAGTATTCAGATGGATCATGTGCATCTTATAATAATCATACCCCCGAAATACGCTGTATCAGACATAGTGGGGAAGATCAAAGCGAATACCAGCAGAGACGTGAGGAAACAGTTTCAATGGGTGAAAAAGATGTATTGGAGGAACGAGTTTTGGTCCCCAGGTTTCTTTTTATCCACAGTAGGGATCAATGAGGAAGTCATAAAACGGTACGTGGAATTCCAGGAAAAAGTAGACAAAGGCAAGTTACCGGTGCAGTTGAGTTTTGGGTTTTAGTGCTTTTAGTGCCACGGGCGTGAGCCCGTGGGTATCTACCATCTATTGCCGGAACACCCTTTCGATCACATACTGAGCTATAGTGCATTGGATAGAGAAAAGAGATGAATTTGGATTAGGACCAGGTTATCTTATGGAAGAACAGAAAAAACATATCATGAACGTGTCCAGAATGAGAAATCACGCCAACAGAACGTAACGGCAACCTTAAAGGACCTGGAGATCAAACATTCAACCCAATTATTGCTGGATAGGACCGAAAAAGGGCACACCGGTCAAAAGCCGGATGATGGAACTTACCCCATGGGAGAAGACTGCCATTGAAAGGACAAAAGAAGAAAAAGATTTTCTGTATATTAAAGAAAGGCAACAGGGGACTCCATCTTTCTTCCGGTTCCGTCTATCATCATCCGAAGACAATCGGTATGATCGGACCCTGTGCAAGAAGACCTTCGCCTCTCAATGTGATGCTTCCTTGCTGGGTTATAACCCCTTCAAGGACCCTCCTAATAATGTGGAACCGCTCCAACTCATCCTTCTCATCTGAATCACGTCCTTTTGTGCCATATGTCCTCCGATCATGAGCATTGTAGCGCCCTTAATAGACTTCTATTCTGGCCAATTAACACACCATTTTGGGGTGTTACAGGAGAAAGCTATGATCCAATAATCCAATGCCGAGCCAAATCTTCACAGCTTCGGAAGGTTTAATGGCCGAAGAATACCGCAAGCCATCCTGTGGCCGCCTGGGGACTTTCCCCGGAAGTCGGCGTGCTCCCGGGCTGAGAGCTACTCTCCTTCCGGCATCAGGATAAATGCGATGGCGCTCCCCGGAAAGGACGCTCCGTGTCCCGGATAGACGGTCCTGATACTCATGCCTTTGAGCCGGTCCAGGCTCGCCCTATACTCGTGGAAATCTTCGACGAACGGGGATATGCCGGGTCGTTTCATGTTTACCAACGTGTCGCCAGCGAACAGATCGCCCCCATCGGTGAGGATACCGAGGGATCCTTTTGTGTGACCCGGGATGTGGATGACCGAGGCGGGTAGGCTGTAGTCATCCAGACGTTGTCCATCCTCAAGGAGTATGTCCGGGGTGAATTGCGGAAACGGGGCGAACCGCGAGAGAAGAGAAATGATTTTAAACTTGAGGCTCCGGGCCTTCCTTTTTACGGAAACACCATCCGTCACCCTCGCGGCATCGCCTCGGTGCATTGCCACGGGGGCTCCGTATTTCTTTTTTAGGTTGCCGCAGTTCCCGACGTGATCCAGGTCTCCGTGGGTGAGAACAACGAGCTTCAGGCCGCCAGGTTCACACCCGGCAGACATCAGTTCCTTCTCAAGTTCTTTCCACTGCCGCGCGAGACCGCTATCGATCAGTACGAATCCGTCTCCCGCCCGGACGAGAAAGGCGTTCACAAATCCAAGCCCAATGGCCTTTATATCTTTGTCCATAGCTCTTTGACCTCCTCGCAGTGTCGATTCCTCCCACTATTCTCCTTCCTCGCAACATCTTTGTCAACGTTCTTGGTCCCCTGAGGGTTCATGGGTTGCAGTAATCTAGCCGAGAAACCATTGGCAAAGAACGTGCCATACTTCCCCCTTATATATGTGTTTATTCTACTGTCATGTCGTACTTAACAAATGCCCACAAGATTAGGTCATTCATCATTGCCGTTTGCTATATATACCAAGGTAAAGCCGCAAAAGGGCACTTTCCAATTTATAAGGGTTGGGGCAGGATGTCGTAACACGGCGAGGACAAACCGCCTACAAAACAAAATCCTAAACGCCTAAGATCGATAAAAAAGGCTTGACTTGAATAAATAAGAAAGCCCTAGCCCAACTTGCGCGTTTTGGTGGACAGTTTTAGCAAATTTTCGGTTTTTGATCCCTGAAAAGCCTGTAGTTTCAAGGGGGGCGATGCTGAATTTTGTAAATAGTGACTAATAGTAATGATTTTTTACTTGACACAATATGATTAATATGGTTATAATAGTGGCAAATGTATATCAGAAAAACAAAGCGGGTCTACAAGGGCAAAACCTACACGAACCATCTGCTCGTCGAGTCGGTCATGACCCCCCAGGGACCCAGGCAGCGGACGGTCTGTTCACTCGGTAACCTGGAACCCGCACCCCGTGAACAATGGCGTGCTCTGGCCCATAAGCTTAAGGCGGCCCTTGAGGGACAGCATGCACTTTTTGGCCAAAAAGAAGAACTTGAACCTTTCATCGAGCGGGTACGCAAGGGCAGGAAGGGACAGCCAGCCGCAATTGTCGTTGATCCGGACCGGATCGAAACCGAAAAACACCGTGAAGCCGGGCCGGTGCACGTGGGCCATCAGCTCTGGTGCCAGCTCGGTCTGGATGAGATCCTCACGCGTGCCGGGTTGTCGGAACGCGCCTGTCTTCTGACTGAGGTGATGACGCTCAACCGGCTTGTTTTCCCGCTTTCCGAACTCTCCATGCCGGACTGGATTCGCACAACCGCCCTGGGAGATATCCTAAAGACAGACTTTTCCGAGCTCGCCAAGGACGCCCTCTACCGCAACCTGGACAGGCTCTATCCCCAACGGGAAACCATAGAGCGGGAACTTGCCGAACGGGAGAAGACGCTCTTCACCCTCGATGACACCGTCTACCTGTACGATCTGACCTCGACCTACTTCGAAGGGGAGGTGACAGCAAACCCCCAGGCGAAGCTCGGCTACTCGCGCGACAAGCGTGCCGACTGCAAGCAGGTGCTTGTGGGCCTCGTCATCGACCGGGACGGCTTTCCCAAGGCCCACGAGATCTTCGAGGGCAACCGCCAGGACAGAACGACGGTTGACGACATGCTCGTCGCCCTGGAGAAACGTACGGGTAAGCATCCCGGATCGACGGTCGTCGTGGACCGGGGCATGGCGTTTGACGAGAACCTTGAGCAGATCCGCTCCCGTGGCTTTCACTACCTCGTGGCGGGCCGGCAGTCCGAACGAAACGAATGGCTCGACGCCTTCGAGGAGGACGACTGGGAAGAGGCCCTGCGCACGCCCTCTGTGTCCAATCCGTTCCAGGAAAAATCGCACGTCGCGATCAAATGCCGCACGAAAAAAGACGAGACCTACGTGCTCTGCGTGAGTGAGGGACGGAAGGAGAAAGACAGAGCCATCCGGGCCAAACAGGAAAAGCGCCTCATACACGATCTCGAGCGTTTGCAAAAACGTATTAAGACCGGACGCCTCAAGAAGCCGGAGAAGATCCACGAGGCGATCGGTCGTCTCAAAGAGCGCTATCCCCGGGTCGCGCGCTACTACCTGATCGGCTATCACAAGTGTCTCACCTGGGAAGAAGACCTCGAGAAGAAGGCGGTTGCCGAAAAGCTCGACGGTAGCTACGTGCTCAAGACAGACCGGCAGGACCTCTCGGCCGATGAGATCTGGCGCACCTACATCCTGCTCACCCGCGTGGAGAGTGCCTTCCGCTCCTTAAAGAGCCCGCTGGCGGAGCGTCCGATCTTTCACCACCTCAAGCACCGCACCCAGACACACATCTTTCTCTGTGTGCTGGCGTATCATTTGCTCTGTGCCATCGAGAAGCGATTCCTCGATCACGGGATCCACACGTCATGGTGGACCATCCGGCAGTGTCTCAGCACACACCAGGTTGCCACGATCGTCCTGCCAACCGATACCGGGATGGTGCTCAAGATCAGAAAGGGGGGCAGCCCTGACCCTGAGCAGAGAAAAATCTACGAGATTCTCAAAATTCCTTCCCAGGTGATGAAGCCGGTGAAAACCTGGCACGAGATGGAATATAGTGACTGAAAAAAAACGAAACCCGCATGAATAGGGCGTTTCAGCCAGCAGGGTGCGCAAGTTGGGCTAGTGCATGAGCCACTTATAATGCGAGCCAACAGCGGAGATAGGGAAAGTGGGACTGCCAAGAGAAAGCAAATGACGATTGTTTTGACGTTGCGCCTTTTTTTACCGGATTCTGTTCGCCACGCGTTCCAATTCTTGTCCTATGGCGGCCTCGAAGAGTTTGACCTTATAACCGTTCTCAGTCAGCGGACTGGCCTGCGTCATGACAACTGAAATAGCCCTGGCGATGGTTGTGCGATCGAGACTCCGCCCCGTTATTGCCTCTTCCACCTCTTTCGAGCGCCAAGGAACGGGGGCTGCCCCGCTCAGAACCACACGGGCTCTCAAAATTCGAGACCCATCAAATAGAAACACCAGTGCCGTTCCGGCAAGAGCAAAGTCCCACGACCGTCGAGCTCTGATCTTACGATAGGAGCTATAATATCGCTGCAAAGCCTTGGGGATGACGATCTCCGTTATGATCTCCCCGGGTTCTAGAACGGTCTCCCGCTGTGGATCGTTGGATGGGCTCACGTAAAGGTCCTCTACGGCAATCCGTCTCGTTCCTTTTAATCCCTTCACAACCAGTGACGCGCCGAGGGCGATCAGCATCGGAGCCGTGTCTGATGGGTGAACCATGAAGCAATTCTCGCCGCCCAAGACACAATGAAATTTATTCTCACCTGCCGCAGCAAAACACACGTCACCGCCTTTTCTCAGGCAATCAAACTCCCCGCGATAATACCAGCAGCGCGGCTTTTGGCAAAGGTTTCCACCGATTGTACCCTGATTCCGAAGTTGTGGGCTCGCCACCTCACCGGCCGCCATGGCGAGACCGGGGAAAAAACGGGTTACAACCGGACTTGTTGCGAGCTGGGCGATTGTCGTGAGACTACCCACGGTTATGCTTTCCGTCGTCTCGTTAATTCCCAAAAGCCCTTTGATACCCCAGATGCTCACGATTCGTTCCACAGGGAAGATCCGATCCCTCATACAGCCCAAGAGGTCTGTTCCGCCGGCATAAACCCTGGCATTGTGGGCGGAAAGGTACGTGATGGCCTCGTCGACCGACCTGGCACGAACGTATTCAAAAGAAGGTATCATGAGCGCCCCCCTTTTCGGTTCGTGAAGGCAGTGACGAGCCTCGGCGGCGACATGGGCGTATCGGTTATCCGGACACCCGTCGCGTTGTAAATCGCATTGGCGATGGCGGGCGCCGTTGGGATGGTGACAGGCTCTCCAAGGCCTTTCGCCCCAGTGGTGTTGGCCTTGTCATCGGGCACGTCGATCGGTACCGACGTCATGTCGGCAGGCACATCTAAAGCGGTAGGGAGTTTGTAATCGTGCCAGTTGCGGTTGACGAGCTTTCCTGTCTGGTTTCTGTCAAGGATCCGTTCTTCCGTCATAGCCAAGCCGATACCCATGGTGATCCCGCCTATGACCTGATTGTCGTAGGTAAGCCTATCCATCACACGGCCGCTGTCATTGGCAGACACGAATCTGATGATCCTGACCTCACCCGTTTGCGTGTCCACCTCGACTTCGCAGAATTGGGCACAGAAGGGATTTATCACCATACCTTCGGGATTAGGCGCGCGGTAGCCGATGCCCACGATAACTCCTCTTTCCTTGAGCCCTTTAAGGTCTGAGAAGTGTACTTTTCGGGATGGATCCTTGGTGGGGACGACAAACCCGCTCTCCAACGAAACCAATGCAGGGTCCGTCTCGAACTCGTCTGCCGCTATTTTCAAAAGCTGTTGCTTCACGTCGATGGCTGCCGCCCTCACTGCGGGAGATTCCGTGGGCACTGTCTTGCTCCCCCCGCTCGGGGTCGCGTACTGGGTCGTCCCGGTATCCGCGTGCTCGATTTGGATCATCTCGGGCTTGATGCCCAGTTCCTCCGCGATGACCATGGCCATCACCGTCTTGGTGCCGGTACCCAGATCGCTCGCGCCCATATTCAGGTTGGCGCTCCCGTCTGCAAAGAGTTTGACAATAACCGTCGATGGCGGACGACCACCGCCCACCGACCATAGACAACTCGCCATTCCAACGCCCCTCCTTATGGTCGCGTTGTTCCGGGCCTGTGAAGTATGGAGGCGCATGTCACGCCACCGGAAAGCCTTGGCGCCTTCCTCGAGACATTGCTTCAGACCGGTAGAGGTATACACAGGGTTGCCTGCCCTCGACTGGTTTCTGAAAGGAATATTCTTGAGTCTCACCTCGACGGGGTCCATGCCGATCGCCTCCGCCAGGGCATCCATCATTTGTTCGAGCGCCCAAGCCCCTTGCGGATGACCAGGAGCACGAAAGGCACGGGCAGGCCCGGCGTTGATATAGACGTCCGTCAGCTCCGTGCGTACGTTCGGACACAAGTAAAGGTCTTTGACCAGAGAATCGACGGCTCCCGTGCCTCCTGCGGCGTATGCCCCGCCGGTTCCGAGGACCGAGAACTCCAGTGCCGTGAGCGTGCCATCCTTCTTGATGCCTGCCTTGAGCCGCATGGTTGAGGCAGGCCTGTTGCCGACGGCGAGGTAGGTCTCTTCACGAGTAAGAAAGAGCTTCACGGGTCTGCCCGTCTTCTTCGCGAGGAGTGTCGCTATAATCGTCGACTTGTCCGCCTGCAGCTTGCTTCCAAATCCGCCCCCCATGTAGTGACCGATGACCCTCACCTTCGAGAGGGGAAGACCCAACACCTCGGCTACCTGCGCTTGTACGGCATAGACCCCTTGAGTCGACTCCCATATGGTCAGCTCATGACCGTCCCATTTAGCAACGCAACCGTGGGCTTCGATGGGCGTGTGCAACTCGCAGGCGGTTCGATACGTTTCTTCCAGGACCACGTCCGCATCGGTGAAGCCTTTTGTGACATGGCCCCGTTCATAGTGGTCCGGCACTTTTACACGGTTGCCCTCAGAATGAACCTGTGCAGCGCCGGGAGAGAGTGCTAGGGCTTCGTCGGCTACAAAAGACAAGACGTCATACTCAACCTTGATAGCACGTACTGCATCCCAAGCCCTGTAAGGTGTGTCGGCCGCGACCGCCGCCACTACCTCCCCCTCATAACGACAATGGGGATCGAAAAGTTTGAACCGTTGATTGCGTGCGTAAGGCCATAGCCAATCGGTACCGGATGAGGAGCCGCTGAGGACCGCGCGAACTCCCTCCATCTTTTCCGCAAAGCTCACGTCGATTCTATTTACCACGGCGTGGGCGTGAGGAGAACGGAGGATGGCCCCGTAGAGCATTCCGGGAAGGGATACATCCGAAGGATAGACCGCCCTCCCACTCAAGCGTTCGTACGCATCGACCTTGGGCATACGCCCCCCAACGACCTGGGTCTTACCCCATGGTTTGGGTGCCACGCCGAGGGAAGGTGTTTCCGGCAACGGAATTGATTCAATATAGTAATCGTGCTCTTCTGTCATGGCCTACCCCTTTACCTTAGCTTTCAGGTCGGCAGCCTTGCTGACGGCCCTGAATATGTGTGCATAAGAGCCGCATCTGCACAGATTGCCGCTCATGCCTTTGCGGATCTCATCCAAACTCGGGCGCGGGTTTGTCCGAAGGAGCCCTTCAGCCGCCATAACCTGGCCGGGGGTGCAGTAGCCGCACTGGAACGCGTCTTCCTCTAGGAAGGCTTGCTGGACCAGTCCTAATTCGTCCCCGTTCATGAGGCCTTCAAGCGTCGTTACAGAAGCTCCTTCCGCCTCGACGGCAAGAGTCATACAGGCGTATCTGGGAATGCCGTCGATAAGGACCGTACATGCTCCGCACTCCCCCCGCTCGCACCCGATCTTCGTTCCCGTGAGGCCAAAACGCTCCCGGAGGACGTAGAGAAGCGACCAGCGTGGCTCTACCACAAGCCTCCGTCGTCGACCATTGATCGTAAGGGTGATCTTGCTCAGCTTCTCCGCTGGAAGGACCGCATTTTCTTTTTCCTCGCCCGCCGTCATCCTTCCCGAGACCGCCGTAACGGCTGCCGCGGTCCCAATAGACTTTATAAACTGGCGACGCGTTAGGCCCTTTTTGCCACCAGCATTTTTCTCCTCCTCATCGACCATTGACCCCTCCTTTTCGTGGTACTACCCAAATTATGATACTGCGCTTGATCAATGTCAATTGGTAAGCATAACCACAGGGAACTGGAACATATTGTTTCTTTGCGCTATACTTATGGTGCATAGTAATGATAGGAGGTTTCATGAACATTGTCAGTATTATAGGTAGCCCACGCGGTGTCAAAGGCGCAACAGCCTCCCTCCTCAAGATTGTATTGGAAGGAGCTGAGAGCAAGGGAGCTAATACCGAGATAATTGCTCTCAAGGGGCAAGAGGTAAAGCCGTGTCGGGCGTGTGATACCTGTCATAAGATCGGTTCCTGCCCACAGAGAGATTCGTTTGCAGCCATCAAAGAAAAGATCGACAACGCGGATGGGCTTGTCCTTGCGACTCCGAACTACATATTTCAGGTGAGCGCTCAACTCAAAGCCTTCCTTGACCGTTGCTGCGGAGTGGTTCATCGCCTTGGTTTCGAGGGAAAGTATGGTGCTTCGGTCGTCACCTCGGGAGGCGGTGACGAGAAACCGATTGCCGACTATATGAACCATTTTCTTGCCACAACTGGGGTCGTCCCTGTTGGCTACGTTGTGGCCACGATGTCTCTGATAAAGGGCTACGATTTTCCTCGTGACATAAGAGAGAGGGCGTTTACCCTGGGCGAGAAACTCGTAACCGCATGGAAAAACAAGGTGACCGTTCCTGAGTATGGGTGCGTCACCTCTGAATTTAGGGACCGTATGCGGGCCTTAATGCTATGGCGACAGGAGGAATGGCCCTATGAGTACAAGTACTGGAAAGAACATCGAGATCTGAAATAAGGAGGCAGGGCAGTCTCATATGGATTTCCGAGGCAGTCTAAAGGCGGAGTCTTTTACCCTCGGGGCGACCTTAGCCCCCTGAATACAGGGTTCAAAGGAATGACATACATAACTCCGGAAGTCTTCGTTGGACTTGAAGGCAAGTATTTATGGACGAGCAGAGCCACGTTGAGAGCGACTCGCGCGGGGGTACCTGTCGATGCTAATTTCAAACTTGAGGGTGTGCTCGGTACTGTTAACATCGGCCACCGGTTCTAGCCGAGGGGAACGGCTCATGAAAAGGATTGCCGGACTATCCGGTCCGGTGATTGTGTACTTGTGTTGTTGGCTGTTCTGTAAACAATAATAGAGGTACCCTCCATGCCCCTGCGGGTTCGATCTGCTTTTTTTAGGTTCTTTCTCATTTCAAGTGGGTAACTCTTTACCGAAATCCAGCTTCTCGATGATAAGGCAAATGATCGCCCTAAAGTTCTCAAACGTTCGGTATCCACGTGCATTGGCCTTGGCTGCCTGGATGAGGCTCTTTAAGGCCTCCAGGATGCCATTTCGACCTTGCTTGTGAACCAGCGG
>CAVWHH010000038.1:0-95723 GCA_963754785.1 uncultured delta proteobacterium | reverse complement strand
ATTTCATGAAATATGGATTTGTGCGTAAAGGCATAGCTATACCCTCGATGTGGCATTCCCCAGAAGCTCTCCATGGGGGCGTTATCATAGCAGTTACCTTTCCGGCTCATCGATACCTCCATACCAAACTGAGCAAGTATCTTTCCGTATTTGTAGGAACAGTACTGGCTCCCACGATCCAAAGTGGTGGATGAGACCCGGTCCGGGCCGTTTGGTTGACACAGCCTTGAACAGAGACTGCATGATCAGGTTCTTCGTCATCCGTGGTCCCATGGAATATCGTGTCCTTCCGGCAAGCCTGCGTAAATCATAAACGGTGAACAACGGGTGTCCTTTCGACAACCCTACCCGAGGTTGGAGGGAGGGCTGCTATTACGGTCGAGGACACACCGGCAAGAGATTCAGATATTTGTTGCACCTCAGATGTCGAGATCCATGGGCTTTTTCGCGCAGCAGAACTTGAACTTTTTTCCGCTTCCGCATGGACAAGGAGCGTACACATCCTTGGGGGTCATCTTTTGCATCAGGGCTTTTTTGAGATCGGTGAGGTCTTCCGGCGGCTCGAGTCCAATAATAAATTTGAACCCGTACTCGTCACATATCGCAGTGACCTTTTGAAGCCTCTGTTCCGAAGGCACTCTGAGCACCAATGGCCGCTGTTCAGAACCAAGCGGATATGTCATGGGACACCTCAGCCATATTGTGTTGTATCGCTCAGAAGAGGCTGATGTCAAGTTTTTAGTGAACGCTTCCGTGGACTCGTGTTTTCCCCTCAGTCGCTATGCCGCCCGCACGGTTTGCTGTTCAGATGGCGGTATCTACGAAGGCAATCCCGGCACGGCAGCCTCATAGTTCCAGGGCAGCCACTCTTGGGGGTTTTTGAACACCTCACGGGAGTGCTTTTGAAGGGCCACGAGATACTCGAAGGGATTGACCTTCGACAGACGGCAGTATGGATGAGGCTCATAAACAGGTCGCCGATATAGGCCCGTGCAATGTACGATAAAACAGGCTATTCCGCCGATGGCGTATAGCCATCTTGAGGGTTTGTTCGCAGATATTGTTATCAAGCGGTGCCCCTTCGACCGTAAGAAAGAGGGCTAAGGGCTCCCAGTGCTTCAGCATATAGGAGAACGCCTTGCCCAGCTCCGAGTTCGGCTCCACACGCGTTTGATTAAACGGATACACAACCGTTACAGCAATAGACGGGACAGACGCGATAGAAAGGTTCAAAAAAGCCTATAAAATTGATCTTCTCATACTCGATTCGGCTATGCCGAACAAGAACGGACGGGAAACCTATGATGAGATACACAAAATCAAACCGGATATCAGGGTGCTCTTTACCAGCGGCTATAGGAGAGACGTGTTCCTCGATAAAGACATCGACGACAAGAAGTGTACCTTCCTCCAAAAGCCCATCTTCCGATACCCTCTTGCAAAAGGCGAGGGAAGTGCTCGACGACAGGCAGGACCCTCACCAAGCGGGCTGCACGATTTCTTTTGGCAGTCGCCAGTTTTGGCGCGAATTTAGTGTCTCATAAACGACTGGAGTTATTTTTTTCTCTTTTTTCGCGAACGCAGCGTTCTGCAACCGGGCTGAGTTTTTTCCAGAGTCTGTTTGCAATGGGAGAGTTACTCCACGATCGGTTCGACGGTTGCCGTCCAGACAAAGGGCTGAGAGCTTTCATTCCAGGTCGCCAGATAACTCTCAATCGTGGCAATGAGATCCTTGACACTGGCAAAGATGACGCGACGTACTCTTTCCCCGGCCAATTTCCCGAAGCAGCGTTCGATGATACTTAACCAGCTCGAACTGATAGGAATGAAGTGAGGCACAAAACGCGGATGCCTCCCTAACCTTCCCGGACTTTGGGGCGCTTATGAGTGCCATAGTTGTCCGTGACTAAGTGCAGGTTCATCCCGACCAGAAATTCATCGTCCAGACGTCTCAAAAGCTTGAGAAACTCCTGATGACGATGCTTGGCGTAACATTGCCCTATGACCTTGCCTTTTGAGCCAATTCAAGGGCCACAAAGAGCATCGTGGTATCGTTTCTCTTGTAGTCGTGGGTCATGTTTTCACATCGACCTCTTTCTAATGGCAGTCCCGGCTGTGTGCGATCCAACGCCTGAATCTGACTTTTCTCGTCCACGCAGAATACGAATGCTTTCTTGGGAGGATTAAGGTAGAGACCCACCACACCGGTAAGTTTCTCCAAGAACCTGAGATAGCGCAACGACCTACACCCATTGAAGAACGAACAGCACAAAGACCAAAGAAGAGTTGTGCTCCATCCAAAAACCATCCCTGGAGGACATTTATGATACGGTTCCCGAAGAGAAACAGAGACGAGGAAAAGAGAGCACATGAAATCAGAACATAGGACATTTCTATTTTGGCTTGACAAGGCCCAAGGTATTTCTTGACACGCGGCTTTCTCTGATTTACCATGAACATAAGAAAACTTTTCGGAGGTGCTGAATGAAGATGAGGATGTTTCTTATAATCGGCGCGCTGGTTTTTGTTTGTGCTTTTGTGTTTTCTCTGCGCACTGCTTCCGCTGAGAAAAAGATACCGGATACGGTGACGCTCAAACTGGAAGGAAAGATGCCTCCGGTAACATTCCCTCACAACACGCACGTCCAGAAGACAAAAATTGATTGCGTTGTTTGTCACCATAAGGATAAAGACCCGAAGGAAGCTCAAGCCTGCGTAACATGCCATCAAATAACAGGGACAAAAGATAATGCGCCGCCGGCAAGAGATGCTTTCCATAAAAGATGCCAAACCTGTCACAAAGAGGCTGCAGAAAAAGGCGTGAACGCCCCGACAAAATGTACTGAGTGTCATAAGAAATAACCAATTAGCCTGACGGACAATCCGATTGTGAGGCTGATTTTTCCTTTCAGGTAAGAATCGTCTTCCTGAAAAACCTTTATCCATCTCGAATCAAGTCTTGTTAATATAGGCGCACCTTCCCGCTCCATCTCTTTCAGGGGTTTCAAAAGACTCTGCTGTAAGACCCCTAACAAAACTCTCTGTAGGTAAGTATCCTTGGCCGGACCTGCAAGCGATAAGCTGCATTGAGGGTGGCCTTGTCAGCACTTTTATTAAGAAGCGGGTGTCGCGGAAAAGATAAATCACAAAAAACTGATCGTCCCCGGTTATTTCCCTGCGATACTCGGTGACTTTGAATCTCTCTGAAATCTGATGCTACTATCATAACCCCTTCAACCCCGGCCAATCCGCATTGTTCAACACACTGGGGTACGGTCTCAGCGGGGATTGCAATGACTGCAAGGTCAACAGGTTCGGAAACATTGACGATATTCGGATAGCAGGAAATAGCAAGGATTTCTTCCATCTTGGGATTTACGGGAAACGCTTTTTTTGTTTTGACAAAAGGAGGTTATCGAGGATGATCCTGCCGACGGCACTTTTTCTCACGGTAGCGCCGATTAAGGCAATGGTTTTAGGAACAAACATATTTCCAATTCTGCCCGTTACTTCACCTGGTTCTCTATGAGGCTCGTGCAACAGTGCTCAGTGTAAATCTTTACTCTTAACGCATTTTCCCCCTGCAAATTTCCCTTAATACCCTTGGCACTCAAGGCAAAAATGGTGTTATGGACGTTCTATTGTAGCCATTAAATAGAAGTATTATTGTCTTGACATATAATAACAAGTGTCGTATTATAGAAGCCATGAGAAGAAAGAAGCCCCTGAGATATCACCTCGAGATTCAGGAATACAAGGGGAACTACGCCGGCCTCATTCGTACTTCTTTTCGTGATCAGGGAAAACTGAAGCACACGAGCCACGGCAGGCTCACTGGTATGACCCTCGATGAGCTCAAAGTAGTCCAGGCGGCGCTGAGGGGAGACGTGGTCATCACCTCCTCTTCTGACGCGGTGAAGACGAGAGAGTCCAAAGAGTTCGGCGCCTCATATGCCCTCCTTAAGCTCGCGAAAGAGCTCGAACTCGATCGCATTATTTACTCCCGCCCCTATGAACAGTGGGTGAGGGACGTGCTCGCCATGATTTCGGGGAGAATCGTGTATGCGGGAAGCAAGCTCCATCTTTCCTGCCTCTTTACGGATAGTACCCTCTGGGAGCTTGCGGGCATTGAAGGGGAGGTCGATGTAGACACTCACTGCTACGAGCCCATGGACCGCCTTCTTACACGGCAGGAGGCGGTACAGAAGGCACTCGCCAGGAAGCATATTAAAAACGGCCATCTCGTGCTGTACGACATCACTTCAAGTTACTTCGAGGGGGCGTATGAGGAAAGCGACATCGTCTCATTTGGCTACAACCGCGATGGAAAGAAAGGCCACGAGCAGATGGTGATCGGTCTCATCTGCAATGAAGAGGGGTGTCCGGTTGGTGTCGAGGTGTTTCCTGGCAACACCCAGGATGCGAAAACCGTCCCCGAGAAGATCGAAGAAATCCAGAAAACCTATGGCATTACCGAGCTCATCTTCGTGGGAGACCGGGGTATGGTGACGAGCGCAAACTACGAGAAGGTAAAGGGTGTCTTAGGCCTCTTCACCGTGAGCGCCCTCACCCACCCCCAGATCGTTTCCCTCCTCGAGAAAAAGGTCATCCAGCCCGAGCTCTTCGATGAAAAAGAGATCGTCGAGGTGCTCGATCCCGACAATCCCTCGCTCCGGTACTGCCTCTGTAAAAACGAACGGGTGGCGGCGAAGGAAGCAAAGACAAGGGGTGCCCTCCTGAAAAGGGCAACAAAGGCCCTGGATACGATCGTCACGGCAAAAAGGAAGAGCACCCCCGAGCGGATTGCGGCAAGGGTGGGCAAAATACTCCAGAAAACCCGGATGGGGAAATTTATTGACTGGGAGGTAAAAGAGGGGCGGCTCTCCTATACGATAAAAGACGAGAAGAAGAATCTAGAGGAACTCCTCGACGGTTGCTACATCGTCAAGTCTGATGTTCCCCCCGACAGACTCGATAAACAGGAGATGGTGGCCTCTTACAAAAAGCTCACCCTCGTCGAGCAGGCCTTCCGTAGTCTCAAGACCGTACAGCTTGAGATAAGGCCGGTCTATCACAAGAAGGACCACCGTATTCGATGCCACGTATTCATCTGCATGCTTGCCTACTACCTCCAATGGCACATGACGAAACGATTAAAGGCCCTCCTCGCGTCAAACAAGAAAGGCAAGAAAAGACAGTGGACCTTTGAGCGGGTTATCGAGAGGATAAAGAGCATAAGGAGAGAGGTGATCTTGACCGCAGGCGTTCCCTGCAAAGTAGTCACCGAACTCGACGAGGATCAGAAAAAAATCCTCCGACTTCTCAAAGTCAACCTGTAGCCATACCAGCGAAACGAGAAATCCGTCTCCAACCGTTGCTAGATAAGGGAATTATTGCACACAGGCGGGGGGAAAGTGCGTTTTAAGAGCAAGGAGCACCTCTCTTAACCCAATCCATCCGCTTATGTATCGTTTGTCAACCGGAGTTATCAGGATCGGGAAGGCCCGGATACATAAACAATGGGAAACGCTTAGAACTGGTATGTCACTGCCAGAAAGACCGTATTGACACTGTACGAAGGGTTTGCATAGGCTCCCGAGAGGTATCCGGTTGTAGGAGAACCGGCTGTGGGTAGGGTAACGATGTACTGGTATCCGTTAAACTGAGCGTCGCTGTAGTTATATCGTTGATAGACATAGCCTGCCTTTATCACAATCGCCGCGGACCAGTTATAGGCAGTGACGAATCTGAGGGAGTATTGCTGGTAACTGTCCATATTGGGGATATTCACGGGGAGGCCGGCCTCTCCGGCAGGAAGTTGAAAGGCGGCCAGAAACTGGGCAGTGCTGCCATTGAATGTGAAATCATCATAACCATGGTTTCTGACATAGTCACTCTGGAAAGTGAAGGTGAGTTTTTTTGGTATGGCGTAGACTTCAGCCTTGGCGCCTAAACCATAAGTAACCTCTTTTAGATCCGACCCCCACTGGGGCGTTGTTGGAGTTGTGGCGCTAGTCGTTGTTAGCTGCTCTAGGCTGGCCTTTTCTGCATCGAAATACGTCGAAAATCGCAAAAACTTTTTGAAAGTATAATCTCCGTCGAAACTAAAGGAGTTCCTCCTGTCGCCCGTGACCCCGAATATGGTGCCGTTGTAAGTAGTGGTTTTGTAGTCGTATTCAAAACTTAAATTCAGATTGTCCGTGGGATAGAGATCGACAGACGCCTTGTATGTATCCCTGTCTTGCGCGGAGTAAGAGAACATCCTGTAGAGCGAATCCTGGCTTTCGATAGTCCGATAATCAGCACCCCGGGCTAGTCTCTCGTAGCCTAACCTCGCGGACATGAAATCAAGGCCGGTCCATTTCAGATCCGTGAAATAAATATTATCAGTGTTGTACGGGAGAACGTCCGCCGGGGCTACGGGCGCAATCAGGTCGACAATCTTTCTGCGGGTTTCAACCATTTTGTAGCCCGCGTCGAGATGGAGCTTTGCGGGAAGTCTGAAACCAACGTCTCCCCCATAGCTATAAGTGTTGTACGACATAGGGTTAGTCCCCACAAGACCCGCTCCGAAAACATCGGCGATTCCATTCGAAGTAGATCTGTTGTCCCTGTCATAATACTTGTAGAAGACCTTGCCCTCCAAAAAGCTCACAGGGTTTGTGGTGAACGTCAGATCGTAGTTCTTCGTATCGACCTTTCCGTCAAAGGTGGTAAAACTGTCGGTCTCCGATCTGGTCCGTGCATCTCCTAGGTTCACACTGAATTTACTGTCCATCGGAAGCTTTGCACTCCCCTTGAAGGTGAACGCGTGCGTTTGGCTGTCAGCCGGTAGAGAGAAGAAACGGTCGCCGCTAGTCGGCGGAGGGGATAACCCCAGTTCGTTGGTAAAGCTGAGGTCCGGATTCTGGTTGCTGAAATTGGAATAGTTATAGCCGAAGGAGAAGAAGAAGGGGTTTTTGGCGTATCCACCTTCCATTTTGATATTGTTGGTCTGGTAGTCCACAGGTTCAGGGATCTCGCCAAAGAAGCTCCCTGCTGTCGAGCCCAACTGGGCTCCGGTGCGTATTATCCCTTCCTTCTTTTCGTGGGAATAGTCGACGTCAAAGAAAAATGGCTTTGCCAGTTTGAAATCGAGCCCCGTATCAAGCTTCTTTCTCTCCGTAGAATAGTCGAACGTGCTGGGCCAAGAATTGGCGTTTGTGCCCGCCTTGCCCGTGAGCGTATCGGACCCTACGCCATTATAAAAACTCCGTGCGTCCGTGGTTATGTTGTGGATAATCTCGTTGTAATCAAGCCAGTATTTCAATGTGCCGTAACGATCTCCTTCGAGCGTGTAATGCTGGGTATCATATCCCGGATCAGTGGCCCTGAACTCCGTGAAGTACCCGGGAGAATCATACTTGACATCTACATCTCCGTATACACCACCAGACTTGTCGTCGGAGTACTCATGAAATTTTGCCTTGCTGCCGTTCACATCAGAAGCATTTCCGTTGGCGCTAATGGTGCCTTCGAAGTTTTCTTCCTGTGAGTAAGCAGGTGCACAAGGCCCAAGACTTGTGATGAGCCCAAGGATCCCTGTTGTAATAGGAAGTAATATTAGTCTCATGGCTATAGCTCCTATCGAACCATATAGGGACTTCTGTTACTGCCGTGGATGTCACCGTGGCAGTTGAGACAAGCCTCCCCGACGAACCGGTTTCTGCTGCTTGTAGCGAATCCTCTGAAACTGTTTTGCAAGCTGTAGGGTCTGTTGTTGTGTCCGTTAGGGGTGTGACAATCCTGACATAAACGGGGGGGCTTGCTCGTAAGAAGGCTCTCATGGTTGCTGCCGTGTGGCTGATGACAGATTAAACAGTTTTCCGCTACCGGTGGATGTTCAAATGCAAAGGGACCTCTTTTCTCCGTGTGGCACTTGTAGCAAAGGTCCGGAACAGAATCAGCATTTATCATCTTGGGCCCAGGCCCGCCGTGGGGTGTGTGGCAGTCGGTACATTTAACTTTACCCTCCCGGATGGGATGGTGCGCCTGCCGGTTCAACAAGCTCCTTACATCTTTGTGACATGTCAGACAGAGGTTGGGCTCGCTAGCCTTCAGGTTTGTGCGGGTTCCGGAGTGGATGGAGTGGCAGTCCGTACAGGTGACATCGTTCCTCTTGTGAGCCCCTGAATCCCAAAAGGCGATGGCCTCTGATTCTTCATGACAGTTAAGACATGCGCTTGATTTCTGTTTAGCCGTTTCTTCCTTGCTGAAAGTAGTCAGATCTTTTGTTGTGCCCCCAGCCTCACTGACGTGTGCGGCGCCGGACCCATGACAGGATTCGCAACCATTAACGGCAGCGGGAGAATTCTTGATTGTTTTCTTCCAGTGCAGATTATTCCTCAGAGATTGGATCTGTTGTTCATGACAGTCTTTGCAAACATTGTCTCCCACATAACCCTTATTATCCTCCTCCGCGGCTCCTGAAGCGAAGAAACTAGTAAGGGAAAAGAAGAGCACTGACAACAATAAGAAAAAAACTTTTTTCACTGCGCCTCCACCTTCTGTTGGGAAGACTCGCGTCATCAATCTCTGAAACAAATCCTGACTACTGACAATCGCGTTCCTTCCGAACCCATTAAGAATAGGCCTGAAAGATTATTCAGCAATAATTTTGATGAAAACCCTCGCACCAATAACCGCCCATCACTTAAATTAGCCAGCAATGTCCCGGGAAAAAGTAATGGAATAGTGATATTGGAAAACTCTGAAGCAGAGGGTTTTACGAAATCGAAATGTACAAGTTCAGCCCCGTTCTGAGCTGATATAAAGAGCTTCTGACTCCGAATATTGTTTTGGAAAACCGCACAAAGAAGCACCGTTACAGTCCCTGATGGACAATGATAACTCTTGTCCGTAAAAGGCCTCCTGTACCTGAAGGGTTGCCAGAATAGATCCGGCTTGTTAACGAAGAGAAGTGCTCTTTAGCAATACACACACGCAGGTTTTTCGCAATAGCAACAGAAGCACTTTATAAAGTCAATATTAGTTCGAATCACTTATTTTGTCAAGGGCAAAATATTATGTAAAATATTATGGTGTGAAATATTATGGTGTCAAGCCAAAAAGGTCGCATTCGCACTTTCAAAAGTAAATCATGGCTTTCTTTTACTGTCTTCATTGTCACATATATATACTCTGGAGTTTCCCCAGTTTTTCTACCCGCATTCATCCCAGAAGCTGAAGGCTCACGACGATAAATGGAAATCAATCGGCGGTAACTTCACGATAGCAGCGGAGTTACCGCCGGTATTTCACGCTTTTACGTGGCATTAAACCAGAAAAACCACATATTTTTTATAAGTCTTGACAACACCAATATTATCATAAGTATAATAAACTAATAATACTATAATATTAACCTGTTAACTCATGTTTTTGAATCAGAAATGCATTGACTCTTCCAAATTAAGGGCAGAAATACCAATTATACATGCATTTTGTGTTTTCAAGAATCTCTCCATCGATATCTCCTTCACACTTTTCGGAGACTAAAATGGGATTGGTTTTTCCCACACTATCCCCCGTAGAGTGCAGAAAAAAAAGGACTTCGAAGGGCTGTAGCTCCTCAGATACAAGCAAGACTTCACAACTACAATTACTCAAGTAGCATGAAATTACAAACACTATTCCACTGGAAGACCATCAGAGAATTGTGATGCACTATCGAACTAGGGGTTGATAATATATTTACCGGTCTTGTCGATATAACGGAATTTCTTTCCGAGGGCCTACCAGCATGAAAGCAAAGATCGTTTGAAAATGATTATAATAATGTCATGGATGATGATACAACGTCACAGATATGTGGTACAGAGCAGAAACCTATGCCTGACACGATTGAGGCGATTCTCAAAAAACATAGCCGGACTTCTGATGAGTTGATCCCTATCTTGCAAGATGTGCAGAAAGAGTTCGGTTGGATCAGTTCGCAATCAATAAGAAAGATATCACGCTATCTAAAGGTCTCAGATAACCAAGTATTCGGCGTCGCCTCTTTTTATGCCCAGTTCCGATTTACTGAGCCGGGACAGCATTCGATAAGGGTATGTCTCGGTACAGCATGCCATGTAGGGGGAGGAGACACATTGCTTGAAGTACTGGAGCAGGGACTCGGAATAAGCTGCGGAGAGACAACAGAAGACAAACGGTATGACCTCGGCTGCGTTGCCTGTCTCGGATGTTGTGCCCTTTCTCCAGTGGTTCAGATCGATCACACTATATACGGCAGAATGTCGGTCCGTAAATTAAGGAAGCTCCGAAAGTTGTATGAATGAACGAGACAAACATTTGTCTTTGCAATGAGAAAATGGGAATCTCTTCAGAACATTAAGGGGCCCACTATTGAAAGGCCTTAGAGCCCTACTTCAAATGAATTAAGATGACCTGATTGGGACTGATCCTCCCTTGGGGTATCATAACTTTGAACAATTTTTGTAGAGTAGACACATGGAAATCCTCCAGAGGCTGGTAGAAGACATTTTCATAAACATGTTAATAGATCAAGAATGGGGAAAGATCGGGTGGTGATTGGGAAAAATTACAAAGATATTGCAAACGATTTCGAATCCAAAGGTTGCAGGTTAGATTCCTTCTGGAAGAACCTGTAAAATAAATAAGTTATACATCATATCGATATTTCATAAGCCCTCTTTGCTACCCTATAGCTACCCTCTGGATAATCTTGGCCCTTTCTGCGGTTATGAAGTAAAATTATTTTCAGTGTGGTCAGTGAGGCTTTGTGGTCGTTACTATTCTACACAATAAAAACTAAGAGGAGGTCTATCATGGCACATTTAGTGTCCTCTTCGGGGAGAAAACCGCTCGCCTAGGCGAAGACTTTAGTAAAGTGGATATGTGCAAAATTATCGTACTACTTCGCATTCAGTACATGACCTCGAGTACCATACTTTGCCGCATCCTCAGGCAACGTCACGAACGAAGTTATCATGGAGTACATTGCCACCCAAGATCTTCAAGAGAACGATGATGATTTCCATATTACCCCATAAGGGAGAGGCGGCTTTAGCCGACTCAAGCATACAATACGTTGGTTCTTTTGAACCCACCGGCTTTAGCCGGTAGGTTCAGTTGAAAGTATGTTCTATGTGGAAGAAACGCCCTGGCACGGTCTGGGTAAAGAGGTACCAGAGGCAAAGAAGCTCAGCATTGATGAAGCCATCGTTGCCGCTGGACTCGATTGGGAAGTGGACCTCCGGTGCTTGTACACGGAGGACGGACAAACACTGCTCAACATGGCCGAACGCCACGCTGTTTGCCGTCAAAAAGATAATACGGTACTTGGCATCGTCGGTCCTGATGACTACACCCCTTTCAAAATAAAAAAGCCTTCGCATGGTTCCAGGCTTTCCTTGATACCGGCAAAGCCACCCTTGAAACTGCCGGCGAAATCGGTGCCCGCCAAGCCTTTGGGAACTGTGAATATTTCAAGGGGAATTCGAGAAATTGTGCCTAAAGCAAGATACAATTCACCCCAATTGTGTGATAGACACCGTTAACGAGAAGGGGAAGGTAAAACCATGCTCCTCGGAGCAGATGTACCGGTTCTTATTTTGCCATGGATCGCAATTGTCCCAGACGTTGTCGTATTGTATCGGCTCTCTCTCCGGTAGGTTCAATCTTCAGGAACTCTTCCCAAGCCATAAGGGCACCTTTATAGTCCTTCTTGTCGTGCAGTAGGACAATACCGAGGTTGAATCTGCTGTTAGCATGTTTGGGGTCATGCAAGGCGGCTTCTCTTAATTCCTTTACTGCCCTGTCGTAATCTTTCAAGTTTCTGTACATTATAGCCATATCGGTTCGTGCATCGGCGTTAGCAGGATCAATCTTGAGGGCCTGTTGGTACATATCGATTGCCTTTTGAGGGTCGTTGGAATCAAAATACTGGTTTCCGAGGGAAATAAGGGCCTGGAGATTGCCGGGATCCTCCTTTAGAATGCTTTGAAGATGGCTGAGATCATCGCCGGAAACTATTTTAGGATTCTCGGAAGCGGCTCTATTTGTCTGTGCGGCCGGCCTTGGAAGCTCCTTTGACGAGAATTCTATACCTGTGATAGCACCGATCACGAAGCCTACAAGCAAAGCTACAGCTATGAGAAGAATTGCGTTACTCTTTTGCATATCTTTTAACATACACCATCATCATTAATTTTACAATCCATTTGAAGACCAGGGTAGGGCCGGGGTTTGCTCAGGATAATTTATGCCCAAAACAGCCTTCGTGATGGAAAACAAGATTAAAAAAACGCCGATTACTCAAATTTCTCAAGGCAAGCGTCGTCTCGACACATCCTTCCCGCAATCATCAGCACAGCATCCCGTATTTTGTAGCCGGTTTTTTCTTGACATACAAGACGTCCTGTCCTATACTTCCTCTAGTAAAAACAATGCCTTATCAGATCAGACGCACTATCAAGGCCGATGATTGCACTACCTGCCACACCATTCTGACGCAAGGCAGCGGGAAGGAACTGCTGAAACTTTCTCCCTGCGCGCAGGAATTCAAGCATCCAGGCGGGGATTATGATCACGTAGGTAATGACTGCCACGACGGGACGCTGTAAGGGGACGAAAAAACGCTGAACACCGAATGAAAGCACGCCCGGCCCTGTTTGGAAAACTTCGATGTTGGATGTTCCTTGTTATTCTGTTGGCGGGGATCTCCTCAAGCCACGCCGCCGAAACCTTTAAAAATGCCGATTGCCTCGACTGTCATCTCGATCCGTCCACCACCCGCAAAGTGGATGGGAAGACAGTTTCGTTGCTCTTTCCGACCAACATATTCCAAAAATCGGTCCATGCCAAGTTCAATTGTGTGGATTGCCACACGGGCATCAAAGACATCGTCCACGCCAGCCCCCTGCCGCCGCCGGATTGTGAGGGTTGCCACGAAAAAGAGGCCAAAGACTACGGCACCAGCATCCACGGTGTCAGCCACAAACTCGGCGCGTCGGGTGCCGCCAGTTGTTGGGATTGCCACGGTTCGCACGGCATTGTACCCGTCAAAGACCCATTGTCACCGGTCTTCAAGCTGAGCCTCCCACAGACCTGCGCCAAATGCCACAGCAATCCAGGGCTGACGAAGGAGTATGAGATGAAGTACCCCGAGGCGGTGTCACAGTACATGGACAGTATCCACGGCCGCGCTTTGCTCAAGATGGGGTTGATTGTGGCGCCGTCGTGCAGCGATTGCCACGGCGTGCACGCCATCAAGCGCGCGGTGGATCGTGACTCGCCGATCAATCACGCCAACGTCGCCAAAACCTGCGGCAAGTGCCACGTGGGGGTCGAGGAGACCTACGACAAAAGTATCCACGGCCAACTGCTGGCCAAAGGCGACAAGCGCGGGCCGGTGTGCACTGATTGTCACACGGCCCATCAGATCGTGAATCCCGAGGGAGGAAATTTCAAAACCATCAGCGACCAACGCTGCGGCTCGTGCCACGCCGACCGCCTCGCGTATTATCAGGAAACCTATCACGGCAAAGCCATGGCCCTGGGCAAACCGGACAGCGCGCCGGCGGTGGCCGCCTGTTATGACTGCCACGGGTATCACGACGTGTTGTCGCCGTCGAATCCGGCATCCCATCTCTCGCGGCAGAACATCCTGGGAACCTGCCAGGAATGTCATCCGGGCGCGACTATTGGCTTCACCGAGTACAAGCCGCATGCCGACCCGCTCGACGGAAAGCATTACCCGCTGCTGCATGCTGTTTTTGTGGCCATGACCTGCCTGTTGGTCGCTGTGTTCACCTTCTTCGGCCTGCACACCCTCATCTGGCTATTTCGGGCGGTTTACTTGTATTTGCATGACACCAAGCAGTTCCGGGAGGCCAAAATCAAAACGCAGGTCGACGACGAATGGTTTACGCGCTTTGTGCCGTTCGAGCGCTTTCTGCATTTCCTCGTGGTGACAAGTTTTCTGCTGCTAGTGATTACCGGCACGCCGCTCAAGTTTTACTACACGGACTGGGCCAAGGCGGTGTTCAGCATCATCGGCGGACCGGAGACGGCACGCACGCTGCATCGGTTTGCAGCCATCATCACCTTCCTGTACTTCGGCCTACACCTGGCCTCGTTGGCGGGCAAGGCCTGGAAGGGCAGGGGAACGCTGCGCGATCCGGCCATCGACAGGTTCCAGTTCAAACGGCTGTGGAACGTCCTGTTCGGCCCCGACTCGATGATGCCGACCTGGCAGGATTGGAAGGATTTCGTGGCACACAACAAATGGTTCCTCGGCAAAGGCCCGAAGCCGCAGTTCGGTCGCTGGACCTATTGGGAGAAGTTCGATTACTTCGCCGTTTTCTGGGGCGTGGTCATCATCGGCGCCTCCGGGCTGGTTATGTGGTTCCCTATCTTCTTCACCCGCTTCCTGCCGGGTTGGATCATCAACATCGCGCTGATCTTTCACTCAGACGAAGCGCTGCTGGCGGCGGGCTTCATCTTCTCGATTCATTTCTTCAATACGCACTTCCGCATTGAGAAATTCCCGATGGACACCGTCATCTTCTCCGGCCGCGTGTCGAAGACCGAGATGCTGCAAGAGCGCAAACGCTGGTATGACCGTCTCGTGTCCGAAGGCCGATTGGACCAGTTCCGCGTACGCGACGAGTGGCTGCGCTGGAAGAACATTGCACGTTCGTTCGGCTATTCCTTCTTCGGCCTGGGAATCATTCTGCTGATCCTGATCATCTATGCAATGGCTTCGCGGCTGGCGCATTGAAGGTGAAGCGGGGTCGCCATCTTGTCGTCGGCGCCACGCGGAGTTCGGCGTTTATCCGGCAACAGCAGTTTGTGCTGCCCGAACCCTCTGAAAACAGAACGTTTAGGCCCTAAATGAAGAACAACACGGACGACTTTTATATTGAAGGTGACACAAGTCTGACTATATCAAACGCAGAGATTGGAACCGAGTAGCCCGGGGGAATCTCACCCCCAGGGCCTTGTGCAACTTCGTGGCAATCTCACCTTGTATATTACACCCAGAATATTTGATAGGATCGTAGGGTGTCCACGGTATACTGAGGAAGGTGAATGTTACCATGACCAGGCGCACTTCCTGGGTTCCCCCGTAAGGCAGGGCGGTCTTGCTTCTTGTTTTCTGCTAGCCCTCCCGACGAGGGCCAAGAGGAAGTCTTTTCTCCCGCTCGCCCTTCGTGCACTTTGACCTCGAAAACGGGCACGGCGAAACTGTGCTTTCCCACCTTTTTTACCGCTTCTTGCTCCCAAAGCCCTCTTGGCGGACCGTTTGAGGGGTTCAACGGGCCCACACCGGCTGATTTGCGGAATTCCTGAATCCGCATTATCCTCCTTGACAAAAACAGAATTCCCTGCTAAAAGGTACATAATCAGATCGGTATTGAGGAGTAAGCCATGCCAGTTCGGTATTTCTCTTTACCACCACAGCGACGGGCCGGGGTGCCCGTCATTCGGTTGTATTTCATCAGGCACGTATTCGTTAAGATTCATTAGGTGCAACTACTGCGGATTGAAGGTGTCTTTCGTGAAGTGGTTCTATTGATTATGTAATGAGAGGACGTCCATATTATGGTATCCTCAAGGACTGGGTGAGCTTATTCACATGAATCTGCGAAAGAAGACAAAAACATGGGTTCAGAAAAGTTGAGCCGTAACGCACCTGTTTTAAAAATTAAGACGTTGAAAACAGGTAGATTGAGGCTAACCCTGGATATACCCTTGGAAAATGTCGATCTGGATGTAATCGACCCAAAAGTACTAGACTCAATTGTTGAAAATTGCAATAAAGCGGGAGTGCCCTTTACTGATATTTTCAAGACTGTGGGGAATTTGATTGTCGGCGAGGGAAGAAGTTCAAGTTTCATCAAAATCAATCGCACAAGACCATTTGATCCTGTTCGGTTCATGGATCATCCAGGCTTAAAAATCGGGGAACAGGATGGACGTTCAATCGTGCTCGAAAAAATAGATCCTTCAGATATATGTCTTGAATCGATGCTCCAGGGTGAAGCCGTGATCGGAGGAGAAGAGCATTTAAAGCGACTGAAACAACTGGGGCACATCCGCCTCGACGCCAAGATTTTCCAAACGCTTTGGGAAAACCAGCACCTCATTCCTGAGCGTTGGAAAGGCCCACCTAATAATCCTAAGCATATCTTTTTTGATGGTACAGTTCTTGAAAGCCAGCAAGAAAGGTACGTTATATGCGTGTATTGGGATAAGGATGAGGAGTGGAAGTGGACGTATTGCCGGCTCGACATAGGAGGCTGGAACGCAGATGATCTGTCGGCGGTTCTCAAAGTTTCCTGACCCCCTGTGTGGTGTTGAACATCCAATGCCGATTTTTGTGTTCTCTATTTCAATTCTCAGTAATTGATTTATTTAAAATCATTCAGTTGTAAGTAAAGCAAAGTATCTGCTTTTTCCTTAAGTAAATGATTGACTGATTTCGAGAACCATGCGAGAGTGTAAATGACACTGAGAAGTACTGTGGTTCCGCGGTGAAACATGGTGCAAACGAAAAAAACAAACGTGAGTCTGCGGGATCTTAAAAAAAGCAGAACCCATAAGTCTTTAGTCTACTAGCAAAGAGGAGGTTTCTATGAAAGATGTTGAATACATGCATGTTGCTGAAGATAGCATCAACAAGATTAAAGAGGGCGCTTTCTTAACCGTTCGATCCGGAAATGCGCTGAACACCATGACCATCGGTTGGGCCACGTTCGGAGTTGTCTGGAGCAAACCGATTATAATGGTGGCCGTGCGGTCTACTCGGCACACATTTGGGATCATCGAGTTAGCCAAGGATTTTACCGTTACAGTCCCGGCGGGAGACATGCATAAAGAGACTGCCTATTGCGGCTCGAAATCCGGCCGGAACGTGGACAAGTTTAAGATGTGTAATCTGGAAACGAGCGATAGCCGTCAGGTCGCTTCGCCGATTATCAAGACCAGAGGGCGCCATTACGAGTGTCATATCATCTACAAATCTGCCATGGATCCAGCCTATCTTGATAAGGATTATGATTCATCCCTTTATCCAAAAAAAGATTATCATACCCTTTATTTTGGTGAAATACTGGCTTGTTATGAAACCGACTGATATTTAATGGACCCGAGTCTGTTCATATAGCCCGATCACCTGCTGGCCTTCCCCTAAAGGTGTCGCCACTTTCTAGCTGTGTGAAAAGCGGTTCTCGCATATATTCTGAGGACTTGTAGATATGAATTGCTACAGGATGCCCTCCTAAAATCGTTGCCCTCCAGGCCCTTAGATACCGTGAAGATTTCAGGTGGCATTGTGTTTCCCTCTGGTTCAGAAGGGAAGAACCGGCAGGTGCATGACAAGAGAGCCATTTGCATATTCGCGAGGCTGTATTATATTTTTCGTAGTAAAGTAAAAAGGAGGGACATATGTTCGCGCCAAAAAAGATTCTTGTACCCACGGATTTCTCAAAGTTTTCAGACGATGCGTTGAAACAGGCTTATGATATCGCAATACAATACAAGGCCAAGATTTATCTTCTCCATGTCATCGAGGTGGTCCAGACATGCGCGGTGTACTATTGTTTAGATGATCAAACCATAAAGGCGCTTGACAATAAAAGTATGACATTCTCAGAAGACATGATGCAGAAACAGATCAAGAAAGTGGTGAAATCAAAAGATGTTCAAGTCGTCTCCGACGTGAAACAGGGCATACCGTATGAGGAAATCTTGAAAGAACAGCAGTTGAAAAACATGGACCTTATCGTCATTGCTTCGCATGGCAGGACCGGGCTCTTGAGCCATCTTATCGGAGGCGTAGCCGAAAAGGTGGCAAGGGGAGCACAATGCTCTGTTATGCTCGTGAGAAACAAGTAGGAAAATGTGGGGGGGTAAGAGATTGCCCCCCCTCTTTGTGCAATGTTGAGGCTTTAAAGCAACGGGCAGCAATACCCCCTATCATCGCTGGTAAAGAGCAGCTTCAGGGATGCCGTAGACTGATAAATAACGGTTGTCAGTTGCTTTGTCTTGGTAATCGTCAGCTTTCCTTTCTCCAGTATCCGCTCGCCCTGTAACTGCCATACGTGTTCAAGGCAAGGTCGCAGAAGTCTTCCCGCACGCATAATTTTGTGCTAAAATTGCGTTCATCAATATTGACGGTGGTAATCGTGATCAGCGTATAGGAACGGCAGCTATGAAATTTGACTTGAACAGAGACAAGCGCTTTCTCGAAGACGATTTATGGTATCCCTGCGAACAGTATGCCATTATTGCCTTTGTGATGATCCCCGGCTGGGTTCTATTTGGGCATTGGTTATGGACAATAATGGACTTTCACGGTTGGGATTTTTGGATCCCTATAGAATCTTATGGTCTCGTTTTATTTATCATCCTTTGGGAAGCGATCTGCACTTAGCGTAAGGTCTGAATGGACGAAGAGGAGTTCATCACCGGCTATATACCCCGTGAACGTCAGGATCAAGGAGACAGTCAAGAATGCTGAAGGCAGAAGTCACGCAGGTCTTTGATGAAAAAATTCTGAGAGATACTGTTTTAATCAATCGCGATTCCTATCCTGTGGAGTGGGCGTACAGCGATGCCGAAGGGTACTATACTCAAATGCTTAATAACCGCGATAACGTTCATATTGTGCTTAAGGATAATGGGAAGAGTGTCGGATACCTATTCGCAATCCCGCATGACGCTGCCATGATAGAATTAAAAGAAGCCGATGAATGTATGAAACCAGATACCCGGGCCTACTACATAGAGAACGTTGCTATTCTTCCGGCCTATAGAAAAAAGAAGGGATTTTCCGAAATGCTTCGGGTGCTAAGGGAAGAATTACGAAAACGGGGTATTTTTAAAATCTCCCTGCATGCTCGTGTGTCAAATCGTTTGAGCAAGGTGATCCAGAAGAACATGAAGATCATTGAGATAAGAAGAATCAGCGCATGGAAGTACTATAACTACCAAGAACCCACAGATTACATTGAGGCGGAATGGTGTTCCTGAAAGGCGGCCACAGATTTTGAGAATTTTTCTGAGTTCCGTCTATCTTTCCCTGGGTAATCTTGACATACAAGCTGCAGAAAGTATTCACCGTTAGCAGATGTATCAGGCGCTCGAAGTCTTCCTGCCATGATAAAAGTCAAGAATATTTTTCACACAGGTCTTTTCTACCCGCTTTCTCCTTCGTATACGATTAATCCGCGGCATTCGATTGTCAGAGCGGCGGTTTTCTTCTTGAAATCCGATCATGATTGCGGAAAAATGGATTCATGGGCGGGGAAAGATTGCCGCTCACTGGCTTGCTTCACGACCCGAAGAGACTCCCGAGTTTCATGAGGAGCGTAACATCCCCTTCGACCCGGTACTTGCCGCTCATGAATGCCGCCTGGCCGTTTATCTCGCCCCGTGAGATACCGAGCCACACGTCCGCGGGTGATTTGATTATCACATCCGGTTTTTCGTGGGGCCCGTCCTCGTATGTGCAGCTTCCGTTAGAGATGTTGAGGTGAGCGGTGAAGTTCTCCGTGCCTCCTATTTCGAACTGATAGACTGCTTTCAAATCTCCGGCCGCCTCTTTCTTGAAGCCCAAGGGCATCATCTTGAGAAGTTCCTGGCACGTCCGTACCGTTTGAGGATTGCGAGGTTGGGACACGGTCTCTCTGGCTCTGTCCTTTGTCCTCGCGGTTTCCTTCGATATCATCCCCCGTATCCATTCCTTTCTCAACTCGGGGTCATGAGGCGGTTTTGCGAAGCTCTGCTGCATGTATGTCTCGAACCCATTGTACAAGCCTGATTCCTCCCAATGCCGGTAGTCGTCACGCATGAAATCTTTGTGTCTCTTCACCAGATCTCCCATGAAAAGATAGAAAAAGAAATCACGATCAGTCGCCGGAAACCGTCGCTTTTCCTTGATGGCCCTGGAAAAGTCATGGGCAACATCCTGAGCCCTCGCCTCAACTAGGTCCATGCCCATGAAGCCCCCGGGGGAGACCGCTATGGCAGTCAAGGTCGCGATTGAAAAGGCGCCGTAAACCCTCAACGTACCGGCGAGATAGTCTGCGGTGGCCGTCTCCGCCATGCCCGCTGATACGCTTATCGCCACGCCAGGTTTCCATGTGGTGCGAGGCTTGTGGCCGTAAGCCAGAGATCGGTCGATGAAGGCCTTCATCTGGGCTGTGACGTGCTTGAAATAGACAGGCGAGGCGAGAATCACCCCATCGGCGGCGAGCAGCTTTGCCACGATCTCTCCATGGTCATCCTGCCGCCAGCACTTGCCCTTTTCCATGCACACCCCGCACCCGACGCAGAACTCGATCCGCTTCTCAGCGAGATAGATCTCTTCCATCTCAATCCCATCAGCAGCCAGAGTCGGCTTCATCATCTGGATCATGATACTCGTATTGCTCACACCCGCGTAGGGAGAACCGTTGATTGCTACTATCTTCAGTTGATTTGGCATCTTTACCTCCTGTATAATGTTTTGGTTTGTTTTAAAGGCAGGTCCGGCGGATACTCCCGGACCGCGGTCGCTCGATTGCAAAGGCGTGATGCCCACCTTTTGTTGAAAATAGGCGGGATATCTCTTGTTGAAAGGTACGCCCACGAATAGCATGAGAAAGGCGGGTAGACCCATGGGGATGAATAGTGCCGTGAGCAGATTTCTCTGGAAAGAGAACAGACCAGGGACAAGAGCAATCACCGTGGAAATGGCAAAAAGGCCGGCCCAGACCCACGTCATGTTCCTGTTGATCTTCTTGAAGATGTCCGTCTGCCACACCGCGGGATCAGTCGTCTTGCGTGCGAAGTATTCGGTAAAATACCGCCCGGCGCACAGCGCTGGCACGACTGTCACCGCACAGAGGCTGCCGTAGAGGAAAGCGGTCGGATAGACCGTCACAGGGCGGGCGATCCAGGCAGGTATCATCCAGTAGACGGCTACATTGAGCGCAAGATAGAGGACGTACCCCTGACCCACCGGTGAGACGCCACCCCGTTCCCTGGACAGGTAAAGCGCCAACATCATGAGGAGTATACCGGTAAGGCTGAATGCTCGCAGTCCGAAAGAACCGAAATGTATCACGTTTAATGCCGTCAGGTAGAGTGTGATGATAATGTGCGGCAGAACTGCCCTCACTCTTCTCATGATACCACCCTGTCTTTCAGGGTCGTGGCTTGAGCGACGCGGTGCTGGAAGGCCCGATTGATCACATAGCTCCGCAATGTCCTTGCCCCCCTGGTCAGATCTATGGTGATGCGGGTGTCCTGATCGTCAGGCATGCTGCCCGCGATGCGTTGACGGAGGTGCATTTCTTGATCGACCAATTCTTTCGCAATGGAGGCGTAGAAGGTAAGGTCGGAAACCTTGAGGCCGAGTGAGAAAGCACCCGCATATGCTCTGGCGGCAACGATGTCGTCCCCTCTGAATATGTCCTTATCGAGAGGCATGAGCAGGTGGGCCTTGAGCAGCTCTGAAACCTGTTTACGCGTAAGACCTGTCGCCCGCCTGAGGGCTGCCTCATCGAAGGTTTCCCCTTCCGATGTACCAAAGACCAGGGCGTTGAGTTCCAGAAGTGATGTGGGATCTTTCCCTTGGTCTTTCGATGCCAGAAGCTTCTTGATCTTTTCCAGGGGGAAGGCATACGTGCCCTGGATGCTTTTGATGTATTTCGCTCGCTCAACGCACGCGGGATCGTAGAATGCCGTATTTCGCCCGGTCCTCACCGGCTCGGGTAGCAACCCTCGGGAGATATAGTGAAGGATTGTCGATTTGGGCAAGGCTGTCGCCTGCGTCAATTCTCTCATGCGCAGACCCTTTTTCGTATTTTCCGACAATGTTTTCTTTTTCTTCATAGGCACCCCATCAGCTCGAATTGATGCTTTCAGGTACGAAGTAATCATAATACGTAATGTGTAAAGTGTCAAGTAATACTTTACGATATATTGGGTCAGACGTGAGACGGGCACTTTGGAAACATCCTTGCAACATTTAGCTGCGGAACTCCATTGTCGGCGCGGCTTGAAATGCCGGTGTCGAATTTGTCTTCGTCCTCCATCACGTAAATACCGAAGTCATGATGTCCCTCACTTCCGCCCCGTCGTCAAACACGTCATCCTCCAGCCTAAAAGTTCCTCCAATGTCGAAAGCACCCCTGACTTGAGTACAGCATTTGTCCTTTCTCTGTCTGCTGTGGAATAATGGCCGCTGCAAATTTAACCAAAACTTAGCTGTTTTCTAATAATTTCTTAACCCAAATACCATAAACTCCATAGTAGAAAAAGATTAAAGGAGGGCCACATGGAAATTTCTTATTTCTCACCGAAACACGAATGGGAAGAGGATACGCTGCTTAAGGCCATGAAGGCGGCTATTCCGAAAAAAAGGATCACAACCTTCTCGGACATCGAGAAATTGAAAGATCATCTGGAACTTCGCGTTGGATCAAAAACAGTGGCCGTCCTCGTGGCACTGACCGAGGAAGCCTTGCTGGACATCTACTGCATCCATTATGTCTTTCATAGCGTATCGACCATCCTGGTTCTTCCCGATAACGACGAGTGCTTTCAGGCCTTGGCCTACGGGATGAAACCTAATTTCCTGTTCTACGCAGATTCCAGGGAAGAGGATATCATCTCCGTATTAGCAGAAATGACGGGTGCAACCCGCAAGATGACAACAATAAACGAACGACGGGTGCAGAACGCCGCTGGAAATTTCACCACAGTGACGCATGATTACCTCGAAGACAGAGTCTCCAATTTGTGAGCCGGAAGCAAGATGTTGTCCTGACGGAGGTGGGGACAGAAAAAAGCCGCAGCCCTTGGCAGCCTTCGTGCGGTACGAAACGTTGGCCAATCAAGTTCTCCCATCTGGGTATCACGATCGTCGGTGCGAAAATATGCGCTAAGAACCATTAACAATTTCGCTTTTCGGCGCACTTTATAATCCGAATTCTGTGGTGACCCCCATATGCGCTTGCATGTTTTCCTCGCCGTCATTGTGGCTGGATATTTGGTCGAATGCTTGGTATGCTTATATAAGGGCCCGTCGGGGGGCGCCAAGCTTTCCTGCCGGCCGATAAAAACAATTGACGGGGTGTGTTATCTCACTGTTTGAAAAGATAGGATGAATAACATGAGGCGATTGTGAACCGCCAACAGTTAGTTGGCGCATGCTGAGCTTTCCTGATGCTCTAAAGGTCCGTGTTAATGGTTTGGACGAGATACTGTCCGACCTTTACTCCGAAGGCAGACAGGCGAATAAGGAGACCGCCGAAGAAATCATCAAAAGGTTGGAAGCCAAAAAGAACTATATCCCTCCGTCGGACCACACCCGTAGAGAGTTCGCTTATGTTTTACTGAAGGAGTACCGAGAATACGTTGAGAGTAGAACCGACACAAAGGGTAATAAGATGCCCTAAACGGCATTTGATGGTCGGATCAGCGGCTTTCTTCTTGAAATCAACTGATGATTACGTGACAATGAACGTATGAAGGGGTATTCAGCAAAATATCAGGCTGTGCTATTTGGAAGGGAAGGAAGTCCTTGTAATGGGTGAAGACGTATCGAAGCGTTTATCATTTCTCGACAGATACCTGACATTGTGGATCTTTCTGGCCATGTTTACCGGCGTGGGTTGGGGATATGTCTCCCCCGGTGTGGTTGACTTCTGGAATCAGTTTCAATCAGGGACAACCAACATTCCCATCGCCATTGGACTCATTTTAATGATGTACCCACCCCTTGCAAAGGTAAGATATGAGGAACTTGGGGAAGTATTCAAAAACTACAGAGTCCTGGTGCTTTCTCTCGTGCAGAACTGGGTTGTAGGGCCAATTTTTATGTTTATACTTGCCATCATATTCTTGAGAGATTACCCGGAATACATGGTGGGTCTCATCATGATCGGCTTAGCCCGGTGCATCGCCATGGTCATTGTTTGGAACGATCTGGCAAAGGGAGACACAGAGTACTGTGCCGGTCTTGTTGCCTTCAATTCCATTTTTCAGGTTCTGTTTTTCTCGGTATACGCATACATTTTCATTACCGTCCTACCGCCTGTGCTCGGCCTTAAAGGGGTAATCGTCAACATCACCATAGGCCAGATTGCGAAAAGCGTTTTTATCTATCTCGGCATTCCCTTTATGGCCGGTGTTATTACACGGTTTATCTTGATTGCGGTGAAGGACAAGACGTGGTACCACGAGAAGTTCATCCCGAAGGTGAGTCCCGTTACCCTCATTGCTCTGCTCTTTACCATCCTCGTGATGTTCTCCCTCAAGGGCGAGTACATCGTAAAGATACCCTTCGATGTGATTCGGATCGCAATACCGCTTTTCATCTATTTCGTTGTCATGTTCCTCCTGTCCTTCTATATGAGCGCGAAGGCGAAGGCACACTATGGACAAGCTGCGACACTCTCCTTTACTGCCGCATCGAATAATTTTGAACTTGCTATTGCCGTCGCTGTTGCCGTCTTCGGGATCAATTCCGGTCAGGCTTTTGCGGCTGTTGTTGGGCCACTGGTCGAGGTGCCGGTGCTTATCAATCTTGTGCATCTTGCGCTCTGGTTCAAAAAGAAGTATTTTCCTTATGCAGTTGAGACTCCAACAGGGGTCTGTTACGTACGATGCAAGGATTAAAAAAAAGGAGGATCATTTAATGGATAAGAAGCGGGTCTTGTTTGTATGCGTTCACAACAGCGCACGAAGCCAGATGGCAGAGGCGTTCCTGAATGCCCTCGCCGGGGACAGGTTTGAAGCAATGAGCGCCGGACTCGAACCGGGGACGCTCAACCCCCTTGTTGTACAAGTTATGAAAGAAGCAGGTATCGATATTTCACACAATCAAACGAAGAGCGCCTTCGACCTCTACAAAAAGGGAGAGTTGTTTTCCTATGTCATAACTGTCTGCGATGCCGCGAGTGCGGAGATATGTCCTCTTTTCCCCGGACTCGTGACGCCGCGTATCCATTGGAGCTTTGCCGATCCATCTTCCTTCACGGGGACGTATGAAGAAAAACTAGCACAGACAAGGGCTGTCCGGGATGCCATAAAAACAAAGATTGAAGAATGGCTTCGGGAAGTGAAGGCCTGAACAATTATATACTTTGTGAGGGATGCAATGATTCTGAGGGCCCCAATAAACCGATCCGGTTTCTGTGTTGGATTTTGAACAGATTGACCTTGTGCCTAATCCTGTCTTTCTCTTGGTAATCGTTTATCTCCCAACATCTTCAACTGTCAGCACTTCCTAAGTCAAATATTCAAACTCAGCTCTTCAATTCTTCGTTCACAAGACCCCTGTAATCTGAGTAAGAAAAGATACTTATCTCAGTGACTCTGTCAGCGTGAAGTCGCCGAGGTCGAAAATCTGTGCTTAACATCGATTTGTAAAGCCGAAAATAGCCTCTCAATGGCATACTATCACTGATATGCACAATCGAGGAATCATTTATAGATCAGGCCAAAGAGCTTCTCTGCCAGTTCGGCGTTCAGTTGCTTCAAGATTTTATATTCCTCCAGGGCTGAGGCCTTTTCGCCCGTTGATGTATAGACTTTGCCAAGGCCGAAGTGTGCCTGGGGATCATCAGGGTCCAAGCGTATCGCTTTCTCAAATTCGTGGATTGCGTCTGCATGCAAGTTCATATTTGTGTAGACAACCCCCAGATAGCCGTGGGCTTGGGCGTAATCCGGTGCCAGCCGTATGGCCTCCTGAGCGGCATCGGCGGCTTCCTTGAACCGGCCCATGTTATTGTATGTGACGGCCAGATTGAAGTAGTTCTGCGGATTATTGGTCTTAAGCGACATCGATTTACGGATGATATCCAGTGCCTCCTGGTTTTTTCCCATGCGACTGTAAACCATTCCCAATTTGCTCAGGATTTCCGGCTGGTCCGGTTGAATCACCAGCGCTTGCAAAAATATATCGATAGCTTGCTGATATTTGCCCAGGTTAACATAACTTACGCCCAGGTTGACGTATGTCTCGACCTTCTTCGAATCTATGGTTAAAGAACGTTTGAAAGCGTCCGCAGCCCTGTCGTACTGTCCTGCTAAACCATAGGCAAGGCCTTGATAAATGAAACAGGTGGCCGTCTGGTTGAAATCTACGCGACAAGCATCCCGTGGGCTTACGGGGTCCTTTTTTGTTAGGCCCGCCGTGATAATACTCACAGGCATGGCGAAATTTAGGCTCTGGGTTTCAGCGATTATAAGTGTTGCGATTCCCACCACTTCACCGCGAACATTGAATACAGGGCCTCCGCTTGAACCCGGCGAGATAGCGGCAGTCATTTGTAGGATCTTTCGCTCCGGGTCTATTTCCCTTATCCCGCTGAGAATACCCTCTGATATGGTGTTTTCCAGGCCCTGGGGGCTGCCTATGACATAGACCTTCTCTCCCACGCGGAGTGTACCGGGGTCGCCCACCTTTACCTTGCGGTACTCCTGTCCCTCCAATTTAATGATGGCAAGGTCGTTTTCGGGGTCCACATAAAGAACTCCTTCCACCGTACGAATGTTCACTCCAATCTTTGCAATAATTTCCGTGGCCCTGCTGATAACATGGTAATTGGTTACCACTGCTCCGTCCTCACGAACAACGAACCCACTTCCCTGGCTTAACGATTTACCTTCACGGTCAATAGCAACGATAGTAACAACTGACGGGCTGTTCTCTCTGTAAATAGCATCGGCGTCGCCCCAACAGATTGACGCTGCCAAAAGACAGAAAAGAAAGAAGGATGAAGTTATTACTTTTGAAACAGAACAGTACCTTATAATCGATTTTGGCTTCTCGTTAACCATACTCCAATTATCAGACCTGCGAGAGTGTTTGTAAAGGGCATTCTTTCCGTCTACTTCCGACCCTTAATGGATATACGAAAAAACCATCTGGGTGGGGTAAACCATTATGTCACGCTTCGAGCCATCCCCCGGATCTCGTAGCGGTCTCGGGTATAGTGGACAATTTACAATTTGCAGACAAATGGAATAAGTAACACTGCCACAAATTTATCTTCTGTCGTTTCTGTCTGAACATACCGAAAGAGAGCCCTGGACGAATGATTGAATACGTACACTGTTTCAGGCGGAAAGTGTTGAACCTAAATTATTCAAACGGTACGTTTTGATGATTTTCGGGGTCTCTTTTATTATTTGTTTTTTATTTTGCATTTATTTTATATAATGAACGTGATGAGGCCAAAACAAAATAGTTTTGAGGCGATTGGAGTAATGACTCGTGAGCATCCGCGGTCCGTCGACTGTTTGTTTGCCAAGGGTTTTACTTCCATAGAACTTATCATTGTCATTGCGATCCTCAGTATTTTGACGGCATCAATAATAGTTAAGAACCCCTTTAGCATGCAAGATTATTCTTCAATAGCCGCATATCAATTGATTGCGGATATCCAGTACGCTCAGTTACGAGCAATGGGGACAAGAAGCGACCAGACCATAACCTTTTATAACAATTATGCCGGATATGACGTGGCAGGAGTGCGAAAGTACTTGCCAGGCAATACGCAGGTGATATCTATCAATTTTACTAATCCACTGACATTTAACTCGCTTGGAGAGCCATCGAGCTATGGCACAATAAGTCTGTCAGGGGGTTGGGCAATTACCGTTCAGCAATTTACAGGAATAGCGCAATGTCCAAGTTAGGAAAAAAAGGATTTACATTAATCGAACTTATTGTGTTCATTGTTGTTGGCGCAATTTTTTTGCCTGTTTCCTTGATTGCGTTTACAAGCGTCATGAATAATTATTCAAGACCCGATTATTATGTGAAAGCCAAATTCTTCGCTGATAAGAAAATGGCAGAAATTACGAATGACACATATGATAACATTAACATCAGCCAAAATTCATGCTCTAATCCCCTTACCTTTACTCCTGAAGCGGCCCCTGACAATGGATACACCACCGGGTTTTGTGTCGATTACCTAAATACTGATTTAACTAAGAATTCTAATCCTACCAATTATACACAAATAACGGTAACGGTCAAAAATCCTGTTCTATTGAGTGATTATGTTATTTCAACCATCGTTACGAGAAGGCCACAACTACCATGACGACCTTTAGCGAAAACAAAGGCTTTACCATGATCGAACTCATTATTGTACTACTCATTCTCTCTATCCTCAGTGTCTTGACTTTCTCTTTTATTAATAATGGCATTAAAACCTATACGATGGTGAAGGAACAAAGCGCCCTTTATTCGAACGGGGTTTACATTATGGAGCGAATCACCAGGGAGTTGAGCGATGCAGGAGTGGTTACATCTCCATTGGTGGGGGGATCACCATCAAATACGTTAACGTTTACCAAAGTACACACCGGGCATGATATAGATCATCCATGGGCAGACCCATCCACGGTAGTGACCTTTCGGCTGAGTGGTACAAATTTGCTTAGGAATGACATCGTTATTAACACAAACATCACAATGGTAAAGGCGTTCAATGTGATATGCATGCCAATAAAAGACACAACCGACCAAGCCGACACAACCATTGAAGTCCAGCTCACATTGGGCAGCACTAAAGATACTTCGATCCCTTCTTTTCAGTTGACAAGTTCCGTTACTCCAAATAATTACGGGACGTCTCCTTATACCGAACGATTTTTTAATGGTGATTATTATGAAGAAATTGAATAACAACAAAGGCGTTATGCTTATCGTTCTCATTATCGCCATGACGTTAATTGCTCTTCTTGGCGCCGGTTTAGTTTCTATGGTCAGTTCAAAACAACAGGGTTTCACGCTCCTGCTTAACGGGGATCGTGCGAATATGATAGCCAAGGGAGGTGTTGAATGGGCAATACGCTACATATCTGATGGCTTAAGCGATACAAGCAGTACTTATTACACGCACCTACCCACGCAACCGCCCTTCCAGCTCTTTAACGGAGGTCAGTTCAATGTTACATGGAACTATAATTCAGATATGATCGATGACAATATTACGGTAACCGGGTCATATGGAGGAGTCACTACAACCACGAAATTATCAAATTTCCGTCTATATTTAAGACAAATAATATTATCACCATTCCAGCCCCTATCTAAAAATAACCTTACTATTAGGATACCAGTATTAGGTAACGGTATTAACAATGCAACCATACTCGTCAATCAGATTACTCTTACGGTCCCAGCCGGGAGCTATCTGCAAACAATAACATTTAACGGTTTCACACCAACAACCCTCTTCGATTACAATAGTTTGAAAGCACAGGATTGGTTTGGTAGCAGTATCGTTCCCAACACTGGGCTTCTTTATCCATCCCCATCTGGAAATTCGTTTAACAACAACAATAGTCCTGTGTTAGTCTATCCAGTCAATGTTCCTTCCAGTATACAGAATGTTTCTTTTGACATAACGTTTGGTCAGACACTCCCTACCGGACAATGCACAATAACTTTTAACGGACACACTGTCCCAGACATAACGTTTACACTGTAGTAGCTAAGATATGCCCCGCCTATTATTTGGGTATTTTGAAGGGAGGACTTAGTCGAACACATCATGCTCTGTTACTGTCGGTAATCATCAGCATTTTATTTAACCGAATCTATTCAGTTGTAGATACTATGATAGATTGCCCAGCCGCTCACGGGTATTTGACATACTTATGAAAAAAAGAGAGGAGGCTCCACAGGAAGAAAGCATCTACGGAATCGGTGAACGTGTTGTGCGGCAAGAAAGTATATGTTGGTATTGACGTCCATAAAGTGAGTTTACATGTGACAGTCAGGACAGACGGTGAAGAGGTGTCGTCATCCTCACACTTCACAGCACCCATTTCGTCATGCTCAAACGACAGTTGTTCTGTGCAGCCGGGATAGTGGCAGCATAGAAACTGATCATTGTAGGGACAGGCCAAAAGCATCGCCATAACGGTAAGAAACAATCAGGAAATCTTGCGCTATTCGTCTCTGTTCTGGGCCGCGTTGTTCCCCGCCGCAACTTCTGTAATACCGTGCTGCTGGTATGGGTCGCTTCCGGATATTTCCGGAAACTCGACATTGACATATCGGTACGGTAAATCGATGGTGAAGGCCTTAAAAAACTTCCCCCGGGATCTCATATAGAACTGTCGGTCCTCTAGCTGAAGCACGTTGGCTCCGAGGATCAGCTTTTCGTCGACCTCCCGAAGTGTGACTCTTCCCGTCAAATCATCGGGGGTAATGATCGTTTGAAATTTCTTTATATCCGGTGAAGAATCCTCCACAAACTTCGCGGTTTCGGGATGATTGAGCCGCAAGAAGCCCAAGGTGTTCATACAGTCAATGATACCTCGGGCCGCTTCCGGGCCTATTTCGTTGATCACGAAAGCCATACTTTGTGTATAGAACTGTATCCAGCAGTTTGCCCCACCCGCTTTCGTAAACAGTTTATCGATTCCGAGATAAAGAGCGTCATGACCTTCGTCGATGTGGAGACAGAGAGGAGGGGAGAGGACCCTGCCTGAGGAAAGAAAGCGGCCTACCATGGACTGGATCATGCTAATAAGGACCCGTGCAATAATATGAGCTGTCCTCCTGGCAAGCATGGAGCCCGTGTTGCAGTATAGAATGATCCCTTTCCCTTCCTCAAAGCGCTTAACAAATTCATTCGCGTGGCTCTTGCCGATGATCTTCCCCGTATTGCCCGTGACGAGGGCAGAAGTAGTGGTCCGGAGTGATGATGTGACTTTTCCGAAATACTCTTGCGGAGAATGGAGGATCTTTTCTATGTTGGCGCAAACATCAGCAGCCTCGGGTAGTGTTGTTATCAAACCCATAAGCTCTTTTTGAAACTGCTGAAGATCGAAATAGCTGATCCTGGCTGCAATATCATCGAAGTTTATGTTCATCGGTTTGTTCGCGGCTTTGGCCTGAAGCGCAAGCCCCGCTATGACCGCCTGGGTGATCTCGCCGGCGATTGCGATAAAGAAATCCTCTTTGGCTTTTATTCCCGATACCACGTGGTCCACAAGCTCTTCCTGCATGTAATAATGGGACAGGGGGTCTATCTTTATCGAATGGTCAGGATATATAGGGGTAAGCATCATTACGTCATGGAGCCTACCCGCTTCTGCAGCCACCTGCATCGTATGGGACAAGAGATCCTTGTCGCCTTTAGGGTCTATGATGACGACGTTATATCCTTTTTTGATGTCCTGTGACGCCACGTTAATAAGGAGACCGCTCTTGCCGACACGGGTGGAGCCCATGATCCCCACATGACCGTTTCTCTCGTTATCGGCCATGCAGATAGAAATGTCCTTTGACTTGTCGTTCATATCAACACCCCTGCCGAATACCGTGATTCCGTTGTTCTTTACAAGGCTCCCTCTGTGGTTGATCTCATAAAGTTTTTCCAGCGCCTGTTCACTCTGCATAAACCTCTCCTCCGGGATGTTTTTCCCTTTAAATAATACTTTCGTAGAAAAGTAATATCTGAAGGCAAATAACTTTTTTGTGGAGAATTCCGTGCTCCCACTTCTCAAGATCGGGTACCTGATACCCGGTTGTATTGTGAAATCGCTTCCCAATCATGAATCCTACCTGATTCTCGTCAGTGGTACCGAGACTCTCGCCTTCCTCCCAAAAAAATATGCCAACCGGGGATACAAGGTCGGTGACGAGCTTGTCGCGGCCGTTTTTATCATGGATAAAAATAGGATTATCTTAAACCAGAGGTCCGGACAGTACTACCTCAGAATAGCGGAGCTCATCTTCGAACCCTTGCTCAAGGAACACAAAATAAAGGTCAAACGGGCGGCCTCGGTGGAAACAGGTGGCTTTGTGAAAATAGCTGTCGAGAGTTTGAACGGGATAAACCCGGTGAAAGAATGCATCCCTTACCTGAAGCAGGCAAAGATGTACACCGGCGATACGATCACGCTCGTCCGGTACAGCACCGAAATGAGTGAATATATAAGAAATTCTCTTGCACCTGCACCGGCGGAGAAGATTGAAAAAGTAATATATACCCGTTACAACAGGGAGGCAACCGTGAGAGTGGACCCGAAATATTACGGTCTGTTTGTGGGAAAAAGAGGCGCGAACGTATCAACTGCGGCAAAGCTCCTCGATATTTCAATCATAATCAAGAAACACCAACTGGAAACACCGCTCGATATGCGGAGTGACAATCAAGACTGAAGGGAGGAAACATGGAAGATCAGGAAACGGCAACGAAAGAAAATAGCGGCAATGAACAGGGATTGAAGCGACCCATGATTGATGTGGAGCAAAGAATCGAGAGAAAGCTCAAAGCAGTACAGGACCCAAACTGTATCATATTATACCCGCATATCAAGGATATGCACCTTCTCGCTCAGATGCTCTACACCTTCGACAAAACCATCAATAATATGCGGATGGGTGCGGGGATCAACGTGCCTCTCAGGACTCTCGAACTGAATATGAAAAGGGTCATTGCTTTTACGGAAAGACTCGATACCTTCATAAAAGCACTCGGGGGTACCAGTTACTATCTATCAGGCACACTCTCCGATAATGCTGAGCAAAGGCAGCTCATGGCAAGGAACAAGTATACTCATACCTTCATCCCGAAGACCCAGGAAGCAGAAAAAATAGCAAAGCTATTCAAAAGCCTTGATTCTGCTTTTTGCGAGTTCAAGGTGAAAGTCCAGCTTGCCGATATAGCCAAGCTGGGAGAAGTGCTTGCGAAAATGAAGGAAGTCGTCAAAGAGTTTCATGATCTCATCACTGAGTTTACGAAGCAGACAAGAACAAAATATGTACCGCCGAAGGGTATCGATACCTACCTGGAGAAAAACAGGGACAAAACCCCGGGCAACGGCAAGAAAACACCCAGGGAGAAAAAAGCGTGAAAACGATTGTTGCCATTGTCTTCTTTTCTATTCTCTCCCTGTCACTGGTGTTTTCATCGCAGGCTCTGAGCATACAACAACAATGGTATGGTTTTTCGTATGATGGCATGGCCCGTGAGGGTGGACAGAATGGGCTATTGTTTGTAGTATGCGGCACAGCCTGCGATATGCCTCAGTATGTAAAACCCGTGCCGAAAGATCTTTCACTGTCGATCAAACTTTCCCAGAACGTGGTCGAGGAAACCCGCCCGGCCACAAAAAGCGTTCCACTCAAGCCGCCACAGGCAAATGAGAAGGCGCCTTCGGAAGAGAAAGACCCGGCGGTGACAGTATTATTTGCGCTTGACAGCTCTCTCATAGCAGCACCGGAGAGGATAAAACTATCCACATTCATAACAGAGGCCAACAGACAACTATCAAAACAAATCAACGCCACTGTCACAGTTGAAGGGTATACCTGTGACCTTGGAAACGAATCTTTCAACAGCCTACTTGCAAGGGAAAGGGCGGTAAACGTGGCTTCATATCTTGAAAAGGCGGGCATACATCCGTCAGAGGTCGGCGGCAAGGGCAAGTGTTGCTATGTGATAAAAGACCATAACAAGAGATACCTGAATAGAAGGGTGGAAGTAAAAATGAGACCGAAAGAGAGTAAACAATGAAAAAAAACATTCTTTTAACTGATTTTATAATCATCACAATAACAGTTGTTGCATTGATCATCGTGGACTGTTTCGCACAGGGCTCAGTGCAAAAACCGTTAAACGACAAATACGCCGCCGTGCGCGAAGCGCTGTCGAAAGCTTACCCTAACCTCCGGTATGGCGAGATCAATGACACAGAAATCAAGGGCCTCTACGAGGTCGAGGTCGGATCGAATGTAATCTATTTCTATCCCGAAAAGACTCTCATGGTATTCGGGGAGATATGGACCACAGAAGGAAAAAGCCTCACAACTGAAAGAAAAAACCAGTTCGCCGCAAAGAAGCTCAAGGATATAGACGTTTCAAAGGGCATTAAGATCGGGGATGGCAAAAACGTTGTCATTGAGTTTACCGATCCTGATTGTCCTTACTGCAGAAAAGCCTCCGAATATCTGAAGGGCAGGAAGGATATCACGCTATATGTCTTCTTCACACCTCTGCCGATACATAAGGAGGCCGAAAGCAAGGTTCGATTCATCATGTGCTCGAGCGACAAGGCGAGAACTTACGAGGAGGTGATGAACGGAAAATATGATGGCCAAAAGGTGGGTACCTGTGAAAATGAACAGGTATCAGCCCTCATAAAAGAGCACAAGGATATAGCTTCCAAAATCGGAATAACCGCTACGCCCACATTCTGGATCAATGGTCAATATGTATCAGGTGCAAATATTCCGATTATCGAACAGGTATTGAACAAAAAAATTTAAAAAAGGGAGATTATCGCTATGAAAAAAGCATTGATAGTAACGATGTTTGTTGGAGTAATGCTTATTGGCATTGCCCTTCCGTCCTTCGCGTTCACGACCGCACCGGCCGCAGGCTCCATGCTGTATGAAGCGTATGACCTCGTGGTAAACCAGTTTCTGCACGGTGCCATGGGTTTTATCATTGCCGTTCTGCTTGCCGGACTGGGCATTGGCGCCTTCATCATGCAGAAGATCATCCCGGGTGTTATCTGCTTTGTCTGCGCAGGTATTATCTACAGGATTGATACCATCGTGCAGAGCCTCGGCACAATGTTCTAAAAAAATGGAGGTACCGAGGGGCCCGGCTGGTTCGGGCCCCCCACATACTATGAAAAAAAGATTTCCTCAATATCTGACACAACCTTTTATGGTTTTATCCTTTGAACCTGACGAACAGATGATCATCCTTCTCAGCGTAATAGGGGGTGTAACAATATGGGGATGGGGGCTCGCTCTTCCCCTATTCCTGCCCTATCTCTATATAAAAACAAAAAAGAAATATCCGCGGGGATTCATAAAACATATTTTTTATATGGCAGGTTTCATTAACTTTGAAGGATATCCGACATATCACGAAAAGGAGTTTGTGGAATAATATGGACACAAAAAAATACATAAACGACCTGGCGGATAGTAAAGCCAACAACAAGCTTTTCAAGGCTGCCGTATATCTTTTGAGTATCGGTTTGATATTCAATGCCTTTATCACCTACACGCTATCCAAACGTGCCAGGACCATCGTGGTGCCGCCAATGGTAAACACACAGTTCGAAATCTCAGGAAACAAACTGTCAGAGGATTACGTAAGAATGATGACTCGATATGTCATCGGCCTTGCCTACAGTTTTAATCCAGACTCAGCCCGGCAGAATTTTGAAGAGCTTCTCTCGCTATGGGATCCCGCATCATATGCGGATAGAAAAAAGGAGTTTTACGACCTTGTCGACACGATAAAAACGGCGAGGGTAACAAGCCAGTTCTTTATTCAGAGTATTCGTGTCGATGACAAGAACAGAACAATCGAGGTTACAGGTCAGAAAAGGCAGTATGCCGATGATAAGATCATTAAGGATGGTCCGGAAACATACACCATTGAATATACGAACAACAATGGCAGATTTGCCGTGGTAAAACTAAGCCAAAAAAGTGAAAAGGAGAGGTGAGTATGCGGTATACAGACCATATCGAGTACGCCTTGCGGATAAGCTATCTCTTCGTTGCTCTGTTTCTTCTCGTGACAGTTTCCCACGGTTTGGGTGAAGACCAAAAGTGCGGACCTTACGGTTGTCCCGCGGCAACGGATACTGTAAAGACGAGCCCCGCACCGCAAAAAGACGGATCTACACCACAGGTTGTACCGGCACAGTTTTCTTCCAAACTGGGTCAACAACCAGTCCAGCCTTTAGACGCAGGTCAACAGACACAGAAAAAGGCGCAGCCGCTAGCGGCAGTGACCCCAAAAGTTCCCATTCCGGCCCGTGCTCCGGACACCCCAACGGCAAAAACAGGAGCGGGCAGCACCAAAAACCCTCCCCAGATTGAACCGGCCAAAGAGAGGATATTCCCTGAATTTAGCGAGCAGTCGCCGCCTGACGATGGATCTCCCTTGGGCAATACACAGCGAATCACCCCTGAAGTGACCTCCCAGGTACAGTTCAGTAACTCTGATATTAACAGGATTGTTTGTCCTGTCGAAATAAAGGATGTGGTCTACTCCACGGAAAAAGGCCTCTCCGTGAAGCTTGCCGATAATAACGCCTTTGTAAAATTTCTGGTCATGAAAAAAGAAGGTAAGGAGCTTTATACAACGACACCGTCAGAAATGTTCATCGCCTGTGGTAAGAGCATTTACAGTGTCATAGCCGTACCGAGAAGAATCCCCTCTCAGACCATACAGCTTTCGTCCGGAAAAAGAGACGCAATGGAGAAAAATATTTCCCTGTTTGGTGAAGTTCCCTTCGAGAAAAAGATCATCACCATTATCAAGGAGGTCTATACTGAAAATATTCCTGACAGTTTTACGGAAAAAAGGATGAACAAACCCTTCCGGGTCTTCCAGGACTTGGACCTTGTTCTCTTCAGGGTATTGACCATTGATGGGGAAGGCCTCAGGATAAAGGAATATCGCGCCACCATCCCGTCTCTGGCCAAGACAGCATCGGTATATCTCAAAGAAAAGGATTTTCTGAGGACCGAGTTATGTCAGAGGCCTGTCGCCGTGAGCATCGACGTGCTGAACCTTAAGAAAGGAGAAACAGCGAGGATATTCATTCTGGAGAAGGCCGAAGGAGGCGAATCATGACACTCAGGGAAAAAGGCATGAAGATATGGGAAACCCTTCGACCCGAACAGAAAAAGAAGGCGATGATCGCCGGCATTGTGGCAGCAATTATCATATGTGCACTGATATTTTACAAAACAACCCATGAACAGGGTATTGATCAATCAAAGAAGATGCCAGAGAAAAAGAGAGAGATCGCTCTCGACAAGGGTACGCTCGAAAAGTCTCTGTATAACGAATCGACAAAACAAATGGGCGATATGCAATCCGAGGTGAAAGACCTTCAGGAGCAACTAAAAAAAGTTATTGCAGACAAGGAGTCTAACGGTTCAGACCAAAATGATGCAAAAGCCGATCTGTCAAGAACATGGGCAAAACAGAGTCAGGCTCTTGCTGATAAAAAAAAAGATCCCAGAGGACAAGAAAGACCTGGGTTTCCCCCGCTCCCTCCACCCGCGAACGGTGCTTCTGTTCCGCTCCCTCCGGGTGTTCCCCCGTCGCCTGCAGTCGCCGCTACCGCGCCACCAAGCAAACCTGAGATTTACGGTGACATTCAATTTGTGTCGCAATCTGTTGACAACAAATCTGACAAGCAGGAGGAGGCTAAAAAAAAAGACGTGACCAAGATTTACTTACCCCCTTCTTTTATGGAGGCGACTTTGCTGTCGGGCATGTACGCGCCGACAAGTGAGGGTGGCAAAGGCTCCCCCATGCCCGCGCTCATCAGGATCAAAAACCTTGCGATCCTGCCCAATTCAGTAAAAGGCGATTTAAAAGGGTGTTTCATCATAGCTGAGGCCGTTGGCAATCTTGCCGATGAAAGAGCGCACGTACGGCTCAATACGCTTTCCTGCCTGTCGAAAGGAGGCCAGTCCGTGATCGATCAGAAAATCAAGGGATATGCCGTAGACGAAGATGGCTTCGTGGGTCTTCGGGGTAACGTCGTGTCCAAGATGGGGGCCGCCATTGCGCGGTCTTTACTGGCAGGATTTGTGGTCGGCTTTGGAGACGCAATGAACCAGAGCACGGTGACGACCACGACGAGCGGGCTCGGTGTCACCCAGAGCTTTGATACCAGTCAGGCCACCACGGCAGGTGTCGGGAAAGGGCTTTCCCAGGCGGGCCATGACTTGCAGAAGATGCTTCTTGACCTTGGAAAACAGGCGTATCCTGTGGTTGAGATCGGCACAGGAAGAAAACTCACGGTGGTGATAAGCGAAGGTGTGGATTTAGAGGTGAAAGAAAAACCAAATACCTGTTTTGGAGGTACTGACAAATGCGTAAACTGATAATTGCTGTACTCATGTTGGCCTCGATGGCGATGACAATAATTGGCGGCTGCAGCGCAGTCGGTGAAGCTGTAAATCCGTATAAGTCAAAGTTCAACTGTCCCTATGTCGAAAGCGGAAAGTGCATGAACCTGACCGAGGCCTACAACGAGTCGAAAGATACCGAAAAGCGGCAAGGCGTTGTGAAAGCTAACCAGACTGCTAAGAATGAGGGCCCATGGGAGACCACATATGAGGAATCGTTGTTCAAAAAGCTCTCAGGGCTTCTTGAAGAACCGGCCATGCCCGTTATCGCGCCTCCGAAAGTCATGAGGGTTCTCCTCCTACCATACAAAGGCTCCGACAAGGAACTCTTCATGTATCGATTTGCCTATTTTGTCGTTGATGACTACTCCTGGGTACTGGAGGACAATGTCTTCGTGGGCGAGAACTGATATGTTGATGTCAGCTTTACGATCGTTGCTGGGAGTTGACGGGATCACCTATTCGGACTTGAAAAACGAAACGTACCGGAAAAGATTCTCGGAATATCTGCCCTGGGTGGCATACGATAGCGAGAAGCAGGCGTATATCTGTACGGACAATTCCGTGGGATGGATCTTCGAGTGCAGCCCGATGGCTTTCGCGAGTCAAAAAACAGTCGATACCCTCGAAGGCCTCCTCAGGATAAACGCTCCTGACGGTTCAATTCTTCAGTTTATTCTCATCGCGGATAATTACGTACGCCATTATCTGGATACTTACAAAGCACTGAAAATAGGAGAAGATGAACTTATCCGTGAAAGCATCGAACGATTCACACAGTTCATTCAGGAAGGGACCGAAGGTATCGACAAACTGAATAATATCCCCGTGAGAGATTTCCGACTCATTGTTGCCTTTAAGGTTCCCGGGAAGGAGCTGGACGCCGAAGGTACCAACATCGACGAAATGAGAAGCACCATATTGGAGATATTGAGCGGTGCAAATCTATTTCCGAAAGTTATCAAGTGTGAGGAACTGGTTGATTGGATGCGCCGGTTTTTTAATGAGAGCTACATCGGAAACGGCGACGGCCACTACAGTGATAATGTCCCGATAAACAGGCAAATCATATTCGCTGAAACACCCATCGAGAAAACCATGAAACATATGCGGATAGGAAACCGCTACTTCCGGTGTACCACGCCCAAAACCGTGCCGAAAGAAATAGATCTCATCAGTACAAATCTTCTTTTCGGAGGCATATGGGGTGTTCAGCAGGACATAAACCAGTATCGAACGCCCTTTATTTACTGCCTCAACATCTTCTATACAAGCCTGAGGGCAAAATTGCACGCCAAATGTAACGCTATCATTCAACAAAAGGGATTCGGAAGTTTCGCGCTCCAGCATGAGGCACGACAAGAAGAACACAAATGGGCCGTCGATGAACTGGAGAAAGGACGCAAATTTCTGCGAATAATACCCATAGTATGGGTCTACGGCAAAGACGAGACGACTGTCAGCGAGTCAATTGTCCGGGCAAAGAGACTGTGGGAAGATTGCGGGTATATCATGCAGGAAGACAGGGGCATTCTTCCGATTCTTTTCGTGGCTTCGCTCCCTCTTGGCTTATACGGCACAGCCAACACCATCAATAATCTTGACAGGGATTTTGTCGCCCCCACGGACACAATAGCGACCCTCCTGCCGACACAAGCGGATTTTGCGGGAGGCGGCAAACCCCACCTTCTGCTTACGGGAAGAAAGGGGCAGCTCTGCTCACTGGACATATTTGATGCAAATGCAAACAATCATAACGCATTCATAACCGCCCAGCCTGGCGCAGGAAAGAGTTTTTTTATCAATTATCTTGCCTACAATTATTTCAGCGCGGGTGCGAAAATACGGATTATCGATATCGGCGATTCGTACTTGAAAATGACACGGCTCTGCGGGGCAAAGTATCTCGACTTCGGAAAAGAGAAGCTGTCAATTAACCCTTTCCAGAGCATCGTCGATGAAGAGTATGATCTGCCCATTATCGCGCAGATTGTGGCTCAGATGGCCTATTCGAACACGGAAAAGGTTGATCCCACGGAAGCGGAAATACAGCTCCTTCAGAACGCTGTGAAATGGGCATACGATCAGGAGGCAACTGAGGCCGAAATAGACCTTGTCTACCAGTACCTTAAGACCTTTCCCGATAATGTGACAGGTGATCATTATAAGTCAATGTCGTCGTCGTTTTCGGCCGAGTTGACAAACATCGCCCACAGGCTTGCATTCAATATGAGACAATTCTCCAGAGACGGCATGTATGGCGGTTTCTTTAATGGAAGATCGTCGTTTAATATTCATAATGATACGTTTGTGGTCCTTGAGCTCGGGAAGCTGAGTGAGCAAAAGGCGCTTTTTAATGTGGCGACCCTGCAGGTCATCAATGCCGTAACGAACGATTTCTATCGTTCCGACAGGTCGGAGAAAAAGCTTGTCATATTTGATGAAGCATGGCAGTTCCTGCGTGACAACGCGATCATGCAGAAGGTGATTGAGGACGGCTATCGCAAGGCACGCAAGCACAGTGGGAGCTTCAGCGTGGTAACACAGTCTGTGAACGACCTTGAGCTCTTCGGAAGGGTAGGCAAGGTGATTTTCGCAAACTCGTCATTCAAATTCTTCCTTCAGGCCGACGATATAGAAAAGGCCAGGAGCACGGGTATACTTGACTACGGTGATTTCGAGCTGGCGCTTTTGAAATCGGTCAAGCAGAACCGGCCAAAATACAGCGAGATATTCATGGACACCCCCTTCGGCAAAGGCGTGGCCCGTCTGGCCGTGGATCCCTTTTCGTACTACATATACACCTCGGCTCCCGATGATAACAAGCGTATTGAAACTATCATGCGGGAAAAAGGCATACCGTACGAAAAGGCAATCAAGGAAATACTCAGGAACAGCGAAGGGCGATAATGCGAAAATTCCTATTGTTGTGTTCGCTTGTTTTAGGGCTCATGTTTCCTGCGATCTCGTTCAGCCAGAATGCGGTGAATACCGGCGCCGATCTCGGAAATCAGGCGCTGCAGCAATACGGAAGTCAGGCAAACATTAACCGGAATCTCTATCAGCCAATGATATCCGGTGCCTCTCCCATGACGACCCTTGACGGTTCGCAACAATTCAACGCCCAGCTTTTCTGTCCATCTTCGCAGCGTTTTATGGAGATCCTGGTACAGCCGGGACCGACAGGGGACATCATAACTCTCATCATAAGCCAGGATACGGACTTCGATGGAACGCTCGACTATACCTACCAGGCACCCTTTATCGTTTCTGGTGTCTGCGCAAACGGTGTCATATCCTGCGCACAGGGCAGTTGGGATTATTGCCGATCATACGAATGGTATGCCGGGTCTGACTCGAAAGTATCCCTGCAAGAAACAACGAACACGAACCTCGGTGGCTGTTACTGTATAAATGCAAGCTGCGGAAGCAACCTTGTCTTCAACGATATGAGCGTCATTATGAACTCCCTTGGCGGAGGCGTCGTTGGCGCCATTCATAGTACAGACCCCCGATATGTTCTGAGCGGCGTCACCATAGACGGCATGCTGGCCGATTACTACGGCCAGAATTCTGGACAGTGTATGACGACGGCGGCAGCGCCAGGAAACGTTGAAGAGTATTTCTATGATCCCGGCTCCATGGAGGGAGCCGCAAGCACGCTGGCGGCGAGTCAGCAGGGCGACCCCAACAGTTACTACAGCATCATGACGAACACCATGGCTACCCAAAAAGCGGCCATGAGAACATGCAGAGTAACCCGTGGATCCGTAATACAATGGACCCCGGAAGGGGATTGCAGCGTTGCTGACACCATTGACGACGAGTGCAGCGAAGTTGAGACAGATTCCGGTTGCACATTGAAAGAGGAAACCATAGACGGGGTAGTGACAATGCACGATTACGTGTGGACTGGTCTTGAACCAAACTCGTCGTGTATGTCTCTGTCTCAGACAAAGTCGGCAAGCTGCAGCTACGGTTGTCCCGACCAGCCCGGAACACCCTGCTATGGAGATCCGCCAGTATGCACGCTGACCAGCGGGACCACGGAGAACTGTGAGATACTGGATCCAATAATAGACGGGGGCGGTTCCGGTGCCATGACTTCAGCATATGGAGCGGGAAACGTTGCCTATTTCGGTAATGGAGCGAACGTAGTATTCAATGCCGGCATAACAGTGTGGGGTTCCGCACCCCTGTGCGAGGGAAACGGTATCGCCGTATATGGCTCAGGATACTCTCCTGGCGTGGATCCGAATACCGGAAACCCGTATGACTCATACATAGGCATATATTCGAATCCTTATTATCCCCTGCAGGGCACGCTGTATGTCAGCGGCGCTGTAATCACGGGTGCGGATTCGTTTTACAGTTGTTCCAACACGGGCATCTATGTCGGACCATCAACCTTCGGCTTCTCGCCAAAAGCATACTGTTCGGGTGGACCAAACCTGATGACTGCCACCTATTTCCATTGTCCCCTTGTTGACGCATCGGGCTGTATGGGCAACCCGGCATACTGCAGCAAGACCTGTACCGAACAGCCTTGCCGGGACTGGTGGAACAAGCAGCGGACTTACATTTGTACTGACAGTGGTTTCGATTTCTCGGACATACAGCAAAGGGTTGATACGATCAAACAATCCACAACGGATAATATAACGTCGATATATTATCAAGACTACCGGCAACAGGATAACGGTACGTGGGCTTATGAGAACAATACCTACGACACGACCGGAGCATACAGGCCGGTGGTGGCGAACTGTGAACAGGCCTGCAAGACAAGAATACCGCAGCTCAATACGGATACGACTGTATTGGACACGAGAACAGATTATCTTATAAACCCCACGGAGTATAATTTTTACTACAAGAAATGCACTACTCAAGGGTGCCCTCTCGTTGCAAATGAGGTAATAGTGGAAGACTGCCAGTGCATAGACGAGTTCACCGAAGCTGCCCTTATCATGCAGCTCATCCGGATGGGGGGGAAGGATTTTATCTGCAGTAGCGGCACGATGAGCGAACCGCAATAAGCATCCCGATCCTTTGAGGGAGATGGGTGTTGGTGCCTAAAGGAGAATGTAGCATGCTGTTGAAGAAAGTAGGTCTTGCAATTCTCATCTGCCTGGCCTTTACCTACCAGGTTCATGGCGATACATTCTACTGCGGAAGTGATCCCAGCGGGACCGGATCCATAACAAACCAGGGGGACCTCGCCCAGTGTACGGTGACCGTGAGCGGTAGTCTTATCTGTCCGCTGGATGCGACCAATTGTGTACCAAAAACTTATGACGCAACGTGTCCCGCGAATACGCAACTGAATACCACAACGAATGAATGCGAAGGCATTCCGGCAAGTACATGCGCTTCATCGTATTCCTATGTGGACACAGATAATGTCTGCTTTGTTGCGGTAGAGTGTCCCGACGGAAGCAGTTTCAAAGCAGATTCTGACGTTTGTCAGCGCAATACTGATTTTGGCTGTAACAGTCCCTATTCCTATAATGGTGACCGCAGCCGCTGTGAGGTAGCGCCGGACTGCACCCCGGGACAATACAATACGACGACCGACAGATGTGAGACCCAGGTGACAGTGACATGCCCCGGGACGCTCACAGATAACGCCCAAACCGGGATTTGTCAGGCTTTACCGTCCTGTCCTGCTGGTGGAGCTTACGACAGCGCCACTCACCAATGCGAAGTCGCGGGCATAAATGTGACAACGTATGCCTGCTCACTCACGGGGACACAATATGATACCCAGCAGGACTGCACGAACGCCTGTTCCAGTTCGAGCTCATGTACGGCCAGTGAACCCACGATCACCGTTTCCGGCTCCTTTACGGGGAATGGTACGGGAGGGGTATGGTGGGCTCTTGAAGCAGTGTATACCAGTGGAAACGAGCTCGTATTTTACTGTTATGATGAGAATATGGATCCCTACTACTGCGGAGCAATCACTGTTTCAGGAGGCGTCTTTTTCACAGGAGGGATAGCAAATGCCGGTGGCATTACCGGCGTAGCGGCGAGTAGCGCGAGCATGATCAACGTCACCACGGATTACGCCGGTGCCGGGTCAATATCGGTGAGCGGCGCTACTGTGACCGGAGCCGTCCCGGGAGATATAGGAGGCGCGTATGGCTCCGGGAACACCCTGAGGTTCTATTGCGTCGAGTCTACTTGTACAGACTGGTACCAGTGTTGGAATGACGAAACACAGGCATGGGATGAGTGCTGCGATGAGTCGTATGAATACCTGGCTGACTGTGGATACGCCATAACGTTTACCGGCAGCACCACGTACACCTGTCCTTATGGCACTCAGTACGCGTGCGACACAAGCCATAATTGCACCGAGAACGGAACATGTACTTCCAACACCCAAAAAACATGCCCCACGGGGTATACCTGGAACGGCACGCTCTGTATAGCCGCTCCTTCCTGCGGGGGAGGGACCTTAAACACGGGGGACAATACCTGTGAGGCGCAGCCGGTCGTATCGTGTGCAAGCGGATGGACATACGACAGCGGAAATGTGCTTTGTTACAAGGCGGCCACGTGCCCACAAGGTACGCTTGATAATGCGAATGATGTCTGTTGTCGGCCGTCAAGTTCATATTGCGAGACGGGCTTTAGCTACAATAATACCTCGGGATATTGCGAGTTGGCGGCGCAGACTCTTTGTCAGACAGGGGATAGTTACTCGACAACGCTGCACGGATGTACCGAGCCTCCGATTGAGGATTGCAGCAGCATAATGGGGGCTGTGTATACAGCCGCCACAAACACGTGCGATGCTGATCCCACGTGTGCAACGGGCGTCTACAGTTCGGCGACGCAAAAGTGCGTCGACAATACGGATATGGTATGTCCTCTGGACGAAAGTATAGGCTGTGTTCTGAACGGGACGGTTTTGCAGTGTTCCGCTCTGCTCTGCACTGATCCCACAGCTCCAGGAAACGAGACGATCACCCAGAACAATAATACAATGCTGACGAACGACGGTGCCAGGGATGATGAGGGAAATTGCCTTGGTGAGATATATATCTTCAGCGGAAGAAGCATGGAATGTAACACCTCGGGCATGGATTCCGGCTGGAAAAACTGTTGTTTGTCGGGAGAAGCGACTCTGGGAGAAGACGTAGGAAACGCGCAGTCAATGAACATGGAAATGGCGGGAATCAAAGCCGTCTACGAAATGGGTCAGCTGGCAGCATTCTATTATGGCGCGAGCGGATCCATAACAATAACATCAAGCTCGTCCGCGGCTCTGGAAGCCGGCGTTCAGGCTTTAGACGCCACGGAATCACTCATGGACGGATTTGAGGCCTATGCGGAGGCTGCTATGTTGAATCCCGCCACCATTGCTATTGCTGCAGCAATGTATCTGGCGCAGGAAGTATTTTTATCCGGTCAATGCAAGCAGGAAGATCTGGAGACGTCAATGAGTAACGATGCAGGGAGATGCCATTATATCGGCAATTACTGCGAGAAGAAATGGGCTTTGATAGGATGCGTGCAGCAGGCAAATGTATATTGCTGCTTCAACTCAAAGCTTGCACGGATTGTACAGGAACAGGGCAGGCCGCAGTTGAAGACCTTTAATCCACTGTGGGCAACTTTTTACGACAATGAGATAAGCGCCAACTGTAGAGGATTTACCCCCGGGGAATTTCAGATGCTTGATTTCAGCAAGATGAACCTCTCGGAATACTTCAACGAAATAACCACGACAGCTCAGTCTTCTCTTCAGCAGACACTGAATGCTAAAGTACAGCAATACTATCAGAGTACGCAGCAACAACCTTAAGGAGAAAGAGAATATGAAGACACTGAGAACTGTTGTTGTCAACTACCCCTTAGCAACCCTGCGAGTTACCCACGCCGGGAGATGAATAAAGAGGACAGAAGTAAAGAAAGAACTGACGTGAAAAGAGGGGAAACTTTATGAACAAAATGAAAAGTATTGTTATGGCTCTTGTATGTGTTGCGGCTGCTGGAGCATTTACTTTGTCGTTGGCGGAGGATGGCAAAAATCTTTCTTTGGCAGAGTTAAAGGCATTCATAGATCAATCCCGTGAGCTTATTACTCAAGGGACCGTGGAAGAAATAACCCTTGAAGAATCAGTGATTAAACATATGCACATAGATGAATGGGAGACCTCGGCTGGCTCATACATGGCGCTCTGTTCTCCCCGATTAATGCGCTTCAGGCCGGCTCCGGGAGCACATGTGAAGGGTCTCAAGTCCCTTGCGGATAAGAGCGGGAAGAAAAGCTTTGAGCTGCGTACAGTTGCCAGTCTTCAAGTAAGCGATAATCCGGAAAGAACTCACATTGTCAACGCACACCGGCAGGAATTGAACATCATGGCATACAACAGCACGGACAAAATGGTTTATTTTCTTGATTTGGAACCATTCAATATTCGGGTGAAGCCTCGTTTTTTGCGAAGGATGAAGACGACATCGGAAAATATATCAAGATCCTTACAATCGACGAGGAGAATGTGAGCATACTCCATCAGGGGGGTTTCAAGTGTACAATTGTGAACTTCTACCCCGATGTGTTCAAGGCCCCTGCAAACGGTGGGGTCCAAACGGGTGTTGAAGATCTCTCGCCATGGAAAGGAAAGAGGTTGAAAAAGTGACATGAAAATCACCTCATCAGCAATAGTTCTGTCCGTTTTTATTCTGTCCATACCGCTCGGCTCTGCCGCCAGGAATTTAGGTGTTTTCGGCGCTGTCTACGACATAAGCGAGAAAGACGCTCTCAAAGAAATGCAACAGAAGGCAAGCAACACGGACATCAGCAAGATAATCAACAAAAAAGAAGTTGCAAAGAAAATAGAAAATTACACCCCTGAGGATATCGGGGAAGTTAAGAACATTGGGCCCGCAAGGAAAGAGAAAACGTTTCTGGTTGACATGACCTATACCCTTGAAATGGACCTGACAGACACAAAGGGCAATATCATATATCCGCGGGGCTACACATTTAACCCTCTCGACTATATAGTTTACCCGAAAACCCTCGTTATCCTCGATGGTAGAAGCCCCAAACAATTAGCCTGGTTCAAGGCTTCAACGCTCAAAAGTGACCTTATGGTTACTCTTCTTCTCACGGACGGCTCATACTGGGAGCTTTCGCGAACGCTCAAAAGGCCTATTTTCTATGCCAATTCTGCCCTTATCAACGTCTTCCGTATTAAAGCGGTACCCTCTATTGTCAAGCAAAAAGGTAATATGATGGAGGTTACCGAAGTGGCTGTTTCTGAATCGAAACCATCTGAGAAAAAGGCTGTAATTCCTTGAAGCGCAGAAGGCGCGGGCAACGGGCTTGAGCGATCGCGTACCGCGTCTCGTCCGTACAAGCGTAACTGGTAACGGTTTTCTGGTTTTCTTGTAATATGCAAGTAGAACTTGCAATTTACAATTAATTAAGCTAAACTTGTGCTATGCTTATAGATCGAAAGATTGAGCCGCTCCTAAAATCACTTTCCACGCAATACCCTGTTGTGACTATCACGGGTCCACGTCAAAGCGGCAAAACGACTCTCTGTCGCAAGGTTTTTCCCGACATGGCGTATGTCAATCTTGAAGCTCCTGACACTCGACAGTTTATGCAAGATGATCCGAGGCGCTTTCTTTCTTCCTATCCCGATGGGGTAATTATTGACGAGGTCCAGCGGGTGCCTGAAATAACCTCCTACATTCAGTCTATTGTTGATGAGCGCAATAAAGTGAAGCAGTTTATTCTCACGGGAAGCCAGCAGTTTGAAATAATGGAGGGCGTAACACAGTCCCTGGCTGGTAGAACGGCGATTCTCAAGCTGCTGCCTTTCAGTATTGAGGAGCTATCGGGGAAAGTCAAACTGCAGTCAATTGACACGCTGCTTCTCACGGGTTTTTATCCCCGCATCTATGATATGAACCTCGAGCCAACAAGGGCACTGGGAGATTATTTGGAAACATACGTTGAACGGGACCTTCGGCGCCTTGTAAACATCAGAGAGCTCAGTCTTTTTGAGAAATTCCTCAGACTTTGTTCAAGAAGGGTAGGGCAAATCCTCAACCTCCAGGGGTTAGCAAGTGATGTAGGGATATCCCATACGACGGCTCGCGACTGGCTTACTATTCTCGAGGCAAGCTATATTGTCTATATTTTGAGGCCCTACTTCGCGAACATCTCAAAGAGACTCATCAAATCACCGAAACTCTATTTTTACGATGTTGGATTGGCGAGCTATCTCTTAGGCATTGAGAACGAGAAACAGGCAGGTAGAGATCCGCTCCGGGGGAATTTGTTCGAAAACATGGTAGTGATGGAAGCCCTAAAGTTCAGGTTTAATCGGGGAGAACGCGGCAATATGAGCTTCTATAGGGATAGCTCGGGCAATGAAGTTGATCTTATCCTTGAATTTGGGCCAAACACGTTTCCCATCGAAATCAAGGGAGGCTCGACGGTTTCTCAAGACTACTTCCAGGGGTTAAAGCGTTTCGCAAAAACAAACCCTGAACTGCCGTTGGGAAGCGCAGTCGTCTACGGCGGGAATAGTGTACAGACGAGGGAAAATGTGTCTGTCTATCCTGCGCTCAGGTTTCATGAGTTGCTCCAGAAGACGGAAGACATCTGAGCCTAGGCTCTCTCACCACCCTGACGAAGAGTTTTGTCGCACATCACTGATCATCCGAATATCGATACGTATGACGTCATGCCGTATAATGTCCCAAGGAAGTAATCATGAGCCCGGCTCCCACGTCAAACGTGTGTTTAGAAGCTCGCATGAGCATCGAGCAATCGGAAGTTCTCAAGCTGTCGCGGGCCGACCAGGAGTGCTTCGCCCAGGCATTACCATCACTATTAAAAGCCACGCCAGCCATAAAGCGCGCTTTTGTCCGTCATCGCAGACCGTAAGCGCTGAATGGTGGTTCCAATCTGAATCGCATGCACCCTCCCCGGTAGTATTTCTCTTTCCTGTTTTCGCAAAAAAAGCTTCAAAGACTGTCCTTCCTTAAAAAGTAATATCCATAGTAGAGAGCAGCAACAAGCAGAGAATTGTGCGCTTTTCACCTCGTATGGACCGTGATATCGACAAAGGGGGTATCAAAATGCAGTCTCTAAAGCAAAGGTTCTTGAGAACCATGTTGACAATAGGCTTACCGTTTATCATTGGTGTCTTCGTCTCTTTTGCCATATTCGGCGTTAACGTCTGTTACGCCACGTGCAAGGTAGAGTTCTTTAACCCCATAACTGATGTGTGCTGGCAGTGCATCTATCCGATCCGGATGGGCGGTGTTACCATCATGGAGTCGGACATCGATTCCCCTCCGGACAATATCAGCAACCCCTTCTGTGTTTGTGGAACGACACTGGGCCTATCAACGTCTTTTTGGGAACCGGCCCGGATCATCGAAACCGTGAAGGACCCCTACTGTTTTAATCTCATAAACGCGGATCTGAGTTCCAGCTCCGGCTTTCTTGCGGGAGGTTATCGGGATGGGAAAGCGTCGAAAGACACCATGTTTACCCAGGCCCACTATTACATGCTCAATGTATGGTCCTTCATCGATCTCTTTCTCGATATGCCCTGTCTTGAAAATACCGGCTTCGATGTAGGCTACATAACCGAGGTCGATCCAGCGTGGAACGATGACCTTCTCACATTTTTAATTAATCCCGAGGCCCTGCTCTTCGGTAATCCGATCCTGACGATGGCATGCATGGCAGATGCGGTGGCCTCCACCATAAGCACACCGATTGACCCTCTATTCTGGTGCATGGGATCATGGGGCAATGCGTACCCGCTTGCGGGAAGTAAAGGTAATAATACCTATATCCAGGATAACGCCGCGGAGGCCGCTAAAATGATCTACAAACTCACAAGAGAGTTGACGCTGTGGGATACGGCGACTAATGTGTGCGGCCCCGTTATGTATCCGATCTGGCAGAAAAGCCATTACCGCTTGCAGGTCATGAAGCCCGTCAGGGACAGCACCTGTCAGCCGATCGGCAGAAGCGGTCTTATGTGGTCGTCGTTGAAGAATCCCCCCTATGAGGCTTCGGGTAATGCAACTGATAATTTTGATTGGGTTATGTTTCGGAAGAAACTGTGCTGTGTGGGCTGGAGTCCGTGATATTGATAGTTAAGAAATCCGCGTGCATCTTCATTATACTGCTCTTTTCCGCCCAAAGCGGACATGCTCTCAGCAAGAAAACCGTGTACGTCGTGACGCCCACTCTTTGCACAAAAGTAGAAAGCGTAAGCGGGGGCACGGTCTATCTGACCGAAAAAGATGGGCCCTGCGCCTCTGGCGAGAGGAAGGTGTCTGTGGAGGTAGATGAGGACACAACCGAGCTTGACCTTTTTGTGGACGGAAAATTCTGGAAGAAGTCTCCTGCGGGGCAGATAGCAGTCGGTGACATCCCAGACATTATGAAAAAGGCACGGAAGGACTGGGAGAAATATGACGTGCCGAAAAATACGAACACGGCGGAGGCCTCAAAAAGAGCTGATGATCTTTATACGCACTATCAATCAGAAAAGTTCCAGAAAAAAATAGAGTCAGAAAAGGATCGCCTGCAGACGGAAGTATACGGAGCCCAGGCAAAGAATTATTATAAGGACGATAAATTTTCCGGGACGCTCGGGAAGCTTTCTTCTCAAGAACGGCTCTACCTTTTTATTTCTTCCTCCATACCAAAAGAATCCCTCCGTCGCTATACGAAAGCGGTGGGCAGAATCAAGGATCCAAACATAAAAATCGTGATGAGGGGCTTTATCAATGGCGCGGAATACGTGAAACCCACTATGGCCTTTATACGCGACATTCTCTTGGTTGACCCCGGCTGCAATCCACTGAAAGAAAGTTGCACAAGCTTCAACACCGAAGTGATCATCGATCCGATGCTCTTCTCAAAATACAACATCAAAAACGTCCCGGCTTTTGTTTATGTACCCATGGTGACTGTCGTTGATCCGGAGAAAAGTGAGGGATGGGAAAGTAATATAAAGGTGTCGGATTACTATTCGGTCTACGGTGATGCAAACCTCGACTACGTGCTGGAGATGTTTCAGAAGGAAAGCAAAAGCAAGGGTATAGATGCCCTGCTTTCAGCGTTGCGCAAAGGATTCTATAAGTGACAAGGAGGTCGTATTTGCAAGAGAAAATCACGGAAAGGAGAGAAACTCAAACTCAAGAGCACGATGACGTGGATATCGGCAAATCCGTTTTCGCCCAAAAGGTTCATATAGCAGAATCTCCTCAGAAAACAGGTCCTGTACAAAAAGGGCCAAAATCAAAGCTCCTCATGATGGTGATCGTGGTAAGTATTCTTTGTTCCTCCGTTACAACAGCGACATACGACAGGTTTTTCGCTCAAAAAATCGTCAAGGTCAACATGCAACAATATCTTTCGAAGCAGCGCGAGCTCTACTTTGCTGGTAAACTCAGCAAAGAAGAAGTGGAGAATAACCTTGGCAGGTATATCAATAGCATAAAGAATCAACCGAAGAACAGGGTCGTTGTACTGGAGGATGTCATTGCGTCAGGCGCTGAAAAACTCAACCCGTAATGCAATCGCAAAATGCATAGCAACACTTAAAGAGACAAAAAGACAGTGGAACAAAAAGAAAAGTTCCCAGATGCTGATCATTCTCGCGGCCTTTGCTGCGGGACTTATTATACCAAGCAGGATGGCCATTACTCTGACCCCCTCTCTCAAGCACCGGGTATATTTTATATCGAGGGTGTCAGACAAAACGGTGGTCAGAAAAAACGACTATGTTCTGTTCAGGATGGCCCCGAACAAATATGTGGAGAACAAGAGAAACCTTGATGTTATGAAGATTGCCGTCTGTGTTGGCGGAGAGACCCTTACGGAGTCGAAACGTCTGTATTACTGCAACGGCGAGTATCTGGGCGTGGCAAAAGAGATGTCCCTGAAGGGCGAAAAAGTTGATAACTTCAAATTCAACGGGGTCATACCCGCCGATCACTTTTTTGTTATGGGGCAGCACAAAGACAGCTACGACTCAAGATACTTTGGATTTGTGGAGAGGAAAGATGTTAAGGCTACCGCACATCCTATTTTGTAGTGTTGTCCTTCTCCTGATCGCCGGGGTGGGGCACACTCAGGAAGGAGGGATTTTTGTTCCTGAGGAGCAGTCAACGACGCCCTACTACAAAGACGCGAAAAAGGGATGGTACTGGTATGAGAAAGAAGTCGAGAAGCTGAAGGAGGGGAAAAGAGAAGAAAAAGAAGTGAAGAAGGAAGAACCCGCAAAGCAGCACCGTACCCCTTCCCTGAAGGACTATACCGACGAGACCCTGTGGAACATGCACCCCGATGATTTTCAGCCACTCCTTATGGATTTCCAGAAGAAAGCCGTCATGAACCCCAGTGAGGATAACATTATGGAATATTACCATATGCAGGACATCGCACGGAGAAAGGCCCTTGCATTCGCAAACGTCACAGCGTCGGTCATGCAGAAAAACCCTGAACTGTCTCTCGCAAAGGACTATCCGACGGTGACGCCGGGCAGAAATGCGCTCACACGGCAGACAGAAGATGAGGTAGCAAAAAGAATCGAGGCCGCAAAAAATAACTACGGTCTCATATTTTTCTATTCACCTACGTGTGAATACTGTATGGAACAGGCGAGGATTATCGACTACTTTGAACAACGTTATCGTTGGGAGGTAAAAAAAATTGACATCTCAGAGAACCAGAGGCTTGTCGTTATGTTTGGCATCACAACAGTGCCTTATATACTCCTCGTGTACCAGAAAAGTTCGGACGCCATACCCATATCAACAGGCGTGATCTCGCTTGATGATATGGTAGATAAGATTTACCGTGGAGTACGGCTTCTTTCCGGTGAGATCACGCCGGAAGAATACAGCATTTACGATTTTCAGAAAAAAGGGGCATTCGACGTCAAGGCGCCTCTCAATCGGGAAAAAGAAGCGACCAAAGGAGGTAGGTAGATGAAACCGAAAACGCTGCTTGTTTTTGCTGTACTTGCGCTTATTGTCGGGTTTGTCATCAGCGCCCTGGCGCATGCCGGTTTTATAGACGACTGGATACAACAGAAAACAGAAAGCTCACCGGGATATTTCGCAGGACAACAAAGGGGGTATGTCAGTGGCGGCAGTTTCTCGGCACGGTGGCCCATGAAGAATGATCATCTTATCTCATTTGAGCCTCCACGCCTGAAGGTCGGATGCGGCGGTATAGACGCCTTCATGGGAGGATTCAGTTTTCTGAATTTTGACTATCTGGTGCAAAAACTCCAGAAAATCCTTCAGGCCGCACCAGCGGCCGCATTCGAGCTTGCCTTGAAGGATCTCTGTGAGCAGTGTACGGAAGTCATGAACGTAATGAACGATATGTCTGACTTCCTGAACAGCTTACAGCTCAATGATTGCCAGGCTTCCAAGGTTCTTGCGGCCAAAGTCATGACGGGTTTTACTGATAACCCGAAAATTGAGGCGGAATCTCAAAAGAACTTTATCCTGGGTGAAGGGATAGGCGACCTTTATGACAAGATCAACAATGACATCACGTCGCAAAATGGAGGGTCACAGATACCCAATGAGAGCGCTATGTTTTCCGGATGCCCCCAGGAGCTTCAGGATATATTTCTTACGCCAAAAGAATCAATCCTGCAGGCAGTCGGTGAAAAGAGAGGCTACCCGGCACAGTACATCACGATGATGAGGGGTCTCATAGGCGATATCAATCTGCAGCAAACAACGGATGCGAACGGAAATATCACAATAGATCCTACTATGGTAGACCCGTGCGCCGCGAACTCATCGGCGAGCGCTCTCGACCTTATCTATAACAACGAGTTCTTCTTAAAACCATACGGATCGGATGATGAAAGTGCCTGTACCCAAACCACTGATGTCGGTCTGACAGCCTGGACGCAAACACAGCTTTCAAGCATCTATAGTAAAATGCAAAGGAAAGTTGACGCGGCGCTTACTGATGATGAATACTCGTTTATTAACGTCATACCGGCTAACATATATCTGGCATTAAAGGCTGCGGCAATAACAAATCAAGGTGACTACGTTCTGGGAGAGCTAACCGAGATAGCGGCGAGGGGTTATGCAAACGAGCTCATGAAAGATTTCCTTGGGGGATTGCGGCATAGCCTTATAGTGGCCCGATCGGTACTGGCCAACAAAGGACGATCGCCACAAAATACGTGTCAGGTAGATATGCTATGGGGGTTCGAGCCCGAAATTGCAAGACTCGAAAAAAGGACGGATGCATTAATATCAATTATAGGTAAAGATTTCGAAGAAAACGAGCAACAGCACGCTACTCTTTTGGGTATATCCGCCCGCTATCAGGACTTCAACAATCTTGCCAAAGACAAACTTTCAAAGTCATTCACGCAGGCGTTGACGGCCCGGGTCCTGGGAGGAATGTAGAGACTCGGTATGTTGAACAGAAAACCCCGGATACTCATTCTGTCGGTTGCTTTTATCGCTATCTTATCCAATACCGCGCTTGCCCTGGACATGGAATACTACACCTACAACGGTTTCGATCCGATCGTAGCGGCATTTCAGAAAATGGCGCTCATATTCGGAGATACCACCTATCAGTCCCTGTTTTTTGTCGTTATGGTTACAGCGATTATGTTTGGCTGTCTCATGATGGTCATGAAGGCCACCCTGGGCGGAAAGTTTTCTGTGGCCGGATGGCTCGTCCCCATGGGAATGGGTTTTCTGATCTGTGCATCGTTGATCGTTCCAAAAGGAAATCTGTGGGTGTATGACCCGGTAAAAAACCGGAATCAGCAGATAGGGGATATACCGGACGGCGTGGTTCTTGTCGCAGGTATGTTGAACAAGATCGAGCGCTCATTTGTCGATATGATCTACACTTCGGGAGATCCGGAAGATTATCACTCTCAGGCCGGAGGCGTGGGATTCGACATGGTTTTCAACCTCGGCAACAAAGGCGTCCTGCTCACCGACAAAAACATTCACGCTTCCCTCATGAGTTATATTAATGACTGCGTCTTTTTCGAAGTACAAAGGCCGGGCGGGGCAATTACCGTCAACCAGCTCGCCAATAATACAGATTTTACGGCAATCTTTGCGAATGCCAATAATCCGGCAATTTATACGAGTTACTATACTGACAGCGGAGAAACTGACGTGACCTGCCAAACGGCATGGAGATCTCTTCAGGCCCAGATGAGCAACGCCGCTACCTTTAGCGATTCTATAAAGGCAAAATGCGCGGAAGCGGGGTTTGATCCCACCAACCCGGACGAGTTCACGCAATGTCAGGATACTCTTGCCAATACTGTAAACTGGCTGGAGGGGGCGACATACGAGGCGAGCGACATTCACAGGCAGATGTTCATGGGGCAGACACTCAATGACGCCCTTCTCGGGGCAAGCCCCGATACGGCAATGACGGTACTGGCTTCAAGGAACACCGGAACATCGCTTCTCGGCTCGGGCATGTTTGCAAATCAATGGCTGCCGATTATCAGGGCAGTGGTTACGGCCGTAGCGATAGGATTAATCCCTTTCCTGGTTATTTTCATCCCTACGCCCCTGGCCGGCAAAGCCATATCGGTATGCTGCGGTTTGTTTATATGGATTACTGCATGGGGGGTAACGGACGCCATAGTTCACTCAATGGCTATGGATATGGGGGCGAAAGCCCTCTACGAAGTAACGCAGAACCAGCTTGGGTTAAGCGCTATCGTGAACTTCTCAACAGGAGGCATGAAGGCCCTTGCTGTTTTTGGCGCGGTCCGATGGGCGGGCGTCATGCTTGCTACGGTCATAACGGGCATGTTGGTAAAATTGGGCGGGTCCGCTATGGCCCAGCTATCAGGACAGCTTACATCAACCGCATCGTCACAGGGTCAGCAAGCCGCCATGACAACCATGACGCCTGAAGGAAAAGCCAGAGAGTTGAGCGCCCTTGAAATGGCACCTTCCACGATGGCCAATGCGCATAAGTTCAGTTATGCGGATAGGACAAATGTGGCCACGGCTGAACGATTCGGAAAAACCATGGGTGGTCGGATGGTCATGAACGAATTCGGCGGGGTAGAGGGGGCTGCAGCGATGATCGCAGCGGGGCAGGCGGGCCATGCCTATAAATTCTCGCAGAGTTGGAATACTGCGACGAGAATGCCCGGTGGGGTTAGCACTCAGTATGGCCGTGAAATAATGATGAATCAGGCGGACAGGCTGGCGGATATGAAAACACTGGAAATGTCTGGTAACAATGTAGAGGCTTTGGCTGAGAGTAAGGTTGCTCAGTTGAGAGGAAATATTGCCGGTGCGGGAGGGCTACAAAACTACAACAATCTTCTTCGTGAGAGAGGCGAAGCAAATGAAGCCGGACAAATTGATGCTGCGCTCATGCGTTCAGGATATACAGGGGAAAGCTTCGAGGATGCGTACAAGAACAACATTAAAGATGCCTACACCAAGGAAGCGGTGAAGAACGCCGCAACGCATGAAATGGTAGGTAAATACGGTTTTGGAAGACTGACCGATGCCGAAAACATAAGCCAGAGTTGGAATGTTTTATCTGCAGAGGCTAAGCAGGAGGTGGCAAAAAGATTAGGTACATCTGTGGATGACGTACAGAAGACCATGGCTGGTATTGAGGCGAGGCAGAGGTACTTCAACGATACATCGGTTGATAAGCTTGCCACAGAGCTCGGTCACGGAAACAAAGAGGCAGGATATCGATCACTTGCAGAATATACTCTCGCTAATACCAGGTCGGATTCCCGCACATATGGAAGTCCGGAGAGTATGGTACAAGCCCTTACTCTTATGAAAAACAAGAGTTACGGAGAGGCCCTCGGACACCTTGAGACGGCGAATATGTATGGTATGGGTGTGAGAGATTTCGAAAAAGAACTCTCAAGCATGGGTAGTAACCTTTCCTACAATGAAAAACTCGGAATCTATCAGGCTGCAAAAGAAATTAACATGGACCCGGGAGAATTATCTAAACTGACCTCAAATCTTGGGGTCCAGGGTACAATCGGGGTCGCTCAAGCTATTAACGAAGGATATTTGACTAAACAAGATATGCGGGATTCCGCCTTCATGCACAACGTGGGACAGTACTTCACCGAAGCACAGATGATGGCAAGCGGGAGGTCGGGCGATGTCAAGATACCACGGAGTCTTTATAATAATGACGGCACCATGGATCCAAGGATGAAGCAATTGTGGGTAAGTGCTAATGCAGACACACTTGAGAAGATGGTTGAGCTAAGGGGGATTGGGCGTACATCACTCTCAATAGGAGGAGATACTGGTTTGTCAGGAGGGTCTCGTAGCAGCGGCAGAGTAAGCAGTGTTTCCTTTGGGGGCGGGTTTGCCGATGATAAACAGGCTAGTCATGACTATATCCGGGCACGTCTGTTAGAATTGGCTGATCGCGCAAGCACAATGGGCCCGGATAAAGGAAGCGCCGACCTTGCTCACGAAACACAAACTCTTTATAAAGATGTGGGAGGAGAAGCGCATATAAGCTGGAAACTGCACGAACCTGTCAAAACGTATGTACACGACTGGTTCAGCGATACCGAGAAGCCCAGCGCGATAACCCCGGATTTCAACGGCTATCATGGGGAAAAACGATAAGGATGGAAGAAAAATGGAAACTACTTATTTGAAAGTAAAGAATGGTATTATCTTGATAGTTCCCGCCAAAGAAACTAATGAAACACAATACGCAAAGAACAGTACAAAATTAGTACTTGCTCCAAATGGCCTTGCTTTGATTTACAAGGGTTACGAAATACCCATCTTCGAGGAGATGTTCGACTACGTTCTTAAAAACAGAATTATAAGCATCTACGAAGTAAGCACAGATGTAGTCCTGCAATCAGCCAGTGCTACTTTTGAGATTGAAAGAGACATGTTGGTTGAGGGAACAACGATTTACCGATATGAAAAAATGAAGGGCAAATCCACCCTTGGAGAATATGCTTCTTATAGATGATGGTCATGTTTTGTGAACGAGTGGTAAGCTGGGTTTGCTGGGTTTACAGGGTTTGCTATGTTTCCAGAGTCAAGTACATCATGGAGTCTGTTCCGTATAAAAGAATCAACCTCTATATCCTGTTCCTGCTCATCATGGCCGCGCCTACCTCGAAATACTGCTGCGAGAATAAGAACCACAACTAAGAATCCAGTCAATATCCAGTCAAAAATCAAGTCCACTTTATCTCCTAACTCTTTTATTATTACACCTGACCGTAGCTTTGTCAACTTTTGAGGCGATCCTGGTCTTGTTTCGTAGTATCGCGTCTCAATCCTTTCCAAACCTTTCCATTGGGACGTTCTATTGTGATCTCAGACTTTCCGGGTACCCACCTGTACACAAAATGACTGTGGTGCCGTGAATTGTAAAGAATATCCGGTAAAAACGCAGCAATGTTGACGCCGGTCGTGAACGGACCGACTGGACAAGGAGGCCTTTTTGCCCGTTGTCATACAGATAGTCCTCTAACGCATGTGTAAAGGCATAGTCTTAGCCATCTATGAGTTGGGGAAAAGCAACCTGCTTGCCTCTCAGTCCTATGAGTATCCCGGCGACGGTCACGCGGAAAACCCTTCTCTCAGACACCACTTCTTCTTCGATCCGCATAAGCATGTCCGAAAGACGCTTCTTCCAGTGGCAGATGAGAACGTCGCCGGGACCAAGCTTCGTATTTTCACGGATACACATAGGAATGACAAGCTGCGCTTTTACGCCTATTTTTACTTCTTCTGTCACACCGAACACGGCAGATCCCCTTTGGGCTATTAATACAGTTCGGTCTCGTATCACGATTCCGTTTTTTACGTTTTTCTCGCGCCTACAGTCTCCTATACCTCGTTCCTCTTCCCATACCGATTCTTTCGATCTTCCTGAGGGTAACCAACCTGTTGAGAGACTGAAGCAGAGTTGGTTTCACGATGCCCGTTTCCCGGCAGATTTCAAGCGGCGTTGCCTCCGGGATCTTCTGCAGGTAGTTCCAAACTTCCAGTTGTTTCGGGGAAAGCAGTTTTTCTACATCCTCGCTTTCCATGAGTTTGATGGCCATCTCGGATTGCTTGAGCAAAATATCAAGGAAGAAACTGAGCCAGGGAAAAACATCCTCAGTCCTTTTCCCTAAAGTCTTCTGGCTTTTGATAAGCGCAAGGTAGTACTTGTTCTTATTATCTTCCACCAGCTTCTCATGAGAAACATAGGGTATGTATGTATATCCTTCCTTGAGGAGAAGCAGGTTTGTCAGAATACGGGAGACCCTTCCGTTACCATCCTGAAAAGGATGAATTCTGAGGAACTCCACCAGGAAGTTGCCTATAGTAAGAAGCGGATGATATCTCTTTTCCTCAAGTGCCTCTGCCGTCCAATCCATAAGTTCCTGCATTTCCTTGGGGGTCAGATAGGCTTTCGTCGGCTCAAACACAACAGCAATGCTCTCGCCATTTTGATCGAACATCCTGACCGTGCTCTCGGTCTTCTTGTAATTCCCTCGATGCCTTTGGTCCTTCTCTACATATTTGAGCAACTGATTATGAAAGTGTTTAACTGTGCTTTCACTGAATTTAATAGACCTCCAGGAATCAAATACGTTATGAAGCAATTCGTAGTATCCTTGCACTTCCTGTGAATCCCGATCGGTGAACTTTTTCGTGGTCACGCCCTGTATCAACTTCTCAATTTCCTTATCGGTGAGCTTCGCCCCTTCAATACGGGTGGAAGCTCCCGTGGAAGTGACCAAAACAGATCGCTTCAAGCGACCCAGAGTTTGAGGGTTGATTTGTAGCCCACTAATCCAGCGCCCTTTGATTTCATCAATCCTAGCTATTTTTGATAAGACCTCAGAAGGGATGCGGGATAGTCTTTTGTCAAAGTGGTTATTTTTGGTCATGATCTTCTATGGATTACCAACTATATGCGATTATATACGATTATATTCAATTTGTCAAAAGTATCTTCAATCGGACTCTCGTTCAAGATATTTCCGGTACTCTTTCGCGTCAACATTTGTTTGTTCAAAGAGCCCACCAAGAGACGTAGTTATGGGAGGGGTTTTTGGTACGGATTGTGTCTGTATTGAAAGTGCGGAGATAATCGGCGTGCAATCACTTGTGACAGCGATCTTCCTTTTTTGTGGGGATATGCCTTTGCCCGTTTGATGAGGTTTCCAGAAATAATGGATTGTCAAATATTCGGAGAAGGTCAAGATCAAAGATCCGTAAGCTTTGCTACCGGGATTTCCTTAATGATTGTTAGCGCATGATCATTGGTTAGAAGAACGTCCGCGTGATGGATAATTGCCGTGGCAACACTGATTGCATCGGGCATTTTTGAAGTTGTAAGCAGCTCTCACACGGGCGGCTTCTTCTCCCACAACACTGTCCATGGGATACACTAAGAGATCCGGCATTTGGAACATTAACTTAATCTGATCCAGTGCGGTTCAATTACCCTCCTTGTAAGGCAAAACGGCACATTCCGAGAACGTTAAAACGGATACGATGAGCTTGTGTGTCCCTTTATTTGCAGCTGCGTCTATTATGGGAACAACCTTTTTCCCGATTCGTTCTTCGGCAAACACGGAGATAAGGATATTTGTATCAAGGAATTCTTTTTGTATTTGTTCAAAAAGTCTTTTATTACCATGTCTGCCTTTCTTTCCGAAGGTATTCAAGCGGTTTTTCTCCCCAGGCCCCCTTGCAACAACCGAAAGCAGTTTGAGCCCAGCCCTTGGGCTTTTTCATAATTGAAATCCGACCATAACGGTCTGTCGTCTTGATGAGAAAGTCGCCGGGACCGACCTTCACGTCTTCACGGATACGTGCAGGAATTACTATCTGACTCTTTACGCTAACTTTTACTTCTTCCGTCACACCGAACATGGTAATTCCTCCTTCGTATTATTATAATCGAAGGTTGGATAATTGTGAATATAATAGGACAATTAACAATTTGGTAATTCAATTGGATGTGATATTCTTACTTTTTGCAATCTTGATCATACCGCAATCCTTTTCCAGACCTTTCCTCTAGGACGTTCTATAGTGATCTCAGGCTTTCCGGGAACCCACTTGTATATAAGATAACTGTGATGCCGTGGGTTGTGAAGAATGTCCGGTGAAAACGCGGCAATGTTAACGCCGGAGGTAAGTCGGGCTGAGTGGACAAGAAGGCCCTTTTGCCCGTTGTCATACAGGTAGTCGCCTAACGCATGGGTAAAGGAATAGTCTTCGCCGTCTATGAGCTGGGGAAAATCAACCTGCTTGCCTCTCAGGTCTATAAGTATGCCGGTGATGGTGACCCGGAACATCCTTCTCTCCGACACCACTTCTTCTTCGATCCGCATGAGCATGTCCGCAAGACGCTTCTTCCAGTGGTAGAGGGTTTCATATACGGTTGTGAGCAGCTCCAGGCTTCCATACCAGACTCCGAAACGGTCCCCCCTGCTGAAACGTGTGGGTACACGGGAGTAGGCGCTGTTGCACAACGGAACTCCGTAGGTAAAGGGCCTCGTGATAAGAGGAGAAAAAAAGTCATCCGCATAGGCTTGCTCAGAGACTATGGCTTCACCATAGGCCCTCTCTTCCGGTATATCGGTGAGATCATCGAGAAGATTTTCAGAGACTATGATTGTCGGTATATTCCTGAAGACGCTCGAGTTGAATGTGGCAACAGTGTCTATAAGACCGGAGAACTTGCTACCGGCCACGTTCAAAGTCCAGATACCGCCGCACCAGAAGAAGGCCCAGAAACCCGTCCTGGCGAATAACCTCTACTGGTGTCTTTCCCTCGAATGCCCTGTTGGGTGTCGTTATCCACCTGTACATCAGCTCCCGGTTGCGGGGGAAAAGAAGACGCAATGACCGATGTATCGATAAGAGATTACCGACCCGATCGAGAAGATCGCGGGTATCAGCGAGGGGCTCTCCTCTCCGGTATCTCGTGATACTCATTCGAGTGCTCTCAGAAAGACCCAGAAGAGACATCTGGTCCGATGTGTTTATTTTCCATAATTCAAAAAGCCGAGTGATCATCTTTGAAAGTGCAGAGCGGCCATTGCGACTGTGTGGGTTAACGTGACGCTGTTGGTCGACTAATGGTCCCATGGGGTCTTCTCGTTTGGTTACATATATTGTAACAGATGTTACATTAATGTCAAGGAAAAAGATAAGTACGTGGCGGGAAAACACTTTTGAAAATAAAAAAAGGGTGGCCAGAGCCACCCATAATGCATAAGTCTGATTGTGTTATTTTGCCATGCCGCAGAGCCTCTGAACGAGATCGAGGGCCCTGGGGTTGGTGAAGACGATAGCCGCTATCGTGATGAGCCACAGGATGGTCATTTTCTTGTCCAATTTGCCGATGTCTACCTTGAACTCAGTTCTCAGATCTGCGATATCCTTTCTCGTTGTCCCTTCGAGCCTGGCGATATCTTCCTTCGTGGCCCCTTGGAGTCTAGCGATATCTTCCTTCGTGGCTCCTTGGAGTCTAGCGATATCTTCCTTCGTGGCTACGCTGTCCTTCAGTTCCATGGCACCGGCGATGAATTGAGCTTCTTCATCACTGAAATCCTTCTTGGAACTGAATATTTTATATATCTCTACGCTACTCATTGTTTGCATCCTTATCCTTCTAATTGTATAGTTTCTTTTCGTTTGTTGTCAAGATATCCGTTGTTTTGATTGGCGGGGTTTTCTGAATGCTTCAACGCATGTTGTTACGAATTCGCGTACCATCGTGAGCATCCCAGAAAGTATGGAGCGTAAAGTCAAAGGTTCGTAGGACTCACCGCCAATGGTGAACAGTCTCCCGCCGCGTTCAAGGTATTTCAGGATTCTGGGAAATGCACGATCGCCGCAGGTGGCATAAGCTATAAAGCCGTTGGCCTCGAAAGGCACAGGCTCTCTGTCGACAAAAAGCTGTTCTTTCGCGCGATATATCCCATGAAAATCCTTCCGGACCAGATTTCAGTACTCATGATTTTTTCTGCTTGTTAGGGCATTTTTTTGTGAGACCGTTTGAAGATAAAGACTTCTGACCGGCTCTTAGGGTTGTTGCGTGGCTTTCGAAGATATCTGGATGATTCCGAAGGTCAGCGACAAATTGTTTGATAGCAATGATTCCCTGTTGACTAAAACACAACATATTGCCTCCACAACAGTATTCTCCCCGCTCATGCCTGAAAGGTGTAAAAATGTGCACAAATTCTCTCAGGTTGTTAGGGAAATAAAATGGACGGTTAGTTTTCTCTGATAAGAGAAATGTGGAATGTTATTGAAACAACAATTTTCGGCAAAGGCCTAATGAAAATACTCGATGCTCTATATTACTTAGCAACGTGGCAAGAGACACCCAGGAAACAACCTTATTCGGAAACGTTGACACACGGTCTTGCCAAACGGCAAAGTAATATATCTTACAGACAATCAATCTTTTTACGAGGAGGCACTATGCCCTACTTGTTGAGGGTACTAACGGGCAAGGAGAAAAAAGTTACCGGACTTTTCGCAAGGGAAGGGGTCGAGTTAATGCGCATTCCCATCAGTGAATACCTTTTGTGCTATGACCCGAAATGTACAATAATCCGATTTCTTCAAACCATAGAAAACTACATCATAAATCTTACCGAGATCAGTGACGATGAAGCGGACAGGCTTGTGACCCAAAGATTGGTACCTGTGACGGAAGATATACAGGTAGGAAAGATCGTAACCGTCTTAGAGGGCGAATACAGAGGACAAAGCGGCGTGGTACGAGAGATAAATGACGGCAAGATTCATATTGATGTCTGTCTCTTCGGCAGGATGCGGCAGATAGATCTCAAAACGCACCAGATAGCGCTCTCTGCGCTTCCGGAAGGATGGAGCTAAAGACCGACACAGCGTCTCCTGGCTGGAAAGTAATATATGTTGCAGATCACTAATCTTTTCTCGAGGAGAGACACTATGCCTTACTTATTTCGGGTGCTAACGGGTAAAAAGAAATGAGAGCAAAAGGAAGGATAATCAGCTATTCCGTTCATGGGAAATATATTTCAATAAAGATGGACCTAGAAAAGGCTCCGGATGAAGTCATCCGGGAGCTGCAAAGCCATAAAGACAGTATCAAAACCATCCAGCTTGATTCACTGCAGTTGAGCGGTGAGATAAACTCCATTCTGATCAAAAATACCATAGGGTTTCTTATCCATACGGCCAAATATGAGTATATCTCAAGGAAACTCTTTAATCTTGTCGACAATGACACTGTCAATATTTTCATCAGCAACGACCTTGAGGACAAGATCATCTATTTTCTGGACGTTGTCTGTAAAGAGACCGGCGAAAGCAGGTCTGATCTCCTCTACAGGATAACATTGTTCAAGAAAAAATCCGACCAAGTGGTACCCGGCAGGAAGTCCATATTTGATCTCTCGGACAGCCACAAAAAGGTTCTTCTCGACAAGCTAAGCAAGATCATCAAACAAAGAAATGACACCGGCGCCGCACAACAGGCCCAGGAAGGATAACTGAGTGGCACTAGAGACAGTGAAAATGATCTACAATATCCTCCGGGAAAAACCGACTCGACAAGTCCCTATCGTGATCTCGCTTGATGAACTCTGCCAGGTATGGATTCCCTATAATAATTCTTTCCAGTCGACGTCTCCTGTGGAAGAGACAGCGAAAGCGACGACAGAGGCCGCGGTTGCGCTTGAGGGCGAACCCCCCGTTCCTGTTGAAGCTCAAGAGGAAGCCCCGCTTAAAGCCGAAACAGACGATCCGGTTAAACCGAAAGAGGAAGCCCGCCTTGACTCCGCTGAAGCCGCTAAACGAAACATAGAACTTCACAAGTTCTATAACGAGGTTATCCAGCCAAACAATGACATGCTTGCCGACCAGGGCGTTACCGAGGGAATAAATAAGGTTATAAAGTTGCTCGACAAATACGGGGACTGTTCGTCAATAGTAGCGGGAGGTGTTGGCACAGGAACGGTAGTGATCCCGAAGGTTGAGAAGATTCTGAAAAAGGTTACCATGCGAAACCACACCTTTAATGTCACACGATTAGCGGTACAGTATGTCAACGAGGCATACAGAGAAACATCGGGTATGCGTACCGTCGCGATTATAGCCGCCTTGTGCCACGATATCGGAAAGATACCGGAGCTGCGTAACAATGCCTTTTATTCCAATGAGACAAACAAGGACCATGCCCAAATCAGCGTGAAGGTTGTCGACAGCATCTTTGGTGACTTACTGAACCCCTATATTCTTGGTCTGACACGGAATGCCATACGGAATCACCATATACCGACAACCGACCAGCTGTCCCTTATCATAAAAAAGGCAGACGCCAGCGCCCGGTCCGCGGAGATAGCGGAAAGCGACAGAAGTATCTCCGCTCCGGAGTGGGACACATGGTTTGATCCCGAAGCCCTTTTGGAACGTATAAGGCCATATGTCAACGTTATTCAAACAAACAGCATGTGGAGCGCCTTCTCCCTTGGTGGTATTGTTTACTGCAATCCGTCTTTCCTGTATGAAGAAACGAGTAAAATGGCAATAGAAAGAGATATCCATGTCGTGGAGATAATGCAGATGGGTGATAAGGACGCGGGACTTCAGAAAATAGTCGAGTCGATGAGGAAGGGCAATTTATTGGCTGACGAGCTCGGAAAAATCTACGTTACCCGGAGGTACGACGTACAAATGGAACGGAACAACAGGAAGATGAACTTGGTCCCGGTGAAACTTGCAGCCTTCGACAGGCCGGAAGAGATCACCAGGCTGAAAGAAACCTATCCGCAGATAGTAAAAGGGGTGAAGCCATGTTGAATCATTTTCTGAGCGGTATCCTATGTTCAAGCAATACGAGTATTGTTGACTACCTTAATCCCCTGAGATATATGTCCCACGATCAATACATATTGATATGGCGGCATTTGTTCGATACCATACTGCATGGCTTCTGGGCGAAACTACTAGCGTCGGGCGCTCTCTTTTTTGCCTTTTTCTTCGGTGTGTACCGGCAAAAGGTGGTCGTGGGTATCACTCTCTATTTTGTGTCGATTTTCATAGCCTATGGAGGTCTCATCATTAAAATGGTTTTTTCATTGTAAGGATCGGAGGATATATGGCCAAGGACCACGGGGATAAATCACACGATATCACTCCGATAGGCATAGGAGGATCGATACGGCCGCGCTCATTCCTCGATGTAGTGTCCATTGTCGAAAACTATTTTATCGCTGAAAAAGGCGGTAACAGGCTGCCGGATAATTTGCTTACCTTCAAAGGAAAGATCATGGTATCAGAGGTCGGCTTCAAGGGAGCGGCCGTAAGCGGAATCATCAGCATATTCCTTGCCCCGTTCTTCATAGCTGTTATCGAGAAGTACATCCCGATCTTCGGGTCCTATGAGTTCACCATCTTTGATCAGGCATTCGCCCTAGCCCTTGCGGTAAGCTTTTCTCTGGGTTACGGACTCATACTAGCTTCCATCGGTAAATACTATATCGGCAATCTGCCAACGAAGACCATCAACTGGCTTATGATGGGACTCACCATTGCCGGCGTTCTCAAAATTACAATAGCTTTTCTTCTTTATAACAGTCTTTATGTACTGGTACTCGATACCGAAAGAGTCGCATGTTTTCTGGCCCGTTTTCATCCAAGGGTTCCTTACGAGATCCTCAATAAGATTTTTTTGGTTTTGATGGAAATCAAACCAATCTTGCTTACGTCCGCAAACTTTATCATTATATCGACATTACTTATGGTCACTGTGCCATGGGGGTTTATCTTAGTCGCCTCGAGAAAAACGAGAAGGGCGATCGTTCGTGAGACAATTTGGAAGTAGCTGCGAATGTAGGTTTATCCCTGTCCAATGGGGTTTGTTTATTGAAACTCGATCTCATGGACCGGACAATCTCCGATGTTGTATCAACCCTGTTCAAGGATCTGCTTGCCATGCAAAATAATCCCCAATGTTTTCTCTGTGAAAAGTAGTATAGGATAATGAGTATTTTTATTAGGCGTTTCCGAAAATGTCTGTTAACTCCGGTTTAACTTTCTCCAGAAACCTATCTCATCCGATGCCCTCTTGCAGAAGGTGAGGAAAGTGCTCGACGACAGACAGGACCCTCACTAAGCGGGCTGCACGATTCCTTTTGGCAATCAGCAACCCTGGCAACTATATCTATTATCAATATTCGTGGACCACAGTGAGAACTACCTTCCGAAATTGAGTTTTCGCCCAGTTGGATGGTATGTCCAAAAACACGCACGGTAATCGTTGACGTTCTCGTTGACGGTCATTGAAAGAGGTTGGTTGAAGTTGCTTCCGTCCTCTGGGTATTTAGGCCAGAGACGATTGTCAATGAATGAAACAGTGTAGGAAGCAGTCCGTACTCGAAAACACAAGTCTTTATATTCAGTTTTCGACCACCATTCAGATTTGCCAACTGATAGTGAGAGGCTCTTAGAAAAGTTTTACTCCAGATTGAGATGGAAATAGAACTGTCGGGTTTTCTTACAGTCGTGGTTGTTGCAATGGTCGTGTAGAACTATTTTTGTCAATGTCAAAAATCAGTAATACTTCTAAAGGGTTTTTCTCTTCCGTAGGTTTCCGTATACCCCGGCTCCGAACGGGGACACGCATGGAAACAAGGATCCAGGCAAACTCGAGAAAGACCGTAGCCGCGCCGAAGCCGGTGGTTGCTACAGAATGGTACTGACAATATCGGCGTCAAACGGTGAATGAACTAGGCAAGCCCTTGGGTAGTACAAAGTTCCCGTTGGTATCGCCTGCTCCAAAGTACTGGGGTTGGCCTTCGCGTACCGGCTAAAGGCATCCAGTGACACGACGTTGATTGTCTCGGAAAAACTGTATTGAGGTTGCCGACATATTTGGTGGGTGACCGTCCCGCCGACATCAAGGCAGCCGACAAGGCTCCGATTGGCAATGACGAGGCAGTCCGTCTGAGGCCCGGCCTGAGCAAAGCGCTCCCCGAAACCCGGTTTTTCGGTTTTGTAAAGAAATTCGACATCCAGCCGTTTCCTCTACCAGTAATGCGCACATGGGGGGGTAGTGGCGGAGGCGCTTCGTTGCGAGGACGTCCCAAGACAGACGAGGCATAGGGAAGGCCCGGCAAGCATGCTAAGGCTTCGGAAGTCAAATGCCATGGCTATTCTTCACGAGAAGGGGCACGAACCCGTCTGGGAGACTGATAATGGGCCACGGAAAAAATGTCAAAGAAGCCGATGTGGTGGGTAGCAATCGCCAAACTTTGACCGGAGGTCCCGAGGACACTAAGCTCGCGCCTTCCTCGGAGCGCCTCATCCCTGGATAAATCGGATATCCGGTCAGCTCTTGCTTTTTCGCGACACATAGCTCTTTCATCGTGCCCCAGTACTCTTCGACTTCGGAGCCCATGAGAAAAAGTGTCGGGTATCTTTACAATATCTTAAGCTACCACAAGTTCGTGCGGCTCGGTGGCTCCTTTGTCCGGAAAATCCCCCTTTGATCTCGCAGTGTTATGAGACAAAGTATAATAAAAGCCCCGGTGGCATGGTCTTTGCTTGTATTAATTCAGACTCATATGAAAGGAGATAACCAAACCATGAAAAAAGCAATTCTAATGATGATGGCGATAAGTCTTTTATACTTTGCTGGCATAGGAAGTGCATCCGCTGATTACACCCTCCAGCTCACGGGGACTCCCAGTGGCTCGGAATACGGCGTTTACACGACCCCTTACACTATTAGCGTTAACGGCACGGCCATGCCTTTGGTTTGCGATGACTTTTCGACGGAGATCTCTATGGGTCAGATCTGGAACGCGACCGCGATTAACGGGGCCAGCCTCTCGAGTAACCTTGCCGCCACGAAATTTGGGTCTGCCATTGGGCTCACGGGGTACGAGCAGATGTTCTGGCTTACAGGCACATTGATGACGAGCACTATCCCCTCGTCACAGGCCGAGGCCATGTCGTGGGCAATATGGGCCACCGGTGAAGGTTATAAAACTCCGGCAGCTGCGGCCTTAGCGAACTTCGCATCGGCTTTCGGCGTTCCCGCGGCTTTTTGGAGTACGACTGATCCCACCGATGCCGGGTATTGGATGGCCCAGGCGGAACTCTCGGGCAATTACTCGAACGTCGATCTTGCCGATTTTACGGTCTATACCCCGGATCCGACGGGCTCCGGCCAGGAAATGATAGGGGTTCCCGAGCCCGGCTCCCTGATCTTGTTGGGCATGAGCCTGCTTGGTGTGGGTGTGGCTAGTAGGAAGTTCAGGAGGATTATCTAAAAAAAGAAACCAGGGGCTAATCCGCAAGCAAAGAGGCAGGGTCGAAAGGCTCTGCCTCTTTTTTTTTGCACCTCGACAATTACGACTTGAAGAGTTGTACAGCTCCCGAAGTGAAGTACAAGAGGCACTGAATAAAATTGCTCGCACCAATTTGTAAAACATCCGTCGCCCGGAAAGAATGTTGGCTGCACCTATTCATCCGGTACACGGCCTTTTGTCTTTGACCGTGAATTACCGAAAGAAACATGGACAGTACGAGTAGCAAAGTCTGAGAGTTTTGTGTATGTTGAAGGTTTCATAAGAGACGCCTCAAAAGTGAGATAATGTGTCATATTGGTTGGAATCGACCGTAAATCCCCTAAAACAGACCATTTGCGCAAGTATCGATAGGCAAGATTACGTCAACTATCAGGGCTAAGACACATCCTGAACCCTCGAAACAGGTCGAGCATCGAAAAGTAAAATCCCCTCCGGAATGCCCCTTAAAAAAGATTTTTACGCCCTGGCCCGTGTATTTGTGTAGACCCTGCCATTTATAGACATCTGTTCAAAGCTGTTTTCTCGGTCCAATGAAAACATAGCTGTGTTTCCTTGCAGTATATTGGCTCAACCCGACTTTCTGTTCCATTGCTCGCTACCCGTTTTCCATTGACATACAATTACAAATTACCTGTATTTTCTTCCCATGAAAGCAAGTTCTTGTCACTGGCTGCGAATTAGGTCGAGGACCAAGTCGTGCATACGAAGATTACTTCATAAGGAGGGACAGTATGTCACACGTTGAGGAATCGATTCTCAAACGAGCGATTTTACGTTCATCGATTCAAACAATGGCGGAATTTCCATTGCTTCGCAAGCGCTACCCAATCATAATCATTCCCGTTGTTTGGACTTTAGAGTATGCCGGCAATCAGTTGAACACACCCGGAGTGAACTCGCCTGGCGCTTACGCCACGGGAATTGCTGTTGACGCAACAGGGAACATGCACGTTGCGTATTGGGATTATTTGCCTGGCAATCTGATGTAGGTGGTGAAAAGTGGTGGCTCATGGAGCACGCCCGTCATCATCGATATAGTCAATCTCGCGGGCGAGCTGGATGGCTACCTCTATGTGTCCCTGGTTTTGGATTCCAGCAGAAACATGCATGTCTGCTATTTCAATTGGCGCAATGGAGACCTCAAGCATGCATGGAAAGCGAGTGGCACTTGGAATACGGAAGTGGTCGAAGCCGGAGCTGGATACGCTTATTCGTACACGGCCGTCGTTGTCGATCCAGGCAATACCGTTCATGTGCTTTACACGAATTGCGTGCAGGGTATTCCCTCTACGCTCAAATACGTCGCAAAAACTGGCACTATATGGAGTAATCCCACCGATGTTGATCCGAATTCAATAGGCCACGGTGATATATCAATGGCCATTGACTCGCAAGGAAATCTACATGCCGTTTGCGATGACACCATGGGATTGAAATACGCCATGAAGGCCCCAAACGGTAATTGGACAACAGGCCACATTATCGACAAGCCCGGGAGCGGGAGTCTTGGGTTCTTTTGGACGCCCATAACCCTGGACTTCTCGGACAACGTTCACATAAGTTATTCGACAACGATAATAATTGCCTGAAATACACCATGAAAGGATCGGGCGGTGTATGGCAGCCTGACGAACTTTTGGTTTCGAATATCTACTACGGAGAATCGTCCATAGCCGCAGATGCTTCCGGAAATGTGGGCGTGGCCTTCAACAACAACACAAACTGTATGGGCGGCACTCTGAGTTTTATTTGGAAGATCAAAAATTCATGGGACAACACGACCATGGTTGTCGACTCCACCATAGATTCCGGTTCATATTGCCATTTGGCAATGGACTCTAAGGGGTCGCCGCACATCAGCTACTTTCGAACCGTAGGCGGGAATGAATATAAGGATGGGGTCACCAGCGTCCTACATGCCTATTTGTCCCCGATAAGAACGCCCTAGGCCGAAATTGCTATATTGCAATGCTCGGATGGCTCTGAGGTATGGCAACGATTCGGGATAAAATGAGCCATTTGGTTGTAACCTAATGGTCGGGTAAAATTAAACAAACGGGGAAAAACCCCATATGGGCAGAAACTTCCCAAATCATGAACCAATAAACATACCGTGGCCGGTAAAACAGGCAGATACTCCTTGCCCTATTCTCTTCTCTTACTGCTTCTTCTTCGTCGGGTTTGTTCCTATTTCTGTTTTTGCCCGAGTCCTTTGCGCGCTTTTTCAGTTTGTTCGCGACAATTCTTCAGATCCTGAACATTTTGTGCAGCCGATACACAGCCTTTTTCCTGTTGCAATAGCGACATTCTTGCATCGAGATTATCCAAAATTTTTTGTTTGACCGTTTCGAACTTCTGGCCTTTGCCTGCTGGTGGCTGCGTGGGGGGCTGCTGAGCAAAGGCAATTGTAAAGGATAGAAGAATCGCTGCCATAATAAAAAAGATTTTCATAGAAACCTCCTCTTCTGTAACAAATTGAAACATGGTATCAGATGAATGGTGTAAAATACATTGATTTTTGCGTCAAGTTGCAATGCAGTTTCATTGGTAATCGATGGAGAGAGATACAGATGAAATCAGGTAAAGACATTATGTCGCCCCCGGGGATTCTCTTTTTTGGCCATAAGAAATGAAAGGGGTTTCCGTTACTATCCAGCAACAATCGTATATGAATGATAATCCATTCTGTGGGGGCGTGTTACCAACAGGGCTACCCCGGGTGATCGCGCATCTATTGTAAACTTCGATTGTGAACAGTGGTGGCTGAAAGGCTCGTTGTCTTCCTGCCTAGTTTTTGTATTGCCGTCAGGCATACAGTGTCACTATCAATCGATAACCCCAATATGGTTTCTCTTGACAACATACTAAAGCAATTAAGAAAATATGATTATAGACATTGGCGTGAGCCTGGACAATTACACTTGTTATGGGAGCAGGGCATGAAAGGAATAGTAGATCTCATTTACCGGGTTGTAACAGGGGCACGGCATATCCGGATAATCTTTACGCCTATCCTCGCCGTACTTTTCCTTGCCCTTGTTTTACTGACGATATTTCTTGCACTGAAGATCGACGGGGTCTTCAATTTTTCCGAACCTGTCCGATATCCCTGGGATTATATTGTTTCCTTACCACTGCTTACAATTGGCGCTTTTCTGTGGATATGGTCGGTCCTGCATTTTATGAAAGCGAAGGGAACCCCAGTACCTGTCAACCCACCCCCAAAACTTGTCAATACCGGCCCTTATGCTTACGTGAGAAACCCGATGCTGACAGGCGTATTTCTCATCCTCTTCGGGGCTGGGTTTATTATAAGGTCCCCATCCCTTCTGTTTGTTTTTGCCCCTATCTTTGTATTCTGCAGTGTTCTTGAATTCAAATTTATTGAAGAACCTGAACTGGAAAAGCGTCTTGGTGAAACCTATCGAGAATATAAAAGAAGAACACCGATGTTGATCCCGAAATTATTTCGTTAATGGAGCCATACCAGACACTGCTCCGAATTTGTGGTCCCGTGGCCTTCAGCAAATTATTCTATGTGCAGACGAGTAAAACGCTATGCCACGGCAACTCCTTAAATAACATTCGTCACTTTCTTGCCTTTTAGTATGCCATTATCTATGAGATTATTCCGGTTTTCTTTATGGAGTCTTCTACACACTCTAAACATTAGTACGACAGACTTCATGTGGTAACTGTGGATGAAGATAAAACCATCATGTGGGGGGGTAGACTCATGTACCAAACGCGCGAAGTCTTCCTCGATAAAACGTATTTCCACACAAAGTAAAAAATTATAGGTGATTATCAATCATTGAGGATTGGGAACAACAAAGGCAGAGCCATTGCTAAATCTGCCTTCAAACCGCTCTATCACAACATGATTATTTACAGTGAATAACCATAACCAAATTCCTTTCCTTCAATGACAATCCCGCTCGGTTTTGTGCCCTTGAGAATACCCTCGGTGTCAACATAGTCGAATCCTCATTACTTCTATGTAGAAATGGTGGGCCAGGTGGTCCTTTAAGCAGTCTCGGTTGACATCCTTTGACCTATGGCTGCAAAGGGCCAAGCTCTGTTCATTCCCAGTGGCTCAGAAGATAAGGGAGCTTTGCTTTGGTCTACTTGACTCGGTACAGAGTAATCTTCTGTTGAGAGAATGGCAACAGGGAGTATCCCGCAATACTTTTTGTAGTTAAAGGATCGTGTTCGCTCCATGATCTGCTATCAATGGTTCCATCAGCCATCGGGACGAGGGTGCCGACCTTACCGGAATGAACGGCAATAGCGGAAAAATTTTCGGTAAGATTTTTGTCGGCGTGACCCTGTTTACCATTATTGAAGCTGAAGGCGAACGCGTTACCGACGTATTGTGCCGTGACCGTGCTTGACCAATAATTGACAGGCTGAAGGTTGACAAAATACCCCGTATTTGCCAACGGTCCATATGGGGCGTTATTGAGTTCCTCATAGTAGAGGTGCCCCAATTCGCTCGAGACAACTCCATACCCATCGTAAGGATAGCTACCATCTTGATCGAGCGCTGAGGGAAGCCGCCAGCCAGTCACTCCTCCTACCGTTAGGCCTTCCGCCCAAGCCATTGCCTGATCCCAGCTCATGGCTGAGACGTTTGGATTGTACCACGTGATATCGAGATCAGTATCATAGATGAGGTCATTCCCGTTGTTTTGAAGTTCTGCGTTGGCAAGGATTGAGAATCCAAGAACCGTTAAAAAGATGCCGATAAAGAATATCTTCTTCATTGTATTTAACCGCCTCATTTTGAGAGTTGTGGTGCATAGTCTATTCTACTATCAGATATATCACCAACATGTTGATGCTTTACTGCAATAAAAATACCATTCAATTATCAATTGATCTTCATAAGGTCAAATCTATGGTATATCAAACCGAATAGAGTGAGAGCGATTAATTTAACTGGATGCATTATATTAACAAATTCTCTGAGTTATGAGCACTTTCATTATGTTCTCCGAAGGCCGCTCATAGCGCATACCTGTCTGTCGGAATCTATTAGCAGGGGTTTATGCTATGGCTTATCAACATGTTTTTATCTACAACATTTGTCGAAAGCATCGTTTTTTGTAGTATTCGCTACCTGGCCCAGGTATGGGGAAACAAAATGAGCTTGCATTTGGACGAAAATGTTTAAAAGAAGAAACAGGGTGTTAGGGGTCTTTCATGCGATAATCGGTGTTCTGTACCGTTGGCGAGGCTGTTTCTTTGAGGTGCCTTTCTCACATACCTGTTCTTTCCGAAACCGTCACTCTGCAAGCGATCCCAAACTGTGAAAATTTCTATCGGTGTTCGATGTATTTGGTTAACGATTTTTTTCTTGAAATCGAGCCACTATTGCGGGAGAATGATTCATGGGCGGGGCCGTAAGAACAGGGAGGTATAATGAGCGGAATCTTCGGGTATATCGGTAGGGGCAATGCTTTTGTCGAAGTAAAAACCGGTCTTGAGAATCTCTCACACAGAGGACAAGAAAGTTGGGGTATTGTTTCGGGCCTTCGAGACGGTTCTTTCTCGGAGGTGAGGCGACTGGGATCAATTTTTCATTCTTCCCCTCTCAGTCGGCCCTATTTTGGTTCGGTGGCAATCGGCCAGGTCCGCTATCCCACTGCAGGCGAAGCAAGCGAGAGAAATAGTCAGCCCATAGTCGGAAGCTTCAAGAAAGAAAAGGTCGCTGTGGTCCATAATGGTCACATTCCCCGGTACAGGCAGTTGATGGAGGAACTCGGCGGTCTCTTCCAAACGGAGACAGATACTGAGGTGATCCTGCAAATGATTGCCCGGACAGAAGGCGAAGATTTACTTGAAAAAACGGAGAAGACACTGAGCTTTCTCGGCCGACAGGCAGCTTTCAGCATCATAATCCTGCATAACGGGAGTCTGATTGCCGCTCGGGACCCCTTCGGGTTTAGACCTCTTTCTATCGCGAGGAAAGGTGAAGAGGATGACTACTCGTGGGCGATAGCCTCCGAAACATGCGCTTTTCACGGCCAGTTCGAGTGGATAGGAGACGTTGAACCCGGTCAAATGGTAGTTATGGATGGAAAGCACGTAAGGATGATTACTTTTGCCTCTCCTGATCCGCACCCCTGCCTCGTTGAATGCCTTGATTATGCTTCCCCGGCTAGCCAGGTTTTTTCGAGAAACAGTTATGAGTTTCGGGAGAAAATCGGTGCAGGACTGGCGAAAACAGAAACTCAAAAAGCCGACATGATTGTTCCCATTCCCAGAGCCGCCATTCCCGCGGCCTTGGGTTTTCATGACGCCACGGGGATCCCCTTTAAGGTAGCCATAAGCACCGTGGGCGAGATCGGCAGAATATTCATAATCTCCAAAGAAAAAGACAGGTTCGCCCAAGCCGAAAAGAAGTTTCAGATTAACCCGGAAGTGTTGAAGGGAAAGGAAATTTTGTTGATTGATTCGCTTTTAGTCCGGGGGTCAACGGCCATGGTCTTGATCCCGAAATTGCGCGAGGCAGGGGCAACGAAAATTCATATGCGTTTGACTGCGCCGCCACCGCGCTTTCCGTGTCTTATGGGAATGGCAATGGCCCAGCCCGGGGAACTGTTGGCAGGAAATAGGACTGACGAGCAGCTGAGAAAACTCATAGGTGTGGACACTTTCCGGTATTTGAGGACCAAAGAACTGAGGGAACTGGTGGGGACACGATTCTGCGATGCGTGCTTTACCGGAGAGTACCCATTTTCAGTTCAAAACATCCCCTCGATATAAGAATAGGGACCAGCCGTTGACAATTAACAAAGGGTATAGCGTAAATGATCGAACGGGAAATGTTGCATGGAGGGTTATTTCATCTGTTGTTGATATGACAGGCGGTCTGGCGGCGGTTACCGGTATTCAAGAGAAGATGCGTGTGGTGAGACCTGAGAAGTAAACTTAAGAGGTCGAGTGGGATGAGTACTATTGATTTGCGTGTTGATTTTTTTGCGTCCAGGTCTTGGTAAGCGGCTTGGATGACTGGTGAGCGCGATCGCTTTTTCCTCGCCAACAACTGGCGTATCCTGGACCCGGACCTCCAGGGGCCGGTATAGATTTCGTAATTTCCCGCAGTTGTAACCACTGCCCAATAACTTGTCCAGTCATGTCAAGTCCCTTGATCCGAAGATAGGCGGCCCAGGTGTGCGGGTGTGTAGGGGGAACTCTCACGATAATCGATCATCCGGTCGATGGAGATACGCCACATCAATATACTTCAATCCTGACCAGCCATTTGACCCATTGGTTGCCTTCTGATCCGGGGAATATGGCACGTAGCGGAAAACCATGCAGTCGGGGTAGCGCCTTTCTCTCCCATTCATAGGCCAGAAAGCTGGCAGCCGAGCTGGCCGCTTTCAGCGACATCGGTGCGGAGTATTGGTCAGCTCCTACCAAATTAATTCCAGTCGCATCCGGCTGCACTTGCGCCAACTCGAGGATGTATTTCAACGGCGTACCCGCCCACGTTGCCACGTCCTCAAAAACACCAGGACAGATAAGGGTGAGGCGAGCCTCGGTTCTTGGCATGCAGCGTAGCTCATCATAACTGAGGCTGAGCGGATGGTTGACCTTGCCCGTCACTTCCAACCGATAACGCTTTTGGTCGATCAGCTGCATGGTTCCCGTGACATGCAAACCGGTGCTTTTGTCCAGTTCGGCATAACCGGGTAGCTTTTCGGGTGTGGCTGGCATAATCAGCGGAGGAAGAACACAGGGCGGGTGATTCCCCATCTCAGCGCCTGTTTCTCCGACGGCTTCACGCGACGATGAAGGCACAGGCGAGGTCGCAGGCTGTGCTGTAACGCATGTTGCAACAATTGACAGGATAAGGCCCAGAAGCACAATTCTTAGTACCATGCTGATCTATGAAATAACACATACGTGAAGGAATGTAAATGAGGTGAATCAACTCTTTGACAGAATATGCTATTCTAAACTGTGATATAAGATCACGCGTTCCTACCGTGATATCTTTCTATTTCGGGCAACCAGTAGAACCCACCGTTTCATTGGCCCCCTCGGTCAACCATATCCCCCCAGACTGTAAGCGGCGTGGTCCAATTCCGATACCGATCGGCGGCAAAGGTAACGCCGTAACATTTTCAGTAACACTTTTTAGGAATAGACTCTATGTGTCAAATTATTGGTGGTGGCCCATTTGAAGAGATAGGTAATCCTGGTAACCTCAGTAACCCCGGAATGACCATACCCTTTGTTATTCTTTAATCAGGATTTCCGGTTCGCTTAATACAAAAGCACGATCTATCACGCACAGGACATTATGGCGCAAAAACACTTCTTCTTCCGATGGTTTGACGTACCCGGTACGACAACACATCTGCCGATGTCCCTGGTTTGAGCAATTATCTTTTCACCCATAAGTGCATCACCGTGATTTCTATGAATGCTTGTTGTCAGTTTTCTTAGTTGTTTTTTTCCAATAGTAACCAAGTTTATCGATTACCGATAGCAACATGTTACAAACACTTTGACTTTCAAACAAGAGATCGATAAGTACGATGGGCTAAATCAGAAGATCTATCTTTGCGATCAAGCCAGCATGTATGTTATTTTGCCATTCTTGCTCTTGCTCCTCACCCTGCCTTTGGCTTCCAGATACTTGACGTGCGCCATGGTTTCCCCGAAAGCAAACCACTTCTGCGGCGGCGGGAACTCCTCCCAGGTCTTAGCAGTTATGTCCCATTTGATATGGGGGGCTATCTGGAAAACGTTTTTTTCTCCATCACCCAAGGCAACCAGTACTTCATTCAGCCGGGTGCGGTGGTGTTCCTGCAGTTCCTTGACTCTTTTCTGCAGGTCATGCACCAGGCGGCGGTGTCCCGTCAACACCAGTTTCACGTCAAGGGCGTTGATCTTCTTAAGACTATCCAAGTACTGCGCAAGGGCGTCTTCCATCTGTACCCAGTAGCTGATATTGGGAGTAATATCAAAGAGAATATGGTCGCCGGCAACCAGGATTTTCTTATTCGCTTCATAAAGACTCGTATGTCCCGGCGAATGCCCCGGGGTAGCTACACATCGGAAGTGGAAATCCCCAATGTCGATCGTGTCACCCTCTTTAACAATGGTAAAGTCGATCTTTCGTTTTAAACCATACTTATGGGCGGGATGGCTCTGCATGGATGTCTGTGCATCGGCGAAACCATTGGCTACATAAACATCGATAATCTTCTGCCAATACTGGTTCCGGTTATCATGGCTGGAATCCAGCTGCCGTGTTTCCTGCTCATTGAGGTAGACTTTTGAACTGTCCCCAGCGAGTGTACCGGCAAGCCCCATGTGGTCAACATGAAAGTGGGTAATAAAAATATCGGTCTTATTCAGATCGATGCCCAGCTTCTGCAGGTTGGCGTTCATGGCATTCAGGCACTCTTCACGGTTAAAGCCGGTGTCAATAATCAGGAACCGGTGTCCCCCTTTGACGATGTAAGAGTTCAGCCATTTCAGCGGACTGCTGGGCAGAGGGATCTCGGTGCGGTACATATTGGGAACTATTTCTTCAATCATGCTTGGGGTAGCCTCCGTGAACAAATTATCGTTAAAAATTATAATACACTTATTCTAATCTCTGCTCAAATACCTGAGTCGAGTAGATTGTTTTCTCTTTATGCTTTAGGCTGTGCTTTGTTTTTTTCGTCCACTGCCTGATGTTCTGGTTAAGCCATACTGTATTCGATCATTAACCGTGCTAATCTTGCATGTCTCTTAATTTCAATCGCCTAAGAAGTAAGGAAGGAAAACAAGATTTGCCGTTGCAAATCCGCTAACCGATCTTGTTGAAAATACCGTCAAGGAAAACATTCTGAACAGGCTGGTTGAGCCAGCTTATCTTCCCTGAAGTGACGGTCTTCGTTTCGTTATCAAAACTATAAGCGACACGGGCGGAGACCTTCAAGCCAGGGCTTACCCCAGACAGGGCCATTTCATGTCGCTCATGATCCATTTCGGTTAGCATGATAACGGCACAAGCATCCTCCGCTAACGCCTTCTCTTTTATCCTTCCTATAAGCGCGTCCTTCCGATACCCATCCCTGAGTGGGAGAGATACTGTTTTTATCATACCATCTGCATGCACGAAAAACGCCATCGGCTCTATCTTTCCTTGAGAAGCCAGTTTACTTCGCAATCCGCTGGCTGCTTTCTCGATAGCGCCTTTCAACGCATCGGTCAGAATGGAAGGGGGCTTCGTTTCATGATAGACGCCGACGGCGACGGGGAAAGGGGCAGAAGAATCAGGTGCGGGAACCGATGGCTGAGGGTTTGGCTGAGAGACAGCCACTGTATTGTTCTTTCCTTTTTTATTCCTTCTCCAAGACATCTCTTTCTTAATATATGCATAGTTTACTGTTGTGTCGACCATATTGATATGAAATTTTCGATTTCCATGGAGAAAGTCTCATACTGTGCACAGATGTTTTAACGGTATGGCCCAACAAAGGCTTAGGGCAGGTACTACTTTTTGAAGAAGTGTAACGGTATTAATGTGGATTTATCCAGCGTCTTTTAGGTCCCTTTAGGGGGTGGCCGGGTCGGATCTGAATATGCACTTTCTCTTTCATAATTTGGATTTGAGCGTATTTTAGGGGGTGTCTCTTTTTATCTCCAGATAAGACCATTTCCCATGAATCGGAATAGGTTTAATACGGTATTCACGTAACCCTAATTCTGGCCTCGCAGCAATGCGCGTAGCTGCATGGAAATTATGAACTTAAATACTATATAGTATGTGATCTTTGTAACCGCTTTCTTCGATAACCCCATGCATCGTTTCGCCCAGCTCGACCATGGTGACGCCCGGGTGGGCCTTTGCAGTGGTCGCCTGCTGAGCCTTCAGGTAGATGTCATAGGCAGTTTGTTCGTCAGCGGTTACCTTGCCTACACATACGGTACGGAGATGTCGGACTGTAACTGTTGACGATAGGGTGGATATCGATCGTAACAAGGCCCCTCCGTTTGAGTTTGCGGTTGGTGTCAAGTCCATGGGCGAAGCTTGTACGCGGACCGGAAGAGACACAGGTACGCCAAATTCTTCTGCTCCAGCTTGCCGCATGGCATATACTGCTTTGGAAGCAACCTGGCTTTCCGTTACTTCAGGTTTCACCGATTCTATGGCTTGTGCATACCTGTTCAAACGCCTTTTTTTGTATTTTGAAACTTTATACATGTATTGTGAATGGTTTTTAAGGGGTCAGGGCTTGGGAAGCTGGGAAAGAAGATGCGGGGTCGGAGATCGGGAAAATCAATACCAAGAAAACCGGAATCCGGGGTGAACTTCACTCTTTCGGCCGATTGTGGTATACCTTTCACATGGAAAATCCGCGGATACGATGGATTGAAGCTATTCCTATAGAACAGGAAGGAAAGGAACTCATAGTTCTCAGGGATACCGAGGGGATCACTGAAAATGCCCTTGTTGTGTCGAGAGAAGTAGCCTTCATGATCTCTCTCATGGACGGTTCGAGGACGGTAAGGGACATACAACTTGATTTTATGAGAGCTGGGGGCGAACTTGTCTATATCGAGAAGATCGAGGAGTTAGTTCGTGTCATGGATTCTCACCTCCTTCTTTTTAACGAAAACTTCAGAAACCATTTTGACAAAGTGCGCGAAGAGTACGAAAAATCGCCTGTGCGCAAGGCGTTCCTTGCCGGCAAGAGCTATGCAGCCAATAGAATGGACCTCCTTGGCTTTCTCGATGAAATGTTGAACAAGGAGACTGATGGAACAATAAGGAATGAGATAACCGGAAAGAACGAGATAACCGGTATCGTCGCCCCGCACATTGACTATCCGAGGGGTATGAAAGTGTATCAAAAGACGTACCCTCATCTGAAAAATTGCACCACGCCTCTTATCATCATATTCGGTACCTGCCACCATCCCACGGAGAGAGTATTAAGCATATCGCTCAAAGATTTCGAGACGCCTCTTGAGACTATTCCTCACGCAAAAGGTCTCGGCATATTGATCCAGGAAAATGAAGTCCTCAAAAAACATATAGACGAATGGCCCCACAGAAACGAGCATTCCATTGAATTGCAACTCCCGCTCATCCAGTTCATGATACAGCATGATTTCGAGATATTACCTGTCCTGACCGGCTCCATGCACGAATATGTGGAAGGAGAAAAAAATATTGATGACGGAGAAATTGATGGAATCGTGACGAATTTAAAACAGGTACTCGCGGCATACGGTAGGCCCTTCATAATTCTTGCGGGGGCAGACCTTGCTCACATCGGAGCGCAATTTGGCGACAGTTTCTCCCTTGATATGGGGACCCTTGCCCGTTCAAAGGCCCGCGATGAGCTTCTTCTTGAATCTTTGAAGAAGGTTGACGCAAAAGGATTCTTTAAAGCCATTCAGGAAGAAAAAGATGCACGACGCATATGCGGCCTCACCCCGATCTTTTTTCAACTGAAGCTCCTCGAAGGAAGCAGGTGTGATATTGTTGGTTATGACCAGTGGACCGACGGCAAATCATCGGTAAGCTTCGCAGGCGGCATCTTCTATAAATGAAGTTGTTCTGTCTTCCTTGGTTCTACTATCATGCAACACTGTTTAATTCGTGTAATTATTGTGGCAAACTCATGGTAATCTCTCAGGGAGGTACATACCTTGAAACCACGGTATAGAGTAACATTGACTGCAGAGGAACGGAAGAACCTGGAATCAATGACTGAGACATCATAGTAGCGAAGCGGTATTCCTCGAACTTTTCTCCCCACCTCTCCCCTGCAATGCAGCGAAGCCGGGATGCCTTCCAGGGTTTTCCCTCTCTGTACTATGTTTCATGCTCTGCGATCATTCCCCGATGATCTGTATGGTGATTTCACGTGCACGCGGGCGGTTGTCGAATTCGGCGAGTACCACCTGCTGCCAGGTACCGAGAAGAAGTTTTCCATTCTCGAAAGGTATTGTGAGGGATTGCCCTGTGAGGGTTGCCCGAACATGGCTGAACCCGTTTGCATCGCCCCAAGTGTCGTCGTGATGATAGTGCCTATCGGAAGGAATAAGCTCTTCGTAAAACTCCTCCACGTCTCTAATGAGTCCCGGTTCATATTCGAAGGTTGTGATGCCAGCGGTAGAACCTGACACGAATACGGTCATATTGCCGATTTGAAATGCCACATCCTTCAGGGTTTTTGAGAGGACATCGGTAATGTCTATGAGATCGCCGCTCCCCTTTGTGTTGAAGGTGGTCTTCCGATTGATGATCTTCATATCTCCTTCTTTTCAGCAAAAAGCTCTTCGAGGGGTCTTCTCTGTCCCTCACCGGAATTTTCAGCCGGATAGCCGATGGTTACAACGGCCATGATTTCGAAGTCGCCGGCCAGACCGAGGTATTGCGATACCTTTTTCTTCCGGTTGGTAATCTCACTGAGCCAGCATGCGCCAGATCCCGTGGAATGCACACTTGACCTCCTCTCCGACATGAATTACGGGAATTCCTACGGCGTTCAGGCGCATGCCCGAATCGGTTCAGCAGGTTCCTGATTCATCGAGTGGCCTGACTGCGCCATCTGTCCACAGACTAATACGGCAAGTCCTGCCGCTAATATTTCTTGGCTTACATTCCCAAAATTCCCTGGAGAAGATTTCGATCCGGTAACGACTTGTTTGCCGTATTATTCATAGTGTGCCCACATTCTTATCACTTTTACGGTCTTGATGTCATCAAGAACCTGATAGACAAGGCGATGCTGGATATTTATTCTTCGGGAGAATGCTTCGGAGAGATCGCCTACCGATTTTTCATAAGAAGGAGGAACCTGATAAGGATTATTGCGGAGAACTTCCAGCAATCTGGATGCGTTGATTTTGAGGCCTGCCTTAGCGATTTGTTTTGCGTCTTTTTGAGCCTGTTTGGTAAAAACCAGTCTCCAACTCACCAGTCGAGTTCCTTATCACATTTTTCTATAGGGGTTTTTAAACCCTTTTTGATGGATTTACGCATACCCGGGATAGATGTGAGATACAGCGTTTCTTCTATTGCTTTCCAATCCTCTTCAGATACAAGAACAGCCGAGCTTCGCTTGCCCACGATTTGCACCGGGCGATGTGTTTCTTTCACTTCATCAACCAGGTTATATAATCTCTTTCTCGCCTCTGACGCTGATAAGATTGTCATGGTTCACCACCTCCCAAGCGTACCACATATGGTACGCTTACTGAAAAATAAAGTCAAGCAAATATGACCGAGGTCAAAAGACCTAAAATTGACAATGAAATATACCGCTGGTTGTCGGTCGGGGAGAAGAACGTCTTATGAAGGAACTTGACCAGAGAAAATATCTTAATGGCAGACTTAAGGAACTCATCACTGTGGCGTTGAATACCGGAATGAGATTGAGTAATATTGCCGGCATGAAACGCGGAAACGTCAGAATGGAAAACAGGACCATTACATTCCTTTTGGAAAAAACGAAAAGACAGCTTACAATCCCAATGAACGATTGTCTGTATGACTTTTTTTTGAGAAATTTGAAAGGGAGGGCGCAGTGACAGGGCTTACGCAGAAACTCAGAGAGGGCAGGCTGATTTTCGGTACGAGTTGCGCCACGAGAATTTCAAACCGTAATATTGCGAGGTGCCTAAAAACGGCTATTGAAAGGGCAGGTATCGATAATTTTACATTCCACGCCTTCAGACATACTTTCACCACCCGTGCGGTAAAGTCCGGCAGGGATATCTATGAGGTTGCAAAGGTACTCGGGGTTAAGGACCTGCGGGTTATACAACGTTACATACACCACAATGTGGAGAGCCTGAGAAACACGGTGGAGACGGTTGGCAAATTTTCACAGTGTGAGGGGCGAATTGTTGTAGAATCAATCGGGAAGACAGGATTTGAACCTGCGACCCCAGCGTCCCGAACGCCGATACGGAAGTGGCGGCTGGCCTGAAACTACCTGTTTTTGCTGAACATATCTTTTGGTTGCTTGTATTCATATTTTTATCATAAAATAGCTGTGTTATGAATGAATTTTTCAAAATTTTCACAGCGATCCGCTTCTGGAGAATATTATATAAGCCTTTTATATTTTGCAACTTCAACGATGTGAGGCTCTCGACTGGTGGAAAGATGGAAAAATTGCTAATCTTTCAAAGAAAACATTTCAGTACTTGTATCTGAACTGTGCAGGGAAATCTTGACAATATCACCTGAAATCATACGTTCAGTGGGACCATTGTAGATTCAATGATGGTGGTCCGAAGGGTGCAAAGGCCACATATTTCTGGTAATCAACTTTTGTCATGTTCGGACCAATGGCAATTTTCTTTTGCCCGACCCTCATGCTTGAGCCTGCCACGCAAACATATCTCTAAAGCACTAGGAATTGCCGCTGCGTGGTCCATCTCCCAACCGGGAACACACAGAGACTAAAACCCTTGAAAAAAGTTAACATACCTGTTAACCTATTCTAGTGGACAAACGAAGGGTAGACTTCTACAGGGCTGAAGGCGGCAGATGTCCGACCCGGGAGTTCCTCGATACTCTGCCAGCCAAAACTGGCCAAAAGGTCGTCTGGGTTCTCAAGCTGATACAGGAATTAGAAACGATCCCCTCAACCTACATGAAGAGACTCGAAGGGACGGACGACATCTGGGAGTGTCGTGTACAATGAGGATCCAACATATATCGCTTTCTTGGTTTCTTTTTTTCAGAAGGGTGTTATAGTCCTCACCCATGGTTTTTCCAAAAAAAGCCAAAAGACGCCCAGAAGTGAGATAGAAAGCGCTGAACGTTATAAAAGGATTTCATAAGGAGGCATAATCCATGAGCGATCTTGACAGATACATCGAAAAAAGGAAAGGAACTGACAAAAGGTTCGCCGAAGGATTCGACGAGGGCTACGAGGAGTTCAAGATAGGGGAAGTTCTCCGCCACGCCCGCGAGGATGCCGGCTTGAGCCAGGAGGAGCTTGCCGACCGCGTTCATACAAAGAAAACAGCCATATCGAGGATCGAAAACCACGCAGAGGACATCAAAATATCGACCCTCAAACGCGTCGCCAAGGCCCTAGGCAAGCGGATTCAGATCAACCTGGTATAACAGCAGTGCACAATCCGCGTATTGAAGCCATAAAGACTCGTCTCGCCGAACTCGAACTAGAAAAGACTTCCCTCTTGAAAGAGATGGAGGACCTCTCGGCTTCCCGCCCGTCGCCTTATGTGCTTGGAGCCCCGGCTTCTGATAGACCTCTCTCGACTCCCGAAGAGCGTATCGCTCTTTTTATACGGCTATTCCGCTGCCGCGACGACGTCTTTCCGAAAATGTGGGAGAACCAGAAGAAGGGAACGAGAGGATATTCGCCGGCGTGTGCTTCAGAGTGGATTCGAGGCGTCTGCGAGAAACCGAGAATCAAGTGCAGCGGGTGTCAGAACCGTGCTTTTGTACCCTTCGACGAGGCGATTGCCCTTGGCCATCTCAAAGGAAGATTCACGGTGGGCAGCTACACTATTCGCGACGATGATACATGCATATTCCTCGCAGCCGACTTCGACAAGGAGCAATGGGCTATCGATGCGCTGGCGTACAAGTCCGCGGCAAGAGACATGGGTGTCGAGGTCTGCCTTGAGCGATCGCAATCAGGAAACGGTGGCCATGCCTGGATATTCTTTCAAGAGCCGATCAAGGCGCGCCTTGCCCGACAGCTGGGAAGGCTCATCCTCACCCATGCCATTGACCGGCGACACCACATCGGGTTCGACAGCTACGACAGGTTCTTCCCCAGCCAGGACACCATGCCGAGCGGAGGTTTTGGAAACCTCATCGCCCTTCCCCTGCAGAGGATTCCCCGGAGATCAGGCAACAGCGTTTTTGTCGACGGCGATCTCGTTCCCTATTCTGACCAATGGGAATTTTTGAGCCATGTTCGGCTTCTTTCTGCCGAGGAGGTCGTTGCCGTTCTTCATGACAACGGGCCAGCACTGAGGCGCAAATTGGACCAGGCCGATGCCGATATCGTCGAAGCCGAAGCATCGATTGACATGGGGGACGAAAAGATCAGAGGTATATACTCGGAAGCTATCTCTTTCCGCTATTCCCGGCATCTCGAGATTGGAATTCGCGGGCTTCCTTCTATCCTTATCTCGGCATTCAAACGGGCGGCAACCTTTGCAAACCCCAAATTCTTCGAATTACAACGAATGCGCTTCTCCACTTGGAAGACTCCCCGTTACATCTGCTCCGCGGAACTTTCCGATAACGGCGAGGCGATGACACTGCCGCGGGGACTTCTGCCACGCTGCCGGCAGCTCGCCGAACTGGCCGGTGCAAGCTTAGAATTCGAGGATCTTCGCGCCCCAACGAAACATGTTCCCATCAGGTTTACCGGGACTCTTATTCCCCTCCAGAAATCGGCCTTGCGCGACCTTGTATCCCAAGAGTGCGGAGTGCTTGTTGCCCCGCCAGGGTCCGGGAAAACAGTCATCGCCTGTGCCCTGATTGCCAGGAGAAAACTTCCTACCCTCGTCCTTGTCCATCGGAAGCAGCTTGCTGACCAGTGGAAGGAACGGCTGCTCCAGCTTACGGACCTTGACAAAGGCCAGATCGGAACTTTCGATACCAAAGAGACTAGACGTAAGGGTATTGTAGACGTGGGGATGCTCCAGACTCTTGCCAGAGACCACGACCCTAATTGGCTCCTGGACGGCTACGGTCAAATCGTGATCGATGAATGCCATCACGTCCCGGCGGTGTCCTTTGAATCAGTACTCAAGCGTATCCAGGCACGATACTTTCTCGGCCTTACCGCCACCCCGTATCGCAAGGACGGGTTGGAAAGGATCATCACCATGCAATGTGGGCCGGTGCTCCACACGATGGAAGAAACAAAGGCTCAAGCGCTGCTTTGCCGACAGGTCTTGGTGCGCGAAACGGGATTCAGGATGGGTCCCGAGGCGAGCGCGCAGCCGGCGCTTCACGAAATTTGGGAAGCCCTTGTGGCCGATAAGGAACGCCGTCGGCTCGTTGCGTCTGATGTCATGGCAGCCCTGGAGGAAGAAAGGTTCCCGCTCATTCTTTCCGACAGAAAAGACCATCTCGAATTGCTTCTGGCAGAGATCTCTGCCATGCAGAAGCACGCCGCAGGCTTCCTCTTTACCAGCGATATTGGGAAGCGGCAGAGAGTCCAGATGATGGAGGAGATCAAGGCGATGAGGGGAAGGGGGGAATTTCCTTTCTTACTTTCAACCGGCTCTCTCATCGGTGAGGGTTTCGACCTGCCTGAACTGTGTACATTGGTCCTCGCCATGCCGCTGTCATTCAAAGGGCGCCTAGTGCAATACGCCGGGCGGCTCCACCGAGAAAGCGCCGGTAAACTGGACGTCCGTATCTACGATTACGTCGACACCAATCTTGGCCTTTGCATCACGATGTTCAGGAAGAGGCTGACCACCTACCGTAAAATGGGATACAGCGTTGAGATTCCTGCCGACTCACATCTTAGTGAGGCGGTAGGACGGAAATCAGCCCGAAAGACTCGTACGACTGATGCCGTAGCTATGCCACTGGAAACCACAGAAGTAATATAGAGATGCGAAAAAAATGGACGAGAAACCCATAAGACCGTAGCAGAGGAAACCTTGTTACTTTGGGCAAATCTGAATTACGGAAAAATTCAAAATATTTTTCACATCCGCGTATAGAAGAAAGAGCCAATAACTTGAAGAATTGATACGCATGTACGGCTATAGAAAATTTTCACAGTGGAAGGATGAATCGCTGCATAACTGGTCGGGAAGACAGGATTTGAACCTGCGACCCCAGCGTCCCGAACGTTAACCCAAGCACGACGGAAAGCCTGAAAATACCAGCTTTGATCAATAACATCCACTAGTTGCTTATATTCATAATATATTATGTTTACCAGACAATAGCCACTTTATGAACCAGTTTTTCACAAAATTTTTACAGTCAAGAACATACGAACCATGGGCGGATAACGAAGCTCTCCCTTCTGTAAGATTGCCCTCCTCCGTGCGCAAGAATACCTGTTTACATGGCTGATGTGTCGAGCGACATAAGGGTTCAGCCGGTGAATGCGTAGCTTCTTGTAAGCCACACCATGGTATTTTCCCTAAATATGCAACATTACAATTGGTACTCAATCAGATATTATTGACAATATACCATGCAAATAATAGTATTGAGGAAATTATCGTTTGCAGTAGATTAATTGTTGGGAAGAAGCCCTAGGCGGGTATAAATCATACGGTTTTAAGGACGCAAAAGGAGGCAGAATCGTGTCCGAGTCCGACAAATACCTACCAAGACGTCAGATTCTCTCTCGCATTGTTTTGGGCAGACTATTCCCTGCGCTTATCGTAGTCGCCCTGATCCTTGCCAGTACTCCCATCGTTTGGGCCGCAACTCCTCCAGTCACCGGTGAAGCCCTCCCCGGCCTTGAAAGCCTCGATGAAGCAATGATACGGTTGATCGAGAAATTCAACATCCCAGGAGCATCACTAGCCGTCGCTTTTAAGGGTAGATTGATTCTTGCCAGAGGCTACGGCTATGCCTTCAAGTCATCCAAAGAAACACGGCCGGTTCAGCCTCAAAATCGGTTTCGGTTCGGCAGCCTCTCCAAACCTCTTACCGCAACCGCCATTATGTTGCTCGTAGAGGACGGCAAGCTGGCCCTGGATGATCGCGTAGTGACATTGCTACGCGAAGATGCTCCAAAGAAAACGAGAGATGCCAGGGTCAACCAGATTACCGTGCGCCATCTGTTGGAACACAGAGGGGGGCTCGCTTCAAAGGCATACAAAGACCCGATGTTCGCGCCTCAGCCACCATGCCCAACCGACCTTCCTCGGTATCTGGACCGTTGGTTAGACCATACGCCCGGCGAGAAGTTCGAATACTCGAACATCGGGTATTGTATTCTGGGTTGCGTCATAGAGAAAGTCACTGGGCAGACGTACGCCAGTTTTGTAACTCAACGCGTCCTTACACCGATCGGGGCAACCAGTATCGAACTGGGGGCGTCACTCATATCTAAGCCGGACGAGGTTACCTATTACGGGCTCGGAGAGAGGACATCCCCCTACGGAGGATTTAATCTCGAAGCCATGGCAGCCAACGCAGGCTGGATCGGCAGTTCAGTGGACTATCTGAGATTCCTGACAGCGATTGACGGTCAGCGTTCACCTGCGCTGCTTAAGCCGAGTACGTTCGCTGAGATGCTTGCCAAGCCGGATGATCCAGAACTGAAGGATAAATCGGCGTATTACGGAAACGGCTTCAACGTTCGTGACCTCAAAGGTGGGAGAAGGAACTTTTGGCATAATGGAAGCCTTGTGGGGACATCGACGATAGCCGTCAGGGCGGCAACAGGTTACGCATGGGTAGCTTTCTTTAATGGGCGATTCAACCCCACGGAAATCCATGGAACAATATGGGAAGCCATTCGGGGCATCAAGAAACCGCCAATCGGTGACCTATTCGACAAATATTGAACAGACTGTGAGTGTAACATAGCTAGATGTTCATTCCAGTTCTTGAGTATCGGACGCATGAAACAAATAGTGGATCCCATAACCACCCGTTCCACTCTCTTTCAATCCATAATCCTTGAATATTTTGCCGCTGACCTTCTTACCTGCTCCTTCCTGCAACAAAGTTTTGACAAAAAAGTGATTCATACCTTGTTTCAAACGGTAATAACGAATTCTCTACTACACAATTAAGTTGACATTAGCGGTTCTTGGTGTACAATCTCAGTATAGAATAAAAGATAAGCAATGCATTGAATACAGGGAGGGTTGATCATGGGTAAAAAGGGGTCTCTCTTTTCGGGTGCAGTGCTTTCTATGAAATTGACGATAGCAGTTCTCTGTATTTTCTTCATCGTTACCGGCCTTCCTGGACAATCCCTACCTGCCGATAGCCCTTCCGCTCAAGTACCAAAACAACAAGAGAACCCCTATGCAAAGGCAGAGATAACCATACAGATAATACCCTCGGCCAATAATACCTTCGGATATGACATTCTCCTCTATAAGAGGATCCTCGTGCATCAGCCCAATATGCCGGTATTACCGGGGAATGAAGGCTTTAGCACGAAGGAAAAGGCACAGACCGTAGCAGAGTTCGTTGTGAAAAAGATCAGAAACAACGAGATGCCGCCTACGGTAACCATGGAGGACTTGAGCACTCTGGGTGTAATGAAATGAGTCCATGACAAGATGATGTGAGTGTAAAAAGGAGGGCCTTATGAAGAAATACATCATAGCAATCATTGCAGTGCTTTTCAGTTTTCTTGGCGTCGATATGCTTTATGCGACCCCCAATACCTGGACACAGAAGGCCGATTTCGGGGGAACAGCGCGATATGCTGCCGTGGGTTTTTCCATCGGGAGCAAGGCTTATATAGGAACGGGCTGGAATGGTGCATTATTTGCAAGTGGCTTCTGGGAGTACGACCCCACTCTTGATACCTGGACACAGAAGGCCGATTTCGGGGGAACAGCGCGAGCTTTGACCGTGGGTTTTTCCATCGGGAGCAAGGGCTACATAGGGACGGGATACGATGACTCAAATTCAGATACGGTAGACTTCTGGGAGTACGGCCCAACTGCCAATATCTGGACACAGAAGGCCGATTTCGGGGGAACAGCGCGAGATTTGGCCGTGGGCTTTTCCATCGGGAGCAAGGGTTACATAGGAACGGGCAGGGATTATTCAGGCAACGATACAGCGGACTTCTGGGAGTACGACCCCACTCTTGATACCTGGACACAGAAGGCCGATTTTGGGGGGGCAGCGCGAGATGGTGCCGTCGGCTTCTCCATCGGGAGCAAGGGTTACATAGGGACGGGAGACAACTATGCTTCATTTTCAGATACAAGCGACTTCTGGGAGTACGACCCCACTCTTGATACCTGGACACAGAAGGCCGATTTCGGGGGGGCAGCGCGAGATGGTGCCGTCGGCTTCTCCATCGGGAGCAAGGGTTACATAGGGACGGGAGAGACGGATTCCGTTCCCTATGCAAAAGACTTCTGGGAGTACGACCCCACTCTTGATACCTGGACACAGAAGGCCGATTTCGGGGGAACAGCGCGAGCTGGTGCCGTCGGCTTCTCCATCGGGAGCAAGGGTTACATAGGGACGGGATTACAGGCTAGTTCAAAAACCACAAAAGACTTCTGGGAGTATGACTCCGGCGCACCTTTGCTCTATGCCAACTTCACCGGAGGCGGTCTCTGGGCATGGGACGGCACCTCATGGAGTCAGCTTACACCGGGTAACCCGGCAGGCATGGCAGCCTCAGGTTCTTCCCTCTATGGAAACTTCACCGGTAACGGTATCTGGATGTACAACGGCACCTCATGGAGTCAGCTTACACCGGGTAACCCGGCAAGCATGGCAGCCTCAGGTTCTTCCCTCTATGGAAACTTCACCGGTAACGGTATCTGGATGTACAACGGCACCTCATGGAGTCAGCTTACACCGGGTAACCCGGCAAGCATGGCAGCCTCAGGTTCTTCCCTCTATGGAAACTTCACCGGAGGCGGTCTCTGGGCATGGGATGGCACCTCATGGAGTCAGCTTACACCGGGTAACCCGGCAGGCATGGCAGCCTCAGGTTCTTCCCTCTATGGAAACTTCACCGGTAACGGTATCTGGATGTACAACGGCACCTCATGGAGTCAGCTTACACCGGGTAACCCGGCAAGCATGGCAGCCTCAGGTTCGTTTCTCTACGGAGATTTCGGATCAGGTGGTCTCTGGCAATGGGATGGCACCACCTGGAGTCAAGTCAATGCAGTTGGTCCGAACAATATGGTGGCCTCCAGTTTGATATTATACGGAGATTTCGGATCAGGTGGCCTCTGGCAATGGGATGGCACCACCTGGAGTGAGGTCAACGCGGTTGTACCGGCCAGTATGGTGACTGGTTTTTAAGAGATGGCTTAAGGTCAGCGAATGCGCTCGATCAATGGCGTATCGGTGACCTTTTTGTTGCTACTTTTTATCGTTTATCTCTCGCCCTAATCAAAAGTGCGGATTTGTAGATACTCAACATTTTTCGCAGGCAACGGATTTTCAAAAATTGGTGTGAGCAATTCTATTCATTGCTGTAATCAACGAAAATGGATTTACGAACAAAGTGCAAGATTTGAAATCTTCATGGTTTCGGAAGCCTTGGCAGGCAACGATTACAATTGCCCGCAGAACTGTCAATATGCACTCAAGGGAACATACGTGCCTTATCCGGTCAGAAGTGTGGAAATACCCAAGCCCGGAGGAGGCCGTCGTTTGCTCAAGATCCCTACGGTAGTCGACCGATTCATTAGGCAGGCACTCATGCAGGTATTACAGAAGAAGTGGGATAAAGACTTTTCGCCCCAGAGCTATGGTTTTCGGCCATCACGCTTAAGCGCATCAGGCAGTGAAGAAGGCTCAGAAGTACCTCGCCGAGGGATACACCTACAGAGTAGACCTCGACATCGAAAAGTTCTTCGACCGGGTAAATCATGACATGCTCATGGGTCAGCTCAGCTAAAAGGACAAAGGACAAAAGGGTGCTTTAGGATCATAAGGGCCTATCTCACCTCGGGAGTAATGGCGAATGGGCTCGTAAGCCCGACCGTAAAAGGGACTCCGCAAGGTCCGCTGTCGCCGCTACTCTCGAACCTTGTCCTGCATGAACTGGACAGGGAACTCACGAGAAGGGAACATTGTTTTGTGAGATATGCCGATGATTGCAACATCTATGTAAAAAGTGAGCGTGCAGGCAAAAGGGTAATGGAGAGTATTACCAGGTTTATCTCCGTGAGACTCAAACTGAAGATAAACCATGCGAAGAGTGCGGTAGCGCGACCATGGGAGAGAACGTTCCTCGGGTTCAGCTTCACGCGAGGCCTCAAGAAGATACGGATTGCACCAAGCTCGCTCAACCGTTTTGAGGACCGTATCCGAGAACTTACGCAAAGAACCCGAGGGACCAGTATCGAGCAGATGGTTCAAGAGCTCACCGGATATCTTAACGGATGGAGAGGATACTTTGGCCATTGTGAAACACCCTCAATACTGAACAAACTTGACTCGTGGATAAGAAGGAGATTGCGCAGCTTTCTGTGGAAGCAGTGGAAGAGGGGTAAGAGGCGATTCCATGAGCTCTCGCTGTCAAGTAAAAAGTGTACCAATTTCAGCAACGAAAAGTGTACCACCCCTTTATTCCATTTCATGCACTATGAGCATGGAGCAACCGCATCACCTCCTTGGTGTTGAGTGAGCTCGGGAGGAAACATCTTTCCCTTAAGCCTGTAACTGTGCCCCTTGATGTTGATGACCATGCAATGATGGAGAAGCCGGTCGAGAATCGCGGAGGCGACTACCTGATCTCCGAAGAGCTCTTTCCAGTCGATAAAGCTCTTGTTCGAGGTGATGACGGTGGATGTCTTCTCGTATCGGGAAGAGACAAACTGAAAGAAGAGATAGGCCTCGTTGGCGCTCACGGGAAGATATCCCACCTCATCGACGATGACCATGCTCGCGGTGAGGTACGGTTTCACCTTGCTCTGACTTTCCTTCAGCCTGGCGATGAGTGTGTCCATGGTGGTATAGAGCACCTTGAACCCGTGGCCGCATGCCTTGACGGCCAGGGCAATGGCAAGGTGCGTTTTTCCGACCCCCGGGGGCCCCAGAAAAATCACGTTCTCGTGCTTCGCCAGAAAGGTGAGATCAAAGAGTTCCATGACCGTCTTTTTTTCCAGCTGGGGATGGAAGGTGAAGTCATATTCCTCGATAGTCTTCCCCACGGGGAGCCCCGCCATGCGCATCGCCATGTCGATCCTTCTTTTCTCTTTTGCCGCAACCTCCTCCTCGAAGAGACGGTCAAGGAGCGAGAGGTAGGACATCTTGTCCCGTTCGGCAAGAGACACGATCGTATCGAGGACCTCATGCACACGGGCAAGTTTGAGTTTCATGAGGTTTTCTTTGAGCCGTTCGCAGGTTAATTGCTCCATGACGCACCCCCTGCAAGACGCTCATACTCTTCGAGAGATCTGATCGCCACCTCGGGGAACAGTGTTGACGTGACACACCCTCTCGTCGCTTTCCCCTTCTTACGGCCATACTTTCGTGCGATCTGCTCCGTATCATGGGAAAGCATCCGGTATATGGCGGCGTCCCCAATGACGGCATGTTTTTCCTTTGGCTCCTCATACGTCGCGAGAAGATCCTGGTCGTGATAGATACGGATGACCTTTCCCTTTATCTTGAGCATCACCTTTTTGCCCACGACGTGATAGGGAACGAGGTACCTGTTGCCATTGTAGGCAATCTGACATTCCCTGTAGACCGGCCTGAAGACCTTGAGAGAGGTGTCGTAGGGGACTAAAGGAAGATCATTGAGCAAAGGCTTCTCCTTCTCCCACCTCTCCTGTACCCGTTGCCAGTACGTGCCGTGTATCCTTCTGTTGGCAACCTCGGAAACCCAGGCCAGTACCTCCTCGTTGGCCTTCTCACAAGAGATGTAGGAATAGCCTCTCCAGAAACGTTCCCGTAGGTAATGTATCGGACGTTCCACTTTCCCTTTCACCCAGGGTGCATACGGAGGGCAGAGCCGGGGATGAAATTCATAGTGGTTGGAGAACCGGGAAAACTCGATATTGAAGACAGGCCTGCCACTCTGCCTCCCGATAATCACCTGCTTCATACAATCGTAGAGGATCTCTTTCGGGACACCGCCCAGATAATCGAAAGCATGAATGTGGCAGTCCATGAAGGCCTCAAGAGTCCTCTCTTCTACGAACTCGACATACATGGCACGGGAATATCCGAGAACCATGACAAAGGCAAAGACCGTATGAGTCGTCCCGTCGGGTTCCAAGATCTGGAAGTCTCCCCAGTCAACCTGTGCCTGGAAAGCTGGTTCCGTTTCGAACCGGATATAAGCGATCCGCGTCTTCTCACCCTTTATCGCCCGCACGGCGTTCCTTACCGTTGTCAATCCTCCCGTATATCCCATACGGGTAAGCTTCTCGAATATCCAGGAAGCCTGGTAGTCATCCTCTTCGAGATAGGCATCGATCATCGGCCGGTAGGGATCCAGAATGCTCTCCTTCCTTTTCGTCTTGTGATACACGGGAAGAGAACCCCCTTCCAGATGACGTTTCACTGTCTTCCGGTGAAGACCAGTAATCTTCGCAATTCTTCTGATGCTCAATCCATTCCGATTCATTGCTTTAATGTCCATAAATACCTCCCTTGTAATCACTGGCAACCCTCCTTCACAGAGAGTGTTACCATATTTTTCACTACCAGGGTGGTACACTTTTCGCTGTTGTATTTGGTACCCTTTTCGCCGCTATATTTG
>CAVWHH010000037.1:0-10357 GCA_963754785.1 uncultured delta proteobacterium | reverse complement strand
GAACCATCGGTTTTCATGGCGCGGAGATCATTCATGTATCTGAATATAAACTGCCTGACCGACAACCAATGTCGGTTGAGACTGTTGAGACGGTCGGCAAATTCGTAAAACGCTTGGAGGAACCTTTCATCAGGCTGGTACAGTTGGATGGAATCTAAGGTGTCATCTAAATAGTCGAGATTCATAACATGCATTCCTCAGCGAACAAAAAGATCAGGCAGCAGTTTGGACGATTGGCTGCATCACGTCGTTTTATGTGGTGCCGTATTCATGGCAAACCGAGCTGCCGGTAAACCCGATGCATCCTGAATGACCCTCAACGCCTTCGTTAATAATTCGCGGTCTGTGGACATGAGAATGAAGGAGGCATGGGAGATGTACGCAAATGAGTCGACAGCGTGCTCTCCCAGAAGGGCCATTTTCTCTACGAGTTGTTTACGCTCCCGACCTCTCGCCAGAGACTGGTCGAAAACGAGTGTCAGCGACGCAGGTCGTTCAGAAACAATCGATATAGCCTCTGGACCGAATAGGTACGAAGGGTTATTCCTGGCTTTACTAACCGCAAGACGTAGCCCTATGTCGGGGTCGAGAAAAAGATGGTTCGACACGAACGGGCAGTTGCGAAATAACGTTCGCGATTTGTTTTCGATTCGAGTACATCACGGACCAGCAGAGGAACGCCCAACAGACGGGAGAAGGTGGCAGCCTGTTCAGAGGTAACCCGCTCCGTGAACATCGGATGGGCCACCCATGGCCCACAAGCTCCCAGCCAGCGCAACAGACTCTGCTTCACGATGTCATAGGAATCGCCGAGGTATCGTGGTCTCAATCTCTATCTCCTCTTTATCTTCACATAACGCCCAGATCAGCCAAAGCCGGTTTTTTCGGCGATTGGCTGCATCCATTTGGCCGGTTGTCATTCCGACTTTGCCTCTTTTGTATACCTACAGTTGGGGAAGCCAGAGCAGCCCATAAACTCCGTTCCAGTTTTTGGTCCCTGCTTTGTTGTTCTTTTGACAAGGGGACGGCCGCACTTGGGACATGTTGTATTACTTGAAAATCGTTCGTTTTGATCATAATGGCAAGGGGTGATGGCTCGAATGTAGGGATGCTACAGAGACAATCCGGCTAATCATGCATACATGAGGAAATATAGAGTTCACAGCTATGCAACTGTGATTTATAAACCGAGGTCAATATTACTATTTGAAATGGTGCCGTAAAGATCTACCAAAAGGACGTGGCGTTTCCTACAGCTGTTATTCCACCAATATCAATCCGTATATATCCCTATCCTGCGAATGGTCCTTTACCACTTTGATGGGCATTGCCTGTTCTTTCGCTGTCCTATAAACATCGATCCCGCATGACTCCATGGAAGGCCTTGCCTTATCTGAATGGAGGCAATTACCGGAAACATTGCATTCCTTGCATCTCATGCAGGGACCACTGCCGATTGCCCACGCTTTGTAATAGCCGTCGAGAAAAATGGTTCGTTCCAGATTGACTATGATTTCATTGAATTCATCGACATATTTATATCCCTTCTCTACATGGCGATGTAGTAGGATCCCGCACTGGTAAGAGTCAAGGATCTTGCGCATCTCTTCGGGTGTTGGTGTATGGGGAGGGCAGCAGAGACTTTTGCCGTACATAAAGCAGCCGAATTGACATCGCATTCGTACCCATGGTTCCGTGAAGACCTTCGAGGTCTCCACAACAATTGCATGGGTCACCTCTTTTTCAAGCGCAGCTTCAGCATAAGAGTTAAGCGTTTTCATAAAAGACCACCTTTTATTGATTGAGTATTTCCGAATAGATTCTTCGATAGTATCCTTCCAGATATCACTGTATTCCCCGAAAATCTCATTCCAAACCCACAATCGGCAGGCTGATTCTATAACAGCATCTTCAATCTTTCAAGTGAGAAACACATATTTTTGTTAATGTGGTTTTTAGTATGTAATATCACTAAAAGTGATGGTTGGCTTTTATATGGGTATTTTGTCCACAACCGTTTAGAAATATAGCATTCCATGACATGTGAGACAAAAAATCAATAAAACTCAATGTATAGTGTAAGCAATAAAAGAGGTTCTTCCGCTCGAAGGATACTTTTCACTTGAAAAAAGTGTGGACATATAACCCCATAAAGAGAAGCAACCACGCATCTCTTATCGGAGGGGAAGTATGTCCACAAGTCTGTTGTATCATGGATTCGGCCTCGTCGGCTACACGTATGTGAAAACGGTATATGAAGAGGGTAAAGTGATCTTTACGGTAAAACACAAGCGAGATAAGCTCCACTGCCCGGAGTGCGGGAGCCGGGATCTCGTGCTCAGGGGATGTTTGCCGAGAAGGTTCCGTATGGTGCCGATAGGACCAAAGGTCATCTTTCTGGATCTCGATGTCCAGCGGATAGGCTGTCGGCAGTGCGATGCCGTCCGCCAGGTAGAACTTGGATTCGCTGATTCCCGTTTTTCCTATACGCGGGCTTTTGAGCGGTATGTCCTGGAACTCTCGAAGCATATGACGATCCTTGATGTGGCGCGGCACCTTTCGGTTTCCTGGGATACCATCAAGGATATCCAGAAGCCTTACTTCAAGAAGAAGTTCTCTCGTCCTTCGCTGAGAGACCTCCGACACATCGCCATAGATGAGATTGCGGTGAAGAAGGGACATCGCTATCTCACGGTAGTGCTCGACCTCGAAAGTGGTGCTGTCGTATTTGTCGGTGACGGCAAAGGGGCAGAGGCGCTGCTCCCGTTCTGGAAGAGGTTGAGCCATTCTCCTGCACAGATTGAAGCCGTTGCCATCGACATGTCTCCCGCCTATATGAGTGCGGTGATGAGCCATCTTCCCAAAGCCACCATCGTCTTTGATCATTTCCATGTGGTAAAGCTCTTCAACGATAAGTTATCTGATCTCAGAAGAGACCTTTACCGGGAAGCAAAGGATGATCTCCAGAAAGATGTACTGAAAGGCACCCGTTGGCTTCTTCTCAAGAACCCCCAAGATCTCGATGAGAAGAAAGGGGAAAAGGAACGCCTTGATGAAGCCCTTCGGCTGAACCAACCCCTCTATACCGCCTATTATCTCAAGGAGGAACTCAGAGAGGTGTGGACGCAGCGGGGCAAGAAACAAGCGGAGAAGGTACTCAACGAGTGGATACGAAAAGCATCATCCTCAGGAATCGCCATACTCAAGACTATGGCCAAGACACTCTCGGCATATAGGTCAGGGATTCTTGCCTACTATGACTTCCCCATTTCTACCGGCCCTCTTGAGGGTACCAACAACAAAATCAAGACGATGAAGCGACAGTCAGGAACATGGTAAGGGCAGGGATACCGGAACGTGTAGCGATGAAGATAAGCGGACACAAGACGAGATCGGTTTTCGACCGATACAACATCGTTAATGAGGATGATCTGAAGAAGGCAAGTGAACGTATGGCTGAAGTTCATGAAGAGGCTAAAAAAATAACTGAAGGGGTAGAAAAGGTTACAAATGTGGTTACAATTCCAATTTCAAGGCCTGCGGACTAATACGATTATAGTTGGTAAGTACTCAAAATCATTAATGCCGGAGGCGGGGCTTGAACCCGCATGTCCGCAAGGGACACGGGATTTTGAGTCCCGCGCGTCTGCCAATTCCACCACTCCGGCATGTTGGAAAGCTTAGCAAAACGATACTCTATTGTCAATGGATGAATCGGGCCAGGCAAGGGGGGAGATGCGGGCGATAGGTCAAACAATATTTCAGTGACCTGCCCATCATCGATGGGCTATTTCGTGTTTTATGCTATAATAAATAAAGGCACAAATTAAAGGAGGGAATTATGGAACCGAAAGATGTGAGGCTGCAAGGACTTCTTCAGACATTTGGAAAAACGATCATCCTCCCCTATGACCAGGGGCTTGAACACGGACCACGAGATTTTTTTCATTCACCTTTTGCAGAAAATCCTCTGCACATCATAGAGATTGCGAAAAAGGCCAAGTATAATGCCGTTGTTCTACATGTCGGCAACGCCAGCCGATATTTCGACCGTATGTACGGAGAGGTCCCTCTTGTTCTCAAAGTGAACGGTAAAACAGAGATTCCAAGCGATGCCGAACCGCTATCTCCCGTGACGGCCTCTGTCGATGACGCCCTCCGGCTTTCCGCAATCGCTATCGGTTATACCCTGTATATAGGTTCGTCCCGTCAGGATGAGGATTTTGAACAATTCGCAACGATCAGGGAAGAGGCCCATCAAGCAGGACTGCCGGTTATTGTCTGGTCTTATCCGCGAGGCAATGAAATTGAAGCAAAAGGCGGCAAGAACAGTCTCTACGCAGTCGAATACGCAGCGCGCACAGCCGTCGAGCTTGGTGCCGATATGGTGAAGGTCAATGTGCCAAGCATGAAAAAAGATCCAAAAGTGCCGGAGCCCTATCAAAGCTTCAACGTGGAACTTCAGGAAGCCATTAAACGAGTCGTCAGGGCGGCATGCGGGGCCCCAGTCATCTTTGCCGGCGGCGAAATGATCTCCGATGATGACCTCCTTGCAAAGGCGCGGCTCTGCATAAATGCAGGCGGATCAGGTTTTATATTCGGTCGTAATATCTGGCAGCGCCCCCTCGATAAGGCACTGGAAATAACTGCCAAACTGAAACAGATTATACGGGAAGGTAAAACAAAGAGGTGATTCTCGCAGGTAAGCCCCGTTGAGGCGAACCCCTTTAGCTCGTTCACGAGCGAGAGGAGGTGGCTCCGACAGTTTTGCTGTCGGAGAGGGCGGGTGACAAACCCCGGTAATACACGGTGGTATCTCTTGAAGAACTATAACATCATCGACCATGAAGCCGACGTAGGTTTCGAGGTTTACGGTGGCACAGAGACGGAACTTTTCGAGAATAGCGCTAAAGCTCTGTTTTCGCTCATAACGGATTTAGAATCGGTGCGTCCCATAACCGAAAAACATTTTGAAGTGTCCGGTAACGGCGAGTCGCTTATCGTTTTCCTCAATGAACTCCTCTATCTGTGGGATGCGGAAAGATTTCTTCCAAAGGAAATAGTGATTCACAGCGAACAGGGAAAACTCAAAGCCATTCTTAAAGGAGAATACTTCGATGAAAGAAGACACACCGTATCAGGAGAAGTTAAAGCGGTAACGTACCACAGATTTTCTCTTCAGGAAGAAGAGGGGCGATTCAAAGCAACATTTATCGTCGATTTATGAGGAACAAAAACAATGGCGAATGACCGAAAGATACCATTAAAAAAGCTTGACAGCAACCGATATCTCATTGAAAAACATGGAGCCATGCGTGTCGATGGGCTTATCTTCATCGATGAGGAACTGCTCAAGATACTCGGCACCGATGAGAGCATCAAACAGGTTGAAAATGTGGCATGTCTTCCGGGCATTGTTTCCGCTTCTATGGCCATGCCGGATATCCATTGGGGTTATGGCTTCCCCATCGGCGGAGTTGCGGCCTTCGATACGAAGGATGGTGTTATCTGTCCGGGTGGTGTCGGTTATGATATTAATTGTGGTGTACGCCTCATACGTTCCACACTGACCGTAAAAGAGATGAAAAATTTGCTCTCGGACATCATCGATAACCTTTTTTTCAACATACCTAGCGGTATCGGTTCGCATCGTAAAGATTTGAGGCTTTCACGGGATGAGATAAGCAAGGTCTTGCGTAAAGGCGCGAAGTGGGCCATTGAAAAGGGGTACGGGGACGATCAGGACTTACACCACATTGAAGATAATGGGGAATTTCCGCAGGCGAACCCGGATTATGTTTCCGACAGGGCTTATGAGCGGGGCAAAGATCAGCTCGGGACAGTGGGGAGCGGAAACCACTTTGTCGAAGTGGGCCGTATCAGTGAAATCTATGACGAGAAGATCGCGTCGGCATTTGGACTTTTCAAAGACCAGATTACCGTCATGGTCCACAGCGGCTCACGTGGCCTCGGATACCAGGTATGCGACGACTATATCAGGGAAATGATGAAGGCGTCGGAAAAGTACGGCATTTTTCTTCCCGACAGGCAGCTTTGCGCAGCTCCTTTCGAATCACCGGAAGGTCAACGATATTTTTCGGCCATGGCGGCAGCGGCCAATTATGCCTTTGCGAACCGCCAGATGATTACCCACTGGGTACGGGAGACCTTCGAGAAAACCTTGCAGACAAGCGCAGCAAACCTTGGTCTTTCGCTTGTTTATGATGTTTGCCACAACATTGCCAAATTGGAGAAACATGGGGTGAAGGGAAAAGAATCTACGCTTTGCGTTCACAGAAAGGGCGCCACAAGGGCATTCGGAGCCAGGAGCGAAGGCCTCCCCGATGAGTACTGGCACGTGGGACAACCAGTCCTTATACCGGGAGATATGGGCAGGGCATCATACGTTCTGTGTGGTACAGAGAGGGCAATGGAGGAGACCTTCGGAAGTACCTGTCATGGCGCCGGTCGGGTTATGAGCCGAAGCCAGGCAATCAGGGTGGCAAAAGGGCGATCCCTTCACAAGGAGATGGAAGAGAAGGGGGTTTATGTAAAAGCGGCCAGTAAAAGCACGCTGGCAGAAGAGATGCCGGAAGCGTACAAAGATGTTTCCAATGTGGCCCGTGTCGTCCACAACGCGGGTATATCGAAGCTTGTCGCGCAAATCACCCCGCTGGGTTGCATAAAGGGATAATCAGCCCGAGCAGGCTGTGCGCCTGAATATCCGATCTATTTTTCATGACCTATACACTCTTTTGAAATCAGGCCGGTTTTCTGCTAAAATATGGGGCTTCGTAAAGAGGAATCTGTAAAAGATGAAGGTTAATGGACAGACTATTTATAAAGGGCGCCAGGGAACATAACCTCAAGAATATCGACGTTACAATCCCACGGAATAAAATGGTGGTGATCACGGGACCAAGCGGCTCCGGGAAATCAAGCCTCGCTTTCGACACGATCTACGCCGAGGGGCAGAGGCGTTACGTAGAATCGCTCTCCTCCTATGCCCGTCAATTTCTGGAGCTTATGGACAAGCCCGATGTCGATTACATCGAGGGGTTATCGCCTGCCATCAGTATTGAGCAGAAGAGCATCAGCAAGAATCCTAGAAGCACTGTCGGTACTGTGACGGAGATTTACGATTATTTGCGTCTTCTCTTCGCACGGATTGGCCACGTCTATTGTTACAACTGCGGGAAAGAGATTACCAGTCAGCATGCCCCGCAGATCGTTGACGCCATCCTGTCGCTCCCTTCAGGAACGAATCTTACTATTTTTGCCCCCATTGTGCGGGGAAGAAAAGGAGAATACCGCAAAGAGATCGACGAACTGAGGAAGCAAGGCTTTACGAAGATCAGACTGAACAAAAAGCTCGTGGATCTTTCAGAAGAAATTGAGCTTGATAAAAATAAGAAGCACGAGATCGATGTTGTCATCGACAGGATTGCCCTGAGAGACGGCATCGAAAGGCGGCTCTTTGAGGCCGTGGAACTTGGCCTTGCCAAAGCGACCGGCATCATCACGGTGGAGACAAAGGAAAAAACATATATCTTCAGCGAACGATTTGCATGCCCTGACTGCGGCATCAGCTACCCGGAGATCGCGCCAAGAATGTTCTCCTTCAATAACCCTTACGGGGCCTGTCCCGGCTGTTATGGTCTTGGTGTCAAGGAATATTTTGATCCTGCGCTAATTGTGCCCAATCCTGACCTTTCTTTAAGGGATGGCGCCGTTCTGCCTTGGGCCGATAAAAATCCTGTCCACTTTTTGCCCTTTCTTGAAGCTCTCGTCAAACATTACAAAATCAATGTCCGTAAACCCTTCAAGGACCTGCCGAAGCACGTCCAGGACGCCATCCTCTCCGGTTCAAAGGGCGAAGAAATAGAATTTTTTGTTGACCATGGACCGAGGAGGGAATTTGTAAAGAGACCCTTTGTGGGCGCCATCGGTGAGCTCGAAAAGGAGTGGGGAAAGGCGGATTTCTATGAAAAAGAAAAACTCGAACGGTTCATCAACCTCATTCCCTGTCCCGTCTGTAATGGTGCCCGGCTCAAGAAAGAGATACTCTGGGTAAAGATAAACGATCTCAATATCTATGAGATAAGCGTTATGACCATTGAGGAGTCGCTGAAGTTTTTTGAGAATATCAAGCTACCCGGTAAAGAACGTGAGATAGCACGGACCATTCTCAAAGAAATTGCATCACGATTGAAATTTTTGATGGACGTGGGCCTTGATTATGTGAGTTTGAGCCGTAATTCTGCAACGCTTTCGTCGGGGGAATCTCAAAGAATACGTCTTGCGACCCAGATCGGTTCAGGTTTGACTGGTGTGCTCTATGTACTTGATGAGCCGAGCATCGGGCTCCATCAGCGCGATAACGAGAGGCTCCTGGGGACCCTGAAAAGGCTGCGCGATCTCGATAACACGGTGATCGTCGTCGAACATGATCACGATGCCATCGTGGAGTCCGATTATGTTGTAGACCTAGGCCCCGGCGCAGGCGAAAACGGCGGTAATCTTGTCTTCCAGGGCACACCGGCGGCCCTTCACGAACATCCCGATTCCATAACGGGCCTCTATCTGTCGAAAAGACGGGAGATAAAGGTCCCTGAAAAAAGGAGGAAGCCGAAAGGTTTTCTCAAGATCAAGGGTGCCCACGCGAACAATTTAAAGCAGATCGATGTTGAAATCCCGCTGGGAGTTTTTAGCGTTGTTACCGGTGTCTCCGGTTCCGGCAAAAGCACCCTCATCGTCGATACCCTCTATCCCCTCCTCAAGCAGAAACTCTACAAGTCGAAGGATAGGGCTGGTGAGACAGAAGGGATGAGCGGATATGAAGTCATCGACAGGGTCATCGATATTGATCAATCCCCCATCGGGAGGACGCCGAGATCAAACCCCGCAACCTACACAGGCATTTTTACTTACATCAGGGAACTCTTCACAAAGTTGCCGGAATCAAGGATGAGAGGCTACAAGGAGGGTAGATTCAGCTTCAACGTGAAGGGTGGCAGATGCGAAACCTGCACAGGTGAAGGCTTCGTCAAGATCGAAATGCAGTTCCTCCCTGATGTGTACATTGTCTGTGATGTGTGCAAGGGTAAACGATATAATCGTGACACCCTCGAAATACGTTACAAAGGAAAAAGTATCGCCGATGTCCTGGAGATGACCGTAACGCAAGCAACACAATTTTTCGATGCCTTGCCACACATCAAAAGCAAACTCAAGGTGTTGAACGAGGTCGGCCTTGGCTATATCAGGCTTGGACAGGCCGCGACAACGCTTTCCGGGGGAGAGGCGCAGAGAATAAAACTTTCACGGGAACTTTCAAAAAGGGATACGGGCAGCACCCTCTATATCCTCGACGAACCTACCACAGGCCTTCATTTTGTCGATATCGAAAAACTCCTCCATGTGCTTTTCGAGCTTATCGAACGCGGCAACACGGTTATTGTCATCGAGCACAATCTTGACGTCATCAAATGCGCCGACTACATTATCGATCTTGGCCCTGAAGGCGGAGACAGGGGCGGCAGGATCATCACAAAAGGGACACCCGAGGCCGTTATGGAATCCCCATCAAGCTACACGGGCCTCTTTTTGAAGAAATATCTCAACGGTTATATTCTCAGTAATCGGGCAAGACATCAAGTCTCTGCCCAAAAAGTGCGATAAATACATACAAGATGATCCCTGCGTGAAGAAAGGAAAATGTATGCGCTCTCTTGGGTGTTTTGTTCTTTTCATGTCGGCGCCTGTTCTGCTTTCGGCATCCGGTGGCTGGAAGAAGGTGGCTGCCACAGAACAGAAGGATTACTGGTATGTTGAACAGATCTTGGCAGATTCATCGAAATGGTCTGTGCCGACCATTTGTACCCGATTGAACCTTGTGCCTGCGAGCGGAAGCGCCGTGGGAAAGGACATCAATGCCAATTTTACATCAAAGACAGAGTAATGATTCAGTACAGCAGGAGGAATCCTCTATGAGAAAACCTGCCGTCATCCAACCATATCTTTCGCCGGAAGATCTCGCTGAATGGGTGCGGCAAAAATAAACCCGCGATGCGTACCCGAAGAGACTTGCGGTGTGGCTTACGGTTTCTTCCATGCGCAACAAGTAGCCTCTATATTGCAGGTGTCAAAGCAGGCAGTATGGCTCTGGATCGGACAATACAATACCCGTGGCCCCGAAGGACTTGCCCGAACAGGCAGAGGGGGCGAAGGTGGTCATTTCTCTCATGGGAGGATGAGAATAGGTTCATGGGGTCATTTCTTCGAACGTGCACGGAGGGGAGATGTTACTACCGTAAAAAGGATATACCGGACGTATGCACAGCGTTGGGAAAAGAAG
>CAVWHH010000036.1:0-8891 GCA_963754785.1 uncultured delta proteobacterium | reverse complement strand
CCGTACACGATACTGGCCGAACTGGCAGAACGGATGGTGAGTGGTCTCAATTATCGGAGGACGGGACGTTTGGGTCCCGCATAAGAGCCTGCCCATCATAGAAAGGCAACCGGCCGAAGACGGTCGATAGAGGTGTGGCCATGGAACTTATTACAGATGAGGCCGAGATAATGAAACCCCGTTCCGATAACAAGGACGCTTTATCCTCGTCGCGCGTAGCAACCCTCAAGCGTTACATCTGGCCCCTTGTGTGCGTCGCGCTCATAACGGGTATCGGTAAGATCCTTGATCCTTATTTCGACAGCATTAACCTTGCCCTCCTTTACCTCTTGCCTGTCCTTGTCAGCGCAGTGCGCTGGGGCCGGGGACCCTCCTTTTTAGCTTCCTTTCTTGGCCTGTTAGCGTTGGATTTTTTCTTTGTGCCACCTGTTGGCAGCTTGGCGGTAAGTGGTGTACGCTACGTCTTTATTTTAGCGGTTTTTTTACTGGTCGCACTCATAACGGGAACTATGGCCGCGAGGCTTCGGGATGAAACGCAGAGGGCACTTGAGCGGGAAAAGAAGACCCTCGCCTTATACGCACTCGGTCGGGAAATAGCTGCAGAAGCCGATTTAGCAAAAGTCCTTGAAGTCTTTGTAACGACAATTGCACGGACCATAGAAGGCGAGATAATTATTCTGATGCCGGAATCCGGCAGCGATCATTTGTACGCGGTTGCATCCGCCCCACCCCATCTCAGCTCGCCCACCGATAAAGAATGGGCGGTCGCTTATTGGGTCCTTGATCATGGTCGGGCGGCGGGAAAGGGAACAGAAATTCTCAGGGGCGCCGAACGAACGTTTCTCCCGGTTTCTGTGGAGGACAAGGTATTAGCAGTGCTCGCTCTTACGCTAAACGTTACGGATGAGATCTCCTGGGAGCAACGGCAGCTTATCCAAGCCTTTGCCAACCTCGGTGCCGTCGCCATAATCCGCGTCCAATTGGCAAAGGAGGCCGAACACGCTAAGTGGCTCGTTGAATCAGAAAAACTGCACGCTGCGCTGCTCAATTCCATCTCTCATGACCTGAGAACTCCCCTCGCATCAATTACGGGCGCGGTGACAAGCCTTCTTTCCCAAGAAAACGTGTACGATCAGGAGGCCAGACAGATCTTGCTGGAAACCATCAAGGAGGGAGCTCAACGCATGAACCATTTCGTCGCAAATCTTCTTGATATGGTACGGCTTGAAGGGGGTATGTTAAAGCTCAATAAGAAGTGGTGCGACATCCAGGACATTCTAGGCGTCGTCTTTCGGGAAATGAAAGATATTCTTCAGGGCCACCATTTACTGGTCAACATCCCGCCAGATCTTCCTCTGGTGGAGGCTGACTTTGCACTTATCGAGCACGTACTGATTAACCTGCTCGAGAACGCGGCAAAATACTCTCCTCCAGACAGCCAAATCTCTCTTTCTGCATGTTGCGATGATAAATTGTTACGGTTTACCATAACCGATCTCAGCCCGCCCGTCCCTGCGAAGGAACGGGAACGCATCTTCGACAAGTTTTACAGGGTACATTCTACGAGACAAATAGGCGGGACAGGCCTTGGTCTTTCGATTTGCAAAGGGATTGTTGAAGCCCATGGCGGGAAAATATGGGTTCAACCAAACCGGGGATACGGAAACGAGTTCACCTTTTCGTTACCGTTAGACAAACGGCCCTCGCAAGAATCGGATGTGAACGAAGGAGGAGATTATGCAACCTGATGGCCCACGTATACTGGTTATCGACGATGAAAAACAGATCCAACGGCTGTTGAAGACCGCGTTATCCGGTTACGGCTATGAGGTGGAGGAAGCTGCCACCGGTTATGAGGGTTTAAACCGGGCTACAATCTCTCACCCTGACCTGATCATCCTTGACCTTGGGCTGCCTGATATCGAAGGCATTCAGGTAATTGAAAAGCTTCGCGAATGGACCGGAATCCCTGTCATTATTCTCTCGGTCAGAGAACATGAAGACGAGAAGATCAATGCCCTCGACGCCGGGGCCGATGATTATGTCACCAAGCCGTTCGGTATGGGAGAACTCCTCGCCCGGATTCGCGTTGTTCTCAGGCACAAGGGTAAAGACGAGGACGGACCGGTACTTATCTTTGGAGGATTAACACTCGATATCACACACCGTCGTCTGTCGGTCAATGGAAAGGAAATAAAGCTGACCCCAACAGAATACGAGATTTTGAAATGTCTTGCCCTGCACGCTGGCCGTATAGTGACTCACAGGCAGCTCCTCCTTGCCACGCGGGGACCCAATTACCAGAAAGATACCCATTACCTCAGGGTCTACATTGCACACCTCCGGCAAAAGATCGAAGAGGATCTAAATCATCCCCTATACATCATCACAGAACCGGGGGTGGGGTTCAGATTTACGGCCACTGATTAGCGCCGGAAGGATGTGTTCGACAAACAGCCATGAAACCGATGGGGGCACATTTCTACACAACATCGGTTCAGTGGGCCTTACAAAACCGTTTTGAGAATGTGCTCCTTCATGTTGTTCGGGTCAAAGCGATTTTTCCTCATGATTGTAAAAGAGCCATTCATGTGAGGTTCCAGGGACCGAACGCCAGTAATCTGAGACTCGCATTGAGCTATCGAGGGTGAGCCGGGGGGCCGTAGGTGATGCCCCTCACGGGTTCCTCCAGTATGGTCTGCTTTAGCGCATTTAGGGCATCTTGGCACAGCACCATCACCTTGCGTTTCTGGTTCAGGGATATAGTGAGTGACCGGATGTTGGTGTTCTCGCGCGAGAGCGCCAGGATTCGGGTTTTGATTTTGCTGAATCTGGCGTACCGTGAGGCGGCCGTTGCGAGGTCGGAGTCACTGCTCAAGCTCGTGAGCGCGGCCAGGTCATTCAGATCTTTGCGAACCTGTTCGTCCTCCTTGGCCATCAAAGCTTCCAACCTGTCCATCTTCCGGTCGCTTTCCTCTGCGATGTGGGGCGGGAGCAGGGTTTGAATGTGCAGGGCGCCGATCTGTGCGCCGAAGGCGAAAAGCATCGCCTTCTTTGCCTCGGGTGAGTCGGCATACGCTGCCACGAGGCGGGAAAGCGCGGCGTTCATCTCTTGGAGCGCTTGTGCTGCCGGGCCGAATGCCAAGCTGTATGCCTTGAGGTTGGTATTCTTGACCGCTAGATCTAACAGGTCGTTGTCAACACGTTGGAACTCGGTGAAGACTTCCGAAAACCGGGCGAGTAACTCCTTCTCTCTCTGAGTGCCGCCAGTCTTCAGGAGTTCCTCCAACTCCCGACATTCCCGCTGCACATCCGCAGTGGCCGCGCGTGCCTGGTCGGCTAAGATCTTCGACTCCCGGTCTGTGATAGCCATTACGGCGCTCTTCTCTGCTTCCGAGGCAGACAACAGACCAACTTGCATCCGACTCACGAGGTCGACCCGTCGGGCCTTATTTGCCAGTTGCTCAGCGGGGTTCTGCTCTTTGTGGAAATGACCCACGACGAGGACGAGCAAAAGCATAAATACTGCCCCGGGAACCATCCAAAGAGCGGCCTCGATGCCGGGTTTGAGCTTCATTGTATCCTCCGAGTGGTTAAGACTATCGATGCCACCATCTGTTCTCGCTCACTTCTATTTAGTCTCAAAAGATCACGTGCTGTTGTCGATCGTTATAGATATGGACAGTACATCATCTCGAATGCCGTTTATAATGTAGTATATTTTAGGTAACAAGTGAAGTAACGATTTCAGGAAGGATTCGATAAAATCCCCCCTCACATATTTTACAAAATGTCTTTCTATTGAAAATCAGCGGGTACATCCACTAATCCTATATGGAGCATCCGATACAAAAGTGAGAGTTATAGGTTGAGATAAAAGGCTCTGTTGACAAACAGTCTTTACGAACTTAGAATCGCACTAAGGTGGAGAGATGAAAAGAATGATTATTATAATAACGGTGGTCCGGCCTATTCTTCTTTGTTTAACTTCAGAGGTGTTATGACATCGCTTAGCAACAATGCATGTATGCGAAGGGAAAGCAGATCCCCGATGCCGTGCGCCTGCTGGCGCGTGGATATGAACCTCAAGAACCTCCCCCACCGCCAGGGCGCACTGCCGGGGTATGGTTACGGTCCTGGGTCAATTTGTGAATGGGATCTGGGTACCCGAACATAGGGTGCAGACACCATCTGGTTCGGGAGAACGGTCTCCCGTTCCAGGATAGCCTTCGTCTGAAGGGATCAGGACGGGGGGCGGGCTCCAGCTTCAAGCTCGGTTTGTTGTCATAGCCGGATGAAGAGAGAGTTTTTGTGTGAACACAATGCTCTGTAACCTAATTTCCCGGAAAAATTATACCTATGCCATGCCAGGGAGTTGGATATCCAAGGCTTTGAGAATATCCCGCTGCGCCTTGGTCACCTCTGTGAGGATATGACCGTACTTCCCGGAATATTTAACCTTGGTCAACGTCTTCATCTCCTGCAGCAGTTCGCGCACCGTGTATTCCTCGATGAGTTTCGATGAGCGCATCTCCTTGCGTATCGCACTGATGAGAATCAGAGCTATGAACTGCACGAAAAGCCTTCCGTCTACGGTCGACGACGTATGCATCCGCAGCCGCTTCAGGTCGAGCGAATTCTTCAGGTCGTCGAAGCACTTCTCCACTGCGTCCTTGTCGCGGTAGACCCGCATGGCTTCCACCGAATCCTTGATCCCGTTAGAGAGCAGCGCCTGGAAACCAGCGTAGCGGCTGATGTGTTGGCTCACCGCCTCCGAGTTGAAAGATACATGCAGTCCGCGCTTGGGGGTTGTCTTCTGGATGAGAAAGTCGTCATAGGCCTTCTGGTGGTCGGCCACCGGCTTGCCCGACTCGAGCTCGCCCTTGTACTGGAGCAGTTCCTCGTTGAACTTGTCCACATCCTTGGCCCGGTTGGTGGCGTTGTAGTACAAATGCAGATAGCAGCGGCGCTTCTCCTTCCCCCATGGATACAACCGTGAATGGACATAGAGTACCTCGTCATCGAGCTTGCGGTATCCCTCAGGACCGTGGATGGTCTTGTGGATGTCGTCTATGGCTTGCAGCAGCCATTTATTGCTCAACGGCACCGACATGGTGAATCGGTCGCGGTTCTCAACCAAAGCGTCCACGTTCTTCCTGCTGTAAAAACCCTTGTCCATCACGTAGTGCAGCCGCTTGACCTCCAGTGCCTTGAAGGTCAGCACGAGGTTGCGCAGCGTTGAGACGTCGTTTATGTTGCCAGGTACCCGGTGGTAGTACACCGGCAGCGCGGATTTCTGGCCGAACAGCATCGCGAGATTGAGCTGGGGGAGCTTCTCCCTGTCGCGGTTGTGACCCCATTTGATGAATTCGTTGAGTTCCGAATACGACGATACCGACGTGATGTCGTAGCAGATGTAGTCGTCCTTCAAGACCTTGCCTATCCACTTCGCAAGGAAGGTCTGCTTGCCGTCGGTCCCGATGGAGGAGAGTATCTCGCTTATGCGCTGGCTTGCCAAGGACGCCGCGAGGGCGGGCTCATGGCTTTTTGCCCAGGATTCGCAATAGCTGAGCGCTCCACCCTCTATGGCGAGGTAGTTGGCCATCGCCAGGATCTGCCGGTGGGTATCGGGAAAGCAGGACTTCAGCGATCTCTCCAGACCGGTGCGCTTGGAGAACTCATCCAACACAACCGCTGGGCCGACGATCTGCGCCGATGCGGTGACCGCGGGATCCCGGACCGCCGCCTGCTGGGGATCAAGGCGTTTGGAGGGGACAAACTCGCCAGTTACCCGGTCAAGCTTGCCGATACAATTTCGTTTATTCCTGGCCTGTTGTTTATTCTTATCCCAGTACCCGGATGATTCGTAAACATATGTAACGCCATTGTTCTTGTTCTTCACATAGACAAGCGACATATAAACACCCCATTCATTGGTATAATTATACCAATGAATGGGTAGAAAAGTCAAGCAAAAATTGCCTTTAGCCTTAATCTATAATGTTTGTTGCACGATCCTTGTTATAATTTCGGCGGGAATTTAGGTCTGTAAGGCATTGTGCAGGGGTTGTGTTACCTTTCAGCTTAACGCTATCGAGGACAACTTATAAGAAGGGGTATATTCAACTGTTTTTACCTCCACAGAACATCAGTTCTTTCAGCCAAATATTAAAGAGGAGGGCCGCTGGGCTCCCCTCTTTTCGCAGTTTCTCTTTCCCTGACGGTGCGCTATCCGGTTATTTTACGTATTCGACACTAAGTGCATAATTCAGATAGTCAACTGTTTTGTATTCGCCCTTTACCTTCGCGCCTATCGTAAGACCCTTCGCCCGATTGTATTCTTGATCGAATCTTGTGTAGTCATCCTGAAGAATGAGATTGCCCATGTTGGTCGCTACAACGAAGCAATGGCATAGTACATCATGGCTTAAAACCATGCCTTCAAATTCCATGGATTTCATTGATGCCATCTTCGCATTGAATTGCTGCAACGCCGGGTTAGAGTTATCCTGGGCCAAGACTGCGGTTACAAACGTAACGCTCAACAACAACGCCATAAAAACTACCAATACTCTTTTCATACGTAACCTCCTGATTAGAATTTAAAACCTCATCTTAGGAAGTTAAGGATCACCAAATGCCTTTGTCAAGGGGAATGAGGAGTACGGATTGCCCATCCAATGATATCGTGAATAGTTTCATGTTCCGGGATCATTGACCTTTTTGAGGATTACCATTTGAAAGCTGCAATCCCATGATAAGAGTCGATTTCGTTTGTTTCAGGAAGCAGTCCGTACGTATATCACCTACAAATCGTGGATGCGACTCTATCTTGCCAGATGCTCCATTACGCACAGAAAGCGAGATGACAGTAGTGATTGTCTCGAGCGGAAGAGGATAACGTATTCATAAGCGGCAATCCTAAGCCGTCAGCTAAATGGTGGTGCCAGGCACGATCCTTACGGTCTATCAGATCAGTCCAGACGACCAATTGCAAGATGCCGAACTGTCTGATCATAGTATTCCGAGTTCCCGAATGTACTCCGAGTATATCCAACCATCTGCCCTTTCCGATCCGTGTAAACCCTGAGAATTCCTTCCCCTACGCCGGACCTAAATGTCCCATCATCCCTACGCCGTGTGTCTGTCTTTCCATGTCCAGTCTGGTCTGAATCTATAACGGCAATCTCCCATTGCTCAGTTTCCTCTATCTTTGGCTTAGAAGCTTTCCTCCCTTGCGGAGTCTCTGCCACAACCATTATGTGCCCGGTGTATTCACTTCCAGCGGGATAAATGATAGCAATTATATCCCCTGGCTCTACTTCTCTGATTAGCTGAATATGCTTAAATCCCCGCTGACCAATAATTGCTTCGTGATAGGTTTTTGCAAGCGGGCGGCGTTTGCCCAACCACCGCTCAAAATAATCGGGTGTGAAACCATAAGCTTGCTCCAGCAACGCAGTCAAAAATCCGGAACAATCAGTATGGCTTTCGTAATCATTTGCTCCATTCTGTCCTTTCCATTTAACGTAGCCATTCTTGTCCTGATAACTGGTATTCTCTGGTTTTAATTCCTTAACCAGCATCTTCGCCAAATCCAGATGTGATCCTTCTAATGCTTTGACCGACGTTTCACTCAGAATGGCAGGCCAGATTATTAGCAACAGGGTAACAATGAAAACTTGTCTTATAACCATACAAAACATCCTCTATAAGTACAAAACCACTGTGATAATTTCCGATTTTTTGATAACATATTCTGTTACCTTTAAAAAACATAACAGTATCACATATTTAATTCTGTTCGAATGACTCTTGCTCCACCCCTTATGTAAATGGTTTTTGGTCTGTCATATCAGCAATAACAATACTACTTCTTTACAGTAATTTTGTCCACGATTACCATTGGTACTCTTCATAAAGAACGGTTTGCTTCAAATTGAGGAAGCACTGAATAGAGTTGCTCATGCCAATTTTTAAAAATCTGTTGCCTGGGAAAAATGGTGAGTATACCTGCTGCTCAAGCATACCGCCTTTTTATCTAAGTTGCGGATTTTGGGAAGTAACATACTCTTGTGTTGTTTGGAATGTCAGCCTCTGGATAAACAACTCCGTTTGGGATTTTATGCCGTGCTAATTAGCATTCGTTCTTATTTTTATTCAACCTTCGGCGTAGAAGTTGAAATCTCATCGGCTGTCGCTTTTCATTGTGACGCTTCACTCCCATCATCGCCCTTCTATCGCTTTACGTGATTTTTTGTCGCACGAAATTTGCTTAACATCTTAAAGTAACTATGATATAACCATATTGATAGTGGATGGTATGAGCAAAGATATAAAGTCTTTTACACGAAGGAGACATTATGAGATGTAAATCAGGGGTCGGTGCATACATCCTTATTGGTTTGGGCGTCATTTTTCTTCTGTTTAATTTCGGTTTGCTGCCACACCCGTTTATGAGGAAATGGTGGCCACTGATTCTCATTCTTGTCGGCATTGTGTGGTTGATACGACATTCGTCTTGTAAGAAACAAGAGAACCAAAAACCATAGGAACAATAAGAAGACCGAAAGGCAGACAAGAGGCAGGTCCTGCCAATAACGGGATTTGCTCATGGAGGGGATGACCATCTATGATGAATTGACACAAAAATAAAAGGAAGGGGCATCTCAAATTTCTTTATTTTCATCCCCTTTCCCGCAATCGTGATTCAATGTCCCCTGACAATGGGTATCATTCTTATATGTGTCGGCATCTCGGCATGGCTGTTTGAAAAGGAGAACCGCCGATCCGGCGATCGAATACCCCTTGAATCTTCATAGTTCTGAAAGGCTTGCCGGGCAACGGTTAAGGAAGGAAGAAACAAGATTTACTGCAACAAATCCGCTACC
>CAVWHH010000035.1:0-79188 GCA_963754785.1 uncultured delta proteobacterium | reverse complement strand
CGTAGGAAATCATGTAAGTAGAATTTGCTGCACCCCTTTCAGAGGAATGTACCAGATGATTGATGGCGCTGTGGGACGTCGGCATAAGTATTCCAAAACCAAAACCGTTCATTACACCCGCCACCAGAAACTGGGTCGGATTCCACGCTTATCCGAGCCAAGGCATCCCAATGGTGGTTAGCGCGAGGCCAACCATTGTCAATTGAAAAAAATACCCCCTGTCGAATAACTTGCCAAAGAACACCCTAAAAAAAGAGGGCTCCAGCAAGACAGACGAAGAACGTCGCCACATTGAAAAGCCTTTTTGTACGGCATAAACACCAACCAAAACGATTATCGCCCCGTATGCAATCATGATGAAAAACATACAAAGGGAAAGAGGAGGGGCCTTCCTGTGAAAAAGGTTTGTGAGGGAGAATTTCTTTCTGGTGATTGTCTTGAAGGGAGTCTTCGCAAGAAAGCCGATCAGTAACGATAGAAGAGAAATGCTGAGGATTGAAAGGAACATCATATGAGAACCCTATCCTTTCAGTATTTCAAGACCGAACATGGGGCCGATTGTCATTCCCGCAGGAATGCTCGAGGCATAGATACCTATGCCTTCATCCAGTCTTGCAGCGGGCACATTATCGGCAACAAATAGGGGGGTCGAGGAGATGCATATCCCCCATGTGAAACCATGCATAAATCTCCACAAAAACATTGCCACTACGCTGTTGACCAACGAATAGGTGCCATATAATGCAGTCATCACGCAAAGAGAAAGAATAAAGACCAGAAACCTGGGCTAATTGTCTATGAGATAGCCCGCAAAGGGACGTATGAGGATGGCTGAAATCGAAAACGCTGCCATTACGAGACCGGTATGTCCCTGACTGATCCTCAGATCTTTGATCAGATATATGGGTAATGTCGGTATGAACGTATAAAATGCCCATGCCAAAAGCAAATTAGATGAGGCAATAGCTGTGAATTGTCTCGACCAAAGCCTTTCCTTCATTGAAAAACCTCGAATAAATGACAGAGTAAGGGCGTTCACATCGGTATCTCTACAAGGGCGATGAAGGTGCTTGTAAGACCCCACCCGGCAGGTCAGGTCTTGTGAGACGCTTGAATCTAAAACACCGGCTTTAAAAGATAGTACAAAACGCCACGGAGCACAAAGAAACCACAGATGGATTCACGTACCGGCCGGGGAGACCCAGATTCAAAAATACACAGATATATCCTTCATGGCGGCTCACGAGTGTCCACTCCGCAACTGTATTAAACAGCCTTACTATCTTTGGAGGGAGTTTTCCTGGATATTACCTGAAGAAACCATTCCCGCTATGCCTGTACAGTACGTTCTTGTCCGAAAAGCCTCAGCCATTCCGGCAAATATCCACTTGGATATATCAACAGCCTCGGCTTTCATCCCCTCCCCTAAACGGGAGGAGTTTTCCCGGTGGAGATTAAAATAATTCCGATATCTGATCCACAAGTTTATTTGTCACTTTGGCGACAGCTTTCTCTATGTTGATATTGGTATGACGGGCCTCGATGACAAATTTGGTCCGAAATGTCTGATAGTTCGACTGTACGGCCTGCTGTGTGGACACCGTCGTGGAAGCTCCTTGTTGTGCGTCTGCCCTTATAACTCCCGTTACCGGAGTGTCGGCCTTTTCCTGTATTTGAAGGTCAACCATACCTTCCACAGACTGTATCTTAAACAGAGTCCCGAGTACCGCGCCCCCCACATTGCCGGCTATGGCGCCAGCACGTGCATGTGGCAGGCCCTCGCCCGCGCTGCCAGAAAGCGCCACTCCCGTATGCCGCCCGTTATAGTGCCGGCAATTGAGAGATCCTGAGGCGCTGGCCCCTCCTTCTATGCGACAAAAGACGTTATGTTAGGCTGAATAATATAGCTGGCTGCTTAGGGCCATCGATAAGGCTAAAACCTTTTTGGGTAAGTCTGTCCCGGAGCATAGGGGCCAACATTACTCACTGCAAATCACTGGTGTCTGTTACCCCGATGAAGGCTGTTTTCTCTTTTGATGTGAGACCTTAAAATACCGGATCGGTCATCATTACCCTCATCTCAAAGGATGCGTTATCTATCATTCTTGCTGTGGTAGCACAACCGCAGAGACCGACTGCAGCAACAAAGAGTGCAACCATCATCAATGCAATATTCTTTCGCATAAGCTCCCTCTCAAGGGTAGATTTGAAATTGAATGTTTCATAGTACACATTTTTTTCCGTAATGAGTTCTTCTATACATATTACCTGTAAAAGTAATATTCACCTGTAGGAAATGGATTAATCATGAGATAGCCACAGATGTATTGATGTATGCATTTTTCGGAGGTAACGTTCTGTGCACAGCGGCCGCGATTGCCGGGAGCTTTTTTTCGGACATGACTGAGGGAAAACTCTTTGAAGACGAAAAGGAGCTTGCATGTGGAAAAAGCTCCATTGAAAAGGTTCACGTTGGTTTGTACCCTACTCTCTTTTTGTAATTACGTCCTTCGCCTTACCCACGAAAGAGAGTCGGCGGCCAGCTATTTCACATGAGATCGCTTAAAAAATATTTCATATCCCTTTCAGTGCTTGCGGTGTTCCTGGGAGCGAAGTATCTGCTATGACAAAATTCATATCGTTGTTTCTGTTACTCCTTTTGCTTGTGCCCGTTGCTTCACACTCATTTTGTTTTGAAGACGCCGGTAGAGAATACAACATCTCCCCGCAACTTCTCTGGGCCATCGCGAAGGTTGAAAGCAACTTTAATCCCGTAGCAATCAATTACAACAAAAACGGATCCTTCGACTACGGGGTCATGCAGATCAATTCGAACTGGTGTTCGAGGTTGGGATACGAACGTTGGATTGGTCTCAGTGACGCCTGTTACAACGTTAGGATCGGCGCATGGATCCTGAGCCAGTGCGTGGTTCAATACGGATACACTTGGAAAGCTGTAGGATGCTACAATGCCACGTCTGACGCAAAACAAGTACGTTATGCCAACAAAGTTTATCAAACCATACGGAAATACATCGACAGAAAAAACAAAAGCAAATCTGTGGAATTTCGGGGAAGCGTGCTTTCTGAGCCCCGTAGTCCAGACTGCCCATTCCGATGAAGTCGGCCACGTTTTATGACCCAAGTCGGCCACCCATTCCGGAGCAAGCCGGCCATCTGTTATGATGAACCCGGCCACCCCCCGTCGGAGCCGTCAGGCGACGCTGGTAGTTTCTTTTACTTCATATCTTCCTTTTGTGTCAAGGATGTTTTTTTCTTTCTCATCGATTCTCCTTTTAGGTGTATCCTGTGGGCGTTATGGATCAGTCTGTCAAGAAGGGCATCGGCGATCGTGGGGTCGCCTATCATCTCATGCCAGTTCTCTACCGGCAGCTGGCTCGTAACGATAGTTGATGCCGACCCATGCCTGTCTTCAATTACTTCCAGAAGGTCTCTTCTTTCCCCATCAGTGAGGGCGGCAAGACCGAGATCGTCAAGGATAAGGACCGATACCTTCGCCAGTCTCGCCAGTGTTTTTGCATAGCTGCCGTCGGCTCGTGCTATGGCCGTGGTGTAGTAGAGCTTCGGAGTCCTGATATAGAATGCGCTCATTCCCTCTCTACATGCCTTATGGGCCAGTGCACAGGCGATGAAGGTTTTTCCCGTTCCGGTCGGTCCCTCGATAATGACGTTCTGGTGTCTTGTTATCCACTCGCAGGTCCCGAGACGCATGATTACCGATTTATCGAGACCCCTGGGGGTACGGTAGTCGATGTCCTCCATTGAGGCGGATAGTTTAAGCTTCGCAGTATCGAGAAGCCTCTTCATCCTCCTGTTTTCCCTGAAGAGACACTCCGCGTCGACGAGCATGGCGAACCTCTGCTCAAAGGAGAACTCGTCCATATCGGGCTGCGCCATCTGGTCCTTCAGTGTTTTTGTCATGCCGAAGAGTTTCATTGTAGAGAGTTTTTCAAAGGTCTGTTCGTTTAACATGGTCATCTCCTTTTATTGATAGTAGGTCTTGCCCCGGACGTTCTCGTGGATGATGGCGGTCCCGGAAGAATGCTCCAAAAGAAGATCCTTCCCATCGAGATTATTTTTCAGGATCGACTCCACGCTTCTATAGGAATATGCTTTCATGGCGAGGGCTCTTTTGCATGCGTCTTCCAGTCTCTCAATCCCGTATCTCCTTCCCAGTCTCATGATGCCGAGACAGGATCTGAAGCCCTGCTCGGGATGAACCTTCTGTTCCATGATCTGTGTGACCAGACACTCGGTCGATGGTCCTGACTTTGCCGCCCACTTGATAATGCGGGAGGGGCTCCATTCCAGATAGCGTTTATGTGATTCCGGCATATGGGCGGAGAGCGTGGTATGTCTGCCGGCAAGGTGGCTTCGCCCATGGGAGGCCACCCTTCGTCCCTTGAAGAGGATCTCTACCGTGGCCGGCGTGATCCTCGCCTCCACCGTTTCCCCTCTCAGCTGATACGGGACGCTGTAGTAGTGATGGTCTACTTCGATATGATAGTCGATATTCACTTTGTGCTTCTCCCACTCGGCATACTCATACCGTCTCTCGGGAAGGGGCTTCATGGCGGGTTTGTCGATGGTGTGAAAGAGCTCCGTTCTCGATACCTTGAGTTTCTGTAAAGGGCGGGTATTGAGCTCTTCGAGCTTTTCCCTTACTGCCTTTCTGAGTTCCCCGATACTGAAGAAGGTATGATTACGGAGAGCAGCCATGATCCATCTTTCTGCGATCAGCACGCTCGCTTCGACTTTCGCTTTGTCCCGTGGTTTTTTCACCCTGGCCGGGATGACGGTTGTACCATAGTGGAGAGCCATATCCTGATAGGTGGGATTGAGATCCGGTTCATACCGGCAGGGTGAGGTGACGCCTGTTTTGGTATTGTCGGGTGTGGTAATCATAGGAACTGCCCCCATGAACTCAAACGTGTGGATATGGGAGCTTATCCAGGAAGGGAGGCTCTGGGAGAGGACCGCTTCGGCATAGGTATAGTTGCTTGCCCCCAATGTTGCCACAAAGAGATATGCCGGTGTGGTCTCGTGGGTTGCCGGATCATGGATGGGGATCGTATCGCCCGCATAGTCAACGAAGAGTTTTTCTCCTGCTTTATAGTCCTGCCGAAGGGAAATGTCGAGCGTCTTTTTCCAGTGACGGTACCTGAGGCAGAACTGGCTGTACTGATACCCATCGGGGTTTTCTTCTTTGTACTCATGCCATAAGCGCTGCATGGTGACATGCTTTCTGGCGAGTTCCTTGAAGAGATAGTCGAAGGAAGGCATATTCCTTCTTTCCACACAGAGGGGGACGGTAGACGGGAACAACAGGTTTTCGAGAGAGCCCTCATCGAGGTCCTCGGGAAGGGGCCAGGAAAGTCCTGCTCTTTGTGCCCGGTCAAGGTAATCCTTGAGGGTGCTCCGGGCGATCCCCAAGCTCTTTGCCGCCTGTCTCGCTGTGAATCCGTTGTGCCAACAGAGCCTTAATACTTCTTTGATCTTTCGCATAGATAATCTCCTAAATGCCATTGTCGCTCCTTACATTTTTTGAAGAAGTGTAACGGCATTATTGTGAATTTATCCAGCGTCTTTTGGGTTCCGTTAGGGGGTGGCCGGGTTCATCATAACGGGTGGCCGGCTTGGATCATATTTGGTGGCCGGGTTCAATCATAATCGGTGGCCGGGTTGGATCGGAATACGCATCCAGACGGTCTAAAAGGCCTCGATACGGCGTTTGCATCGGCCCAATAGAAAGTCCTGCTTTGATACACCTTTTCCACGCAGTATTGATATCTCCCACACGGTAAGTTCCTCTTTTCTTAGGGAGCCTGCAACGGCTTTCTCTTTCTCGCTCAGTTCTTTACAACGATCAGGGAAGGGCAGCACAGGTTTCCTTCCTGGGTTTCTTTCTCCTGAATCTTACCTGTGCCTTTTCGGCTCAGTGTGTGCTTCTTCTGCCTGAGCATGCAGGGCTTTTTCTGCTAGTTTTTTTGTTTAACGGAATATCATTCTTCAGGTAATATATTATTAACTTAGTATTTTTATTAGGCCCAGCTGAAAATTGTTTTTTATAACATTCTAACCACATTTCTCTTTCCGGAGAAAAACTAACTACCTTTTTTATTTCCCAAACAACCTGAGGGAATTTCTATACATCTTCACACCCCCTCAGGCATGAGCGGGGAATATTATTGAGGAGGATTATCATGAACTTTAGCCGCAAAGAAGCAATGGCTATTTTGACGTATATCGGCGATCTCAGACATGTTAGTCGCGCAAGAGCTCATCTCCTTGCACGTTGCCAGGATGAACCGATAAAGGTTCTTGAATACGTCCGAGAATACGTTACTGAAAAGGATTATGAGAGTGACGAAACCATTAAGCGAATTGTCAACAGTCTCAAACGAGAAGGATTCACAGATAAGATTCGCTTTAAAGCACCATCGGATACGAACGATTCAGAGATTTACGCTCGGATCTCGAAGCGTAATCCCATGGATATTATCAGCAGCCTACCTTTCAAGGACATTCTTGATAAAAGAGGTCTTACGGTGTACGCTATTAAATGTGTCAGTGTTGCTGCGGTGCACTAACTTTTTTTGGGGGGGGGCGAAAGCCCCCTTTTTTTTGTCTTTTTTCTAATTAAGAAATGCATTTTAGATGGATCAATCATCGTCAGTGGGGCTTGTATTTAACAGACAGGGTAAGTATATATGATTTCTGGTTTTTGATCGGGTTCATATCTGAACTCCCGGTACCGGGTCCATTCGTCGTCTTTATCGAGCCTCATGTCACATTGCGGGAATCCTGTCTTTGTTGTTATAAAACCTCGGGCTTCACGGAGTTCGGTGAAGAGGTCCTTGCAATAAATGGGTACTGTGGGGTCGTTCTCGAGATTTGTTGCTGCAACCAGATTTTCTATGTCATTTAATCCTTCCTTTATATCTCTCATTCATTTTTTCGTTTATGTGTGTTGGTTCTTGTTAGACATAACAACAAGAGCATATTATATAGTATTCAAGTAAAAAGTTTCTTTATAGAAACACGACTGCAAAAAGATGTGTGCTACTGCTCATTTCACCTACTAACCCTCGACTTAGATAAGGGCGAGAGATAAACAATTACGGATAGAAGTGATGATAAGAAGGTCAACAATGCGCTCAATATATGGCGCATTCGCCAACCTTGCTACATCTCTTAAGGACTAGTTACCATGTTGTTCGGACTAACTGCATTAACCTGAGTCCATGCGATCCCGTTCCACACCCAGCAACCACCTGCACCGAAGTTTCCATACAATATCGAGTCTGAAGTCTCCATACTGGTCGGAGAGACTGTATTGACCTCGCTCCATGCGGTGCCATCCCATTGCCAAAGGCCACCTGATCCGAAGTCCCCGTAGAAGATCAAACCAGAGGCCACCATATGGTTCGGACTAACTGCGTTGACCTGACTCCATGCGATCCCGTTCCACACCCAGAGGCCACCTGATCCGAAGTCTCCATAGAGCGGAGAGGGGCCAGGGTTGTACTCCCAGAAGTCTTTTATATCTGAGTCTGAGTCTTCGTTGTATCCTGTCCCTATGTAGCCCTTGGTCCCAATAGAGAAGCCCACGGCCCTATCTCGCGCCGTCCCCCCGAAATCGGCCTTCTGTGTCCAGGTATTGGCAGTTGGGTCGTACTCCCAGAAGTCACTTGGAGATGGCGAAACATCCCATCCTGTCCCTATGTAACCTTTGCTCCCGATGGAGAAGCCAACAGCCATAACTCGCCCTATCCCCCCGAAATCGGCCTTCTGTGTCCAGGTATTGGCAGTTGGGTCGTACTCCCAAAAGTCTTTATTAAAGTATTGGGTTGAACCATCGTAATACCATCCCGTCCCTATGTAACCTTTGCTCCCGATGGAGAACCCAACGGCACGTATCTCGCGCCGTCCCCCCGAAATTGGCCTTCTGTGTCCAGGTGTTGGCGGCAGGGTCATACTCCCAGAAGTCCTTGTAAAGTACACCACCGCCCCCAGTCCCTATGTACCCCTTGCTCCCGATGGAGAAGCCGACAGCATACTCTCGCACTCCCCCCCCGAAATCGGCCTTCTGTGTCCAGGTATTGGCAGTTGGGTCGTACTCCCAGAAGTCTACCGTATCTGAATTTGAGTCATCGTATCCCGTCCCTATGTAGCCCTTGCTCCCGATGGAGAAGCCGACAGCACCATTTCGTCCTCTCCCCCGAAATCGGCCTTCTGTGTCCAGGTATTGGCAGTTGGGTCGTATTCCCAGAAGTCTTTTGCAAATGGCGAAACATCGTATCCTGTCCCTATGTAGCCCTTGCTCCCGATGGAGAAACCGACAGAAACATTTCGCGCTGTCCCCCCGAAATCGGCCTTCTTGGTCCAGGTATTGGGGGTCGCATAAAGCATATTGACACCAAGAAAACTGAAAAGCACTGCAATGATTGCTATGATGCATTTCTTCATAAGGGCCCTCCTTTTTACACTCACATCATCTTGTCATGGAGTCTCATTTCAATACTCCCAGAGCGTTTAAGTCCTCCATGGTCACTGTCGGTGGCATCTCGTTGTTTCTGATCTTTTTCACAACGAACTCTGCTACGGTCTGTGCTTTTTCCTTCGTGCTAAAGCCTTCATTCCCCGGTAATACCGGCATATTGGGCTGGTGCACGAGGATCCTCTTATAGAGGAGAATGTCATATCCGAAGGTATTATTGGCCGAGGGTATTATCTGTATGGTTATCTCTGCCTTTGCATAGGGGTTCTCTTGTTGTTTTGGTACTTGAGCGGAAGGGCTATCGGCAGGTAGGGATTGTCCAGGAAGGCCGGTAACGATGAAGAGTATACAGAGAACTGCTATCGTCAATTTCATAGAAAGCACTGCACCCGAAAAGAGAGACCCCTTTTTACCCATGATCAACCCTCCCTGTATTCAATGCATTGCTTATTTTTTATTCTATACTGAGATTGTACACCAAGAACCGCTAATGTCAACTTAATTGTGTAGTAGAGAATTCGTTATTACCGTTTGAAAGCTGGTATGAAACCTAGAAGGCTGTCTACGTCGATTTCAGGAAGGACTGAACAGAATTGGTCACACCAATTTTTAGAAATCTGTTGCCTGGGAAAAATGTTTAGTGCACCTACAAATCATTGAGATCGGGTAATAACGAAAGCTGAGGATTACCACGAGAAAGAGAGCATAAAATACCGGCGGTAACTTCGCTACTCTCGTGGAGTTACCGCCGGTTGGTTTCCGTTTATCGTCATGCACTCTCCCGCGGTGCCTGACAATGACCTATGACACAAGGACTATACCTTCCTGCTATTTCCCAGGGAGCGGGGATGCTAACGAGTTAATAAGAGCCGCTGAACTTTGTCCCGTTCATATACCAGACCCAGTTCTCACCGGTCTTGGGATGACGCCAGAGAAGATCGGGAGAACCGTCGGATGGCGTCCTATCCCCCCTCCGTAGCTTGCTTCCCATGCTTTCATTTCACGCCGGGTTTCTTGCGCAGGGTTTCAAGGAGTTTCTCTGGCGGATTATCCGCCAGGATCTCTCGAAACTGGGTATTGTAGTTACTGATCAGACTAACGCCCTCGATCACCACATCATATATCTTCCAGTCGTTCCCTTTCTTGATGACCCTGTAGTTGACAGGAGTCTGGCCGTTTTTTCTGACGACCACGCTCTGGACCTCTACCGTCGTTTCGGAGAGGGGTACTTCCTTGGTGAAGTTAACCTGTTCATTGGCGTAGGCTGTGATCTTATCGACGTAGGCATCTCTGAGACGGGACCTGAAGAGCTGGACGAACTCCTTGCGCTGGTCTTGAGTGAACCTGTTCCAGTTCAGCCCGAGGGTTCTTTTCGATAGCTCTACGAAGTCAAACAGGTTATCAGCTTCGGCCTCTATTTCTTGTTCTTTCACCTTTCTGCCCGCTTCCCCCTGAAGCTTGGGGTCACGCAGCACCTCCAGCACGTTGTTGGCATTTGTTTTCACAGTATCCATAGCCCCGGCAATAGCGGGGCACGGAAGTGCCAATACAACTAAAAACATCGAGCCGTACAGCCATCTCTTCATGATATTCTCCTCATCGGTGGCTCGCGTTGGTCCCAGTATCCTTTTTTGTCTCATATCCTTCAATCCGTACTTAACCAGTTAATCTACCGCAATCAGTAATTTCCGAAATAGTAGTATTTGCTGCGTGGGTTGTCAACAATGGTATTGTTTTCCCACTACAAATTAGACAAATCAGAGAATACCAAGTGAAGGGACGTATACTTTTTGGAGTGTTGCGTCTATTGAGTTCAGGAAGAAGTAGATATTTTGCTTCATCTACCGTTGACTCTACTTAGGTCATCAGGAGGTGAGGATTAACAAGAAAAAGCGCTACATATCTACCCAGAATAATTTGTTACCTATCTCTCCATTCGGTCACTTTCACCGTGGAATGAAGAAGCAGGCGAGAGAAATTCCGCCTGCTTCCCGTGTAATGCGTGAATCCTACATTGTTGGTAATCATTTTATTCCAGCACAAGCTGAACCAGTTGCTGTTTTCTACCAGTTATCCCTTCTTCATGCCAGCCTTAAACATGTCCTTCATCTTTTGCTCTGACATCGGCGGCATATCGGGATGGGCAGACTTGGCGTGAACCTTGCCCGCTGCCATAATTTTGTCTACCGCCTCATTGTCATTCTGGGCGTCAACCTTGATTTCGTAATTGCAGGGGGCAGGGCATTTAAAAGAGTACTTCATGGCTTTCACCTCCTTTTTATTTTCCGTATGTAATTACCTATGTACCTATATATGGCAGGGACTCTCTCCTGTCAACGCTCTCTGCTGCCCGTCACAGAAACAGCAATCATTTTTAGCGCTTTGATACACGAGCGAACCTTCTGAACAATGCATTTATCGTAATCAATGGCGTAAGCACCTGTTCGTATTTTTTTAGATAGTTGTTATCTGAGCTCTCTCGATGCTGGCGTCTGTCCTCCTTGGACGCCGAGGTGCCCGCCAGTGCCCAGTCCGCCTCTGACCGTTTGCGCCTGATAGTTACGTACTGCCCTGACTAACTGATTGTACGAATCCATGAAGGCGGCTGTGAGAATCTTTCCTTCCGGGGTATCAGTATAGCCTCCCAAGCCACCGGCTGCGCCACCACCGAACATACCGCCGAACAGATTGAAATCGTAATTCTTCGCACTTCCCACTGCAGCGGCCAGTTGCACGCCAGAGCGATTGTCAATTAATAGCAGCGTTGTTGAGGCTTCGTTCGACTTCAAACCGCCTCCGATTGCACCGACAACTCTGCCGACCGATCCAAAAAGGCCTCCCACGGCGCCCCCGATACCCCCAGTTCCCTTTTGGCTAAACGTAATGGATGGGCTCATGGTGTAGTCGGCTGCGACCATCTGTCCTTTTCCGAAGCTGCTTCCCTCGCGCATCTCACCGCTCTGTTGAAGGGCCCTCTCTTGCATCATGTTGTTCATTGCCCGCCCCCGTTCGACCACTACAAAACAGTTGGACTGCTGAACCAACATACGCAGCACAGGGGTGGTGGAGCCAAGCTTGTACTGTGCCAGCCCCCCATACCATGGCGCGGTCTGATCCTCCTCAACAGCCATGGTTCCGAGGGATTCATCGCATCTTTCGAGCTGGCTACTGGCGCCTTGCGAAGCGCCTCCCCCCGCAGACCCGGTTGCTGTCGTACTCGAACCCCCAAGGATTGGCTCCGTAGCCCAGCAGTCCACCAGTCCCAGAGTAGCCACAAATATCACACTAATACACCACACACTCAAGGTTTCGGTAAGGTTTTTTTCTTTAGTCTTCATTGCTATCTCCTCCGTATTAATCAGGTCCTTCCGGAATCCTTGGACGTACCATAATTCTGGAATGCTGCTTTGTCAAGGGGCGGACAGGTTGGAGCCTAAGTTAGTTTGCTTCACGCAAAAGGTCATGGGCTGGCGAACGCTTTGTTTTGCAATCCATTAAAGGACTCAACTGTGATACTCCTCCAAACACTGAAAGGTACATGTAGTTCCATCGCTTTTGTGTAGCGATAGTGAATCAATTGTCCGGAAATCTTGATCGTAATCAGATTTCAAGCAAAAAATCATCGATTGCACAGATGAATGCCGTCGGAAATCTTCGCAGTTTCGAAAGGTTTACATAGTAAAGAGTACAGCATTAAATAGAATTGCTCAGACTAATTTTTGAAAGTCCGTTGCCTGGGAAAAATGTTGAGTACACCTAACTAAACAATTTGAAATAAAGTAATTACTGAGAATTACCAATTCAAACTGAGCATCACATGGTCATCACCGGAGACTTCACGATTGCCCCCCTAAGCCCACGTGACCTGGGGCCTAATGTCTCGCACTGCAAGATTTTGTCTTGTGAAACAGTACAAACTCCTGGTTGAATCAAGGCCAGCGAAGAACCGCATGTTTAGGTAGAATGCCAGCAACATACCGTAATATGAAGAACCGCATGTTCAGGTAGAATGCCAGCAACATACCGTAATAAGGACTATTTATGAGTTTGGCAGATGTTTCTTAGCCAGTGGAACAGAATTTGTAATAGGTTTGAACATCGATTGTCGCATTGATAGGTATTCATTACTATCAATCAGGAGGTGTAAGAGACGATGACAATTCTCACTTTACTTCAGAAGAAACATCCAGTGGAAAGTTACGACGGGGACTATCCGATACACCGCTTACGTCTCAAGAACCCCGATATAAATTTTCACCAGGAAAAATACTTTCTCAATTTGCTAAAGCTCGAACGCAAAAGATCCGAGAGATCCCGGAGGCCCTTCATGCTGGTGGTTATCGGACTGAAGGGTTTCTCAGGGACAGCAGAACGTAACAAAATCATCGAAGATATTACCAGCGTCCTCTTTGCAACAACACGGGATATCGACATGAAGGGCTGGTACAAGCATGACGAATCGATCGGCGTCATCTTTAACGAGATGTCGTCGAATACTCAGAACCTCAAGGCAAACCATCAGTATATCCTGAACAAGGTATCGGGAAACCTCATAGAATACCTGGGTCTGGCACTATTCGATCGGCTTGAGCTTTCCTACCAGATCTTCCCCGATGATTTTGTGGCACTCGTCAAACCGAAACCGGACGATATGAACCAGCATCCCAATCTGGTGGTACCTCCGCCCTCCCAAAAGATAGCCTTCGCTCTCAAGAGAATGATCGATATTGTCGGCAGCCTCTGCGCTATTGTCTTATTGGCCCCAGTGTTTCTCCTGGTGGCAGTACTCATTAAAATGAGTTCACCGGGTGGGGTGCTTTTCAAACAGGAGCGGGTCGGTCTCTCCGGAAAGAAGTTCATGTTCCTCAAGTTCAGGTCTATGTATGCCAACAACGACCCCACCTCACATAAGGAGTTTGTCCGTAAGCTCATCCAGGGGAACAAGGCCGATCACATACAAAGCGTCGGAGCCCAGCAGGGTAAGAGCTTCAAGATTACAGATGATCCCCGGGTGACATCCATAGGGAAGTTTATACGCAGGACCAGTATCGACGAACTGCCCCAGTTTTTCAACGTCCTGAAGGGGGATATGTCCCTTGTCGGTCCCAGACCTCCCATCCCCTACGAATGTGAGGAGTATGACATATGGCACCGAAGCAGGGTGCTGGACATGAAACCCGGCATTACGGGTCTCTGGCAGGTCGCCGGGCGCAGCGCCACCGCCTTTGATGATATGGTGCGTATGGACATCAAGTATGTGCGGCAATGGTCCCTACTCCTAGATATGAAAATCTTATTCAAAACACCTCTTGTGGTACTGACCTGCAGGGGAGCATACTAAAAATGAGGTAAATTCTAAATATCCGGCAATTAAATTGTGTCAGAGCCTGGACCTTAAAAGGGCACCCCGTCATTCTTTGGCCTTTTTATCCAGTACGAGGCGAATCGCCAGCGCCAATTCCTACTTGGTAAGGGGTTTCATAATTCTCCTCTTCCTACCTACTGCACCTTTAGGGGTCGCCATGTCTTAGGCTGAGCCAATCGTCTTTCGGGACCTGAATAGGAGCCACCTATTCTGCGCAGAGGAGCCTCGTCAGCATCGACCCAAATATTTTCTGATGGACGAAAGAATCTCCGGACCTCTCCTGACATAATAAGCTTGTCAAGCGTCAAGTGATCGACATAGTCGTACCCCATATCATGATATTGTATCCGAATAACCATACGATACACCTCGCATGATGTCGCTGCTATTTGCCTCTGTCTATAATATATACTACCGATTTTATTCTCCCGTAATCATGGTCAGATTTCAAGAAGAAAATCATCGCCCATCCATCGAATGCCGATAGAAATCTTCACAAGTTTGGAAGCCTTGGTGGGCAACGATTACAGGAAGGACTGAATAGAATTGCTCACACCAATTTTTAAAAATCCGTCAACTGGGAAAAATGTTACGTATATCACCTTTACAAATCCGCACTTTTGATTAGAGCGAGAGATAAACGATTACGGATAGAAGTAGCAACAAGAAGGCCACCGATGCGCCGAATCAATGGCGTATTCGGTGGCCTTCCAACTCTCTCAAGGGCCAGTCACCATACTGGTCGGAGCAACCGCATTGACCTGGCTCCACACGGTACCGTTCCATTGCCAGAGACCGCCGGATCCGAAGTCTCCATACAATATGGAACTGGAGGTCACCATGTTGTTCGGTGCAACCGCATTGACCTGACTCCATGCGGTACCGTTCCACACCCAGAGGCCACCTGATCCGAAGTTCCCGTAGAGGAGCGACCCTGATGCTACCATACTGTTCGGACTAACCGCATTGACCTGACTCCATGCGGTACCGTTCCACACCCAGAGGCCACCTGATCCGAAGTTCCCGTAGAGGAGCGACCCTGATGCTACCATACTTGAAGGAGCAACCGCATTGACCTGACTCCATGCGGTACCGTTCCACACCCAGAGGCCACCTGATCCGAAGTCTCCATACAATATCGAACTGTAAGCCACCATGTTGTTCGGTGCAACCGCATTGACCTGAATCCATGCGGTACCGTTCCACACCCAGAGGCCACCTGATCCGAAGTTCCCGTAGAGGAGCGACCCTGATGCTACCATACTGTTCGGACTAACCGCATTGACCTGACTCCATGCGGTACCGTTCCACACCCAGAGGCCACCTGATCCGAAGTCTCCATACAATATCGAACTGTAAGCCACCATATTGTTCGGAGCAACCGCATTGACCTGACTCCATATGGCGCCATTCCACACCCAGAGGCCACCTCCGGTGAAGGCGGCATAGAGTGGAGAGGCCACAGGGTCATACTCCCAGAAGTCTTTTGTAAGTGAAACAGTCGATCCCGTCCCTATGTAGCCCTTGTTCCCGATGGAGAAGCCGACGGCAACATCTCGTGCTGTTCCTCCGAAATCGGCCTTCCGCGTCCAGGTATTGGCGACAGGGTCATACTCCCAGAAGTCTTTGTAATATAATGAACCATCGTTACCAGTCCCAATGTAGCCCTTGGTCCCGATGGAGAAACCAACGGCACCAATTCGTGCTGTTCCTCCGAAATCGGCCTTCCGCGTCCAGGTATTGGCGACAGGGTCATACTCCCAGAAGTCTTTGTAATATAATGAACCATCGTATCCTGTCCCTATGTAGCCCTTGGTCCCGATGGAGAAGGCGACGGCAGCATATCGTGCTGTTCCTCCGAAATCGGCCTTCTGCGTCCAGATATTGGCGACAGGGTTATACTCCCAAAAGTCACTCTTAGACGATGAACCATCGGTGCCCGTCCCTATGTAGCCCTTGCTCCCGATGGAGAAGCCGACGGCAGCAGCTCGCGCCGTCCCCCCGAAATCGGCCATCTGCGTCCAGATATCTGCGGTAGGGTCGTACTCCCAGAAGTCATTGTACACATATGGACCATTGGTCCCCGTCCCTATGTAGCCCTTCCCCCAGATGGAAAAACCGACGGCTAAATCTCGTGCCGTCCCCCCGAAATCGGCCTTCTGCGTCCAGGTCTTGGCGATAGGGTCATACTCCCAAAAGTCACTCTTGAATGATGAACCATCGTATCCCGTCCCTATATAGCCCTTGCTCCAGATGGAGAAGCCGACGGCAACATCTCGTGCTGTCCCCCCGAAATCGGCCTTCTGCGTCCAGATATCTGCGGTAGGGTCGTACTCCCAGAAGTCTTTCTTATATGGTGAACCATCGTATCCCGTCCCTATGTAGCCCTTGTTCCCGATGGAGAAGCCGACGGCAACATCTCGTGCTGTCCCCACGAAATCGGCCATCTGCGTCCAGGTATTCGTGGCAGGGTCATACTCCCAGAAGTCTTTTGTAAGTGAACCAGTCGACCCCGTCCCTATGTAGCCCTTAGTCCCGATGGAGAAGGCGAAGGCACCATATCGTGCTGTTCCTCCGAAATCGGCCTTCTGCGTCCAGGTATTCGTGGTAGGGTCGTACTCCCAGAAGTCCTTTGTATAATACGGAGAGGAACCAATATATCCCGTCCCTGTGTAGCCCTTGCTCCCTATGGAGAAGCCAAAGGCATTAGCTCGTGCTGTCCCTCCGAAATCGGCCATCTGCGTCCAGGTATTCGTGGTAGGGTCGTACTCCCAGAAGTCCTTTGTATAATACGGAGAGGAACCAGTCGAGCCCGTCCCTATGTAGCCCTCGCCCCCAATGGAGAAGCCAAAGGCACCAGATCGTGCTATCCCCCCGAAATCGGCCTTCTGCGTCCAGGTATTGAGGGAAGGGTCATACTCCCAGAAGTCTTTCCGAAATGAACCATCGTTACCAGTCCCAATGTAGCCCTTAGTCCCGATGGAGAAGCCGACGGCACCAGATCGTGCTGTCCCTCCGAAATCGGCCTTCTGCGTCCAGGTATTCGTGGTAGGGTCGTACTCCCAGAAGTCTTTTGTAGGTGAACCAGTCGATCCCGTCCCTATGTAGCCCTTGCTCCCGATGGAGAAGGCGACGGCACCAGCTCGTGCTGTTCCCCCGAAATCGGCCATCTGCGTCCAGGCATAAAGCATATTGACGCTTAGAAAAATTAAGAACACTGCAATGATGACTATAATATATTTCTTCATAAGAACCCCCTTTCTCCTCTCTATATACTCATCTCTTCATACAGAGAACTGCTAACGTCAATTTCATAGAAAACAGTACGCCTGAAGAGGGAGACCCCTTTTTACCCATGATCAACCCTCACTTATTCAATGCAATGCTTATTTTCCTATTTCTTATTCTATATTAGATTGTACTACAAGAGCTGCTACTGTCAACTTAATTGTGTGGTAGGAAATTCGTTATTACTGCTTGAAATCTTCACAGTCTCGAAGGGCTGACCGATTAAGGAAGCAGTCCGTACGCAATAGCACCTACTATGTAGATTAGATTGTCAAGCCCAAAATGCATCTTTTTTTAAATCAGTTTTTTTCCTCCTCTCTATAATGAGTGATTACTATTCCCCAGCCTGCTATTCGTGGTCTTCCTGTAAAGCCACATGATTCTTATCCGGTTCATAGTGAATTGCCGTATTCTACAATTGTAGCTGTTATCGCTACAGATGCTGTCTCACGGTCAATTCTCAACATGGGATACCCATATCACTCATCGTCTTTGTATCTTAAGCCGCTTTTACCATAGAGCCTCCCGTCATATAAGGTACGTTATGCAAAAGCATCGCTCGTATTCTGATAATGAGCTTTCGGGCTATGGCGACAATCGCCCTCTTGGCGCCTTTCATACTTTTGAGTTTCAGGTGCTTGGGCCCCAATGAGAGGGTCTCTCCCCACAAGGATCCAGCTGCTCTCGACAAGGGCCGACCGCACCCTTGTGTTTCCAGAGCGGGTGATCCTCCCCTGATGGACGTACTGCCCTGTAGAATATTCGGAGGGCGTAAGCCCTATGTAAGAAGCGATCTGTTCCGAAGTCTTGAATCGTGCGAAGTCTTGTAATTCAACAAGTATCTTTATGCCGGTGAGAATGCCTACTCCCGGGATACTCCTTAAGAGCTTCATTCTATGGGCATATGTATCAGTACAGGACAATTCTACTACGCTCTTCGTTATCTCCCTTATTTTTTCTGTCAGGTATTCGTACAGGTGAATCAAGGCATCAAGCGATTGCTTAAGATATTGAGATCCACAAGGCAGGTCCTTAAGCCACTGAATAGAGGGACGGCCCCATCCGTATTTACTTAGGAAAGGGAGAGGACATATCGTAAAAGAGAAGTTTACTTTTTATCTGCCGGGCAACACTTCCCCTATGGTCCACGAGTTGTCGCCTGGTCCTCACAAGCTCCCGGTGTATCCTCTCTTCTTCTGTGAGGACAAACACCTTCTTGAGCATATCGCTTTCCAGCAGTCTTGCCAAGTTTCCTTGAATCCCTCTTGTCGGTTTTCACCCTGTTGCCTGATTCTATGGGGATCAAGGAAGGAGGGACTACTATTGCTGTAATGCCATCTTGATGAGCCTGTCGTAGAGGGAAAAACCGCAGGGACCGGCCTCGTAAGCCACCTTGAGCTGACAATCCTTGAACCGTTCCAATAGCTTCATTAACGAATAGTAGGCAGCAGGGATACGTCCGTTAAATACCTCTTCGCCGTCCGTCCTGACTGTCACATGCCAGCTCTCTTTATGGACGTCAATGCCAACGTATACCTTCTTGCCGGACAGCACGCTCACCGATTCTGTAGATACTCTTTTCATGTGGAGCCTCCTCTTTTTTTTCACAAGTATATCAAATACCCGTGAGAGGCTGGACAATCTATCATAGTATCTACAAACAAAGAATTTTTCATATTGAAACAGTTAAGGATTACGAATTGAAATGCACAAATAAAAAGACAGGGCCATTTCTGACCCTGCTTTTGCGTAATGAAACCACTTATGTGTTTCGTTAGATCTCAAACTTTCTCCTCATTCCTGCCAGCGGGAAAAACAAAAACCACAAGATATCCCGAGCTGGCCTTCTGACCGCCCCCTTGCCTTCGTGGCGCAAGGAGGATAACAAGAAACTGCACTCCTGTCAACAGTTCTTAATGTCGCAATCACATCTATCGTCTGTCCCTGCCCTAAACGTCAGACTCGCCAATCACGCCTGACCAACACGTTGCTGTCAATTTCTGCCAGACACGTACACCCAGTCACGCTCAGAATGCGTTGGAGTTCGGCCGTCACGATGTTGATCATCTCCGTTACACCCTGGTTCCCGTTCGCAGCCAAACCCACAACCAGGAGCCATCCAACCAGCGCTGCATGAGTACCCAGGGCTAAAGCTTTCATGATGTCTGAACCTCTCCGAAACCCACTGTCAACGAAGATGGGTATCGTATCGCCAATCACCTTCTTGATCTCGGGCAGCACTTCCAGGGGATGGGCGGCGTAATCGATAATGGCTCCACCGTGGTTCGATACGACAATCCCTCCCGCTCCTATCTCAAGGGCTTTTTCAGCATCTCGGGCGCTTAAGACTCCTTTCAAGATAAAAGGGAGGCCGGTCGCGCCAGCTAACCTTTTCAGCTCAGTCACGGTCTTCGGCCCCATGGCCTTCGGGGCAAACGTGCGATCTCCCCGTTTTCCTCCGTAGAAAAAATCGATGTCGGTCCCCACGGCGATAGCCCCGCCTTCTTCGGCTTCCTTTAACTCCCTGATCATCGCTTCAGTATCCTGGTAGGGTTTGACGATTCTTACGGTCGGGACCCCTGTGTCAAGCACCTCTTTAACCTGATCCGAGGAGGCGATCCCCACCCACATCATCGAGCCGCTGTTCTTCACACCCAGCGCGATTTCTTTCAGCGGCTTATCCACAATATCGGTCATACCGGAAAGAGCACCACTGAAAATCGGGGTCCTAAATGTCCTCTTAAACAAGGTGAGCTCAGTGGAAGCTTCCCGGGAGCCGATCATTCTGAACCTAAACCCGAAGCGCTGAAAGTACTCGAGATTGAAACGGCCGACAAAATTTGTTTCGGGTCCTTCTCGCAACCAATAATTCTTCACTATGCCCTTGGCGACCAGATTAGCTTCTGCCATCTTGATGATCTCTCCGTACTCCATAATCAACCACCTCCTTGCTTTCGTCGATCAGAGCCATGTCTCATAAGCTACCATCCACATAAAGTATAAGGCCTGTGGGAGGTTATTTCTATAGAGATTGCCGCAGCAGAGTAGCCTTTAAGGTCTCAGGGTGAAGTAGCCATATTTGGGTAAAAATACGACTTGAAAGAGCATGCACCAGGGCAAGGATCGGACAGCGAAGACTTCAGCATTTAATAGAATTGTTCACACCAATTTTTGAAAATCCGTTGCCTGGGAAAAATGTTGAGTACACCAAATAAACAGCGTCGTCGACCCTGGAAAACACCGATTACCAAGAGAAAGAAAGTATCAAGCAGAAGGTCATCTGATAAGATTTTAACACAAAACTGGACCTGTTTATCGGTGGCAGGTTGTCTGCATTCGAATATATTCTGTCGTGCAATTGGCTTTGATTAACAGAGGTAACCATGTTCTCTTACGAGACCTTCTCAAGGTCCCCCAAAGAGAGAGCGAGCCAGCTTATCAGGGTAAGCAATATGCCGAGGATTATGATGCCGAAGCCGAAGCTGAGCAGGTCACCGGAAAGACCGAGAAGATAGGGAATTAACCCTGTTCCGAAGAGAGCGGTCAAGGGTATCATAAAACCGACAGCCATGCTCATCGTCTCTCTATCAAAGAGCCTTGCCATACATACGAATCCTATGGGCATGATACAGGTTATGAAAATGGCCTGCAAGAAGAGCATGATTCCTATGAGAGCGGTAGATGCCATGCCCAGAAGAATGGTGAGGACACCGGAGATGATCGTAATGGTAAACATGATTTTTCTGAGATTGAATCGATCGACGAGAAAACCACAGAGGATTGCCACTCCAACTCCGCTCAATCGTGATATTCCCAATAGGGTGTTGGCATATCCGATACCGAGGGATAACTCTTTCGTGAGATAAAGGGGCAGAATATAATAGATCCCTATATTGGCTCCCGTAGCAACCGACGTTATCGTCACCATTACCCAGAGAGACTTTCTCGTGATGAGGCCTTTGAAAACTGTCTTGTGAGGCTGGTTGAACTTCAGTTCCTTGCCCTTGAGAGAGAAGAGTATGGCAATCATGAGAAGGGCGACTCCAAGTATGCCGAAAATACCCCTCCAATGGAAATAATTGAGAAGCAAAAGCACGATAAAGGGAACGCTGAATATGCTGATAGGTGCGGCAGAGTCATGAATCGGGATTATCTTACCCCAGTCCCTTTCGGCAAAATGTTCTCTTATTAAGGGCATAATCGCCGGCAGATAGATGCCTGCAGAAAAACCATTAAAAAATAGTATAAGATAGAAGGCTGAAAATGTTTTTACGAAAGGGATACAAAAGCACACGCAGGCCAATATTACGAACGAAAATAGGATGGACCTTTTAAAACCAATCCTCCCTGAGTAGAAACCGGAGAGAATCATAGCGGCGGCGTATCCTATCGATTGAAACACAAAAATACTGCTTGCCCGGGCGTGAGTAACCATAAATTCATCTTCTATGAGCGGTAAGATGGGAGAGAATATTATCCTCCCACTGAAATTGAAAAACCAGAGAGACCAGAGCAAAAAAAGGAATCCGAGGGCCTCACCCTTAAGTTCCGAATAATGTCGCATAACAGTAACCTAACCCGGCACCATACTCGATTTCAATTTATTTCGAGTGAGGAAATATCTGGACTGACAAGTTGTACTAAAACTTCAAGGAAAAAAATCACAGTCGGAAATAGAATGCCGATAGAGAATTATGGGTGCTATTTGTAATCTTGCATATTTGGCAAGTCATGCAAAAACAACATAAGGAAGGACTGAATAGAATTGCTCACGCCAATTTTTAAAAATCTGTTGCCTGGAAAAAATGTTGAGTGCACCTACCTATTCACCGGCGTCGTTTAGTCAGGAGTATGGATTAGAAAGGTTGAATAGCAGCAAAGCCTGTAAAGTATGATACAACGTGTTCCAACCGGGCAACATCTGGAGAATAAAAAACATCACAAGAGAGGAAAGGGCAAAGAGCATTCCATCATTGCAGACAGAACGCTCTTTGTAATGATTCATCAAGAAACTGAGATTACTCGTTACGCTTCTTTGCTGGCTTTACTTCTTTTTCGGTGCGTTGGTCTGCGCAGGGGCCGCAGCCATTTCCTTAAAAGCGTTGTCCCACTTGTCGATAATGGACTTAAGCTCATCGACTTTCGCCTGGGCACCGGCCGGATCGGTGGCTATCATGTCCTTGGTTGCCTGCAGGCCGTCCGTGAACGTTTTCTCGTCGGCGGTCCAGTCTGCCTTCTTGTCCTTCATGCTCTTCTCGACTTTCTTGGCAGTGGCTTCAAGGTTCTTCCAGTCATTCTGAAGGCTTACGAGCGCAGCATTGGCCGCATCGGCTATAGCCTTTTTACCGGCTTCAACTCCACTTGCAGCCTTCTCAAAGGCCGATTTGGCATCGATATAGCCCTGTTTGGCTTCCTTGTACTTTTTGTCCATCATTTGAGATTCTGCGGTGTCCCAGACACCCTTGGCGGTCCCGAAATCGGTGGCCGCATACTTGTCAGCGCCTGCGGACACGGCAGCATCCATTGCGGCCTTAGCAGCCGACTTCTCCGCATCGGGGGGCTTTGCACAACCGACGAAGACAAAAACCAGTGCAAAGACAATCATCAATGATACTAAATACCCGAAACGTTTCATTCATTCTCCTCCTTCTTTCTGTTGAGCATTCAAACGCGGACATCTCCTATACAAAGAACCGGAGAGATATGCTCTCCCCGGTTCAATCCGCGTCTTTGCTGTCCGACTACTTTTTTGCAGGTGCCGGAGCTGGTGCAGGTGCCGGAGCTGGTGCTGGCGTCTCGGCCGGTGTCGCTGCTTTCTTCATTGCCTTCTTGGGAGCCTTCACGGCAGCCACGGATTTGGCCATCATCGTGCCATCTTTCTCCGTGTATCTCACCATGACTTTGTCACCAGCCTTGGGCTCAGCCTTCATCTTGACACTGGTCACGTCGAAGGTCATATCACCCTTCTTACCTTTGATGGTCAAGGTCTTGGCGGCCGCATCCATCATGGTCACTTCGCCCGTGTACTGCTGGATTTTGGCCTTTGGGGCTGCCATCTTCTCGGGTGCTGCCTTCTTCTCGGGTGCGGGTGCTGCTGTTGTCTGTGCAAACACGGTTGTCACCAAAGAGATACCCATAAGAACTGCTAATGCGATCATCAAAAACCTTTTCATACTGTAACTCCTCCTTTTGGGAATTTTATTGAACTTCATAGATATTTATAAGCATACGCCGTGCCATAACTATAAAAGCTTATAATTACTGCTGAACAGCAAGAGTCGGTAAAGTATATTCTGCACATTAGTCGGAAAAATCCGGCTATAACATCGTTCATTTGTCGGAAAATTACGACTAGTGGGCTCTGTTTCGTCGAACTGGAATGGATTGCTTTATCCGGCTCAATTTGTCTTCCCGTATGTAAGTCTGAGCATGCCAATGATTACTGGGTGAGAGTGCGGGTGTTGGGAAGCTAGCTACATACCGGACCTCAGGACCCAGGCGCTAATGATGTCACCTGGCAACACTAAGAATGGGCAAACAAGTCCCGGGTCAATGTCACACCACGAAAGCAACCGACAGAGAACTCGGTGAGCCGGCCTTTGAGCGTATGGTTCGTCCAGGGGCTGCATGGTTTCTCTTCTTGTGCTTCCGGCCGTGCCTCTGTTACAAGCACGAGAAGGGCCGGCGTCTAAGGGTGCAAGGAAGACCGGTTAGCGATCCAGCCTAGCTTGTTCCTGCCCAACTGACACTTGTGCCATCACAAAAGGCTATGTTGACAAACAGTCTTTACGAACCTAGAATCGCACTGTTGAGAATTCTCCTGTCCTTGGTAAAGCCGTCAGTACACCTCGATCTTGACCAACCATTTAACCCATTGGCTGCCCTCTGATCCCGGGAATATGGCACGGACAGGAAAGCCATGCAGCGCGGGCAGCGCCTTTCCTTCCCATTCATAGGCAAGAAAGTTTTCACTGGCACGGGCCGCTTCCAACGACATTGACACGGAATAATGGTCGGCGCCGATCAAACGAACTCCGGTTGCATCTGTATGGACTTTGGCTAACTGGAGGACAAACTTGAGCGGTGTGCCCGCCCAGGTTGCCGTGTCCTCGAAGAAGCCCGGGCATACCAATGTGGGGCGCGCCTCAGTTCGTGGCATACAGCGGAGCTCATCGTATGTAAGGCTGAGTGGATTGCTCACCTTGCCTGCCACCTCCAGCCGGTAGCCCACGATGTCAATCTGCTGCATCGTACCTGTGACGTGCAGTCCGGTCGTCGGATCGAGTTCCGCGTAACCGGGCATCTTTACGGGTGTCGGGGGCATTGCCAGCTTGGGTAAGACACATGGCGCCCGATGGCCTTCCCTGACTGCCTCGTCCGCACCTGCTGCGAAGGCAAAGCCCGCGCACACCGACATGGCCATCAGGGCGAGAAAGCACGGTATTAACTTTATCCCTTTATAGCAGTTACTCATCAGGAGCACCGATCACTGCGCATCTCTACCCCGATTCATCAAGCGATGAGCTACATGACGGTCACGTCGACCTAGTGGAGCCCGTCTGCACCGCACGGGTACGCGCCAGCCTACCTTTTTCATCTGTTCCTTCTCGGTGTTATGGGTGCTTCCCGGATTCCTTCCCATACGGCCCAATCTTGCTCAGGACAGGTAAGGAGAACCTTTACCCGAAAGGAACCTAATCACAGTAACCCGGCGTGTCAACCAGGTACGCTGCCAGTACGTGCTTCACGATTGATTTTTCTTTACAACACTGTAATTTACTGGAAAAGTGGATTCGCGTGTCTTACAATTCAAATCATGAAGAAAAAAGAATATCGCACCGGAATCCCTCTCGGGATCCTGAGAGCGGGACATATGGCAAAACGGATAAACAAGGCAATAGGTGGCTGGCTGAGAAAAATTCTTAGCCGCTCCGTTTCACGTGGATACCTGTATTACAGGCATCCACTGCCGGTGCGCATTATGCACTGGTGCAATGCCATTTGTCTTGTCATACTCCTGATGAGCGGTCTCAATATTTTCAACGCCCATCCTGCCCTCTACTGGGGCAAGTCGTCTTACAGGGGTGTTCCCCCCATCGTGGAACTCCGGGGCCAGGAGGACGATAACGGAGAAATCTCCGGCGTCACCCGCATCTTTGGCCACGATTTCACTACAACCGGCTTCCTTGGTGCCTCCAGGGAACCCTCAGGAGAACTAACCGAACACGGGTTTCCGTCCTGGATCACCATACCGGCATACCAATGGCTTGCCATGGCTCGGCACTGGCACTTTTTCTCCGCCTGGCTGCTCGTGATAAACGGCGTCACCTTTGTGACGTACTCCACCGTGAGCAGGCATCTGCATCACGATCTTCTTCCCACGGGGCAGGATTGGCATTCGATAGGCCGATCGATCATCGATCATCTGCACCTGCGACATCCCACAGGCGAGGCGGCCAAGCACTACAACGTTTTGCAGAAATGCACCTATCTGATCGTCATCTTTTTCCTTCTCCCCCTGATGATCCTGATGGGACTGGGTATGTCACCCGCGCTGGACGCATTGTACCCCGGCTGGGTGGATGTCTTCTTTGGCCGGCAATCCATAAGGACAATCCATTTCGTTGTGGCCTGGACGCTCATGCTCTTCGTGGTCGTTCATGTGTTTATGGTAATTATCAGCGGCGTCTGGAACAATCTCCGTTCGATGATTACCGGATACTACAGGATCGAATCGGAGGCGGATCATGAGTAATGACGACAAACTCACCCGGCGTGGTCTGCTCACACGCCTTCTTGCAGGCGCGGGCGTGATGGTGCTTGGCGGGTGCGAAAGGCTTTCGGGAACCACCTGGTTCCCCAGGGTGTTGGGTCTCGGCGAAAAGGCGACACGTACGACGCAAAGACTCGTTGTGCGGCGAAAAGCAATGGCGCAGGAATTTCCGGCGGCCGACCTGTCACCGCAATTCCGCAGCAACGGGACGTCCATGCCGAACAATCCAACATATAGGGCACTGGCAGCGAGCGGATTTAAGGACTATCGCCTCGAGGTAGGAGGTCTCATTGAACGGCCCCTGACGCTTTCGCTCGCCGAAATTCGAGATCTTCCCAGCCGCACCCAGATAACCCGGCATGATTGCGTCGAGGGGTGGAGCGCCATAGGCAAGTGGAAGGGGGCCCGCCTCGGCTCACTGCTCGAAGTGGTACATCTTAAAGCCAGTGCCCGTTATATCGTTGTCCACTGTGCAGACCCGATGGAAGAAGACGGCAGCTCTTTCTATTATGAGAGCATCGACCTGGAAGACGCTTTTCACCCGCAGACGATACTCGCTTATGAACTGAACGACAAACCGTTGCCCATCGAGAACGGCGCACCGCTTCGCTTACGCCTGGAGCGGCAGCTTGGCTACAAGATGGCGAAATATGTTATGCGCCTTGAAATCGTCGAAGACTTGTCCAGGATAGCCGGGGGAAAAGGTGGTTACTGGGAAGACCAGGGATATGACTGGTATGCCGGCATCTAAGAACTTCTGACAGAGTGACATTCTTTCCGGATGCCTTTTCTTGATTCTCAATACATTAAATACCCGCTCCGGCACCTCTCTTCTTGCTTTGAGCAAATAAGGGTCAAGACCTTCATTTCCAATAGTAATCGTTGATCTTTTCTATGAGTGACTGGGTGAGGTTTACAGGAAGTACTCGGTACTTTGCTTCACTTGCTTATCCAGTACACGGCCCTTTGTCTTTGATCGTGAATTACAAAAAGAAACATGGACAGTGTGCGGGTAGCAATGTCTGAGTACCTTAAACGCCCCAAGATAAATTGTCAAGAGAACACGGGAAGTGGTCACGGCAAATTTGTTCTCCGCTCAAACATGTGTAGATGCACATGAGTTCCCCGTCATCCGCAAGTAGTCGAAAACCATGCGAACATTGAAAGTCAGTTCCCGCATTTTCTGTGCGACACTCCGTACCCCTTTCGATTTGATCACTCCAATGGCAAACCGCCTCAGCCTTGTGATGTTCTCCGGGCCGTGACCGGTGCGTATCCGACTGCGATCTTCATCATAGTTCCAGTCGAGCATGTAGTGACAGCTCTCGATAGCCCAGTGGCCGCGATTGGTCTTGAGCACACGTTCGGGATCGGCTTCGTGGGGCCTTCGGCTGGTGATGCCGTATGCAACCTCACTGCCATGTTTACCACTTTTTTTCTCCGTGGGCTGCCGTTCGATCACGAAGGCCTGCCCCACATGGGGAAAGTCAAGGTAACCGTTCAGTCCGGTGGTGGTCCATATGCGGCGAATCTCAATCCGTCCGTGATCAGCGGACACGCACTCGACGAAATCAGGTTCCTGCCGGTCTTTGAAGAAGAGGGTAAGGTCGTGAAGGAGTGTGGGTTGATTCCCCTTCACGGTGAAGTGGTAATGGGCCTTGCGCCCCACAATGTAGTGGGCGATGTCGCGTTGAGTCAGAAGGGCGTCAGCGGTGATGTCCTTGCCCTTAATGGCGATGGCGTCAAGGAGCGGGATGGCGCATTTGATCTCGTTCGTGCGTTTGACTTCTTCATTGCTTACCCTAAGACTGCCTACTTTTTTTGGGTGTAGCAGGTCTTTGTCTCATGACCAATGACACTCATGATGTGGACCTGACCATGCACATCGATGGCGTTGCACATGGTCTTGCCGTCTATGGCAAGGCTTTCATCTCCCTTCCCATAGGCTTCGTTCCAGCGTTGAAGCGCCCTATCAAGATGCGCAGGATCGATGCGGATGAGGACATCACGGATGATGGACTCACTGGGAACGACCCGCCGGCCGTTTTCCATACGGCAGCCGAAGCGCTCCCGGGCCTTCTGACCCAGGCCATGTGCCCAATCTGCCATCGCCTTGTAGCCCCGCATTCCACAGAGGCTTGCAGCTGCGGTGATGGCGAGCACCGTGGGAAGATAATGGCGTCGTCCCTGGGAACGGCGGGGATCAGGGATATCGGCAAAGAAACGAGGTAAGGAGTACATTGTATCGGCTCTGAGCATAATTTTGGAACCTCCTGTACGATAAGGTGGGTTAAGAGAGGCCTGGGAGAGAAGCGATTGTGCATCGCGGTGTAAAGGCCTGACGAAGACCATTTTGGGCGAGCCCTGGGGGGTGTATCCCTTTTGAACCCTGCGAAAGCCCTTGCTATCACCCACATGGATCCAGTTTGCAGCCTTATACACCGTTCCCCGGAACCGTTCTGGATCGACAAAGGTCTCAAGGAGCAGTACCGGATGGCCGAAACGCTGCTGCCAGTCACAAAGGAGCCTTCTTTCACACAACGCCAGCACACGGGAACCCAGATTCGGAACATGCCAGTTGGGCAGAATACAAAAACGGCTGTTGTTCACCACCAGCTTCAGGCGATCATACTGATGCCGGAAGTTCCATCCGATCCAGCGATCCCGTGCTGCACACTTCCACGCTGCAGCGGAGAAGGTGACAAGGGCCACCCATTCATCCTGCCATAAGGCCACGTACCACAGCGTCTCCCCGATTTTGGGCAAAGAACCCAGGTAGTGATACGCTTCCATCAGGCTTTGATAATCCTGTTCTTCAGTAGGACAAATGGGTCGAACAACGACTTCCGATAGGTTCAACATGCACACTCCTGACAATCTCGATGAAACAACCTCTGGTTCCACCATACCATATCAGGAGATAATTGTCCAGAACTATCAGTAACTGCTTGATATGCCTATGTGATGAGACCAGCACGAAATCACCCTGGGGAAGTGGTAATGTCTATGGTGGATCAACTATTTCTTCCAGGCATAGGGGTCAAAGGCAGGCTTACTCGGGGAAGGAGGTTCTTGAACGCTCTTATCGGCCGTGGGAATAGTCTCGGTGATCACGTAAGCGGGTTGCGTGTAGTCGATGTTGATTTGTAAACCGCAGTTGGGACAATTCACGGCAAAGGGCGGTTTGATGCTTTCATGAACAAGAACGGTGAAGGCCATCATATTTCTTACACCGTGACCCGCAAATAATTGGGGCATACTGTCTTTTTGTCTGCTTCCAAAGCCTTCTTTCTGCGCGTTGATGGTTTCTTTCAACAGCTGGGGATTTTCAACAAAGTCAATGATTGTCTCGCCCTCTTTGGCGGCGGTTTGTACTGATATGGCGCCAAAACCCATCATTCTCCCGACAAGTGTCTGTTTGACCTCGATATCATTGATTTTGTCCAGCGAGTTTTCTTTGGAATTATAGGTTACTATTCCCCACTCATCGACGAGCCGCTGATTTGTTACAACCCAGATATTGACCCTTCTGTCGAGGATCGCGTACAGAAGATAGCAGCCGAAAGCAATAAGGGCATAAGGAAAGGCCGATTTAAGAAGGAATCCGAAACCGAGAAGCTGATAGCTGCCGATGACCGGCAACATGAGTGATCCAAAAAAGTATAATAAGGGTTTTACCAACACAAGCCAGTGTTTCCGCACCGTAAGGGCGACAATTTCTCCGGGTTGTAATTTTGCGCGAATAACTGCCTCCATGTATGATCGGGGTGCTAGAGTATTACTTTTGGAAAGCGAATTTAAGATGTTCATAGCGTAAAGACCACAACAATTTGTACACGTAAATTACGTGCATATCTTGAGGTGTTGCATGTAATTTACGTGTAAGCCTGAAAGTATCTCTCACCCACCCGCGGTCCGGGAAACGAGGCCCGCGGGGAGTGACATAATATCAGCGGTGGCCCCTGCCCTTTCGGCTCAAAGATCTTTTGAAGGCTAGGGGTCGGGGGATAACTTCGAGGACCTTGTATCTTCGCCTTTGATTATCGCCGCTATTGTCAATCTTCATAGGTGATCAAGCAGCCGCAGGATACCTTCCTGAAAGCAATGAACACAGCAATTCAAAAAAACATACGTCATTTCAATTGTGGCTTGGTTGTCGGCAGGAAATGAGGTGTTTGGTCATGGTTTTTCGACTTTTTGTCAAGGTTCTTTAACGAAGTATATGTGTTTTTATTGTGCCCTATAAGCAAAACCGATTTGAGCATAATAAGACAATGATTATGCCTTAAAAAAATGGTACAAGAAATCCTTGTTTTTGTTTTGTCAGTGGTTGTGGTGTTTACGGAAGGGCAACTTGATACATTATTTGTTTCGTGGTATTCATTTTCTCTGGTGAAACATAAGAACATGGATGAGGACAGGGGTTAGCGCTCTTACGATGGAAACGGCAGAGCGCCTGATTTAAATTTACAAGATACAGGGATTGGTCGTATCAGAGCTAAAAGAAGGGAGGAATACACTATGGGAAAAAACGGAAATTCAGAGATAAACGTCATAGAAGAGGTAAGCTCTTACATATCGAGGAACGGTGAAGCAGAAATCCCTGCAGAGGTGGTGCGCAAGGCGAAACACCATATCCTGGACACCTTGGCTGCGTGCGTTTCAGGCTCCAATCTCAAGCCTGGCAGGCTGGCGATGAAGTATGCGGAAAGTCAGGGCGGAATCAAAGAAGCGCAGGTTGCAGGCTCTTCAGTAGTCACTTCGGCAGTCAATGCGGCCATGGTAAACGGGATGATGGGTCATGCGGATGAAACGGATGATGCCGACCCGATCTGCATGCTTCATCCCGGATGCGCGATAGTGCCAGCTGCCCTGGCCATGGGGGAAAGGATGGGGGCAGACGGCCTCAGTTTCTTGAAGGCAGTGATACTGGGCTATGACATCGGTGGTCGTATTAACTATTCCATTGGTATAGAGAATATACGCCGCCTGCATCGTTCCGAGACGAGCATCGGCTGCGGTTTCGGGGCAGCGGCAGCAGCCGCTTCTCTAGCTCGCCTGAACGAAAAACTCACGAGATATGTATTGTCTTATACGGCCCAGCAAACCTCGGGTCTGTTCTACTGGTACCGAGACTATGAACATATAGAAAAGGCTTTCGTGTTTGGTGGAATGCCGGCTCGAAATGGCGTGACGGCAGTTACCTTCATGCAGTCAGGCTTCACCGGAGTCAGTGATCCATTCAGCGGTGAGCATAATTTTTTCGATGCCTTTTCCCCTGACCCCAAGCCCGAGCTCATGCTCAAGGGCCTGGGCAGCGAATATCAAATCATGTTGACAACCATCAAACATTATTCTGTGGGTTTGCCCATACAGTCTCCGGTGGATGCCCTTATGATACTCAAGAAAAAGAACGGTCTCACAGCGAAAGATGTCCAAAGCATCACCGCCCTTCTGCCGAGCAATGTAGCGCACGTAGTCGATAACCGAACCATGCCTGACGTTAACCTCCAGTATATATTGGCGGTCACCTTGCTAGACGGAGATTTGACCTTTGAGGCGGCCCATTCTTATGATCGTATGAGTGATCCTGCGGTAGTTGATGTGAAAAACCGGGTCACCTTAGTGGAGGATGCTGAACTAGGGGCCGCCAAGATTCCGCGACAGGGCATCGTTGAGGTCGTAACCAGAGACGGGGCTAAGTTCAGGGAGCATGTGGTAAGCGCCCGTGGATCGGCGGGAAATCCTATGACCACAGAAGAGGTAGCTGAGAAAAGCAGCAAACTGCTGGTGCCTGTCTTGGGAGAGGATCGCTCGCAAAAGCTGATTGATGCCATATGGAATCTGGAAAAAGTGAGAAACGTACGAGAGCTGCGGCCTTTGCTCTCAGTTCGCTGAGACCTCCCTTGAAAAGTGAGGGAGACCATTCTGTGACCCAAAAGCAAGGAGGGTTTTATGAGTCAAATGGATACCATTGAAGAAAGGACACTTAGCAAGGTAAAATGGCGTTTGGCACCGTATGTCTGTTTGCTGTTCTTTATTGCCTATATCGACCGTACAAATCTTGGCTATGCCGCACTGGAAATGAACAAGGATCTGGGAATATCAGCTGTTGCGTATGGAGCGCTGACTTCTGTTTTCTATCTCCCGTACTTCCTTTTTGAAATTCCGAGCAATATGTTACTCAATCGTTACGGTGCAAGAAGGTGGCTTGCCCGTATAATGATTACCTGGGGGATAGTGACGTGCTTGGCAATGTTTGTACACAATTACCTGCATATAGCCGCTGTGCGTTTCTTCCTCGGAATGATGGAAGCAGGGTTTCTTCCTGGGGTTATGTTTTATTACACATTGTGGCTTCCACAAAGGGAAAGGGCTAAGGCTGTTGCGTTGTTCTATTTAGCTATCCCGATTTCAACAATCATTGGAGCACCTGTGGCTGGATGGATACTGGACCATGCACATTTCTTTGGCTATTCAGGCTGGCGCTGGTTATTCATGATAGAAGGCATACCGGCTATTATTGTCGGCTTCTGTACACTATTCTACCTTACAGACCGGCCTTCTGAAGCCAAGTGGCTCGCCGAGGAAGAGAGGGGTTGGTTGACAGAAGAACTCAAAAAAGAGGATATAAAGAAAAAAGAAGCCAGACATCTGAAACTGAAAGACATCTTTGCAAACTTAAGAACATGGAGACTAGGTATTATTTATGCATTTCTTGCAATCCCGGGATCCGGGATAAACTTTTTCTTGCCAATGGTCATCAAGGATTTTTCCAAGGCATCAAACACTTCGGTGGGGTTCCTGATGATGATCCCGCCGGTATTTGCTGCTGCTATCATGGTGCTATTGTCGCGGCATTCAGATAAGACAGGGGAAAGAAAGTATCATACTTCGGCCGCGGCCGCGTGCGGTCTTGTGGGGTTGCTTCTGGCCGCACTGGCTCCAAGTCCGGTAGTGAAGATGATAGGAATTATACTTGGCGTGGCTGCTGTTTATAGCGTGATGCCGCCATTCTGGGCATTGGTGGGACTTTCTCTTACAGGGTCAGCGGCTGCGGTCGGAATGGCGATCATTAGTTCCTGTAATGCCTTTGGTAGCTTTTTAGGAGGCTTTGGAGCCGGTTATATGCAGAGCATCAGCAGTAATGCCGTGCTTGCTTATTACGGGGTTTGCTACGTTATTGCCCTGATACTTCTTCTCACATTACGAGTAAGGAGAGAGGAGAAAATTGTAACGGAGGGAACCGCCACCGGATGAAGCTTCTGCAGGGTAAAAATTGGGTGCTTTTCAACTCTTGTTGAAGAGGCAGCAATTGCCTTCACGTACCGAATATTTGCTAAAAGGTCAAAATGGAGGCAGCCTCGTGTTCTAAACCAGGGATGTTCAGGCCAGCGGTACTTATGCAATCGACTTTATAACGGCCCCTCGTTGATTCAAGCGTTATCATCTCTTTCACACGGTAATGCTTGATCCTCAATAATCTTCAACTGTCAACGTTTGGCGTAAGAGAGCCATCACGCAAGTGTGGGAGGTGCGCAAAAACTGGATGAACTGGATTTTTATACCTAGGGTTTCCCCTGTTGCGTCCAAGTCTATTGTGACACCCTCTGCTGCCTCTTTTGTGTTCTGTATATTGGCATCTTAAAATCATATATAAGGCTTCCACATCAGTGGAATATTCAATTTTCATGTCTTTGTCTCTTCCTCAAGATAGCAACAGCTTGATGGTTTGAGGGTGTCATGTTAACGGAGAGTTGGAGTATTATTTCTCCGACAGGCTCCTAGGCACAGAAACCCACCACTTTTTTATCCTGTCCAAAAAGTAAAGAGGACACTGGACAACATTTTCGACGACAGATATGAGGAGCTGTCCTGTAAGCAGAATCTCCGTTACGGTAAGGGTACATGACTCCTGTTGTCTTTATTGGATATAAAGAGCGCATCGAGAGAGAGGGAACGAGAAAGATCCTCATGTGTATCCGTAAGCACGTGCCTGATCTTGTCCAGAGTTTTTTGATTGATAAAGTCCCCCAGATTTAAGCTCGAAGCGAACTCCCATCTCGTATGCCCGGAAAGACGTTTAAACTAGGCGTTGGCGTTTGCAAAGGAAAGGTTGTTTTCCGCGATGGCAATTGCAGCCCCTGAGTTTTCGAAGACGGTGTGATAAAGGCTTTCGTAGAATTTGTGAGGTTCCTTGGCGGCTTCTTATCTGTGAGATATTCCTGATAAGTCCCCTTATATACGTATTGCCGGCAGCATTAATGGCAGGAACAGCCATAATGACAATAGGGAACGTACTGCCGTCAGCCCTTACAACCGTGTAATGGACAGCGCCTTTCTGTTTTCCTTTTCGTAGCGACAGCATGTGTGAATGAAAGCGCTCGTGCTCAAGTGGGGAAATAAATGAAAGGATATTGGCTTGTCGGGTGGTGGTACATCCAGCGTTATGGTTAAGAAGACTTTTCGCTGCCTGGTTGAGATACGTGAGGTCTCCATCGGGAGATGCCTCAAAAAATGGCTCCAGTGAATAGCCGGTAAGTTCCTGTTGTCTGTAATTTTCTCTGGTAAGGGTCTCCACAATAACTTTTGATCCGGTAATGTCTTTCACGCAAACCATTACCGATTCTTCACCGTAGTAATCGATTGAGTTGGCTGATATTTGAAAAAACATGAACTGTCCGTTTATAACTGCTGTGAACTCTATATTCCGGGCGGGCCTTTCAAGTGCAGCCATATGGCTGAGGAAGTCTTTGGTGATTCCACTGTCGTTACAAAAAAAAGGCATATTCTTGGCAAGGAGCATTTCAGAAAGATTATCACATTTCATTATTTCGAGAAATTTCTTGTTTGCCTTTACAACAACGCCATCCTTCATGACTGCCATGCCATCGCTGCTGAGCTCCATGATGGAATCGATCGTATGTCTGGACGCCATCAACTGGGAGGCTTTCTCTCTGTTTTCTGATACATCGCGGATGATGAGCATGCATAGCTTTTTGTACGTGAGTTCTATCGGCACTATACTGATCGTGGCGACAAACGAGATTTGATCTCTTTTTGAAAAGACCCATTCAAGGGCCTGCGGTTTTTTATCGTAGGCAAGGGCAAGGAGCTCGGTGAATTGCTCCCGACATGCTGTACTGTCGAGTTGACAGTCAGGCATAAAATCGATGATGTCGTTGCCGAGGAGATCCTTTTTTTCACAACCAAAAAAGGTATGCGCTTGCCTGTTGGAATCCACTATTATGCCGTCGTCAAGCAACACGATGGCTTCATCCGTTTGATCCATGAGGAGATTCAGGAAGAGGTTACGGCTAAGCATAATATCACGTGATGTGTCCGTATTTGACACATCCATCATAGAGATAGAGATTATGCCTTCAGGATCACCGTTTGAATTGATAAATGGTGTTTTTTTGTGAATAATGCAGTGATCAGGATTATCGGCATTGATCGGATCCTGATAGGTTATGGGCGTAAGGCGTTTCATAACTTTGGAATCCTGTGCTGTATGGAAGGATGCCATGAACGGTGTAAAAAGGTCGTGGGCGTTTTTCCCGAGAATCTCCTTTCCGGCGATGGCAGGAGAAGTCTCAAGGGCATGGTTAAAGATAAGATAACGGCCTCGAGAGTCTTTATAGGATATGGGGTGGGGAATTGCGTCAATGATAGTTTGTAACAGGATGATTTGCTGGCTCATAAGCTGTTCAGAAAGAACGTCGTCAGTTACGTTTAGTGAGAGGTTGAGCATCCCGATTACTTGTTCTTGTTCTGCCAGAGGGATCTTCCAGGAGCGGACGTGGACCTTGCCATTTGGTGTCGGAAAAGACTCGATAACCCTGAGAACCGGCTTGCCCGTTTTAAGAACCTTCTGATCGTGTTTATATAAGACATTTTTTTCCATGGCTGATTTATTCAGAATTTCGTTTATTGTTTTTCTCAGGATATCTTGTCTCTGTAAACCTAACAAGGTTGAGAATTTGCTGCTTACGTAAGTAAAGCGATGATTTCTGTCTTTGGTATAAAGATAGACAGGCAGAACCCTCAACAAATCCCTTAGCAACTGATTATTGATCTTGATGTTTCGAAATATGCTGGTCATTTACCCCCCCGGAGAAACCTCATCTTCTAACGATGAGCTATTTCATTGACTAACTGACAGTATATTACTATTTTTTTTTAATTTAACATAAAATATTATAATGTCAAACAATTATTTTTCGCTGAAAGTTGAAATTTAATGGTAATCATAAACTTACCCAAAATGTGGCTGTTATCGGTAGAGTTGGCTTTCCGTGGTCAATTCTAGGAGAAATCTTCATAGTTAAGGAAGGCATGGCGGGCACGTCCCCGGGGCGCTGTCCCTCACTATCTTGACTGTTCCACTTAATTCACTCCTGCTCTTCCCTTTTTCTGTTGCCTGACCTGTTTTACGCTCGCCTTGCTATTCCATAACAGCTCGGAGCCAACTTCTCAGAGCGCATCTGTCTCGATACCGCTCTTTTCGGATGGAAGCGGGATAACAAATACTGGTTTTCGGGACCTCGCCAGCACTGAACTGGCAGTACTCCCGAGAAAGGTCTGTTTCAACCACCCCTTTCCGTGGGTCCCGAGGACGATCATGTCACACCCCTTCGTATCCGCTGTGCTTAGGATTTCTTCCACGGGATAACCCACACTAACGATGATATCGGAGACAAGGAGAACGCACGGAGACCCAATCTCCGACTCTACGTTCTGGCAGAATTGTTGCAACAACTCCTTGATCTTGGCAACATGCTCCTCTTTCTCCCGCTCTCTTAGCTTTTTCAGGGTCCCGTCTTCATCGGGAATGCCCATCTCATAGTAAATGGCAGGGGAAATGGGCGCTATGCAGTGGAGGATCACAATCTTTGCACCATGTTTGCGTGCCAGATTCGTGGCAAAGTAAAATGCATATGACGAGTTCTTCGTAAGATCGGTGGCATACAGAATCCTTTTGATCTGTGGAATCATGCTTCTCCTCCGTTTCTTCCTTTGACCTTCATCTCTCGTGTGAGATCACTGGCCCAGGGGTTTTTTTTGCTCTCCATCTATAAGATAGGAACAAAACAACCAATGTCAAGTTGAGGAGCCAACCCCAGTACCCGGGTCGCAACCTCATTCCCCGTCATGCTCACCGCTCAACCTCTTCAACATGGAAGGAGGCATGGAAAAGTACCTGCTGAAAACAGCTGCTTCGTCACAACTGTCAATTCTATTTTTTTGCCAGTTGTCTTGCCCAGAGTGTCAGCCAGATGACGATAAACAGCATCATCCCGACACCGAGCTTATATGCCACCACTGCCCATAGCCAGATAGTACGAATTTCCGGCCATGTAACGCCTTCACCCACGAAGCAAAGCATTACTGCCGGATGCCTTGTCCAGATGAGCAAATAAGCAAGCCATTGGATCAGCAGAATACAATAGGAGATTAGCAAGGTCCACCATCCGGCCACGGCCGCCGCCCGTACTCTTTTGACAAATATTTCATCCATAATCATCTCCTGATATCTTTTATTCCAATTTATTCATAGGCCACAGTAAAGTCAAGGTGGATACACTACCTTTATGTATGGGGTTCGTTACAGAGGCTGCAATCAGTATTGTTCCCAAAGTTCGTCAAATTTAAGATTACGTTCAAAGAGGACATTTATATGCAGCGTTCTTCTTTTGGACACTGTTGAATATTCCAAGAAATGTTGCGTCTACCGGAAGACTTTTGGGTTAAGGCTTTCAGCCTCTATGCTACTACCTGTTTTTGACTTAATCACGTACCAGACGAAATACGGTTAGTCCTTGTTGCAGTTGAGCAGAATTGTCCTTGAAATACTATTTGGCCGGCAGAGTCTTATTGGTTTCTTTACCCTGTATACCTCACATCGCTCAACTATCAGCGATGAGACACTGCAGGCGACTTTATGTTAAACCGACAGTAGTGTGGGAAGATACAAAATCAATTGCGCGAATTCAGACAAATTGCCTCATATAAAATGTTACCCAAAGGGTGATAGGACGGGTTGTATTCAAGCCAATGAAGGAGCTTCAATAAAGCCAACAGGAAGCTCCCAACATACTCGTCGCATTCAGTTGTCTCGTGTTACCGATCACAATCCATCTTCGGCTCACCGGGAACCCGCATAGGTTGTCAAACGAGAAGGGGACCAGCTCAGGGGTTCTCCAGTTGGCCCACGTCAAACCACTCTGCGAGCATAGAAGCATGTTCAGGCTCCAGGTGGAGAGTCGAATAGAGGAATATGGTGGATGCCGATGTTGTGATGGAGGCGATATCCAGATACTCTTTGTCGACGGTCATCCGGTGCAGACAGTCTACGACCTGTTCGCGTGTGAGGTCGAAGGGCGGATGGATGAACATATCTAACGGAACCGGTCTCGGATAGGAAGCGGAGTTTTGGCGGATAACTTCGGCAATGAGACGAACCGGGTCACCCATTTTTTGCAAGAGCATCAAGGCGTATGTCTGGGTCATTCCTTGTGAGGAATAGTAATAGGGAGCACCATCGTCCGATGGCAGCTCATGTAAATCATCATAGTGTTGAAGGGCCATTGCAAGCGTCGAGGGTATATCGGCCGCATCCCGGTCCGCGAAGGGCAGTCCGTGCTCTTCGATGAACTGCCGACGAAGCTCAGGTTCCGAAATCAGACGCCCTGATTTACTGCATTGACGAATCAGGACCGCAATTACATCGGCCACCGCTGCTTCTTGGTTCGTGACGTTCCGATTCATCGCGTTTCCCACTCTTAATAACTACGCTACATCGGGCAGGAGATTTCGTCTGCCCAACTCGGCGGCCACCTTCTCGAGCCCGACTCTTTGGTATACTTTGAAAGTCGGCGCACCAGTGGTTCTATCCCATCCCATCTCCCTGTAGAACATGTCGATGGCCACCTGTATGTCCTTTCGATCCATCCGTATCGTTCCCTTCGAAAAGGGTGCCTTGCCCGATGGATCTTCAAAGACCCATTCAGGAATCAAATCGTGCCGTAGTCGCATCTCTCTCGTTTTCATGTCCCGTATCGTCAGCGCCCGATGGAGGACAAAGATCCGCTCCGCCACCTGGTCCAGTTCCTGGCGGTCTTTCTTGTCTCCCGTGGCGAGACTGTAAAGCATCGACTCGATGGAGTTATCACCTCGGTAGCCGCGCTCCTTTAACGGTGAGGCTATCCAGGGACCCTGCCAGTTGCAGAGGGAAAGCGAGTCGTGCAGTTCCTTGCGAAGCACTGACCACTTTGCCATCATGGCCTTCGACGAATGCATGGGTGTATACGCCCCTACGGCGTCCACTGCATCGGGCGAACCCCAGGTTTCGGTGGCCAAGCGCTTCTGCAACGATAACGGCAGGCCGTTCCGAACAAAGTTCACATGCGAGTGGCACTGAGGATCCCGGTTATACTGCAGATTGATCAGGACTCCGCACTGACCGGCGTCTTCGGAAGAATGGTGCTTCGGATGCCCCATTTTCCAATAGGCCACGTTATGATCCTTACTCCACGTCTCTTCGGGTATGGCCCAACGGTCGAGAAGATACCCCGTGCCCAGGCCGAGTGCAATGGCCAATTCCCCGTCTTTCGCGGCAATCCGGGGAAGGAGCTCGAAGAGAAACGACGGATCCCCTTTCTCATATTTGTCCCACCTGTAGCTCCTGAACTCGGTCTCGCCCAGCTTCTTTCTTATGAAACCATCATAGTAAAGCTTCTGGAAATCGCGCTGCAACTGGCCATAGTTACACCAGATGCCGAGGTCATCGGCCAGATGCATGCCCACCATACAGGCCTCGAGGTTGGTCTGGCCCCTTGGCCCATCGGAGAATTTCTTGAAAAAGGAGCGGCCGAAAACGAGGCCGGTGCAGGTATTCTGCCCCACGTCGGGGATACCGTATTTCACTGACACGGATGGGACCTTGATCATGGTGTGGCACCTGATGGGGCAGCTTGTACAACCTCCCCCACGAACGGTGTACTGCCACGCGATGTCACCGAGGAAGAATGCCGCACTGTTCGTTCGGTACGCAATCCGGTTCAGGTCGTGGGGTTCGCACGTCCCTGTTGCGATGGGACGAGGAGCCGCGCCCCACACACGCCCCTTGCCGCCTTTCCAGCGCGTGCTCGGGTCGTAGAACTCCGCCCACGGCTGCGGCTCGCTTGGCACGACGTGTTGATTATTCGCTCCAAGCAATGAAAGATGGTACTTGATCAGCTTTTCCCATTGTTCCCTGTCGCCTGCAATCCGGACTTTGCCGGTGCCAACAATGCCAATGGCCTTGAGGTTTTTGGAACCCATCACCGAACCTATTCCACCGGCTGAGTGAGAAACTGAGTTCATGACATTGGACAGGGGAACCAGGTTTTCACCCGCCGGACCGATGGCGGCCACCACCGCCTCGGGCCCCAGGATCTGCGAGATCGCAAGGGCGGTCCGACGAATACCCTGACCCCAGAGACGGAGCGCGTCCTGGATCTCCACCTGTTGGTCTACGATCGACAGCCAGACAGGGCGGTCTGCCCTGCCCTTGATGACAATCGCGTCGTATCCCGCATATTTCAGTTTGACGGCAAACTGCCCGCCCATGTGCCCTGTCGCGACCAGAGATTGCGGCCAGCAGGTCGGCCACAGCGTGGTGATGGCAGTGCGACCATTACAGGGCGCACCGGTCCCGGCCAGCGGTCCGACGGCGAATATGATCCTGTTGTCTGGGTCGTGAGGTTTTGTCCCCGCAGGTACCTCGTCCCACATCACCTTGTAGCCTATCCCGGTTCCGCCCAGATAGTCCTTATACTGCTCTATCGTATCGCCAGTCCAGATGCGGCCCGTCGATAGATCGACATGGAGGATTTTGCCAGCCCAGCCTCCGTATTTGGTCGCCATCATTCTTCTCTCCTTTCTAATTCTGTGCTGTAAGCTTGATAGCACAAGGTTTTTTGCAATGACCAAAGACGTCGCGGCAATGGGGAGAAATATCGTGTTACCCACCTGATGCAAGGACTCAGAGTGCATAGACGGCCGAGCGATTCAGCAGGGAAAGGTTTAAGCATCAGCGGTTCCTGTTTCAGAGTGCGAGCCGGGCACAAGGTATTGCGCGTCGCCCTCCCCAGACCCATCGGTCTCCTCCTCGTAGCCCACGATCATTGCCTTTATGTGGGAAAAAGGCGTTCGACCGAACGTCGACATGTAAACATGGACAACAAAGAAGAGGGCGAACAGATACGCCCCAATGGTGTGGGCGGCATCAAGGAACTTTGCGATGTTCCAGAGCAGAATATATTTGCGGACGGACAATACATCGCTGAAGAGAAGGCCAGTGATCATGAGAACCGGGGTCAGGATGCACATAGTGGCGCCGTACGCGAGCTTCTGGAGAGGGTTAAATTTCTCGTCGGGCGATGGCCGGAAAGGATTCTCCTCTCCTTTGAAGGTAGCCCAGATGTAAAATTTCGTTTGACTGAAAATCCCATCGATATCCCCTCTTTTCAGCTTGTAGTGGCGGCCCAGATGATTACTTGCAAGACTGTAGATCAGCCAGACGACCCAGGAGGCGACCATTACCCAGCCTGCATATTTATGAATGATGAGCACAGTGCTGTGGGGTGGCAAGCCAGGAATCCCAGCCACACGAAGTTGAATACCGGTAATAAGGAGAAGTGTGACGACAAGCGCGTTGACCCAATGCCACACCCTCAGCGGCAGGGGATGGAGATAGGTTCTTTTCATCGTTTGACCATGGCCCGTACCGCCGCATGCGCTATTACCGCAAGTACCACCACGGGCAGGAAAATAGTGCCCAGCCGATCGATCCAGCTCAAGGCAGAGTCGGGTCTAAAGGACAATACACCCGGTTTCGTTCCCCCCAGAGACATCCGGGTACCCAGGCTCGCATTCTTCCGTCGACCGGGCAGATGACATTCAAAACAGGCGGTGGCTCTGTCACCCTGTGGCCGCGCTGTGGCAACAATACGAGGAGGTATCTTGCCCGTCAAATCACGCCAGGGTACGTAGCTGAGCGAGTCGGCAGGACACGCCTCGACGCATTTCGGTTTTCCGTTGCACAGATGGCACTTGGTCGCCTTGCGAGACTCCGAGTCAAAGGAGATCATCTCCCACGGGCACGCCTTCAGGCAGATCTTGCAGCCTGTGCATCTGTCCATGTTGATCATTCGCGCACCGGTCGAAGGGGCTACCACAATAGCATCCTCCGGGCAGATGTCCGCACAAGGGACAGGGTGAGGACATTGTTTACAGAGATCCTGGACGATCAGGCCGTTTCCCCAGACGCCCTGGCCTTCACGCCACGCAAAAAGATCGTCGGACCCAAAGTTGGCGTTACGGTCAACTTTAATCCTCGATAGCGTCGGCGCAGCTTTGCCATCATTGAATTCAGTGCACGCCAGTTCACAACGACCGCATCCCACACATGTCGCCGGGTCTGCGATCACGATACCTTGGGCCTTCTCCATAATGATCAGGGGCTTTGTTGTACTTCGAGCCAGAAGAGGAGCGAACGCTGATGCCCCCACAATTGAAATGCCGCCCAGTTTTAAAATCTGACGACGAGAGAACAGATGGCTAGGACGGTGCACACTTTCTTGCTCGTCGGCCATATCGTAATTACTGTCCATCGTTTCACACCGTCTTGTGCACCCAAGCCGGTACGGTCGGTACACTCTAGTAGTATAATACTTTTGTTTTCCCTGGACAAGTACCAAGGGTTGCGACAATAATGCCGAAACGTCACCTATAATCATCCAGTTGGGCGAGGTCTTCAAGAATATAGACGTAATACAGCGTTGTCGATTAAGCAAACAGTTTTTTCTATTGACTGCTTGGACTCCTTTTTCGTATTATTCTTTGATCGGAGGTGGCCCGAGATGGACAGAAATGACGACATAGCAATCCTCCTTGCCGAGGAACAAACGTTTCTCTCAAGGGAGAGGACCATGCATTCCTATATGCAGACAGGCCTCGCATTCTGTTCTGTCGGCTTGGTGATAATGAAGTTCCTTGTTGGTGCCTTGTATTTTTGCTTCGGCGTTTTGTTCATCATCCTCGGAGCTCTTCTTATCATCGAGGCTGCAAAAAGGTACAGGCGTTTCCGGAGGGCCATCGCCAGACTGAGAGAAAAGGAAGCAAAGCTCGGATATGACATCGGGATGGTAAGGTGACTCAACTGAACCACTCCGTTTCTATGATCACAATTTAATATACCGTGTTGGCAATTTCCGCTTTTCTAATAGCATGTTCTTGGTATATTGAAAAAACAATATTGAAAGCCATGGAATTGGTTTTTGGTACGTAATACCAGCAACAAAGGTACTGCTTTCTTTACGGATATCGTCAACGATTACCAGAAAAGACATGGAATGTTTTCGAAACCTCTCGTTTGTTACGTTCAGTGTCTATGCTATAAAAGCGGCTTGTAGGAGATACAGCAGGAAGCGGTATGTGTGTGAGAAAGGCATCCACGACAAATTGATCTCGAATAATGATGAAACTTAAGGATTTGCGAACAAATGTGCCACGTACCAGCCCGGAATGATTTGTCACCTCCTCTCCGTTATGTCAAGGGCCGCGCCTGCCCATGCCTGCACCGGGACGACCGCTCCTGCCCGTGTTGTGATCCGAACCACCGCTTTTACATACTTTTATCGATCCCTCTTCGCATTTCTTCCCATCTTGCCAGGTGGCTCCGGAGAGATTTGCATCGGTCAGGTCAGCATCGGTCAGATTTGCATCCAACAAATTAGAGTTGTTCAGCTTGGCCCCGCAAAGATTCGCATCCCGTAAGTAGGCACCATGTAAATAAGCACCTGAGAGTTTGGCATTGGAGAGATTCGTATGTGATAGAATGGCTCCGGAGAGATTTGTGTTCGACAGATCAGCACCGGAAAGCTGTGCACCGGAAAGGCTTGAGTTTGATAGAGTGGCACCGGAAAGCTGTGCACCGGAGAGGTCAGCATCACTCAGATCACACCAAACACAGCGTTTTGTTGCCAGGAGTTTGTCCAAGTCGGCCTGACGAACAGCGTACGATAGGCCGGATGTGAGGAAAAGAGTGCCAATAATGCTGACAACAAAAAAGGTATTCTTTCTTTTCATAGCAATGCTCCTTCTTGTCACAAAATTATGTTTCACAATGGCAAATGATATCGCAATTCAAACTGTGTATAGCCGGAAGTCTCTTCCTTAATGGTTTATTCCCAATATTGTAACGAAATGAAAGTTTCCTGACAAATCGTGAAACTCTTACAAAAAATGGACCGCCCATCTGTTTATTCTCTCATCCAGTGTCGGACAGATATGACAAAAACGGAATAATGAATTCTCACAAAACGGCACATAGGGATATTGATAAATTTCTTTGTCATCAGCGCCCGACAGGTACAAAACTGTCGCAGGATCTATTGTCATTCTGCATTTTCGTGTGAGTTATTGGCTTCCGGCACGACTTTCCACCCACCGCCCAGGGCCTTGTAAAGGGCGATGAGATCAGTGACGATGCTGCGCTCGCTCTGCACCAACGCATCCTGGGAAGAGTAGAGCGAACGCTGGGCATTAAGCACGTTGAGAAAATCGGTCTGGCCTCCCGCGTAGAGCTGCAGGGATAGGTCCACGGCCTTGCCGTTGAACACAACAGCATCATTAAGTACTTTACGGTGTTGCTGCTCTTTGGAAAATGCAATGAGTGCGTTCTCCACGTCCTGCAGAGCTCCAAGCACCGTTTTCTGGTACGTAATCAAGGCCTGGTCCCTCAGCGCCTCCTGGACGTGAATATTTGATACCACTGCCCCACCCTCGAAAATGCCCCACGTCGCTGAGGGACCAGTTCCCCACGAGCGATTCGTTTGCGTGAACCACGAATGGAGCGCGTTGCTTTCCCAACCCAACTCTCCCGTGAGGGAAAAGCTGGGAAAAAGCTCAGCCACGGCAACACCGATCTGGGCAGTGGCGCTGTGGAGCTGGGCTTCGGCCTCTCGAATGTCGGGTCGGCGGCGGAGCAAATCCGATGGTATACCCGCGGGGATCTGCGCTGGGATACGGGGCAGGTTATCTACGGGCGACAACTGCGCCAGCAAATCCCCCGGAGGCCGGGCCAATAGCACGCTCAATGTGTAGATGGATTGTTGCGCTTCGGTTTCAAATACGGGTATTTGAGATTCGGTGGTTGCAACGTTGCTGTCCGCATTTGCCATATCGAGACCACTGTTGAATCCGACATTGTATAACTTATGCGTGATATCGGCGGTGTGCTGTTGTGCTTTCAGGTTGTTTTGCGCAATCACGATTTCCTGTTGGTAACCGCGCAGTTGAACATAGTTGAGTGCCACTTCTGCGATAAGGCTTACCTGTGCGTCTCGAAGGTTTTCAACCGCGGCCTCGATGTTTGCGGTCGCCGATTCGACTGCACGCCGCACGCCACCAAATATGTCGAGCTCCCATAGCGCATCCAGTCCAGCCTCGTAAAGATCTTGGGAACCGTTCCCTGATGTGCCCGCCACCGCGTGTACTCGCTGGTAACTGCCGGATCCGGTGGCTGACGGCCACAGACCTCCCACGGCCACACCTCGCATCGCGCGGGCCTGGCGCAGACGAGCTTCAGCGAGCGCAAGATCAAGATTCGCCTTGAGAGCCTCATCAACCAGCGCGGTTAGCATCGGATCATTGAACTGCCTCCACCACCCCGTGAGGTCCGCCTGCTCCGCCGTCACGACTGACGGTTGACCGGTTCCCTCCACGCCGACCCATGTGCGGGGGAGTGATACCAGCTGCGGCCTGTGATAATTCGGGCCGCTCATGCACCCGCTTAGTAGCAACGCAACCATACCAAGTGCCCCAACTAGGATCAAGTGTTTCTGTTCCTTTATCTTCATCAGCAACTCATTCATACCGAAGCGCCTCGATCGGATCGAGGCGCGATGCCTTCCATGCAGGGTAAAAACCGAAAATAACGCCCACGCTCGCGGACACAACCACGGCTGCCACGATGGCCCCGGCGGAGACAGCGGTTGGCCAGTGGAGCACTGCGGAGACCACGTACGAACTGCACCGTCCTAATACGATGCCCATCGTTCCCCCAAGGAGACAGAGGACCACCGCTTCCGTGAGAAACTGCCTGAGGATATCGGCAGGCTCAGCTCCGACCGCCATCCTCAGGCCGATTTCGTGGGTACGCTCAGTGACCGATACGAGCATGATATTCATGATGCCAACCCCGCCGACAACAAGTGAGATCATGGCCACGCACAGGAGCAGCTTTGTCATCAGGTCCGCAGTGGAACTCATCGCCTTAGTGATCTCGGTCATGTCCCGGATCATAAAATCATCTGTGTCAGCTATCTTGAGATGGTGCCGCTCGCGGAGCACGGTCGTTATCTGCTGGATCGCTGCGGGAATATCGGCGGCAGAACGGGCTCCAATCAAGATTTGGTCTACGTTGGTGAAACGGATAGGCTGGGGGGTGTCGGCCTGCTCGGTATTCGAGGCAACCGAGTAAAGGTTTTGTTGGATTTCCGGATAGATCTGATCGAGTGTATTAACCGTGTTGGTGCTCGCTGTAGCTGAGCTCTGATTACCGCCTGAAAGTGATGCAGCCACAACCCGGTATTTAATGCTGGTCCACGGTGCCAAAACAACATCATCCTGGTCCATGCCCATCACATTCGCGCCTTTTCTCTGCAACACGCCGATGATGGTAAAGGCAACATTCCGGATGCGGATTTCTTTACCAATCGGCGATTGCCCACCGAACAGCTCGTTCATAATAGTCTGGCCCACTATGCAGACCTTGCTGGCGTTGCGAACCTCATGCTCGGTAAACGCCTCGCCCTCGTCCAGGTCGGTCCATTCACGGGCTTGCAGATATTCTGGGGTGGTGCCGTACATATAGGTGGGCACCCAGTTCCGATTGCCAAAAACTACCTGAGTGCGCGCACGGACGATAGGGGCCGAGCTTGCTACAGCTGGACATTCTTTGCCGATACTCTCGGCATCCTGCGGTGTAAGCGTCATCATGCTGCCCATCCCTTGATTCACACCCGCGATGGAGGCTGCTGCAGGCAGGATCACGAGCGTGTTGGCGCCCATGGTAGCCATGGTACGCTGAATGGCGATGGATGCCCCATTGCCTATCTCCATCATGGCGATTACCGCGGCGATGCCGATTACAATACCGAGCGTGGTAAGCACCGCCCGCATTATATTCCGCCTGAGCGCGCCAAGGGCCGTCTTGAGGACACGGTACCATTTCACGGTGTGTGCTCCTGATGTGACCGAATATTGTCTTCGATAAGCCCGTCTTTGATGTGGATGATTCGCTTCGTATACTGCGCCACGATGGGATCATGGGTGACAAGGATGATGGTGATGCCTTCATCCTGATTGAGATATTGCAGCATCTCGAGGATTTCTTCGCTCGTACGCGAATCGAGATTGCCCGTGGGTTCGTCCGCAAGGAGTACGTGGGGGTGGTTTATCAGGGCCCTCGCTATCGCCACGCGTTGTTGTTCACCACCTGACAGCTGCGAGGGCTGATGATCGATGCGGTCTTCAAGACCCACCTTTTTCAACAGTCCCGCTGCCCGCTCTTTCATCTGGTTTTTATTCAGATCCTCCTTTGTGTACGTGAGTGGCATGAGGACATTCTCCAGAGCTGTTGTCCGTGAGAGAAGATTGAAACTCTGAAAAACGAATCCGATCATGTGATTCCGCAGCCGGGCGTGCTCCTTGGCCGTACCCGAGGAAACCTCCCGGCCATCGAGCCAATAGACGCCAGACGTCGGGTGGTCAAGGCATCCGAGGATATGCATCAACGTGCTCTTGCCCGAGCCGCTCGCACCCGTCAGCGCAACCATCTCACCCCGGGAAACGGAAAGCGATATGCCTTTGAGCACAGGAAGGTCCACCTCGCCAAGACGATACGTTTTACGGATGTCGTGAGCTTCGATTAGTTCCATGGATCCCTCTGCCAGCTTACCGACGGCCGCCTGAACCTTGACCTTGTCGCTGTCCGTGCGGCATCTGGGGAGCGAACGGGTTTGAATCTGCGGTCGAACCTGTTTCGGTTGCGTGATCCAGTTCGCCTACGACCACACGCATGCCGTCGGTCAGATTACGACCTTCTACCTCGGTCATGGTACCGTCAGTGAGCCCTGTTTTCACATGGATCGGCATGACCAATCTGTCCTGCTCCACCCAGACGATCCCACTCATCTCGGAAGGGACATCTCCTGCGCTAGCACCATTTCCCTGCCCGAATCGACCTCCCCTGGTGCGGCTAGACTGTCCCGCTACGGGTGCAATCTGGTTCGGCCGAGGCAGCCAGCGAAGGGCCGCATTTGGAACGAGCAGAACGTTTTGCCGATGTCCCACGGTGAATTTCACATTGGCAGTCAGATAGGGCAGAAGCTTACCGTCTTTATTGTCAGTATTAACTTCCACAGTGTAGGTGACAACGTTTTGCGACATGGTCGCGTTAAGCCTGATTTTGCCGACCTGCCCATGGAATACGAGCCCGGGAAGAGCGTCTACGGTAAACGTCACAGGCTGACCCGGAGAAATGCTTCCCACGTCAGCCTCATTGACGGCGGCCCAAACCTGAATGCGCTTGAGGTCTTGGGCTATGAGGAAAAGACTCGGGGTATTCAGGCTGGAAACGACGGTCTGGCCGACGTTGACTCGCCGATCAACAATTACACCTCTAATCGGTGTTCTGATGACACAGTATCCCAGATTGATTCGTGCAGTATTGAGGTTGGCCTTGGCCTGAGAAAGCGCCGCCTTCGTCTGCTCCACGGCTGCATTTGATGCAGCCATATTAGCCTTCGCCACTTCGTAGTTGGCCCGATACTGATCGTAAGCACTCTGAGAAAGCGCATCAGAGGGTCCAAGCTTCTGGGCACGGTCCCAATCCTGCTCTGCGTGAAACAGGTTCGCTTTCATTTGGAGTACATTTGCTTCGGCACTTGTTATGTTGGCCTTCGCCTGTTCCACCTGGGCCTCAGCGGTCTTGACCGCAGCCACGTAAAGCGAATCGTCGATCTCCGCAACCATTCCTCCTTTCTTTACTGTTGAACCATAATCAACGGTGTTCCCCTTTTCATCCCTGCCAAAACTCTTTATCAAGCCTCCAACCTGGGCCCCCACATCAACAACCGTTATCGGTTCCACTGTGCCTGTGGCGCTTATGGTGGCCACAATATCGCCCCGGCTAAGCGGAGCGGTACGAAAGACAGAACGTTTTTCACCTCTGACATGCATCCACCACACCACGGCGACAATCATCGCGATCGTTATAACTAGCGCTACAATTCCGCCTGTTCGTTTCATCGATCTCTCCGCTGTTGCAACCTTCTTCCCGGCCGTCCCACCGTGAGCGTGATTCGGGTATTAGACTTGCTGGATGGTCCCTTGACCATCGACCTTGTGCGATACCATGTTGATTGCAACGAGCGTGCCACAGTGGTCGTTATGTTTGAATTAGGCTCTTCAGCACGCATCGCGCAACCTTCATGCCCATGATACTGGCCATTTGCGTGACGAAATTGTCGAAGAATAGACGGTTATTCGACAAAAGTGACGTATTCTATCTTGACACACCCGTGTCGAGGGCTAAGATCGGTGGTTCCGGCTGCCGCAACCAAGAGCGACTCTTTATCAGCCGTACAACGCCCGATATGCCCCACCCACAAATCCATTATCCTCTAATCTTCGGCAGATTTCAGGGGTAGAATGGTTTGTTCGACAATCGAATACCACTTAAATTTTTCATGGGTTCGGAAGCCCTGGTGGGTCGCGATCTCAGGAAGCAGCCGATAGCAACGTTACCCACGAAGCGACTAGCTTGAACTTGGATAAGTCCGGTTTTGCCTCTTAACTAAGGAGGTTATAAGTAAAACCATATGACAGTATATGAAAAACCTTTTAAAAAGGTGTTTTGCGAGTGTCACGTGTGAGACCACTAATAACCGGATTAGTAAGTATGAGCATTAAAAGATATTTTTTCACCGTACCCCTCCTAATCGACGCTAAATTTCTGTATCTCAGGAATGAATATTGTCCCATACCTGTAATCGTTCAACAACATTCTGAACTCGTCGATGCCGCCTAGCATAGACGATGTAGGAGCACCTATTGTCATTGTCGTAATGGCGCAAGGAACCGAGCTTGATGTAACCCCGATGTCTTCAGTGACCGCCGTCCCCCCAGCAATGCCCTCATACACTGAATATCGAGAACCGGTAAATTCGATGGTGAGCTTATACCATGTGCCATTAACCCAGCTTGTGTACGAACCCGCCACAGCACTTACCACATCCCATGTAGTTCCATTCGATGACACACTCAGTCTCAATTTCTTATCAGAAACAGAGTTATAATATAGATAGACCCCGTAACCGCCTGCGTTATAACCCTTGTATATGACCTGATTAGCAGTAGAGACATCCGTCAAATGAAACCAAAACTCAATGGTAAACGCTCCCCCAAAACTGGCGTAAGCCGTCGAAGAAAGGTAGCTTGTCGAATCAGGCAAGTACAACGCTGATGCTCCGAAACGGGGGGCAGTTGTTGACAAAGTGGCCTTTCCTTTCGTGGCCCAATATGATAGATATTCGTTGCTCATTACCGTTGAAGCGTTGACTCCGTCAAAGTGCATGAGCGTCTTATTCAGGCCACTTGCGTAGTATTTAAATGGCTCATTGACAATGACCTTGTTCTTGTCTGTGTTTATCAAAGCAGAGGGTAGCCCGATTGTTTCAAGAGGAACCTGAGAAGAGTTGTTGGCAACATCAATAAAGCATTGGTCAGAGGCAGCCAATGTGGCAAGACAAGCAGCTATATTAAAACTGGAATCAATCTTTATGAAGTCAGTAGAGTCTTTAGTGATCCAATCGTTATTCCGTATGCTAATCCGCGAAGGGATACCGCTCATTAATCGGACAATGGTATTTTCCACTATGGGATTTCCGCAATCCAAGGCAGAGTTTTCTATGCTGACTACCCCACCTCCGACATGAGCATATCGTGTTTCGCCGTACTGATAGACGATTGGATACCCTCCTCCCTCACCACCAAAGCGAGACTTTGTGGCATAGAAGTCTCCATAGTTATCTACCCATCTTGAACCTGTTGGGGTAAGACTAGCATTTGGTACTCCATACATTCCGTTAAGATACATCGTACCCTTGTTGACAAAGGCAGCTCTATTCGTTAAATCAATATATCCAAGTTCTACCCACCCATTATTGAATCTGAATGTTGACCCACTTTCGTTATAGACTACTTGATAAACATCATTAAAATGACAATCATTGAGTGTCACCATCATAGAGAGGTTCGTGGCAGGGGCAACCAGATATGTCTGCAGAGCGTAATTCGTGTTATTACTATTGAAGTAAACCTTGTCCAGAGTCAGAGTGGATAATTCCAGATTGTTGTTCCCCATCCTGATCTGACGTTTCCCGCCTATCAGAATCAGCGGCCCCTTGACGCTGACCTGAAAGCCATTTGAGAAATCAAAGATGTCTTTCGTTGCGGTTGCCTGAGTGACCACGGCCCTGTCGGATTCTATCTGGGCATATCCGCTCCATCCCGTAGGTGTATCCGTGAGATTGTAAACGGTTGGAGACAACTTTACCTTTCCGGCATATCCCGTGTAGTACGTTCCTGTAGGAGCATAACTATAACTTGCCACACTTGCCGCAGCATGGCTGAAGGCGGTTGTCATATCGGTAGTACCAGGGATCGTATTTGCCGTCCACCATTCGGGATGGGCTTCATTGAGTCCCGACACCGTACCCGTACCTGTGAATATCTGGTATAACCCAATCTCTGGCTGAACGGTAAAGGCTATCGTACCAGAATTGGCTATGGTGCCACCGTTACCCTCAAACAGGTTTGCAATAGCGAGATTACCAAGTCCCGTTATCTGCCCTTCATGTTTGACAGGGCCGGAGAGTGTCAATGTTACACCAGTGTTGATATTATAAATAACCCTCTTTGGTATGGATAGATTTGTTGTAACCGTTGTGTTGGCACTTACCGTGTAAGTTCCAAGCATGATAGAATGAATATCCACATCATCAAAGGTGACAGAGGTATAGCCCGTCTTACCGATGACGATCTTAAACTTCTGGTCGCTGTCGTAATCGAATCGGGAAACGTATAGGTCAAAGGAACCATCGGTGGTTGAACTTGTGGTTGAGTATACGGCAGTAGTTCCCGTTAATGTCGTGTACATTTTCGCCGGTATGGTTGTCCCCGCAAGGAACAGGCTTACCGTCGCACCCGTGATAATGTTCCCTGCCCCCGATCTTGCAGTACCCTTGTAATAACATTTGTAAGAATAGGAAGGAGGGCAAAACAGAAGCCCAAGAAATAGAATAAAAGTGAGGAATATTCCGATCTTTTTATAGTTCATTTTGCCTCCACAAATAAGTTGTCTATTATGTTTTCATGCTCAACTCAATCTTCCCTTGCCATTACGGTGCAAACCCTTTCGATAGCACGTACCTCCATATGCATAGCGTGGTAGGGAGCGGCAAGAGACATCCCAAGGTTATCAAGTTCTAGATGGTTTACATCAAAGTCCATAACATTAGGTTCAAGGATACCAAGCTGTCCCTGTTCCTGTGGTCTTCCCATATTGCGTGCATAACAATTGCTATATTGTCATTAGGATTCCTTGTATCGGTAATCCTGAACTCTATGATTTTATCAGTCTCCCGCAATCGTCGACTGATTTCAAGGAAAAAGATAGCCGATCTGATAATCGCTGCTTGAAATCTCCATAGTATCGGAAAACGTGCCAGGTGACGCTTACGGGAAGACAGAGCGTATCGGCTTATACCTGCGAATATCAATAGCTGAAAATACTGAGAGAAAAATGATTAGTATGGGAAAGAGAGGGTGATGTTTTGCGCGTTGGCCGGAGAGGAGTGTCAGTCATCTGTTTCATGGAGGCGCCGCTTTAATTTTGGGGGAAAGTACCACCATGTAACTACAACGATGAGAAGGAAAAGTGAGTAGCAAAAAGTGAAGGCCCAGGCTGGCGCTTGGTAGTACAGAATGCGCTGGAGCCAATGCTCGATGAAGCTTCCGGTATAGGTTGTTGCGCGAGCCTTGGCACGTAACCACATTTCGAGAGACGTGAGCGGACAGATGGCGCCGAACCAAGCCTGTGCCACTACTACCGCGATGGCAGCCAGATGCGCGAGCCGAAACCACAGCACATTAACCCAGTGCCAGGCGCACAGATTGCCTACGAGGATAAAGACAAGCCCGACGACGAAGAATACGACGATGGCGACATGTAGTGAGAGCACCACATTGGCGAGTAGCTGATATGGCAGCGGGTCGTTCACGTGAGATACCTCACAATTAAGTATACAGAAATTATTCCACACTATTCTACAGAAAAGCATCTGTATAATACGGTCTATAACCAAGATATGCAGCATACATCGAAATCGGCAATGTCGAAGTGTCGGCTATAGCCGGGAGGGCGGGTCAACTGTCCCGTTTAGAAACCCAGATGTTCACCCACCAGGAACACCGTCATGTCGGTGCGGGTCGGTTTCTTTGCCATGGTAACAAAGACATTGCATATTCGTTGAGGCGAGGCGCAATCGGCGCAAACTCCCGTTTCAGCGCAGGGTGTTTTGAGACCGATTCTTTTAGCATTCATGGGCGCTGTGTATTCTCTTACTTTCTTATGCGCTGCACCAATGTCTTTTACGACCTTGTTTATACCGCACACAAGAATGACTTTCTTGGGGCCGAACGTCATTGAAGCGACCCGATTCCCCGTACCGTCGACATTGAAAATCATGCCGTCTTCCGTGATGGCATTTGCGCTACTTAAAAAAACATCGGCAAGGAGGATCTGTCTACGCTGTTCGATGAAATCTTCCACTGAAAGTTTTTGCAGAGATGGATTGATGAGTTTGATATTATGTTGTCCTGCTTCCTCGAAGAAACCTATCTGATTGAGTGTCACTGAGCCTCCCGTACCCACTGTTGCGCCGTCCGGGATAATTTTGAAAATGGCTTCCAACAAGTTTTTGATATCCGGAACCCAATGGGCGTCAAAGTTATTTTTTTGTAACGCACTGATTGTCCGGGCTGCCTGTACATCATGAAACCACCGATCAAATTCGCTTTCCATCATTATACCTCCTCTTTTCTGTACATCAGTATGTAAAACACATTCATATCACAAAACCATTATTGTGAGAAGGCCAAACTGTGAGACCCGACACAAGTGTTGGTTTGCGATCTCTCCAATTCTTTTTTTCATGCCTTCGTAGATTTCCCCGGGTATTTCTTCATTCTGCCGCAAGCGCCATTCGATTCAAGAAGAGAATGGTCCGACATATCGAATGATAATCACAAAAAGGCACCCCCGCAGCACGGAGAAAGTATCTGCTATGCCGTGACTAAGAAGACTCAATCCCGATCAGGAGGTGCCATATGGGATGATATGGTGGAATCGATCTTCATGCACAGAATAGTCACCGTGCGATCAGTGATGACGAGCGAAAAGAGGGTCTTCAAGAGAGATGTCACGAACGACCGGGAAACAATCCCGTGGTTTTTTTTGCCCTATGAAGCACAAAGCTCACGGGGATTGTCGTGGATTCCATTTGTAACGGGTACTACCCTCATAAAGGAGGGTTACACGGTCCATCCCACCCATCCCCGTGCCATGAAGCAGTATGCGGGCCTCAAGCACCTCGATGATACGCATGACGCCTTCCAGGCTCGCCCAACTCGTATCCTTAAGGGCATCCCCACAAAGGGCTCTCATCTACCCGGGAAAGGAGCTCCCCGCGAGCACTTGATACGGCTTCGCACCTTGCAGTGACACTGTCCCCGTTATCTCTAAGAAGGGGAAGGCGGATCTTAGTCACGGGCTCTACCTTGTAGCGCTTTATGCTTCCACAAAAAGTCTCCCTTTCATTGCCTACTTTACCAAGAAGATAAAAGGCAGACAGCGGAAGCCAGGGATAAAAGGCAAGGTGAGGATAAAACTTGCCGCAAAACTCCTAATGATTGCATGGACGCTTATGAAAAAGAAGGAGGTGTTTCATCCGGATCGCATAAAGTAGAGAAAAAGAACAATACTGGCGAGAGAGCCCGCTTCAACCCGTAGTGGCATATGACCTCGATGATTACCATACAGGACCTCTCACCAGAACCATGCAGCCTGGATAAAGGATGATCGACGGCTTAAAAGTACACCGGATACTGATAACGCTTAAGGTGCGGGTTTGCGGTACGGTGAGAACAACCGCCGGACGTGAGGATACGCTCTACCAAAGGCAAGACCGAGAGGAAAGGTGTGTGCTCGCAAAGAACGATATGAATAAAGGGTTGATATAATGAATGCTTTGTTTTTTTGATTTTAGTTATTGACAGGAGGATTATAGGATGTGATCAATATGCCGGTTTGCACTATTTTCCGTAAACAATATCCATCCAGCCTAGGGCCTTCTGGTCACTGACCTTGCCCAGATAGACTTGAGTTGTTTTCAAGTTTTGGTACCGGAGCTTTATTTTTGACACGATTTCTAATAGTACTCCATTACGGCTCGCATAGGTTGAAGAGTATCTTCCAGGGTCGTGGGGAGAAACCCCACATTCAGCATTAGGACCTTGCTTCATATCACATTTTCATTAGCCAGTATGTTTAAGAAAATGGTACAATGGGTAGGCACGGCTCTTGATTGTAGAGCACATACACACGTTTTACCGAGGAGACCGCAAATGTTGAGACTTTTTGAATCAACATCCATCAAGGGAATGATCCTGACAAACCGTTTTGTCCGTTCGGCCACATGGGAAGGATTGGCAGCCAACGACGGCGCCGTCACACCGAGGCTTGTTGACGTTCAGAGACAACTTGCCCTCGGCGGTGTCGGGCTCATCATCAGTGGTCATGCGTACGTGAGCCGGGAGGGACAGGCAGGCAATTGGCAGCTTGGGGTCTACTGTGACGGATTGATTCCAGGGCTTAAGGCGATGGTGGACACTGTTCACGCCGTCGAGGGTAAGATAGCTCTGCAACTTGCTCATGCGGGTTCCCGCGCAGCCTTCGGAATAAGCGGCCTTGAGCCCATGGGGCCGTCGGTCATAGAAATGGACTCCAGGCCGTCAGGGAGGGAGATGACCATAGAAGATATTAAGGAGGTTACTGAGTTCTTTGCCCGCGCGGCGGCGAGGGCCCGGAGCGCAGGTTTCGACGCGGTCCAGATCCACGCAGCTCATGGGTATCTGCTGAGCCAGTACCTTTCCCCTCATTTTAACAAGAGAAAAGACGATTACGGCGGTAACCTAGAGAACCGGGCCCGCCTTTTGGTCCAGGTAACCGAGGCGATCCGGAAGGCAGTCGGTCCTGAATTTCCCGTACTCATCAAGCTCAATTCCCAGGACTTTCTTCCCGCAGGCCTCACCGTGGAGGACATGATCCAGGCCGCAGCGATGCTCCAAGAGGCCGGTATAGACGCCATTGAGATGAGCGGTGGAACCTTCCTCTCCGGAAAAAATAGCCCCTCCCGCGTAGGGAAACAAGACCCTGAGGCTTACTACGAGGCCGCGGCCAGCAAGTTCAAGTTGAAGGTCTCGGTTCCCCTCATGCTGGTGGGCGGCATACGTACCATTGAGACAGCTGAAAGACTGGTCGCTTTAGAGGTGGCTGACTATATCTCCCTGTGCAGGCCCCTTATCCGGGAACCAGCCCTCGTTAAGCGCTGGAAATCAGGCGACCTGCGGCCCGCCTTGTGTGTTTCGGACAGCGGGTGTTTTACACCAGGATTTAAGGGAAAAGGAGTCTACTGCGTTGTGGAAGAGCGTGAAAAGCGACAGGCTGGGGGTGGTCATCCCACAGAATAATTTTGGGATTTTGGTGTGGATGGGAAACATATGATAGCCTAACTGCGTGTCCATGCAATCGGGGGAAGACCATAAAGCGAAAATGTCAATTGTATCATTTACCATAAAATCGACAAAAATAGCAGAAACAGCTGCCCCGCAATTTATTTTATCTACTTTCTTCTTCATACTTTGGATTTAAGTAAGCGTATTTTAGGGCATGCCTCTTCTTCGTGTCCAGATAAGATCATTTCCCATGAATCGGAATAGGTTTAATATAGTATTCACGTAAATTTTGTTCTGAGCAACAATGCGAGCAGCTGCAGAGAGATGATGGACTTAAATACTATATAACATATTTACTAATGGACCGGGTCGATCACGAAATCCACAAAAAACGTTTTTGAAATGTTGACACCTGACAGACCCAGGGGATCAGAAGCGCATAAAAATGCATATCGCAAGAACGGGAACAAATGGTCCAGCGATCTAACTATAAGACGAAAGGGGAGTTCACCGAGAATTGCTGCGGATTGAAGTGACAAATTGAATTACAGACGAAAATACTATATCCTCATATCAATTGATGATGTGCGTGAAAATCCATGGCCAGCAATAAAACATCACGGGAGATCAAAGAGCTTTCTCTCCTTTTCGAAATAAGCACCAAACTGAGCGAAAGTCTGGATCTGAAAACGGTTCTGAAACCAATTCTCCAGATGACGGCAGAACATATGGGGATACCCCGGGGCACTCTGACAATCCTAAACAGGAGCCGGGGAGAGATTGTCATAGAAGAGGCCTATGGGCTTCGACCTGAAGAAAGGGCGAAGGGCAAATATCGCATGGGAGAGGGCATAACAGGGAGGGTCATCGACACGGGCAGGCCTGCTATTATACCCAGGATTTCAGAAGAACCCCTTTTTCTCGACAAAACAGGCTCCAGAAAACACCTCAACAAGAGCGACATTGCCTTTGTCTGCGTACCCATAAAAATCGGAAATGAAGTCATGGGAGCTATTTCAGCGGATCGGCCCTCGAAAGAAGAAAAATCCCTCAAGGATGATGTTCGTCTTTTGACTATCATTGCGTCGAGCATTTCCCAGGCTGTCCGTCTGCGCCAGCACGCTCAGGAAGAGCTTGAAAAGGTGAGGGAGGAAAACCGGCGCCTTCAGGACCAATTGAAGGATAGATACAAGCCCAAATCGATTGTGGGCAATTCGAAGGTTATGCAAAGTGTTTATACCCTTATCGAACAGGTGAGCAAAACCAACGCGACGGTTCTGATTCTTGGCGAGAGCGGTGTGGGCAAGGAACGTGTTGCCCATGCCATCCATTACGCTTCCAACAGAGCCAACATGCCTTTTGTGAAAGTGAATTGTGCGGCTTTGCCTGAATCGCTTATCGAAAGTGAACTCTTCGGCCATGAGAAGGGGGCCTTCACCGGAGCCGCTGGGGTTCGTAAAGGCCGTTTCGAGATTGCCCATAAGGGGACCATCTTTCTCGATGAGATAGGTGACTTGCCCCCCGGCGTTCAGATAAAACTGTTGCGAGTACTCCAGGAAAGAGAATTGGAACGCGTCGGTGGGAACGAGACGATAAAAGTCGATGTCCGTGTCATTACTGCGACGAACAGAAACCTTGAGACGCTGATGGCGGAAGGAAGGTTCAGGGAAGACCTCTACTACCGCCTCAATGTGTTTCCAGTTCTTGTGCCCCCCTTAAGGGAGCGTAAAACAGATATTATGCTTCTTGTTGACTATTTTATCGAAAAAAGCAGTAAAGAGAACGACAAGAAGATAGTGAGCATATCAACAACGGCCACGAACATGCTGATGAATTACCACTGGCCCGGGAATGTCCGGGAACTGGAGAATTGCATAGAGCGGGCAGCCATCCTTTCTACGGACGGGGTTATCCACAGCTACCACCTCCCTCCGAACCTCCAGAGGACTGAAACAGAGAATGTTCCCATAGGAAGCGGCGGATTCAAGGACATGCTGACCAATATGGAGAGGGGGATCATCGTCGAAGAGCTGAAACGCTCCCGTGGTAATATGGCGAAAGCGGCCCGTGCGCTCGGTATAACCGAGCGGATGATAGGACTTCGCGTAGCCAGATATGGCATAGAGCCTTCACGGTTCAAGTAGTTAACTCAATTCCTACCTTAATGTAGCTTTGAGCTTCTCGCAGAGGCCTGTTTCCTACTTTTATGTGACTTATGGCTACCCCCATAATCTGCTTCAAGATGGTTTCAGGAGAGAGCCAATTAGCCCTCATGTCTTATAATCATTGACGTTATATGCCGTGACAAAACCGTCGCAGGAGCACAGGCGACTTTTTGGCACAATCGTTGCAAATATTAAATCTTAAGGAGCAAGACACAGGCGTCTTCGAACCGGAGCTGGTTTAAGGACGCCTGTTTCATTTTCTCCGTAAAGAAGGTTCGAGAAGATGAGGAGAGAGAACAGGCAGTAATGGCAAAAGGCAGTACTCGTACGCGGGACCTATGAGACAATTTCGGGAGGTGTGCAATGAAGAGTATCAGATTGGTTATTGTGGTGTGTATGATTCTTTCAGCTTTTGTCACAGCAAAGTCTCTCTATGCCGACGAAGTCAAGAGTCTTGAGCCTTCGACAGCACTGGCCGCTTCTGATACGGCCCAAGCACCGGCAGAAAAGCCCAAAGAACCGGAGGTTCCCAAAATAACGGGCAGCGGGTCGATCGGTTTCTATAACCAGTATATATTCCGTGGCTACGAGATCGGGAAAAGCGGTCTTGTGATCCAACCATCATTGTCCGAGTCATACAAGGGTTTTTCTGCTACATTCTGGGGCAACGTGGACACCAATGAACGTGACTCCACATCGGCCGTGTTTTCCAACGAAGGCAGAAAAGGCTGGAACGAAACGGACCTGAGTCTAAGCTATACCTATGCTATCGACAAGCTGTCTCTCACCGGTGGATACACGTATTATGCACTCAAGTACGCGGAAGAGACAGAAGAGCTCTGGTTGAGCCTGGCGCTTGATATCCTGACCAAGCCGTCGCTCTCTATCTATCAGGATATCCAGTCCTACAAGGGAACTTACTTCAATCTCTCTTTTGCCCACTCTTTCGCCCTGCCCAGGGACATCACCCTCGATCTCGGCGCTTCTTTCGGGTATGAGAGAGGAGAAGGCACCTACTGGAAAACCTACCGAGTTGCCACGGGCGATTACACGGGCCGCAAATACACCGGTTTTCACGACGGCATGGTGAAGACAGGACTCACGATCCCCGTGAGCAAGGCGTTTTCAATCCAACCTGTTGTCCAGTACTGGTTCCCGCTTTCGATAGATGCAAAGAAGACCTTCGGGACCGATCCGGGCACGGGTCTTAAGATAGCGTATAACCCCAACGGATATGTTCCTGACAATCTGGTTTACGGGGTGGGCTTTACCTATAGTTTCTGACACCTGTGGGCCATCGCACCGAAGCGGTGGCTTCAACCCTGGCCGGTTGGGTCGGCTACCTCACCGGCCCCGCGAGAGAGCGGTAAAAGCCTGATCGGTCAGGTTCAAAAGAGCAATAAGGGAGCTTAAGAACAAGGAGGCTTACCATGAAAAGAAAATTGATTCTCTTGGTGTTGATCCTCATGGTTTTTGGTTTACTGGCGGTAACGTTTGCGGCGGAGCCTCGCATTTCAGGTTTCGATTCGAGAGGTGCAACAGATGATCAAGAAACACTTTCAGCGACTAAGGTCTGCTGAAAAGTACAAGAGGAGGTGTATTATGGCTGATCGACAAGTAAGAGAAGGAGCAATATTGCCAAGACTGGGGCTCGTGGGTGCGACGATGAACGCGGCGGCCCTCATCGCACCGGGTGCGTTTTTGTGGATTACCTATCAGTTACAGGCTGCCGCGACAACACCAAACGGAGCATCGGCGGCAAGTGACATCTGGATGGGTATTGTTCTTGCGCTCTTCGTTGCATTTCTCACGGCGCTTTCCTATGCGCAGCTCGCAAAGATCTATCCTGAAGCCGGCTTTGCAAGCTGTGCTTATTTTGCAGAAAAGGCATGGCTGGATGCCAAAGGTGAAAAGAGAAGCGGCCCACAATCCATAGCCCGTATCTCCAAGCTCGCCACCGGCTGGTCAGCTCATTTGTTCTATTGGGCCTATTCGGGCGTTATGGCCGCCATGATGGCCACGTTGATTGCTTATATCTACAACCAGTTCACGGGCCATGATCTATCAGTTGTCAACCAGGCCATCATCTGCGTGGTTTTCACGATCGTCACAGGTTACATTGCCTATCGCGGAGTGACGGGGTCAACAATGACTTCCATCGGGATCAACATCATTCAGTGGGCCACTCTCATTGTCTTTAGCGCTCTGGCTATCTGGTACCGGGCTGCCAACCCGCAGCACGTCGCCAAGTGGGCGTTCTCAGGAGGGCTGGACATAATCAAGCCTCATCAGCTGACCGGCATAGTGGTCCAGTCGACCATCGCCATACTGATTCTCGTGGGTTTCGAAAGCTGTACCGCCTTATCGGCTGAGACAAAGAACGCGGGAAAGACGATACCGAAGGCCATCATTATCTCGCTTTTGATCCAGGGGGTCTTCGCCTATCTCATCGAATACTTTGCCGGAAGCTACATGATAAGCGACAAACTCGTCAACGTAGCAGGCAAGGTTACTACTACGGGTATGGCTGCGGCTGCGGCATCGAGCGCTCCCCTGGGAGACTTGGTAAAGCTCTTGGGCGATGCCATTATCCCGGGTATCGGTTTCGGTCTCATGATCACCATGGCCGTTACGGTTGCCATGGCAATCCTGGGAACCACCCTCTCCGCCATGAACACGGCCATGAGAATTACCGGGGGTATGGCAGATGACCGGGAACTGCCATCAGGTTTAAGCTTTATCCACCCCGACTTCAGAACACCTCACATGGCACTTGTGGCTCTGGTAGTGGCAGTTTCCATCATCGGAATAATAGGGGTGCAGAGCGTCGTCGGCTTAACGGGCATCGCCCTGGCCTCTAACCTTGGGACGTTCATCCTCTACGGCCTCACCTGTGTCTGGACGATCATTGCCTTCAAGGGAAGGAAGGAATTCAGCACCCTCAAACACGCCATCATTCCCGCACTCGGTGTGGTGGTCAATGCTCTTATGACTGCGGCCATCCTCTACCTCTACATCACCGGCAATGCTGACGCCAAGGCGGAAGCCAAGATATGTTTCATGCTCGCTGGAGGCTGGGCCGTGATCGCCCTCGTTTATGTCGCCATGACCACAGTGAGGAAGACCTACCGCTTCAAGATGGTGTCCGGCATGATCAGACCCGAGCAACTCAACATAGTCGTCGATGCCCTCAAAGAGGAAGACTACATCATGGGCATGACCGTGACCAAAGTAAAGGGCTTCGGCAGACAAAAAGGGAGCGCAAACAGCAGCATTGATGTTGATCGGATTACCTTTGTGCCCAAGATCAAGGTAGATGTGCTGGTAAGGGAATGGGATGTTCCGGCCGTCATGGACATTATGAGCGAAGCGGCCCGTACCGGCAATGTGGGTGACGGCAAGATATTCGTAGTCGATGCATCGGAAGCCATGCGGATACGCACAGGCGAACGAGGGATTGAAGCAATATAAGGAGGATGCCATGAAAAAGATCGAAGCCATAATCCGTCCCGCAAAGGTAGGAGACGTATATGCCGCTTTAGAAAAGGTCAATTGTCCCGGTCTTATGTTTAGTGAGATTGAAGGCCAGGGAAAACAAAAGGGTATTGAACAGGAATTTCGCGGCAAAAAGTACAATACCGCATTGCTCACCAAAGCAAAGCTTGAAATTGTGGCCAATGATGAAGATGTGGACAAAATAGTCAAAGCCATATGCACCGCCGCTACGATGGGAAAAGCAGGAGACGGAAGGGTGTTCATTTACGACATCACTGACACCGTGCGGGTAAGCACCGGAGAATGGGAAAGGACTATCGGCTAAGAATAACAGCTGTGGCCGGAATAAAGCTCTCCTCTGCAGCTTTTTTGACAAAGTTGCCTCCATGCACCAAAGTCGGTTTTGCTGTATCGGCTTTGTGGCTCGCACTGCCTTTGCCGCATCTTCGTGGATTAGGTGTTCGCTCCTGCCTCGGGCAGATGTAGCCCTCCTTGAGGATGTCCAAAAATATGAAATCGGCGAGTTTGGAAAGCGTCATGCGTATCATCGATGTGCTTGAGGCCTTCATACTGCTTGATAGCGCAGGGATTGGCGAGATGGACGGTATAGCCTCCTCCATAAGTGCATCAACGAGCCAGCACTAGTTGAAGGTGGACTCCCTGCAATCCCAGTGAACTCCGTCTTGTAGGGGTCAAGAAATGAGGGGATAGTCTGTCGGTCGTTCGTGACATTTTACTTGAAGATCCTCTTCCGCTCGTCATCAATGATCGCAAGGTAACGATTCTTCGCATGAAGATCGATTCCACTGTATAGTTTCATGAGGCACCTCCTGATTAGGATTTGTTGGTTATAATCACAGCATAGCAGAAATTTCTCTGTGCTGTGGAGGTGCCTTTTTATGATTATCGTTCGATTATCGAATCGACGATTTTATTCTTGAAATCGGGCCACAATTGCGGGAGAATGGATTTATCGGTGGGGATGAGCAAAGTTAAGGATCAGGTGCGTTCCTGACCGGCTGAAGGAGGCCAATATGCCGTCTAACGATGAAAAAAGACCAATGGAGGAATTCAAGGATAAACTACGTTCCCTCTTCACCCCCCAGGACCCCCAGAAAAGGAAGGAGGGCTTGCCTCCCAAAACCCACTTCAGCATCTGGTATTTCCTGATTGTCATGCTTTTGATCACCTACCTGCAGCAATACTTCTTTGCTGCCAAGGTGGAGACAATCCCCTACGGTCAGTTCAAACAGAGCCTGGCCCAGGGAAGCGTGGATAAACTGACCATCGGTCCGGAGAATATCACGGGCACGCTCAAGGGAAAAGACCAAAAGGCCTCTCAGCAGTTTACTACCGTTCGGGTGGACGATCCCGGTCTTGTGAACGATCTGGATGAACATAAGGTTGATTATTCGGGACATTATGACAGTAAATTCTTAAGCAGTATCCTCTCCTGGGTCCTTCCCATCGCCATCATGCTCATCATCTGGCGGTATGCCATGAAAAAGATGGGGCCGGGGATGGGGGTGATGTCCTTCGCCAAGAGTAAAGCAAAGCTCTTTGCGGAGAATGAGACCACGGTCACCTTCGCCGATGTAGCGGGCATCGACGAGGCCGAGCAAGAGCTCCAGGAGGTGGTGGAGTTCTTGAAGAATCCGGAGAAATTCCAGAAACTGGGCGGGAGGATTCCCAAGGGGGTCCTTCTGGTTGGCGCGCCCGGGACGGGCAAAACCCTGCTCGCGAAAGCAGTTGCAGGCGAGGCGAAAGTGCCCTTCTTCACCATCAGCGGATCTGAGTTCGTGGAGATGTTTGTCGGCGTCGGGGCATCCCGTGTCCGCGATCTCTTCTCCCAGGCCCAGGGCCAGGCCCCCTGTATCATCTTCATCGATGAACTGGATGCGTTGGGGAAAGCCAGGGGCATCAACGTCTTTGGCGGAAACGATGAACGGGAACAGACGCTCAACCAGCTCTTGGTGGAGATGGACGGATTCGCATCGAACAAGGGGGTCATCATCATGGCCGCCACCAACAGGCCGGAGATCCTCGACCCCGCGCTCTTGCGGCCGGGAAGGTTTGACCGGCAGGTCGTGGTTGACCGTCCGGATGTAAACGGGCGGGAAGCCATCCTGAAGATCCACTCCCGGAATGTGCTTTTGGATCCGGATGTGGACCTCCGTAAAATCGCAGCCCTCACACCCGGGTTCGTGGGGGCTGACTTGGCCAACCTCGTCAACGAGGCTGCCCTTCTCGCTGCCCGGAAAAACAAAGAGACGGTGAGTTCGGCCGAGTTCGATGAGGCCATCGACCGCGTGGTGGGAGGACTCGAGAAAAAGAACCGGGTGATAAACCCGCAGGAGAAGAAGATTGTGGCCTTTCACGAGTCCGGTCATGCGATTGTCGCTGAGTCGGTGAAGTACGCGGACCCGGTGCACAAGATCTCCATCATCCCCCGGGGGGTCGCGGCCTTGGGTTACACCCAGCAGCGGCCCACGGAAGATCGCTACCTGATGACGCGATCCGAGTTGCTGGACCGCCTCGCCGTTCTCTTGGGCGGCAGGGTGGCAGAGGAACTGGTCTTCGGGGATATCTCCACCGGCGCCCAGAATGACCTGCAGCGGGCAACCGACATTGCACGATCCATGGTCACGGAATACGGCATGAGTGACCTCTTGGGACCAGTGACCTACGAACGCCCCCGTCAGCCCATGTTTCTCCCGGAAAATTATGCCCCCGGCAAAGCCTATAGCGAGACAAAAGCGACCCAGATTGATGAGGAAATATCCCGGGTGATGTCCGAGGCCCATGAAAGGGTACGCAGCATCCTTTCGGAACGTAGACAGGTTCTCAACGATCTGGCACACCTTCTTACCGAGAAGGAGATTGTACAGGGAGAGGAACTCAGAAAGATGTTATCCGACTACACGCCGGGAGAGGACGTAAAAGGGGTATCCGGAGACAAGACTGTGCTTAAGCCTGATCCGCAACACCCCGGTACGAGCGGAGGGAACCGATGATTAAAATAAGTAGGGTCAGCAGTCCCATCTACACGTTCTTCCCTACCGAGATCGAAGGATTCGACGACCTTGCGCAACTGGCACTCGATATGCACTGGTATTGGAACCATTCTGCAGACGAACTCTGGAAGGAGCTTGATCCCGCGCTGTGGGAACTCACCTATAACCCATGGGTCATTTTGCAGACCGCATCGAGGGATTGTCTTGAACGGGCGCTGTCCGATCCCGATTTCCGCAAGAGACTTAACGATCTCCTTCAGACCAGGCGTCAGGAGATGGAGTCTCCTGGCTGGTTTCAAAAGAATCATCCGGGAGACCAACTGACACACGTGGCCTATTTCAGCATGGAATTCATGTTGAACGAAGCGCTTCCCATTTACTCTGGTGGACTTGGCAATGTGGCTGGAGATCAACTCAAAACCGCCAGCGACCTGGGCGTTCCGGTGGTTGGCGTGGGGCTGCTTTACCAGCAAGGCTATTTTCGCCAAGTGATAGACAAGGATGGAGTACAGCAGGCGGTATTTCCTTACAATGACCCCGGGCAACTCCCGATCACGCCCCTGCGCGAGCCCAGCGGAGAGTGGCTGCGGCTTGAACTCGCTTTGCCGGGATACTCAGTCTGGCTGCGGGGCTGGCAGGTCCAGGTTGGCCGGACGAAGCTATACTTGCTTGACAGCAATGACCCGGCGAACCTCCCTGACCGTAGAGGGATAACAAGCGAGCTCTATGGAGGCGGACCGGAACTGCGTCTCAAGCAAGCTCTCGTGCTGGGGATAGGCGGATGGCGTCTGCTCAACGCGCTTGGCATAAAGCCCGAGGTATGCCACCTGAATGAAGGACATGCAGCCTTTGCGGTTCTGGAGCGAGCGCGTACCTTCATGGAGGAGACCGGACAGCCATTTGAGGTCGCCATGGCCGCCACGCGAGCAGGAAACCTTTTTACCACGCATACACCGGTGGACGCTGGTTTTGACCGATTTGCCCCCTCTCTCGTCGAGTCATACCTTGGCGTGCATGCGCAGAACAGACTCGGCATCCCGCTCAACGATCTGCTGGCCCTGGGCCGCAAAAACCCCGACGACCCCTCCGAACCCTTTAACATGGCTTACTTGGCCATGCGAGGCAGCGGCGCCGTTAATGGGGTGAGTCGCCTTCACGGACAGGTGAGCCGTAAGATCTTCCAGTCTCTTTTTCCTCGCTGGCCTGAGCACGAAGTACCCGTCGGACATGTCACGAACGGGGTCCACATGGCAAGCTGGGATTCGGAAGAGACCGACGCCCTCTGGACCGGGTCATGCGGAAAGGACCGCTGGCTGGGGACTCTGGAGACGCTGGGAGAGGACATGCGCAAGGTTTCGGATGAGAGGTTGTGGGAGTGCCGGTCCTCGGCGCGGGAGTCACTTGTTGAATATGTGCGACAACGGTTATCCAGGCAGTTGGAGGCCTCGGGGGCATCGCCGCCGGAGGTCGAGGAGATACGACATATTTTCGATCCTGACGTATTGACTCTTGGTTTTGCGCGCCGGTTTGCCACTTATAAACGGCCCAATCTACTGCTCCACGACCCGGAGAGGTTGCTTCGGTTGCTCACCGACCCCCTGCGACCGGTGCAACTTATCGTCGCCGGCAAGGCACATCCCGCAGATCAGGCTGGGCAGGCACTGATTGAGCAGTGGACCCACTTTGTCCGGCGCACTGAAGCACGGAAACATGCGATCTTCTTGAGTGACTACGACATGCTCCTGACAGGACAACTCGTTCAGGGCATCGACGTATGGATCAACACGCCACGGAGGCCATGGGAGGCATGCGGCACGAGTGGTATGAAGGTATTGGTCAACGGAGGTATCAACCTTTCCGAACTTGATGGATGGTGGGCGGAAGCTTACACGCCGGCCGTGGGTTGGGCATTGGGAGACGGCAAAGACCATGGAGACGACCCATCCTGGGACGCCGCCGAAGCATCGGCCCTATACGGACTGCTCGAACGTGACGTGATCCCGGAGTTTTATAACCGCGACGCGAGAGGCATTCCCCTCGCTTGGGTTACGCGGATGCGGGAAAGCATGACCCGGCTGACACCCCTTTTTTCTGCAAACCGTACCGTCCGCGAGTACACCGAAAGATATTACATCCCCGCGGCAGCAGCCTACAGGAAGCGCGCGGCGGACAAGGGCGCAGAAGGTGCACAACTGGCCGATTGGCACCATAGTCTCGAAAGGAACTGGTCAAACGTACGTTTTAGCGAAGTAAAGACAACGACCATTGGAGGAATGTACCTATTTGAGGTTCAGGTGTATTTGGGCAGCCTCAACCCGGATAGTGTGCGCGTGGAACTCTATGCCGACGAAGAAAAAGGCGGAGATGCTGTGCGGCTGGAAATGACCCAAGGGGCACGATTGGCGGGCGCGGCAAATGGGTACGCTTACAGCGGGCACTTGCCCGCAACCCGTCCGGTCTCAGATTTTACTGCTCGTCTGATACCGCACCGTCACGGCGTTGCAGTGCCTCTCGAAGAGGCCAGAATTCTCTGGCAACGATGACCTGGTGCATCCTTCTGTATGTTTGTTCCCGAACTCCGCCACCACGCCCCGGATATCCTTTTTGAAAGGGACGAGACCAGAGAGGATACCGGGAATGTCGTTGCTGTGTCGCAGCTTGTTGAGCTCCCTGCTATCCTCGTCAGTCATTGCCACGTATGTGTTGAATGAAGGTCCAATCAGGCGTACATTTCCATAAGGTACTCCTTGAGAAGAGTTGGATGTCTTTTACCATGGCGCAACATCCCGTTTACAATGGCGAGGTGTCCTTTAGATAATTATCAGGTGAAGCAAACGCACGAAACCTTCCTTAATGAATTATTGCGCCACGTATCCCTGGAACTGACTTCGGGCTTTAAAAATGGTGATGCCCCCTCCGGCGCCGGCGAACGTTTTTCGTGTCAAGAGCAACGGTCCCCCAAGCACTTGTTCGCCAGTTGTCCACCTGTCCGGTGACGGGAATCCATGGGGGTATATCCAGACACAGGTGGTTGCCAAGGGCATAAAGATAGGGTTCATACATCTGCCTGAGATGTCTTAACTTCTCATTCGTTGCGGAATCGGTTGACGGGCTGAATCCCCATCCAGTGAGTCCGGTTATCAGCCGTTCGAGGTCGGGCGGTGGAAGACGGTCCTCGTCGGGCTCGCATGGCGGAGTGTCGAAGACTATGGACAAATCCACAACGGCGTGGCGGGCCATAGCAAAGGTCAGTTCGGCCTGGTTTCTGCACGGTCCACTCAGATAAGCCATGATCATGCTAGTGGTATCCAGAATAGCCGTGAGCGCGGCAAGCCATGATTCATTGTCGTGCTGAGAACGGAAATAAGCAAGCACAGGATAGGAAAGATGGCTCTCAAGTAATTCCGATGACCAGCTCTCCCAAAGATTGAGAAATTGTCCTAACTCCTGCAGCCCATTGTCCTGGCTATGTCGGCGTAACATTTCCATGGCAGTTGGAGGCGACCCGGCCCTGGCATCGAGCAAGGAGATGGTTTCTTCCCGGCGGGCAAAAGACTGATTCAGAGCAGGCAGGTATGCGACGATCAGCGCAAGAAAACCGAGACCAAGACCAGCCTCTATCATAGTCAGGATTCTGGCCAGTGCGGTGGAGGGCGTGATGTCACCGAGGCCGAGGGTAAAAAAGTTGGTGCCACTAAAGTAAAAGTAAGTCCAGAAGCTCATCCTGATTTCCATCGGCGTCCGGGCCGGGCCTGCGGCCCACTGAAGCAGCCCAAAGCCGAACACCAATGCCCAGGCCCAAATGACAAGGAGAAAGAGGAGCGACAAAGGACCATAGAAGCTCAGAAGTGTTTCAGACCGTTTTTTGGAGGATACCAGGTTTACGAACCCAGCCCAGACCAGCCAAGTGTAGCGATAGAAGAGCCGCGTGAGACGCACCTTTCGTGTCACACGTCTCGGGAAGATGATTGTTTCAAAACCGTCCCACAGTATGGTGACGATAATGAACGTACCTGCGATTGCCGCTAACCCTCTGATCACAGCCTCCCTTATGGCACTCGGACCGTTCTGACCGGTAAGATGATTATCTATCCACCTTGACAATGTATACAGAAGGATTGGTTCTGTCAAGGAATGGGGGTTTAACTTTCCCGCCGGGAAGTCCCCTTCCGAGAGGTAGGGGATGAAAGGCGTTTTGTTTTATTTGATATATTGTTTTGATGTGCTTAGCGGGATGGGCAAATGCAGATGTCGTAAAGCGGAGGGAGGGTACGGATAGCGGTGTCCAGACCGATTCCAACTGCAACCCATCCCAATACTATGCCAACGGCAAGCTTTGAAGATGCAAGAAAGACTCATCCTGTGGTATGAAAAGTACGCAAGACCCGCTGAACCTCAAATAATAGCCTGAATAATGCACGTAATACACAGAATGGGGGATTTGTATATTGTCGTGATCTCACCAAACCTGAAAACATCACGGCAGACACAAGGACAAAAGACATGAAGGTCACCGGTTTATATAATTTTTGTCATCACACATATAAGTGAGGTTCATCCGCTTCATGCGCACTTGTTTAGAATGTCCTTCTTCCTTAGTCAGCAACTCGCCAATCTTGACCAATATGCTCCATCTCAAAAGGTGATAAATAATGTCATTTACTCGATAACGATGGTTTAATCCGTACAAACCACAACCAATTTTATCGGGAAGACCTGTCCCAGACACTCCAAGAGCTTGACAATATGTTCTAAATCATTAAGATTATAAAGAAGGTTTTTATGGTATTGGCGTCTCAAAAGTCATTATCAGGATAAGGAGGAGGGTATGCCCACATACGAATATAAATGCCAAGGCTGTAATAAGAAATTTACGCTCATTCAGAGCATTTCCGAGCACGACAAGACTAAGGCTTCGTGCCCGAAGTGTAAAAGCAGAAAGGTGAAACAGAGCATCTCAATCTTTACTGCCAAAACCAGCCGAAAGAGCTAAGATTCACCAGTATTCGCCTGTTTGTGTATCCCCAGTCAGGAGCGGATACAGTCCTTGATTTCGCACCAAAGAGGTATGTGAGAACGATTGTTTATCACTCGTGCCGTAAACCCCTATGTTCAGGCCGGGGATATAAGGCACAGCATTTTCAGTCTTGAGTTCGTTGCTTTCAATATACTCTTTGGTGATACTCAAGGGTGCACCACCGCAAGAGGCGGCACCATATGAAGGGCCCCACAACCTGTTCTCCAATATCGTCTTGTAATATCAGGACGTTGCGTGCGAAGCAGACGTGAAGAAACACCCTTCAGGCTATGAACCAGACGGGCAATAGCTATTATGGGAGGATATTCAGCGAACAGGTGCACGTGGTCATCTTCCCCGTTCATTTCCACAAAAGTACACCGCCTTCCGTGTGGAATTTCCTTGTCAGTGTCCATAGGCCAAAGGAATATAGCTCATGATACGCTTGCAAGCATATACATACCAGTTAAAGACCAACGGCACGCACAGGAGGCAACTGCGACAGGTTGCCGGGAGCTGCCAATTTGTCCGGAACAAGACGTCAGCCTTGCAAAAGGAGCTTCCCGACAACAAAGAGAAGCTATAACACAATAGCCCTCCTCTTCCTCTTGGAAGAGACACAATCCTTTTCCCAGAGAAACCCCCTCACAACCCACTCTCAAAGACCTTGAACGAGCATACGCCAACTTCTTTCAGAAACGTGCGGACTTTCCCCGGTTCAAGAAGAAGGGCAAGGGTGATTCCTTCCGGTATCCCCGGGGATTCACCATAGATGAAGATAACAGCCGCACCTCTCTCCCGAAGCTCGGATGGATTCGCTCCAGAAAGAGTCGCACCATTGAGGGCATTCCGAAGAACGTCACCGTGTCCCGTTCAGGCAAGCACTGGTTTGTATCCCTACAGACCGAAAGAGAAGTTGACCGACCGGTACATCCTTCCCATTCTGCGATCGCAACCGATGTCGGCGTAGCGAAGCTTGCCACGCTCTCAGACGGAACACCCTCTGAACCGGTGGGAGGGCTTTGAGAGATACAAAAAAAGGCTTGCACGCCCGCAACGGGCCATGTCACGGAAGAAGAAGTTCAGCAGCAACGGGAAGAAGAGGAAAGCGAAGGCTACAGAGAGTCTCTACGGACATTGCCAATACCCGGGAAGACTACCTTCAGAAAACCACTACCCCTCTCTGCAAAAACCACGCGATTATGTGTATTGAGGATGTGAGGATACAGAACATGTGCAGATCCGCACAGGGCACTCTTTTAAACCCCGGCAGGAATGTAAAGGCCAAATCCCACCTCAACAGATCGATCCTTAATCAGGGTTCGTTTGAGTTCAGGCGTCAGCTTAAGTACAAACAGGCGTGGAAGTGGGTATGGTTATTGCGGTGCCGGCACAAAATACCAGCAGGACATGCAGCGCGTGCGGCCATGTATCACCTGGGAACCAGAGAAGTCAGGCACAATTCATGTGTACCACGTGTGGTTCTGAGATCAACGCGGACGTAAACGCAGCACGGAATATATGAGCGGCAGGACTTGCCCAATTAGCCTGCGGAGAGATGGCGCAGTCAGGCCACCTGATGAATCAGGAACCCGCTTAAGCGAGGGCGTCGACAAGCCAGTACCCGTTACCGGTGGACTCCACGACAATCCCCGTGAGCTTTGTGCTTCATGGGGCAAAAAAACCAGGAGATTGTTTCCCGGTCGTTCGTGGTATCTCTCTTGAAGACCCTCTTTTCGCTCGTCATCACTGATCGCACGGTGACTATTCTGTGCATGAAGATCGATTCCACCGTATCGTCCCATATGGCACCTCCTGATTGGGGTTGAGTCTTCCTGGTCACGGCATAGCAGATACTTTCTCTGTGCTACGGGGGTGCCTTTTTATGATTATCAGTCCGCAAAAGTGCCAATAATTCTAGAGCATGAACGTATTTGTGATATCTTTGAATGGACAATTCGCAACCCCTGATTCCCCTTGACAAAGTATTTAGTGAATGTTAACCTCAAAACATAAGGTTTTAAATTCTAATGAGGAGGTTCCGTATGAAAAGAGTATTGGTAGTTTTTATGGCGTTGTTGTTGAGTGCTACGTTTGTAGGCGCAGTCTTGGCCCAGGACAACGCTAACCCGGCGTTGCAGCAATTCAATACGAGTCTGGCAGCAGCAAAATCCATGGACTTTGAAGGCACAGTGTTAAGCCATGATGTACTGTGCCATTGTTTCGTGGTGAAGACAGGCAAGGGCAACCTTACCTTACAGGATGACTACACAAAATTCGACCAGGAGTACAATAAGGCGAAGGGTCTTAAGATCGGCGCGAAGGTAAAGGGCGACTACAAGACAGTCCATTATCTGAATTATGCACTTGATGTCGCATACGCAAAATAACCGCATAGCGCACCGTCAAAGAAAGACAAACTGCGAAAAGAGGGGAGCCCAACAGCTCTCCTCTTTTATTTGGCTGAAAGAACCACTGTTCTGTGAAGGTAAAAAAAGCTGAATATGCCCCCTATGGGTTCTCCTTGATGGTGTTAAGCTGAAGGGTAACACGACTCCTTGCAGAATGCTCTACAGGGCATCGTGTTCAGGCAAAAACCCTCTCTTCATCCGGCTACGAAAACGAAGCGAGCTTGAAGCTGTGGACTCGCCCCTCGTCCTGATCCCTTATGGAGATCATGGAGTTCTTGGAACGGGAGACCGTTTTCCCGAACCAGATGCTACCTGCACCCTATGTTCGGGTGCCCACGTGCCATTCACGTACTGACCCGGGACCGTAACCCATACCCCGGCAGTGCGCCCTGGCGGTGGTGGAGGTTCATACCCACGCGCCAGCGGGCGCACGGCACCGGGGATCTGGTTTCCCTTCGCATACATGCATTGTTGGTAAGCGATATCGTAGCGCCTCCGGTGCTGATACTGGGAACTTGTTCCGGTTCGCTGTGCACCGGAGGCGGGGTATAGGCATCAGGATAGTACGTATACGGATAATAATAGGGATAATACCCATACGGATAGCAGTAGGGAAACCCGAAGTAACCCTCGATGAATACACGGGCAGCTCCGAAGTGACCTCCCTCTGTGGCGCAAAAAGCGCTTGAAGAGATACCAAGGGAGAGAAAGAGACTGATAACGGTTATAATGGCCAATCTTTTCATCTCTCCACCTTAGTGCGATTCTAAGTTCGCAAAGGCTATTTGTCAACACAGCCTTTTGAGGTGGCACAAGCGTCAGCGGGATCGGCACAAGTCGCGCTGCAGCGCTCTTGGTTTACCTTTACGAATACTTGACAGAGAGTCACCAGGATGATGCGATCGAAGTCTGTCGCCAAAACCTGTGTATTGATCCGAAAGTGGTCGATGGTTATCCAACCTGAGCATCCGACGCTGATGCCAACCGAAGGAAAGGAAAAATGACGCAGTGAAGGGCAAAAGGAATAACGTAATCATGATCGCTCTAAACAGTAACGAGAGCGAGGTTGGAAAGAGAACATCATCGGTCCACCCGGTTGCTTGCATCGCCGATGGTAATATCACATCCATCTGGTAGATCCTTACGCCACCACTTCAAATGGTAATACTGACCTCGGTTCATAAATCAGAGTTGCATATTTGTGTGGTCGATAGAATTTTACTCGCGCATCAAGTGCCACTAATTTTCTTCAAGCATCCACCCTCGAAGGGTCTCATGGGAGGTCTTAAAGACATTAAAGCCGCCACGAGTCTATCGATTTAACGATGACTCAGACATTCCTCTGACATACTTCCTTAGATTAAAACGGAAGTTAAGTAGTTCCTCAGCGGCGCAATGTCGTAAACCTCACACCTACGGACGTATTCCGATGATTGATAATGGGTTATGTAGCTAGTAAAGTATGATTTTTTGCTTGACTTATGCGTTTTTAACTGTTATAATGTGCCTATGAAGATGCGAGTAGGGTATGCGAGACGTAGCTATAAGGGAAAGATCTATGAGACCCCCCTGGTCATTACCTCCTACCGGGATGAGCAGGGTACTCCCCGCAACAAGACTCTCGCCAATTTGGCAAAACTGCCTCGCTTCATTGTTACCCTCATCGCGGAGGCGCTCAAACGCGACGATGCGGGGGTGCTCGAAGAATACGTTCACTTCAAAGAGATTACCCATCTGGGATCTCTCATGATCGGACCCACCTTCGTGGCTCTGTCCGTACTCAAACAGCTTTGTATTTGTGAGATGGTGAAAGCCTGTTTGTCGGTAAAGCACTTCATCGCCATCATGGCCATCGTCATAGAGCGTGTCATCTCACCGAAACCTCTTTCGGTCATGGCCCTCAGACGGCTCTACGAGAAAGAAGCCACCTGCCTGCTTTTGCACGAAGAGAAGGCCCCTTCTCTCAAGACATGGTACGGGGCGCTTTCGGCCCTGGAAGAAAACCGGGAAGAGATCCTCAAAGCACTATACCTGCGAAACCACACACCGGGGAAAGTCTACCTCTACGACATCACCTCGAGCTATTTCGAAGGGAGCACCTGCCCGCTTGCAGACTACGGATATAACCGGGACGGCAAGAAAGGGAAGATGCAAGTCGTCATCGGCATTATCTGCGATGAACAGGGATGTCCGATCTGGATAGAGGTGTTCAAGGGCAGTACCGCAGACCAGACCACAGTCAAGTCGCAACTGATCACACTGAAGGAGAAGCTGGGACTTGATGAGTTCATTTTCGTCGGCGATCGGGGGATGGTGACGAATGCGCGCATTGAAGAACTCCACAAAGAGGGCTGGTGGGAGAGCTTCAGCTACATCACGGCGCTCACACGGGAAGAGATGATGCGGGCCGTTGAGACAAAAGACCATCCCATCCAGTTGGATCTCTTTAATCACCATCAACTGGTGGAGGTGGAAAAAGAAGGAACACGGTATGTACTCTGCCACAATCCTGAACGGAAAGAACGGGATCGAAGGACCAGACAGCGCCTCCTGACCTGACTGAAAGAAGCTTGCCTGCATCCAAAAGAACGTGGTTGCGGGGAGGCCAAGAAGAAGGACGTCATTGCCCGCCGCTTTTTCCGATGGATCAACCGCTGGGGTATGGAGCGCTTTTTCGAGGTGACCTATGACGAAGGGAGCTTCTCCTACAGACGAAAAGAAGAAGAGATTACCCGGTACGAACGACTCGACGGATGTTATGTCATCCGTTCCAACACCTCACACACAAGAGAAACCACGGAAGAGCTCCTCAGCCACTACAAGGACCTGAAGCATGTGGAACAGGCCTTCCGCACCATGAAGACAACCGATATACAGACCCGTCCTATCCGTCACTTCAATGAACCCCAGGTACGGGGACATATCTTTGCCTGTTTTCTTGCCTACCGGGTGATATGGGAACTTCGGAAGCGTCTTGCTCCTCTCCTCGAACGGGATCCTCAGACGAAACGCTGCGAGGCAGGCAGTCTTGCCGACATCTGGCGGGAACTGGGGACTGTGAGTCTGGCGAAGTTCGAAGCAAGGGGCAAAACCTACACCAAACTCTCTCGGATTGATGTAAGGGTGAAGAAGATCCTGACGCTGTGCAGGGTACCTACCCTGGATGAGGTCCTGAGCGAGTAAAAACCCGTAAAGCCTTGTCCTGCCGAAGTTTTGTTTCTTGGAGTACTTAACTTCAGTTAAAACAAGTGATTATCCTTGACACATATTGTCTTGAAATAATAACATGTAAAAAAATAATCAAGCTTGTTTTTTCATCATTCGGTATGAGGGGGCAACGAGATGAAGCAATGGTTCTACTACGCACAAGGGAAACAGACAGGGCCTGTTTCTGAAGACGATCTGATTCAAATGTTCCAATCTGGGCAGCTTCAACTCGATACCTATGTTTGGACCGAAGGTATGAAAGATTGGAGGCCCGCAGGAGACTTCGAAAACTTTCTTCCCGAGAAGATAACGCTACCACCACCCACGAAAGCACCGCCGTCCGTACCAGTACAACACGCTTCTACATTTATGACTGAGGAGAGAAGAATTAAGTTCACTGGGACGGGCGTTCAGGCTCTTGGCTGGGGTTTACTCACTGTTTTGCTCTCGCTCTTGATTATTCCTGCGGCGTGGGGCGCAGTTGCTCTGTGCCGTTGGTTTGTCCGAAACCTCTCGTTTTCTGATGGCACCCAGGCGTCATTTGAAGGCCGCGGCGGACAAGTATGGGGCTATTTTGTCATCGGCACACTATTGGGGTTTGTTCCCCAATTATCACGAGTGGTTGGAGGTCATGCACCTTCGCCTTTCGTTTTGCTTGGCTTGTCAATTCTATTATCGCCAATCAGTGCGGCTATCTGGTTAACCATCATGCGTTGGTTTTTCTCGAGCATCAAGCTAAGCTGTGGCACAAATCTCAACTTCAGGGGCAGTTACGGCCCCTATTTGGGATGGATGTTACTGATAACCCTTTCGGCCTACACGATCATAGGATGGGCTTGGGCATCAGTGGCGATGCTGCGGTGGGTATGCCGCAACATTGAAGCTGGTCAAAATCAAATTGAATTCGTTGGAAGCGGCTGGGGGTTACTGTGGCGATGTTTTCTCGCAGGTCTAGCGAGTATTGCGATTATACCCATTCCTTGGGTTTGGCTTTGGGTCGTCAAATGGGTTACGGGGAATATGTTGATTAAGCGGGAAACGGCTATCGACAAATAATTGCCTAACAACAGCTTGCAGTTGACCGCGCCGAAAAAGCCGGCTCCCGGTGAGCCGTATGTTGTGTTTGGATAAATAATTATGGAGAAAATAATAAACAAACCATTCTTCGTTTGGCTCATTATGGGCATTATGATTATTTACGGGCTGTACTTAACTTTCCCGCCGGGAAGTCCCCTTCCGAGAGGTAGGGGATGAAAGGCGTTTTGTTTTATTTGATCATGTGCAGGCTCTACTGTATAGTATCTGCGTGATATACGAGAACGATAAAGGTTCACATGGGGTCTATAATATTCAGTTCCACTCTGTGGCCTGCGTCAAATACAGACGAAAAGTCCTCACAGGAAAAATATCAGTGCGGCTCAAGGAAATCGACCTTGCAGTGGCTAAAGAATGCGGAATACGCATAATCGAACAGGAAACCGACCATGACCACATGCATATGCTGTTTGCGTCTAAGCCGCAGATACAAATCTCCAAAGTCATCAACTCCCTGAAATCTGTATCCGCGCGCCTTCTCTTCCAGGAATTTCCTGAACTACGAAAGAAACTGAGATAAGGGGGCCTTCTGGAGTCCATCATACTTTCTTGCCACAACCGGACAGGTGACACGTGAAGTCATCAAACGATACGTTGAGAACCAGAATGCAAAAGACCTATACATACCGCATATACCCCTCAAGGGCTCAGGAAGAGAAGCTCAACCAAACCCTTGAAGCGTGCCGGATCCTCTATAATTCCTGCCTGGTGGACCGGAGGAACCATTATGAGAAAACAGGCAAGGGACTTACCCGGGTCAAGAGCAAGAGATCCTTGTAGCAGACAAGAAGCGGGTTTCTCTTTTCAGAAAAGTACATTCACAGGTTCTGCAAAACGTACTGTTCCGGGTAGAGAGGGCCTTTTACGGCTTCTTCCGTCGAATCAAAGAGAATGACGGCAAACCAGGCTATCCCCGCTTTAAAAGTGAGGGGCGCTCCGACAGCATCACCTATCCGCAGGAACCTGGATTTAAAATAGAAGACGGGAAGCTCAAGCTGTCTAAGATAGGGCACGTCAAGATCAAGGTGCACCGGCCGATTGTCGGGCAGGTAAAAACCTGCACAATCCGGAAAGATAGCTGACCACTGGTATGCATGCTTCAATGTCGGTCTCACCCCGGAGAAAAAACCGATCCCGGCAAAGGCCGTGGGTATCGACGTCGGTATCAAGTGTTTCGCAAAGCTTACCGATGGTTCGGAGATAGATAACCCGAAGCACTTACGGAAATCTGAAACCCGGCTGAAACGAAAGCAGCGCGCATTGTCCCGGAAGATAAAAGGTTCTTCTAACCGGAAGAAGGCCCGGCTCACGGTCAGCCGTTTGCACAGAAAAGTCCGCAACCAGCGTTCCGACTTCCACCACAAGGAAGCCCGGAAGATCGTGGATACCTGCGGTCATATCGTTGTGGAGAACCTGACAATAAGGAATATGATACGAAACCGTCATTTATCAAAGAGCATAGCCGATGCAGGATGGGGCAGCTTTTTCAACATACTGGCATACAAAGCGGAAGAAGCTCCCTGCCGGTTCGAGAAAGTGCCACCCCACCATACGAGCATCAATTGCAGTGGTTGCGGGGACACCAGTACAGAAAACACTCGCCGTCGGGTCCACAAATGCCCTGTCTGCGGTCTTGTCCTTAACCGTGACCTCAATGCTGCAATCAATATTCTGCGAAGGGTACTGCGGGGACCGCGGGAGTTACGCCTGGGGAGAGGTAGCGCAGTGAGGCTCCTCATTGAACCAGGAAGCCACGTTGCTTGCGGCGTGGTAGTTCACTTTCATTATTCTGGATTTACATTGTCATTGCAGTCTCTTCAAAGGTGTTCGTTTCCGAAAGTATGGGTGACATAATGGTTTCGTCAGTACGCGGAGTTCTTCTGCTTGCTCTCCGTTTCGGGTGTGCGGTTATGGTGTTTAGATATTTA
>CAVWHH010000034.1:0-8213 GCA_963754785.1 uncultured delta proteobacterium | reverse complement strand
CGCCTCCTTGTCACAGGTATTGTTTATTTGGACAATCTAAATTCTACCTGTTTTGAGGCTCCCCTTTAAAGTTTATTTTGGACAGGTGTGGTTATATATACATATCATGCTATTGAGGAGGTGTTTGAAATGGTCAAATCGATTGGAAAGATAGTGCTTTACGACGTAGACGACATCGCAAAGGCACTGAAAATGAACCAGCGGGTTATCAGGGAATGGTTCAATAAAGGAAAGCTCCGAGGTAAGAAGGTAGGCAGGACTTGGATGATCACCGAGGAGAATCTGAAAGAATTTTTTTCCGGTAAAAAAGGAGGTGAAAAGGCAATGCCGGTAACGAAACGGAAAAGGAAAAAGGAGGATGTATGAGAGGAAGCATAGTCAAGAAAGGGAATAAGTATTATGCGGTCTTGGCGATAGGCCCCAAAAGAAAATGGTTAAAAGGCGGAGACACCAAAAAGGACGCTGAAAGGGTATTGAACGAGAACCTGCCAGCGTTGCAGGAAGGAACATTTCGGGACATTAAAAAGGTAACGTTCAGAGAATTTGGCAAGATATGGCTTGATAGCTATGTGAAAAGCAACATCAAAGAAACCGCGCATCCTGAATATGAGCATGTTGTCGGGAGGTTGATAAAGCACTTCGGAGACGCACAATTGCAGAACATAACAGGCGCACATATACAGACATTCATTGGCAAGAGATTGAAAGAGATACAACCATCGACGGTACAGCGAGAGACCATCGTTCTAAAACAGATGTTCAAGTTCGCTTACCAAATGGGATACACAAAAAGAAACCCCGGTGAATTCATAAAGAACCCACGCAAACCAAAAAAGGAGAAGGCAATCCTTGATATCCCCGAAGCGTACAGGCTCTTGGATCATATAGACCCCTATTATCGCGTTGCAGTACTCACGGCAATCTTAACGGGGATCAGGGCAAATGAATTGTGGGGGCTGACATGGGACGATGTTGATTTCGACAACAACGTAATCCGTGTACAGCATTCTCTTTGGAGGGGTAGACTTTATGAACCCAAAACAGGAACCAGCAAACGGAGAATCGACATTCCTTCTTCCCTTACGTTGGAGTTGAAGAAGTGGAAACTCCAGTGTCCGGCAAATACCATGAACCTCGTATTCCCTGCACGGCATGGACATTCGGTGATCCACAACCGTTTCACGGCGACACATTTCAAAAGGGCATTGAAGAAAGCTGGACTAAAGCACGTTACATGGCATAGTCTGAGACACACAAATGCAAGCATCAGGATACAAAGCGGACAGAACCCGAAATACATCAGCCAACAACTGGGTCATGCGGGTATTGAAATCACCTATAATTTATATGGACATCTTTTCAACGATGCAGAGTTTTCACGCTCACAAGTGGAAAAGTTGGAGAGCACATTTAATGGCCGTTAGAAGTCCGTTAGAAAAGGCAGTGTTTTGAATATGACAAATTCTTTTATGGGTTTGAAAGCGATTGAAATACTTAATGAATATGACAATTACCCAAAGGTTGGGAAGGCATATGTCAAGATATCCGTTATATTGGGACATCCCAAAAAGGGCAGCTTCAATCACACCATCGCGGATTCTGCACATCAACAGTTTGCAGATCCATCAATACCCTCTGAGGAGGGCATTTATTGCGCGGTTCCGGAAGGCGCTTACATATGCTTTGATGAAAAACAGCAAGTAGGTTTCGTGGATCCTTGTATTGAATTGAGACTAGACCACAACTGCGATTCATATCGCAAGTAGCACTATTTATAGACACCGCAGGCCAAGTAGTAGTCGTCCACCCTTTGTATATAGGTAACCTTCGGTTGGACTGCGTTTGTATGGGGGTTCAAAAAGTGATATTCATACCACCCGTTCCCGTGCGTCTTCGCAAGTTTGATCATCCCTTTACCAAGGTACTTGCCGCTTACATCTTTCGCTTCATAGAGGTTTTGCCCTACCATGGCCGTGTTGCCTCCGTAAGCAAGCATGACTCCGTGAAAGTCCTGGGCGAAAATGAAGAGTTCGCCTTTTACAAATTCGCCCCTCGGATTGTTGAACGCTGCCAAGGACTTTTCCTTGCCGTTCGCTTTTACATAGGCGTAGGCATTCTCTACCATCTCCTGCGCGTCTGCAGGTGTCGCAAGCTTGAACTGACTAATCAGTCTCTTTAATTCTGCTGAAAGTTCCGCCATATGCGACGCGGCTTCAGCGTTTTCACTGACATTCCTCGCAGTTTCCTCCATAGCGTCGGAAATATGCTTGATGTTCTGCGCTATTTCGTTCGCTGTGGCTGTCTGTTGTTCCGAAGCCACGGCAATTTGACTTATTTCTGAGGTAACCATGTTGATCTGTTTCAGGATATCCTTCAATGCGTCACCGGACTTCCGAGCATCCCGAGTCCCAATTTCCACCACCTTGACGCCTTCTTCCATTGAAACTACAGCCTGTTTTGTTTCAGCCTGCATGGCCTTGATTGTCTGTCCAATCTGCTTCGTGGCCTCCGTTGTCCTTTCCGCAAGTTTTCTCACTTCATCGGCCACCACGGCGAATCCTCTCCCCTGCTCACCCGCTCGGGCTGCCTCAATTGCGGCATTGAGCGCCAGAAGGTTTGTCTGGTCCGCAATATCGTCGATAAGGTTAATGACCTCTCCTATCTGGTCGGACCTCTCTCCAAGACTTGCCACGGTCTTTGCAGAAGACTTGACCATGCTATTAATACGTTCCATGACCGTTACTGTTTCGTTAATGACTGTTTCACCGGCAACAGCGGCACCATTCGCCTTTTCTGAACTTTTAGCCGCTGAAACACAATTCTGTGCGATCTCCGAAGAGGTGGTAGACATCTCCTCGCTGGCCGTGGCCACAGAGTTTACCTGGATCACTGTCTGCTCCATACCGGACGTCATTTGTTTGGCAGCGTTATCAAGCAACGTTGCCGTACTGGACGCCACAATGCTGCCTTTCGAAAACTGTATAAAGGCATTCCACAATCTTTCCGCAAAAACGTTGAGATGTGTGGCTATCTCTCCGATCTCATCCTTCCAGAGCACCTCTATACGTTTGGTCAGGTTACCGTCCGACATGTCCTCGATGGCCTCGGCGATCTTTCGGACAGGGAAAAGTATCGTCTTCGTCATACGCCTGGCCATAAAAAGCGACAGGCCGACTGCAACAACCAAGATCACTATTGACAGCAGCAGAGCTGACTGGAAATTATGCAACGAAAGGTTATATCTTTCTGTGCCCAATTTACTCTCAAGCTCAAGAAGACCTTGAAGTGTGTTTTGTAATTCAACGAATTTGTCATCAATAGCCTGTATTTTCGTTCCGAGGCCCTGCACGTCCACGGCACTCGCTGTTTCATTGACAGCATTCATGTATCCTGTCAGTAATTCCAGGGCGGTCTGGAATTGCTTTTTCTCTTGCTCTGTCCGACCATTTGAATTCAAAAGCTCCTTCATTGAATTCGTCGCCCCGTCAATTGTAGATGCCTGTTCCTTCACCACGCCTTCAACCAGTTTCACGTCATTATTTACCGCGGCTTTTGCCATTCCTTTGGAGAGATTTGCATAACAGATAGCTATATTATTTACTATTTGTGAGCTTTGTTTATATCCTGTGAAACTGTCCGTGTAGATAGCATTGACAGTCGATTTCTGTACCCTATAATCGATATACGACACAACCCCATACCCACACAGGAGGAATATAATTGTAACCAACGCTATCATCAATATCTTTTTTGATATCGTCATATTGATTATGAATCGCTTCATTATTCGGCCTCCTTTTCACATCATGCCTGACAGAAATTAGGATCATTGCTGCTATTATCGAATAGTTTTGAAAATTTTTAAAGCTTTCTTTTCATAGATAGAGAGCAAAGCCGATGAAATGGTACAACAACTCGCTTATACCAGATTCCCGTTCTCTAATATGCTACACAACGCCCCCCGCTCAATTCATTGTATGCTCAGTCCTGCCTATCACCTCATCCTGGATTGTTTTGCCCAACTGCACAAAGTAGGCACTGTAGCCGGCAACCCTCACCATGAGGTCGCGGTGGTTCGCTAGGTTCTTTTAAGCGTCTTTCAGGGTTTGTTTATCGGCCACGTTAAATTGTATGTGTTTTCGTCCATAACTGAAATAGGTCCTGATAAGGGCTGCCACTTTTCTCATACCTGCTGTGGTGTTCATGGCCGAGGGATGAAATTTCATGTTCATGAGAGCCGACTGAAACGGCACCTGGTCTACCTTGAGGGCGCTTTGAATGAGCGCCGTAGGCCTGTGGGTATCTGTGCCCCGCATGGCCGATACAGTTCCATCGGCCAGACATTCCCCATCGTACCTGCCGTTAGGCGTTGCTCCTGTTAGCTCGCCTCCGGACCATTGCGCGGAAATTGAAATACCGGAAGGTTTGCATTTACCTCCGATATGAGTTTCAAATGTGACGGTTGTATCGGCCCAAAACTGAAAGAGGCCTTTCGCGATGGAGTCCACATAGTCCTCGTTGTTTCCTTATTTAGGGGCCGCGAGAAACATCTTCTGCATCTCCGGGAACCCGTTTCCTTCCCAGTTGGCCGCCAGGGCTTCCATCAATTGTTTTTGGTAACCTTCTTATCGTCAAAAACAACCTTCTTTAACGCCGCTAGCGAGTCGACAACATTGATCATCCCGATACCGTTCAGTACTGCGCCATTCTCAAAAGGCATCTTGCGTTCAAGGATTTCCTTGCCTTCCTTGATTGCATCAACAACAAGGACCGAATCAAGCGGTTTATGAATCAGTTCCGTGTACATCTGCAGATAGGTGTTGTTGTACTCCGCGTCCATATCCATGAAAAGGACAAGCTGTTCTTTGAAGGCCTTCATAAAATCATCGAATGTCTCAAAACTTTCAAACTCTCCGGTCTTGGGACCGATCTGTTTTTTTGTTGTCTTATCCCATCCTTTGTTCAGTGTGACCTCCAGAACTCGGGGAACGACGAACATATTATAGATGCCGATACGCGATTTCCCCGTAAGGTTCACATCAAGACATCCCGCGATTCTGTAATCCCGGGCCTCCTGAAGCGGTACCCCTTCGGTGAGCGGATACTCGATATAAGACTTGTCGCCGACAAAAGAGGGCATACCAACCCCCGTCTTCACCACTTCGAGGGCCTTCATCATGAGAGAATCGGGCGTCCCTTCGTGGACTCGGAGCGTAATGGTATGATGAGGCGTAGGACAATCTTTCGCGGCCTCCAGAATGAGATAGGTCAATTCATTGGCCGCGTCTTTGCCGTTGCGTGTCTGGCCCCCTACCACAAGGTTATGCCACTTGGCGAAACCATCCCATTTTTGCCGCTGCGTTCGGCCACCGGTGATGATAAGCTGCATGTCCTTGATTCGCAGGCATTCCAGCAATTCCACTGTTTCATCATCGGTCATGATACCTGCTTCTTTATCTTTTTTGTAGAAGGGATACATCATCTGATCGAACCTGCCGAAAGATGTGGACATAATAGGGGCAAGGACCAGCATCACAAACCAGAAGGATTGCATGGCTTCGCGGAAGTTCCGTGCGGGATTTGCAGGCACCTGCCTGCACGTTTTTGCTATCCGTTCCAGTTCTCTCTTCCTTAGTAAGTCTGTCTCCTTTGATGCCATATTCTCGACAAGATCAGCGGATCTGTTGGCGTAACGGACCATGGCCTTGAGGGTGATAATAACGGACTTCAGAAAATCCATTTTTCTCGCTGAGTCGCTGTTCACAAATTTCACAGTGCTCAGTTCCTCTTCCGCTTCCTTTATGAGTTTGTTGAGTCCGCCATTGAGTACCAAGCCCTTTATCAACGTCAGCCAGCATACCGCCAAATTCAAGCCTCACCCGAGACCGCTCGCTGCCAATCCGCCTCCAAGCCATTTCCCTTTTCCCCAGGGCGAAAGATAAACCCCCAATTGCACAAACTTTCATAGCTTGTCACTGAAAAGTTGCATCTGTCTTTCTCTGAAAGTCTTGCCCTTCCAGTACTCGCTGATGGACAATATTTCCGCCCTACCCTCATCGGAAAAGACAAAGCCGTTTTCTTTCAGTCCATCCAGCTCCTTTGCATCCCAGGGAGCGGATATATGAGTCGCTTCAACACATCTTCACCTCGGCTATGTTGCGTAACGGCACGGATTGATTGGTCTTAGGTTATTTTTTTGGAGATGTTGTAGTCACTACCTATTTGAGCTTTTATGGTGCTATTTGGGTTATAAGTAGGTTATTATGCGGTATATATGTAGGTATGGATATCGTGGAGAACAGATCGCAGGAGGGGGAAAAGATTTACCACTCCGTGCTGCTCAGGGAATCCTACCGGGTGGGTGAAAAGGTTAGGAAGCGGACCACATCTTCACCTCGGCTATATCCGTAACAATCTGAATTGATTGGTTTTAGGTTATTTTTGTGCAGATAATGTAGTCACTAATAATAACCATAATATGGTATTTTTTACTTGACAAGTAGGTTATTATGCGGTATATATGTAGGTATGCATATCGTGGAGAACAGATCAAAGCAGGGGAAAAAGATTTACCACTCCGTGCTGCTGAGAGAATCCTACCGGGTGGGTAAAAAGGTAAGGAAGCGGACCATCGCAAACCTTTCTTCATGCAAGCCCGAAGAGATCGCCGCCATCAAGCTGGCCCTTTCGCACAAGGATAACCTCTCGGAAGTGGGATCCCTGAAAGAGAGCGTTGACCTTAAAGAAGGTCTTGCGATAGGGGCCGCCTGGGCCGTCTACCAGCTTGCCAAGAGGACCGGGATTGAACGGGCCTTGGGCAACGAGTTTACCGGAAAGCTGGCCCTCTGGCAGGTGATTGCCCGGGTCCTCGACCAGGGTTCCCGTCTTTCAGCCGTGCGTCTCGCGAATATCCATGCCATAGGTGATGTGCTCGCCCTCACACGGGGCTTTGACGAAAACGATCTCTATGAGAATCTCAGGTGGCTTACCGACCACCAGGCGCGTATAGAGAAGACGCTCTTTTCTGCCCGGCACACGGATGCCCCAGAGCTCTTTCTCTATGACGTCACGAGTAGCTATTTGGAAGGAGAGAAGAACTTCTTCGGCGCCTACGGCTACAATCGGGACGGCAAGCGGGGCAAGAAGCAGATCGTGATCGGCCTGCTCTGCGATAAATGGGGCGAACCGGTCTCAACTGAAGTATTTGCCGGCAACACGCGCGACACCGAGACCTTTGACTCCCAGGTGGCCAAAGCCGCCCAGCGCTTCGGCTGTCATCGGGTGACGCTCGTGGGAGACCGGGGCATGATCAAGATGCCGCAGATAGAAAACCTGCCCCAAGGGTTTCACTACATCACCGCCATCACCAAGCCTCAGATCAGGACACTCCTTGCAAGGGGAGTGATCCAGCTTGGCCTCTTTGATCGGGATATCGCTGAAGTGGCACATAAGGGCATCCGCTATATCCTGAGGCGTAACCCCGTTCGTGCTGAGGAGATCAGGACAAACCGGATGGCGAAGCTTGCGAGCATTGAAACCCTGGTGCGAGAGAAGAACGACTATCTGGGGGAACATGCCAAAGCCAGGGTAGAGACAGCCTTGAGGGATGTGGAAAAGAAGATGAGCAAGCTCAAGACTACCCCATGGTTACACCTGAGCGTATCGGAACGGACGCTGTGCCTTAAGATCGATGAGGAGGCGCTCAAACAAGCCTCCCTCCTTGATGGCTGTTACGTCATCAAGACAGACCTTCCCCGGGAGGCAGCGGACACACAGGTCATCCACGACCGGTATAAAGACCTCGCAGCGGTTGAGAGGGCATTTCGCTCGTGCAAGACCGACTTTCTCGAAGTGAGGCCCGTGTATGTCCAGAGAGAGAAGAGCACCCGGGGACACGTCCTGGTGGTGATGCTTGCCTACATGATTGTCCGGGCGCTTCGAGAGGCCTGGGCCCCTCTCGATGTCACCGTCGAAGAAGGCTTGAGGCATTTGTCCACGCTCTGCTCGATAGAGATGACCGTGAAGAACCATCCGCCGTGCCTCAAGATCCCCCGGCCACGGGAAACATCACGACAATTATTGAAAGCCCTCAAGGTGAGCATGCCCCTCGCCCTTCCTCACCGGGAGGTTCCTGTAGTCACCAGAAAAAAACTCACTGAAAACAGAAATCTCCCTTGAAGTCCACTACGTTATCGATACCGGGAGCACGTGGC
>CAVWHH010000033.1:0-78445 GCA_963754785.1 uncultured delta proteobacterium | reverse complement strand
AAAGACGTTTGATGCGGCAGGACCCTTAGGACCACTTACAACATCAAAACTTACCGCCTCGCCCTCAGCTAGCGATTTGAAACCACTGCCTTGAATAGAACTATGGTGTACGAACACATCCGTGCCGTCATCCTGCGTAATGAAACCAAAACCCTTTGAGTCATTGAACCACTTCACTGTACCTCTTGACATATTTACTACCTCTCTTTTTAGTGTTTTTGAAGGATACGGACCTGTGTTATGAAGGTACTACAAAAAAGGAATATTTCTGCGGTTACTACTAACAAATGCTCCGAAACTTCTAATCGGTAGTATCGCATATTAACAACAAAATTGCAATACTTTTTACAAATCACGCGGGTAACGTCATCTTACAGTTTAGTTGACTTCTTGAAGAAGCACTTGTCGCCCCGAAAGTAGCTCTGGGTGAGAATGACCGGTTTATTCCCCTCGGTAAAATAGAGATTCTCCGTAAACACCAGAGGCAGTCCGAAACGTACCTGAAGCACATTCGCCAGATCGATGTCGGCCATAACGGATTCGATCCTCTGTTTCAGGGTAGTCAGTTTCGTTTTGGTGACTTCCTGAAAGAGATCCACAAATGTTTTTTGCTCTGCCTTCCTTTGCGTAATTTTGTTGTACAGAGTTGGGTCGGTATAATGGAGGTAATAACCGAGAGGTTTACCACCGTGTTTTCTGATCTTCTTCATGCACAACACTTGTGCGTTACGGCCAAGAGAAAGCATCTTCCGCACATAATGAGGACAGGGAATGATTTTCATTTCCAGGACTTTCAACTCAACGCGAAGGTTCTCAATAGACCTGACCTGACGTTTGAAATCACCACTCAGGTCAAAAACAATGAGGTCCCGCTCATATTTCTGCACAATCGTCCCGACCCCTCTTTTCCGTCGGAGCAGTCCATCCTGAGTGAGTGTCTCAAGGGCTTTTCGGATCGTGATGTTGCTGACGCCAAACTCCTTTTCCAGTTCCAGTACGGGTGGAACGAGACTACCTTCCGTATAGTCGTCCGTCATGATCCGTCGTCTCAGGGTCTCAGCAACCTGCACGTAATAAGGTATACGTGCATCGTTTTCATTCATCTTTCGTATCTCCCCTTCCTCAAACCATTGTTCATTTGTCGTTTCCTTATATTGCTGTAAGGAGTTACTCTCTTACATGAGTATCAATATATACATTTATACTGTATTCAATATACAGAAGAGGAAAGAAGTCAAGAATCATCCTTGATTTTATGACAGCTTCTAAATGCTATTGTCTCCAACAGAGACTGGTTCAATAACATACTGCATTCCTATCTTTAGATGCAATGGTGTTAGACAGTATTTCCTTCTCCCACAATCGTGATCAGATTCAAAGAGAAAATCATCGATCCGACAACCTCCGGTTTGCTGTTTCTCTCTTCCGCCATTTTGTGCAATTGACGATTTTCCCGCCCATGAATCCATTCTCCCGCTATCGTGGGCAAATTTCAAGAAGAAAATCGTCGAATGAGTTGGCCGGGTTGCCTTGTCAGACATAACCATTGCCCTTATCAGAGAAATCCAACCAGTTTTCTTTAACGGTTTCATATTTAAAATGGTGGTTTGACATGGCAGCGAAAATATCTTCCAGTAGCAGCACGGCGAAGCTGTCTCTTAAATCCTTACACAATTGGACAACTTCGCCATATTCTTTATCCCTCCCCGAGATGGGCATAATTACAAGATACTGGCAGCGAACACCTTTAGAGTTCAGCCATTTCACAAAATCGACATAGGCACCACCGGGTACCTGATTACCGTCGAATGGTGATACGTAGTATGGTTTGTTCTCAATTACCAACACTCCTTGCTGCTGGGGTAAAATCACGACTATATCGGGGTTGATTCCGCTTATGTCTCCCCTTTCGGTGAATCGTGATCGGTCAAACATTAGACTCCTATAGAACACTTCTGAAATCTTGTACAAGAACTGGGAGGGCGCTGGTTCAATATATGTGTCGCCTTCTATCTTTAAAATGGGCGTCTGTCTTCTTGATGTGTACCACGGGGCGCCTTCAGGCACGGGAAGGATACATGTGGACACTGGCAGTTTTGGTGTGCAGCGACAAAAGAAATCATAAATACACGGGGTCCAAAGTTCTGTCTCTTGTCCCAGATACTTGTCCTTGTCAGTTAAACCAGTCGCATCTGTCATTCTATACCTCCTTTTATTACTAATGCGGTCATTAGTAGTCTCACAGGTGAGGCTTGCAACACACCTTCTTAAAAGGCTTTTCACAGACTGTCGTGTGGCTTTACTTATGACCTCCTTAATAAACCTCCTTTTTTTTCTGGCGCTTTACGAAACGTCCAAAGGTTCGGTCCGAAGACCTTGGACAGCCCGTGCCGCATCAATCCCCAATGAGGTTAGCTTGACCTTACTGAACATAGGGAATGTACCACCCGCAGTGGTCGTAACTATCCCGTTGCCAATGGCGGGATGACGCCACGCATTTGTCACCAATTTACGGTCCTCAAGTCCATCCATCGTCCGCATTGGGACGTTGTTGATCTCTCCGACAGTTAGGTCAGCATTCTTCAATACCTCGACCATCTTCTTTGTTAGTTTTAGTTTGACCATTGGCTTCTCCTACGAGATTTCCTTTCCCGTTAGACTATTTCTCGAACCTGAGTTTCATTTGGCAATCACTTAAACTAATCCACCTCAAAGTATCCTTTTCATCTTTCTCTTTTCTTAAAAGTTCATAGGCGGCTTAGCACTAAGGCCTTCATGTTTTCTCATGTATCTTTTTCGTATTGCCTGAAGCTCGTGTTGTTGTCAACTGTCTGGAGTAACGGCATCTACTTTATTATCCTTACGTATCTGTTCATACACCTGTTTGAGCAGTTTTTGGCCAACCACTTCCCGGAACTCCTTCTCGTTGAGGTACTTGGCAGTGATCTCCTCATTTTGTTCCATGCGGTCGATGAAGAGGCCTTCAAGGGCCTTCTGGAAGACATATCCGAAGTTTTCCATGGTATTAGCCATCGCAGCCTGGCGCAGCCCTGAATCGCCCACGGCGTCTTCACGAACAGAATCAAAAAACAGCTGGTCCCCGGGTTTGAAATCGGTACCGAACCTTTCGTTGAGGATATCTATTAGTTGGGAAAGCTCAACCTTTTCCCCGTGGCTGACGCCGGTTCCCACCTCGGTTGGGCCGGAGACTTCACCGCCTTTGCCGACCTTCAAATCGATTGACCCTTGGCTTAGCTTCTGGAGCCGGTAATACGCGAGGGAGATCTCGTCGTCGAAATTGTAGACCGGACCCGTATTGCGCTTCGGCAGTTTCGTGAGGAGGAATCGAATATATGAATACAGTTTCTCCAGATCGGAGTCCTGAAACGGTATCACTTGGGAGAGGAATGAATACAGATTCCGGTAGGCGGTAAGCCATCCGTGGAACTCCTCCTGTTTTTCCTCATCAAGTTGCTTGAACCGATTGACGGCGGGATCAATACAGGCATTCATCCTGGCGTGGTCCCCGGGGGTTTGGTATTCTCTCGGCTTGTAGAAGACCCTGCTGAACTCCTCAACCTCAGTTTTGTAGTATACCTGTTGTGCATCCATCTTGGCCTGTAATGCATAGAGCTGTTGTGGCTCGGCCTGTTCGCCGACCGTGGTCTTTTCATAGTAGGGTTGGAAGGCATCCAGAATCTCCTGAGTCTCGTTCACGAAGTCGAGTACGAAGGTATCTTCCTTGCCCGAATGGGTCCGGTTCAGGCGCGACAGCGTTTGCACAGCTTGGACACCGGCGAGTCGCTTATCCACATACATGGTATGCAAGAATGGCTGGTCAAAGCCTGTCTGGTATTTCTCTGCTACCAGGAGTACATGGTAATCATCGGTAGCAAATTTCTCGGGAAGTTCCTTCTCTTTTATGCCGTTATTCATACCCACTTCGGTGTATTCCAATGTGGGTAAGTCGGGATCAAATACGGTGCCGGAAAAAGCAACCAAGGTCTTTATGCCGGTATATCCCTTCTCGGTAATATATTTGTCAAAGGCCTGTTTATAGCGCACCGCATGGAGACGGGAGGACGTCACGACCATGGCCTTGGCCCTGCCGCCGATCTTGTGGCGGGTAAAGTGCTGGAAATGTTCAACCATCACCTCCGTCTTCTGAGCGATGTTATGGGGGTGCAGGCTTATGAATCGTGCCAGTGCACGGGCAGCCTTTTTCTTGTCGACCTCAGGGTCATCCTCAATTGACTTTATCAAACGGTAGTATGTCTTGTAGGTTGTGTAGTTCTTGAGCACATCAAGGATAAAGTGCTCCTCAATAGCCTGACGCATACTGTAAAGGTGGAAGGGAACCGGTTTGCCATCGGGACCTACATGGCCGAAGACCTCAAGGGTCTTGTACTTGGGTGTGGCCGTGAAGGCAAAGAAACTGATATTGGGTTGTCTACCCCGCTTTGCCATGGTGCGGAGGATTTCCTCCTCATAGTCTGGTAGTCCTTCCTCTTGTGCCTTGGCCTTGGCTTCCTCTTTGATTGCTACCCCTGCCAGAACACCCTTGAGTTCCGCAGCGCCTTCGCCGCTCTGGGAACTGTGGGCCTCATCGACGATAACAGCATACGTTCGGGCGGGGAGTTCCCCGATCTTCTCAGTCACGAAGGGGAACTTCTGAAGTGTGGTGATAATAATTGGTGTCCCCGTTGCAAGGGCCTGTGCGAGTTGGTTGGAGTCAATGTCGATCTTCTGAACCACACCCTGTTTATGTTCAAACTGATAAATGGTGTTCTGTAATTGCTGATCGAGGACAAGGCGGTCGGTAATCACGATAACCGAATCAAACACCTTCTCGTCTGCATCATTGTAGAGTGAGGCAAGGCGGTGGGCCAGCCACGCAATGGAATTACTCTTCCCACTTCCCGCTGAATGCTCCACCAAATAATTTTTGCCGACCCCGGTGATTCGAGCATCGAGAATCAGTTTCCGTACAGAGTCCAGTTGGTGGTATCGGGGGAAGATCATGGTCTCTTTTTTGATCTTCTTGTCACCGACCTTTTTTTCTTCGACCTGAAGATGGATGAACCTCGCCAGTATGTCAAGAAAGCTATCCCTCTCCCAAACTTGCTCCCACAGATAATGGGTCTTGTATCCATCCGGGTTCTCGGGATTCCCTGCGCCGGTGCCATTGCCGAGATTGAAGGGCAGGAAATACGTAATCTTACCAGAGAGGCGCGTGGTCATGTAGACCTCATCCGGATCCACGGCAAAATGTACGAGAGTTCTCTTCTTGAATTGAAAGATAAGATCATTGTGATCACGGTCGTTCTGATACTGGAAGATAGCGCTGCGCCACGTCTGGCCGGTCATAGGGTTCTTCAGTTCTGCCGTGACGACCGGGATACCATTGAGGCTTAAGACAAGGTCGAGGGTGTTATTGCGTTTGTTGCTGTATTTAAGTTGGCGCGTCACGGTCAGCCGGTTCGCAGCATAGAGCTTCTTGGTCTCGGGATTAAGGCCACTGGCCGGGGCGAAGTAGGCCACGCGGAAGAGCTTCCCGAAACACTTGAAACCATGGCGCAATACCGAGAGGCACCCTTCATGCTCGGAATCCAAGGCCTGACAGAGATCATCGAGCAATATCTTCTCCGCCTTATCCTTCTGGAGGTTCTTCAGATAGGCCCATTCCCTGGGTTGAGTTTCCTGAATAAAGGATAGGAGCACCGTTGGATCAAAACCTCGCTCGGGGTCAAAAGCGTCCTTGTCTGCCTTGGTGTACCCTGCCTTTGTAAGCAGGTGATCCTCGATAGCTACTTCAAAGGCCTTTTCGGTATGCTGTCCGGGCATCAGGCAACCTCCTTACGCACGTCTATCTTGCCGGTGACGGCGGCGGAGATAAGGGCAGTGCGGTATTCATGTAACCATTCGATAGACTTCTTCACCTTGTCAATGAGCAGATCCAAGTCCTTAGCTTTCCGATCAATATGGGTGGCAATCGTAAGCTGTTCTTCCATCGGAGGCAGCCAGATATAGAACTTACGAATGTCATCCTGAAAAAGATGAGGAACTCCTTGGCCGTCTTTTAACTTCTGGATGACATTTTGTGTATACTGACACGATAGGACATAATACAGAAAAATCGGGTGGAAGCATACTTTGGGCCGCACAACCGCTATTGAGCTGTTTACAGTTGTTGGTGCCGGTAATCCCCTTACGACATTGGTTATGCCTAACGTTGACCCGTCTTTCGCTATAAGGACGTCACCTTCCCGCAACATAATCTCGGGTGATTCCACGTACCTTTCTTCGGTAATATAATTAACATTCGTAAAATCAATGTCTTTCTGTTTGATATTTGGAGTAGCAAGAAAGGTGTATCCTTCGTCAACATATTCTTCGGCCTTCAATCCTTTCCACCCAAGACGTGCCTTGACGCTCCCATGGTAACCGAGTTTCGCTATCTCCCAATGCTTCGGTATCTCTCCCAGCCACTCAATACCTGAATCCTTCATCTTCACATTAGGGTCAAGGCCCTTAGTAACGACATGGCTGATGAGGGCGGCCCGTTTTTCCTGAAGGAGTTCAATTTGGCGTTCTTTCTTGGCGATTAGAGTGTCGATATGGGTAGTTTCTCGATCGAGGAAGGCAGTGATGGCGTGTTGGTCTACGAGGGGAGGTAGGGTGATTGTCATTGAACCAACTTCCTCTACTGATACAGCATCATAGGTTGATCCGGTTGCCATTGTATCAAGTTCCTCTCGCGTTACTTGAAGCACATACCATGCATACCTTTTTTCAAGATTCGGTTTGCTCGGCACAATAGCACATAAACCGCGCCCTATCCCATACATTCTATCCGCTTCGTTCATTGCCCCAACGGGTGCGCGAACCGAAATAAGCAAGGCACCACTTGGAGCTATCTTTTTTGCAGTACCACAATAGACGTGAGGGGTTGGAAACCTATCAGTAAAATCCGCATTGCCTTGTAAAAAAGGAGTTGCATCAACATCATATGTATAGTCTTCAGAGTTGGGCGATTGCCCCATAATAGTGTTGGCCGTGTATTTTAACTTTTTCGTTTTCCAATGATCCGGAATCTTCCCCAACCACTCAATGCCGGAGTCCTTATATGCAGGATAGGGTTTTAGCCTCACCCCGCCACCTCCGCCAGCATCTGTGCGATCTCATTTTCAATTTGTTTCAGGTCTGATTCAATGTCTTCTAATGGTCTTGGCGGAGTGTATTGATAGAAATAGCGATTGAAACTTATCTCATAACCAGTTTTGGTTTTGCTCTCATCGACCCACGCATCAGGCACATGAGGGAGAACCTCGCGGGTCATATATTCGTTAATGTCCTCTTTAAGCGGCACGTTTTCATAATCCCGGAGGTCAGGATCAGCCTCGGAGTTACCCTTGCCGTCCATACACACATCCGCTGTTTCGTCCCGTTCACCAAGGGCCATCTGAACGGCTTTGAACAGTGCCGCAGGAACCACCAGCTTGGCTTTCTTGAATACTTCTTTCATCAGGATGGCGAACTGTTCGCGGTTTTTCACCATACCCTGAGGCTCCAGTTTTCGCAGCGTGTGGATGATAGTCTCCTGCATTCGTTTACCTTGAGCAATTTCTTCCGCAGCCGCACCGGCGTCCTTCCGTTTCTTACTGGTAGCAAGACTCAGGAAGGCACTTGCTTCGCGCAGCTTGGCCAAACGATCTTCGGTGACTGCGAAGTTAAGTTTTAAGGGCCGCTCCACGGTGATACGTCTGTACCCGAAATCGGCATTATCGAATATCTTGACGTACTCTCCATTCTTGAACTCCCCGTACAGGCGAGTAATGTCGGCAATATGGTCGGGCTTCCCGTTGCTACCATCGCCAATCTCGTTGCGTTTATTGCCGAGGCTTTTGCGCATCTTGATGAAGAAGCTCACGGCATTGATGAGTTGAATCTTGCCACGGCGGCGCTTCTCTTTCCGGTTCGTGACCACCCACACATAGGTGCTGATACCCGTATTGTAAAAAAGTTGGTCCGGCATCGCGACAATGGCATCAAGCCAGTCGTTCTCGATGATCCACTGTCGGATATTGCTTTCTCCTGATCCGGCACTACCGGTAAAGAGAGGGGAGCCATTGAAGACGATAGCGAGGCGTGTGCCTCCATCATTCGGGTGTTTCATTTTGCTGATCATATGTTGTAAGAACAGGAATGAACCGTCATTAATACGGGGTAAGCCAGCGCCGAAACGGCCTCCGTATCCCTGCTCATCATATTCTTTTTTGATGAAGGCCTCTTCTGGCTTCCATTCTACGCCGAAGGGAGGATTAGCCAGCATATAGTCAAAGGTCTTGCCAGCCATGCAGTCGTCTGTGAAGCTATCACCAAAACATATATTGTCCATGCTCTGGCCCTTGATCATCATGTCAGAACCGCAAATTGCATAGGATTGATCGTTGTAGTCCTGACCGAAGACCTCCAGACGTGCGTCGGGGTTGAGTTCGCGGAGATATTCCTCAGATACGGAGAGCATACCTCCAGTGCCGTCGGCTGGATCATACAGCGTCTTCACAATGCCCTTGGTGGTCAGTATATCATTGTCAGGGGCAAAGATCAGGTTGACCATAAGGCGGATAACCTCGCGTGGGGTGAAGTGATCACCCGCCACCTCATTGCTTGCCTCATTGAAGCGCCGGATTAGTTCCTCGAAGATATACCCCATCTCGATGTTGGGCACCTTGTCGGGATGGAGGTCTATCTCGCAGAACTTTGATACCAGAAGGTACAGGCGGTCGGCCTTGTCGAGTTTTCCGATGTGCTCCTCAAAACCGAAGTGCTCGATGATGTCACGGGCTCGGTTGGAGAAACTCTTGATATAGTGGGTGAGATTGGCGGCAACGTTATTGGGATCGCCCTTCAGTTTCTCGAAGGTAAACCGACTTGTGTTGTGGAAGGATTGCCCGGCCACTTTGTTGAGAATAGGCTCGATATTCTGGATTTTGCTCCCCTCTAAACTTTTCAACCTGGCAAGGACGGCATCTTTGGTGGGCTCCAAGACACAGTCGAGTCGACGAAGTACGGTCATGGGCAGCATCACATCTTTGTATTGGTTTGGCCGGTATGGCCCTCGCAGAAGATCGGCGACTGACCATATGAAGTTGGCTTTTTCGTTGAAGTTATTCATGGGACCTATCCCCCGGGTCAATCCATTTTATTTGTCTTTAGGTAATATTACACACATCTGCACCTGAACGACAAGACCAAAATCCACCACCTCTTTCCCCATGACCCATGTTGCTGCCCCGGATGAACCGGTTTTCAAAAAAACTACCCGAAAAATGGAATCATAGGATGACTCCTTGCCCTCTCTTATGCTATCCAGACATCACAGAACCTCTCTGAAGGCGAATTTTAGACAGGACTCTCTTTGCCCCCTTAAAGAATGCGATTTCATTGTCAGACCGGCTTTAATCTTATCCTGACGATACAAGCCCAAGCTCCATGATTCTCTGCCGTGCAGAGAGCAGCACATCCAACGAAGGATGATCTGCGGCAAGCCGTATGAGAAGCTGTCGTGATCTTTCCATAATTCTTCCGGGAAGATTGATAAGGTGGAAACGAATAGCCTTCATCCTTTTCGTCACCCAAGAACCCTTGAGGATAAGATTCTTCATGGCCGTATTCAGGTTGTGGGCAAGGACCATGATTAACCACCAGGCCGCATTCTCTGAGAAGTCTCCCGAGGGGAGCTTCCCCCCTGCCAAGTCTTCCTTCATCACGGAATGAGCTTCTTCGGATTTGCCACAGCGCTCATGCTGCCAAGGGATCAGTTTGTCTCCCTCCCAGTCCATATTGGTTACGATCCCGAAGAGTTTGTACTGGGTGCTCTTAACGGTGATGGTCTGAAAGGGAAGCATATTGGGAAGGTTGGGTTGTTTCATTAACTCCCGGATGGCTATGTAGCGGTAGGGTTCTGTCTTTTTGGTTGTGGCACTTTTATTGGGGACAAAGCAGACTTCCGCATATTCTCCGGAGATACACCCATTTTTATCGGTAAGGGGGTGCCACTCTATCGCCTCATGGACTGCTTTCTTAAACTCCGGGGTAACATCGCAGCCTATGGCAAACTCAATTCTGCCGAAGCGGGGGTGCTTCTTTTCGTCATTACAGTATGTGATTAGATCATGCTGATATCCTGCCGTATCCGAGCGGAGTCTCACGGTCTTTACTCCTTCGGGGAGAAGAGAGAGGGCTCTTTTCAATACCCTTAACTGTTCGTATCCCGCCGGAACATTACCGTCTCTAAACTCTGTATGAAGCATAAGCCCCAGCTCTGCCCAGTAGGTATTTAAGGGCTGGTAAGCTTTGTATCCCTTATACGAGAAGAGGCCTTCTTTTTTCTGTGTGGCAATGAGGGTGGCATCCATATCGAGGGTGGCGCACTGAACGGGATTCTTCGTATAGATCGCCCTCACGAGATCGCCCTGGACCCGCTCAAGGGCAGTAAGCATCTCAGTGAGGGGAGGGATCACCGCCTTGCCCGCTTCACGGGCATACTCTTCATGGAAAGCAGAAAGGTACCGGAATACCGCTGACGGGGAAGGAACTGACCGGTGCTTTTCCTTACGCCATCGTCTCTGTGTCTGTCGTCGTTCTTTTCTCGGAAGGCCTTTCAGTTCTATGCGTTGGAGTATGCGGCAGAATCCTTCATCGGCTTCAAGGATACGAAGGTCATCAATACAATCTCCTCCTGCGAGGTTTAAGAGAATAAGGGACAGGATGATCTGCTCGTCTGTCCAGCCCTGTACCTTTGTATGCAGGTGTGACGAGATGCTTTCTCCCAAGTTCAGTACAGAGGCCAGGTCCAGATAGATGGGAAGGCCTGCAAGGGCTGTCATGCCCGAATCAGTTTTTTCTTTTTCATACTTGTAAGGGAGGACGCCTTGTGCCATAATTGATTCACCTCGTTGGTGATAGATTTGGTTCAGCTAATCTATTCTATCACGCCTGTTCATCAGGGCCAACGAGGTTTTTTATTATTTTTGATGGTGGATCATGGAAGACATTTTGTTGATACGCTACCGGAAAAAGGTCGATGCGGGTGAGAATGTCGCGGGGAAAAAGAGAATCAAGCAGAAGGTCATCCGACCAAAATTGCAACACAGAAGCCGGCCCTGTTTATTGAGGACAGATCAATGTCCCCAGTTTTTATAAGGATTGAGCGACAAGGAGGAATTATAATATCTCTCGTCACCGGTTACCTCCTGTCCTGCCCAGTCCGGGAGAGAAAATGATTCTGTTTCTTGCGCCAGTTCGATCTCTGCCACGATGAGCCCGTCATTGTCGCCTGAAAATTCATCAACCTCCCATACCTTACCTTCATAGGGAATAGTGTAGCGTCGTTTTGCAAGGTCTGAAATAACAAAATTGTTGAGTAGCTCGTCAGCTTCATCCCTGGGGATCTCGTATTCGTACTCCCGGCGCTTTGCTCCAATAGAGAGCCCTTTGATGGTCAGATAACCGTGAGTATCGGTGATCCGGACTCTGATGGTTTTATGCGGATCGGTTGTCAGATATCCCTGCCGGAAGAACTGGCAGTTACCCTTTAAGACCTTATCCCATACATCTTTCTTTACCAGGAACTTTCGTTCGATCTCATATGGCATGATATCAGATCCTCTTCTCGCTCAATGGCGCTTTTCATTTACTCTTACGTGACGTTCGATCTCCGAGATTACCTGTTCCAGCTCATCAACGAGGGGTGAGGGATACACTGTCCGGAACACATCTGATAGTGATCGGTAATACCAAAGTGTTCCTTCTTTACCGCCATTAAACCGTTCCCAGAGAGAGTCGCCAAGTGTGCGATAATCTTTTAAGATGGCTCGTGCATTGTGGAGCTTGTCGGCAGCGGATACGAGGTGAACTGATGGAGAAGCATCTTTGATGTGAGCGATATAGGCCTCTTTCCGCTCTCTCCAGGGAGGTTTCGGCTCTACATCGCAATCGGTGCAGCCGTTGACGATTGCAACGACTCTGTTACCAAAGCGCATCCGGATCTCTTCTCTCGTTTGAGCACCGCCCTGATCTTCTATAGCATCGTGTAAAAGGGCCGCAATCGCTTCGTCTTCATTGGCTCCGTGTTCCAGCGCGATACTCGCCACTCCCAATAGATGGGCAAGGTAGGGGATGTCGGTTCCTTTCTTTGTCTGTTTCGCATGGAGCTTTGCCGCATATAACAGAGCATCTTTAAGTCGCTTTCCGACAATAGGTTTAGTATTTTTCATTGAGATCACGCTGCCATCTTTAGTGCAGTATCGAGCGCTTTCTTATTCACCTGAGCACTTTCACCATACCAGAGACTGTTGAGCGTATTGTCCTGTGTTTTGCCTCGGAAGTAGTTGAGGTACTCGGTAACAGCGTTATAAGCGCCCCAATAGGTTTGACCGGCCATTTCGCTACCCCTGCCGTGGTCAAAAAGATAGGTGACGTTGGAAATAAGCTCTTTTCCTTCAGTATCGGGAAGCGCAAATACAATTCTCACATATTCTTCCAAATCGTTTCTGTTGATTTTCATTTTCATAAGAGCCCTGTATTGTTCAACGGTAGCGTAGAATTCCTTCCGGGCAAGGTTCATAATTTCTCTGACATATTCAAGATTTTCAAGAATATGCGAGGTATGTTTCACCCGCAGCAGTTTGCTTGCTTGAGATTCATGGGCGAGACAGAGAGTATTGTTGCAGACAACTCTGATAGGAGTAAATCCTACACGGACAGGGATAGAACCATCATGGGAATTGGAAAGAAGAATGTAGTGGGCAACCTCATCTTCTGGACCGACCATCATTTCTCTGCTTTGTATCCTGGCGAGGACCCATATCTTGCTTCCACCCTTGAGGCTGCCGGCCGTCTCAAGTGTGGCTTCGCCAGTATCGAGGAAGGGCTGGAACCATTTGAAGGCTTCCTTGTTCTGCAAGGGGGTGTAGTCAGGACCAACGATGCCAAGTACTGCATTATCTTTTTGACGGCACACGGCGTAGCGTTCGGAGATGTTGAGTAGTGTATATCTGTCCTCCGTGTACAAGCGCCGGCGATCTACTTCCCAATCGAGCCCAGCGGCAACGATGGCTTCATCAATGCTGAGCTTCTTCCCCGCCGGTATCTCCTTTCCCAGACGATGCCAGGGTGTTTCTCCCACATAGAACATACTTTCGACTAAATGTCCCATATTTCCCTCCTTTATAAATAAAGCATATCAGACAAAGGTGATTATTGTATGTCAACCCCGCCCGAAAAGTATTCTGTTACCTACCGGTCCTTTGGTAACAGAGTGCATCCTTTACGCCGCCCTTTTAAGAATGCTCATCACTGTCTTTGCGTGCCAAATTTGACCCACTGGTTTAAAGCCTTCTCTTGTCAATTCAGAACATATGGCACGATATGAATAACCCGTTCCGCGAAGCTCGTGTATCATTTTTATGGCCTTCTGCTGTTCTATGTCTTCAATCAGGCTCTTACCATCGGCACCAAGAGCATACCCATACCTGACGCTACCCACCCGCTCACGTCTGGCTATCTTCATAGATAAGGCATCTCGCGTCCTCTCGCTTATTGTATCCCTTTCCCATTGGTTCATACTGGCCATGATATTGAGAAAGAACTTACCCATGGCACTCTTGGTGTCTATCCTTTCAGTTATCGAATGGAAGGCTACGGATTTCTTTTCTATGAGATCCATAAGGCTTAGGGTATCTCTTACCCTTCTGGATAATCTATCGAGCTTGTAGACCACAACAGCGTCAATACTTCGGATCTTTATCTCGCCCAGCAAGGACTGAATTCCTTCACGGTTCAGGTCCTTGCCAGACTTGCCAGCATCCTCGATGATTCCCACAAGCTCAAGGTCATTCAGTTCACAATATGCGGTTATCTTGGCTTTCTGACTACTCAGGGAGATTCCTTCGCGGGCCTGTTCATCCGTGGAGACTCTTACATATCCTACCGTTTTCGTATCCGTTCCCCTTTTCCATTCTCGCTTTGTGATATATCTATAAGTATCTTATAGTATCTAAGTATATCCGAAAATATCTGAATGTCAAGATTAAAGTGACACACTGATACAGATAGATATTGTTACTTATAAAAAGGTACGTTATAGTAATGACGTGACGGAGAAAAAGCTGGATGGTAAGAAAGCGGGACAGGAAAAACGGCTCTTTACCGTAAACGATACGTGTGCCTATCTAAGCATTTCTCGGATGTCTCTTTACCGTTTGATTCAGCAGAAAAAGCTCTTGCCCTTGACGATTGCAGGCAGGACTCTTTTTGATAGAAAGGATTTGGACGAATTCATAGAACGATCAAAGAACTTTGCCTCGAAAAAGAAGGGTGGAAACAGTTAGGGGCTCTCGGCCCTCAGAAAGCGCTTGTCACCATTTGGCCATGGGCGTAACATTAAGGTTAGAAGCAACATTGATGAAGTGAATCAGGGGGGATGGGAAAGAGAGGGACAATGACGAAGGTTATTGATAACGATCAGAACGGTTTCAAGCGGGCGCTGAAAACATTACAAGAAGATTATGAAAAAGATCATAACCCCTTAGACCTGTTGTGGGCCTTCATATATGCCCGTTATGATGGTAGTGCAATTCCCGAATGGATTCTTGCCGGGCTCTGTGATGCTATTGAAAACTATTGTCTGACCGATAATGCGTCTTTGGATGTTATTTTTGGTCTTAGCAAGAAGGGGCATGGACGGAGGCCTGCTAAAACAAAAAATGCTCTCATGGTGAGGGATTTCCATCTCGTATCATGTGTTGCTGCGCTTGTCAAGAGGGGAATGACGGTAAAAGACGCCTGCGTTGTTTCTGTCGAATTCAATAGAGAGAAATCGCCACCCAATCCTGAGAAGGTACGGCAAATCTATTACAAATGGAGAAGAGACAGACTTAAACCAGACGAGCAATACGACCGCTTTCCAATTCAAATCGTGCAACAATCAACCCCCGATCGTATCCGCAAGAAGTACCCACACATTTTTACCGTGTTACCTTAAATACCCGATTTAAAGTAACACTAAGTACTTGAAATTATTAGCTTTTATCTTGACATCATTTCCCCAACCTATTAAAATAGTAAAGGAGGAAATGATAATGCCAAACGAAACTCACAGAATCACAATCTTCGATATCAACCAAGCATCCTTTTTAGCCCTTCAGGGCCTTGAGCCCGACCTTGTCCTTCAGTCGGGACGCGTTATCTTTTGTTTTCCTGCCGATGATGACTTCTTCCGACTTTCGGAAGCCTACAATTCCAACCTGGAAGTCAAGTGCCTTGATTTTGTCAGGGTATTGAGAACTCTTCGGGCAAAAATGGCGAATCTAAAAGAAAACGATAATGGGATGGTGCACCGTGAAAGATCCTTTAATCGATAAGCACCCTCGAGTCATTCTTTTTTTTGGCCCTTCCGGTAATGTTTCTGAAGTCCTGCCTATCGTGAATAGTGATTCAGAAAACGCTTTCCTCCAGAAGGCGCTTGACCGATTGATTAAACGGTCATTAATCGAATCAGTTAGAAAACTGTTTAGGAGGGATCGGTAATATGGCGAGCCCTCAATTGGAAGACGGCTACACGCGAATAGCTAATGAAATCCTTGAGGTCATTATGAGAACGAATCTGTCATCCTATCAAACCCGAATTTTGGCGACGATATGGCGTGAGACATACGGTTTTCAAAAGAAGGATGGCTGGCTCTCTAATAGCCAATTGGTGGAAAAGACGGGGCTCCGAAAGCAGCACGTGTCCAGAACACTCAAAGAACTACTGACCCGAAATATAGTAACCAAATCAGGTTACAAAATAGCCTTTAACAAGGACTATACACAGTGGAGAGAGTTACCTAAACGGGTAACCGTAACCAATTCAGGTTACAGAGTAACCTCTACAGGTGTCAAAAGTAACCAATTCAGGGGAACACAAAAGAAGAAATATAATAAAGAAATATATGTGCGTTCCTTTGAAGAGTTTTGGAAAACCTACCCTGCCCGAAACGGAAAAAAACTTGAGCCAACAGAAACCTTCAAAAGATACTGTAAGCTGCCTGAAGCCGATCTTGCCCTCTGTAACCAAGCCGTAATCAACTATGCTAACAGCGAGAACGTGAAGAAGGGGATCGGAATCAAGGACCCGAAGCGTTTCTTACTGGATGGTAAGGACACTGGATACTGGCGGGAATGGATAGAGCCGGAATCTGCACAAGGAAATGGCGGAGGATCGTATATCGATCAGGTTAAAGAGAGGATGGGTATATGATAACTCCCGAACTCCTCACAAACATTGAAATAGACTTTCACCAAAAAGGCCTTGAGTTCATTCTTGATTGCCCATACTGCGGAAAGCCCGGACACCTCTACCTCAACCAGTCCGGGGTTTTCAAGTGTCATCACTGTCAGGAAGCCGGAGGATGGGCGACGTTGAGGAAAGAGTATGGGACCATCCCGAACGAAATACAGGAGCCCAAAGAAAAAGCCGTGTCATTGCCCTCAGAGGCATACGTTGAGGAAGGTCATAAGCGCTTACTTGGTCAGAACGGAACACCTGTTGTCGAGTACCTCTACAGCCGGAAGATTACCCTCGAGCAGATCCACACATTCAGACTTGGCATGGACAAAAAGGACGACGAGACTGTTCTTTGTATGCCGATCTTCGAGGACAGGAAACCAGTGAACATCAAATACCGGACAATACCGCCGGCAGAGAAGAAGTTCTTCAGATGGCAAGGTGGCAAGTCTTCGTTGTTTAACGGCGACATCCTCAAGAATTTGAAAGTCGATGAGCCCGTGGTCATCACGGAGGGAGAGCTTGATGCTATAGCTGTTTCAGGTTTTGGGTATAACGTAGTGGGGATTACTGGCGGCGCCGGAACGATCATTCCCGCATGGATCAAGCAGCTCGAGAAGTTCAATAAAATCTATCTTTGTTATGACAGCGACGAAGCAGGCCAAAAGGGTGCAAAAGAATTAGCCCGCAGGCTCGGCATAGAGCGCTGCTTCAATATCGTTCTGGATGCAAAGGACGCCAATCAGCGGCTCATTGATGGTGGCACAAGAGAGACCTTCCGGGAAGTGGTACAAAATGCGAAGCGCTTTGAGGTTGATAACATCTGCACGATTGAGACAGCCTTTCATGATCTTATCCAAGAACACGAGAAAAAAGCGGACGTTACATCTCTTTTCCCTCATTGGCCCTCAGTAAAACGGCTAACCGGGGATTTTCAAGCCGGCGACTTGATCATTGTTTCAGCAAAGGAGAAGACCGGCAAAACAACATGGTGTCTGAACATGGCTTATCAGTGGGCGAAGCAGGGACACTCCATTCTTTTCTATTGCCTTGAGATGAGACCGGCACGGCTCTTGAGAAAGCTTATTCAGATCTCTTTACGGAAATCCGATGCGGAACTGACGCCCGAGGTCCTTTTGAAAGGATATGATCAGATATATGGATACCCGATCTATTGGGGTTACAACTACAAGAAAGTGAGTGCCGATGTTGTCTTTGATACGATCCGGCTCGCGTGGAAGCGGTACGGCATTGAAGTAATGGTTTTTGATAATCTTCATTACCTTGCCCGTGATATCGTTCACCAGACACAGGAAGTCGGTTATATCAGCCGGTCCTTTAAGCTCCTTGCAGAAGAGATTGAAATACCCATTGTTTTGATTGCACAACCCCGGAAGATCGACCGCAACGGGATCATGGGCATTGAGGACCTGAAAGACTCCGCTTCGATCGGGGCCGATGCGGATCAAGTCATAATCCTATATCGCGAGAAGACGAAGGCGACTGAGGGCGCACAGAGCTCGTTCAAACCGGAAACCCTTGTCCGGGTCGATGCTTCGAGGTATCACCCAGGCGGCGAAACACTGCTCTATTTCGATGGAGAGCGGGGGATTTACTCTGAGGTGTCACATAGGGGGCAACAAGTTTGAAACTATTAACTATACAAAACCCGTGCATTGATATTTTGACAAACATTAAACCAACCGCCGACTATACTGACCCATTCGGCGCTTATTACGATTTAGCACGGTATCTCGGTTGGATAAAGTTTATATGGGCTTTGAAAGATATTGCAGCATTTGAGCAAAACGATTACCTGTCTTGGAAAAGGAAGGGTCGTTACTGCCTGTGGGTCTTGGATATCCCGGCAAAGCATGTTACCTGGGCAAGCTTGGAAAGGCAATGCGAAGGAAAAGAACCGTCCTCCTATATCTTCCGCTCCTGGCGAGACATTGAAGACCTTAACGAAACACCGATGGGTCTTGTTGAGTCACCTATATCAAAAGAATGGGTAATTATGAAATTGATGGTGGAACCATGCCAATAGAGTTTACAGAAGAGGAATGGGCCGCACTGGTGAGTAGTGTCGCCAACGTAAAGCATGAATTTAAAATGGATGATGTCTTTGGCCTGGCTGAATGGGTTAAAAGGGCATTGGTGTCGGCAGAAATAGCCAAGACGATTTTGAATGTGGAATTATATGCTGCTTTGAATAAAGACGGCAGCAACTTGATTTGTAGAAAACCGTGAGGAAGAGAAACACGAATGCTAACAACGCTGATCGGGAACGGCGCCAGTTGGCGCCAAATTGATTCTTAGGTGAGGAATTGACAAAGTCCCTTCAAAATCAGATAATCCTTTCAAATGAAACCTATGGAGGGATTGTTATGTCTTTGACACAGAGGGGTATCATAATCTGCAATAAGTGCCGAAAGGTGAAGAAAGACGACAAAAAGAAGACTTGCGAATGCGGTAATGATCGGTTTTACATCTGGCTGTATTGGAAGGGTAGGCACTATCCGATCAGGCGTGACAGCAACAACGAAATCCTCTCCTATCGGGAAGCAGCCCGGATACTCATCAAGATCAATGAGGAGATCGAGAATCCAAAAATTCATTTCAATCCTGTGGAATGGACGGAAGCAAAGATCAGGGAACGTAAGTTTCACGTTCAGTTTGAAGAGTATCGAAAGGAAAAGCAAGAGGAGGTTGGTAACGGTGAGTTGAGTCCGGAGCACTATCGGCACATTGTATCTTACCAGAAGACATACTTTGGATTCTTCGATGACCATGACATCAAGGATATCGATCTTGAAATAATTGCGGACTTCAAAAAAACATTAAAATATAAGAATGGTACGGAAGAGCGTATGAAGGCGAAGAGCAAAAAGAATATACTCAATGCACTCCATGCGTTTCTCAGATGGTTGAAGAGAAACGGAAAGATTTTAGCTGTGCCGGAATTTCCGGAGGTCAACAACAAGGACTCAATTCGGAGGACAGCTCTACGTCGTGAGGTTCAAACTCAGGCCCTGCAAGAGATACCAGAGGAACATAGAGATCCCATCCTCTTCATGATGAAAACGGGTATAAGACCTGGAGAGTGTGTCGCTATTCTTGTCAAGAGTGTGGATTTACAAAATAGGGTAGTGTGGATTGAGCGAGCGCGATCTGGTTCCACATATGTTGAGCGAACCAAGAATAAAGAAGCCTTACCGGTTCCCCTCAATGATGCTGCTCTTGAGATAGCCCTACGGCACACAAAAGGCAAGTTTGCGAATGATTTCCTGTTCATTAACCCGCGGACAAGGAATGGATACAGCCAGTGGTATCTTTGGGATGTTTGGAAAAGATTTTCAGGCACCGGAGTAACTCTGTATGAAGCAACACGTCACTCGTATTGCTCTCAAATAGTACCCCTTACTGACAAGCTGACGGCCCAGCGTTTAATGAGACACAAAGACTCAAGATCAACGGATGTTTATTACCACGCATACAGTGAACATCTGCTCGATGTTGTTCAACGAATGGATAATGTAATGAACTTCAGGGAAGTACAAAAAGGAACCGAAAGGGAACCCAATGTTCAGAGGTAGAATGCTAATAATATCAATGAAAAGAAAAACGTCCCCAGGGGGAATCGAACCCCCGTTGCCGGCGTGAAAGGCCAGTGTCCTAGGCCCCTAGACGATGGGGACATAATATGGGCCGTGCAAGACTTGAACTTGCGACTCTCTGCTTAAAAGGCAGATACTCTACCAGCCTGAGTTAACGGCCCCTGCGAGTCATTAAGATAGTAACATTTTCTCACAAAGTCAAGGGAATAGTCATTGACTCGTGCCACTATGCACTTTATAATATTGGTTGTTATGGCGGTCGATATAAAGGATTTTTTGCAGGAAGATATCGGTGTCGAGGATGTCACCACCAATGCAGTTGTGTCTGAGAATCACAGGTCAAAGGCAAAGATCATCGCCAAGGCGGAAGGCGTTATGGCCGGACAGGTCTATGCTTCTCTGGTTTTTCATGAGCTTGACAGGGATATTCGTTACAGCGCGTTGAAAAAGGACGGGGAGCGGATAAAACGCGGCGACATGCTTGCTCTTATCGACGGAAAAACACGGGCCATACTTACCGGTGAGAGACTGGCCCTTAATATCCTTCAGAGACTTTCAGGTATCGCAACCGTCACGGCACGCTTTGTTGATGCCATTCAAGGGACCGATACGAAAATTCTCGACACGAGGAAAACGGCACCTGGGCTACGGAGCCTTGAGAAATATGCCGTGCGGATGGGCGGCGGTTCCAATCACCGGGAGAACCTGACAGAAATGGCGCTCATCAAGGAGAACCACATCTCAGCTGCGGGTTCCATCAAAGAAGCAGTGACAAAAATCAGGGCAAAAACTGAAGTCCCTGTTGAGGTTGAAGTGAAAAATATGGAAGAACTCAAAGAGGCCATAGAACTGCCTGTTGACAGGATCATGCTCGATAACTGGGACATTGAGTCGACCCGAAAGGCTGTTTCTTTCGTTCACAAAAGGGTTCCCCTTGAGGCTTCAGGAAATATGACTATCGAGCGGATACGCGAAGTCGCTCGAACAGGCGTGGATTTTATTTCAGTGGGTGCTCTCACGCATTCTTTTGAGGCCCTCGATATGAGTTTGCTCTACGAAGAGACACACCAATGAAAGCTGAACATATTTCATGGGAGAAAGAAAAGATCCTCAAGAGGCTCGAAGCCGCAAAGAATAGGCTCGGCAAAGACCTTGTCATCCTTGCCCATTTTTATCAACACGATGACGTTGTGCGGTTCGCTGATTTCGTTGGAGACTCTCTGCAACTGGCACATACAGCATCCAAGAGGCAGGACGCGAAATATATCGTCTTCTGTGCCGTTTCATTTATGGCGCAAATGGCGCGGATAGTCTGTTTGCGGGAGCAACAGGTTTTTCACCCGGAGCCGCGGGCTCGCTGTCCCCTTGCCGAGATGGCAGCGATCCGCGAGGTGGAGGCGGCCTGGACAGTGCTCAAAAAGACGGGAAGAAAGATCATTCCCGTTGTATACGTCAATTCAAAAGCCGATCTTAAGGCCTTCTGTGGAAGAAACGATGGCCTGGTCTGCACCTCTTCCAATGCGCAAAAAGCCATGGAATACGTCTTATCACTAAATGCCGTGCCCTTTTTTTTCCCCGATGAAAATCTGGGGAGAAACACAGCCCATCTGATGGGGATCGCAGATGATGAGATGTTCCTCTGGGACCCGCTTGACGGGTTATGCGAAAGAGACGCGAAGGATCTCCGGAACATGAAAGTTATCCTCTGGAGAGGTTTCTGTTATGTCCATGTGGCGTTTGAGCCTGCTGATGTGCAGGCGGTGCGACAAGCCTACGGAGCGGACATCAACATTATAGTCCATCCGGAGTGTATTCCTGAAGTGGTGCGGCTTTCAAACTTCGTCGGTTCCACAAGTTTTATAAAAAGTACGGTTGAAAAGGCGGCTTCCGGTTCTCGATGGGCCATCGGAACGGAGATAAATTTTGTGAACAGGATCAAAAGGCAAAATCCCGATAAGGTCGTAGTTCCCCTCAAAGAGTGGGAATGCCGGGAAATGGCGAAGCTTACAAGCCTGAGGCTTCTTCATATCCTCGAAGGTCTTCTTGAAGGAAAGCCTCTTCAGGAAGTGACCGTTGACGCCGGTGTGGCACAGTATGCTAAAATAGCCCTTGATAGAATGCTGAAAATTAGCTGAGATGAATAAAGACGGCAGGCATTACTGCGATGTTCTCATAATCGGGTCGGGTATTGCCGGACTTTCCGCGGCCATTGTGGCTTCGGAGCAAGGACTCGACGTCATTATTGTGACAAAAAACTCTATCGAAGAATCGAATACGTTTTATGCGCAGGGGGGGATAGTCTCCCGGGGTATCGATGACTCTCCAGACATCCTTATAGAGGACATCATGCAGGCAGGAGACGGAATCTGCAATCTCGAGGCCGTCAAAGTTGTTGCCTACGAAGGTCCAGCTCTCGTAAAAGATTTTCTCATCAACAAAGTTGGTGTGCCTTTTACCCGTTCTCCAGAAAATGAGTTTGTTTTCGCCAGAGAAGGAGGTCATTCCCGTCGAAGAATCCTTTACTGTATGGATTCCACGGGCAAAGCCATTGAAGAGAGTCTTGTCAATAAACTGAAGGAACAGAAAGGCATCAGGGTGCTCAGCGATTATACGGCTATTGATCTTCTTACTATACCCCACCACTCCACGAGTCCTCTCGCCCTTTATATGGAACCGCAGTGTATCGGGGTGTATATGCTCAACAACAGGACCGAAAAGGTGGAAAGGGTATTCTCGTCATACACAATTCTTGCCACAGGTGGTCTGGGAAGAATTTATCAGCATACAACAAATCCGACCGGCGCAACCGGTGATGGATTTGCTATGGCGGATCGTGCCGGGGCCAGACTCATCAACATGGAGTATATTCAGTTTCATCCAACAACCCTTTTCCATAAGGACGCCGATGGATTTCTCATTTCCGAGGCCTTGCGGGGTGAAGGGGCACAACTGAAAACAAAGGACAACGTCTCCTTTATGAAAAAGTACTCTCCGCTGGGAGACCTTGCACCAAGGGATGAAGTGTGTAGAGCCATGTACGAAGAGATGATCAAGAGAGGCGACGCTTACGTGTACCTTGATCTTGCATCATATACCGATATAAATATCAAGAAACGTTTTCCTATGATTTATAAAAAATGTTTATCCCTTGATATTGATATACAGAAAGTACCCATACCTGTCGTCCCGGCGGCCCATTATAGCTGCGGAGGTGTTCAGGTAGATATATGGGGAAGGACATCGCTGAAAAACCTGTATGCTGTCGGTGAAGTGGCAGCGACAGGTCTTCATGGTGCTAACAGGCTTGCGTCAACATCGCTCCTGGAAGGACTTATCTGGGGTATCAGGTCTGCGCGGCACTTAACTGAGCATTTTAAAGACAAAAAAACCTATAAAGAATCCGAAATCCCGCCCTGGCGTTTCCCTGAAACAGAAGAAGAGTGCGACCCGGCGCTTGTTCAGCAGGATTGGGTAAGCATCAAGTCAACAATGTGGAACTATGTGGGTATTATTCGCACTGTCAAAAGATTGGAACGGGCGCAGGCTGACCTTGACTATCTGAAAAACAGAATCGACGATTTTTACAGAAGAGTACACCTTGTTCCTATGGTGATTAATCTTAGAAACGGCATACGGACAGCCCGCATCGTGGCTGAATCAGCTTTCAAGAACCGAGTTAGCCGAGGCGCCCATTTCGTACGATAAAGCTTATGTCAATTCGCACTCACTCATATAGCTTTGTTGCCTTCGTCGTCGGGAGTCCTCACGCTCCATCTGTACGCTCTGGTTTCCTCCTCCTTGCCGCCTCGTTCATTAGACGCATGCGAATTGGCATTAATGCGTTATCGGAGACTTTTTCTCGGGTGTGACGTTGAGTGTATTGATCTTTTGTCAGCAGGTCGTTACCACTTTTAAAAAGCTTCGATATGTCCATATTTTGTATGATTTTTAGGCTTGATCAACAATGTGGGTTGTTTTATACTCTCGCTTGGCAGTAAAACGAGAGGGATCTTGAAATACTGCATTAAAAGGAAAAAAGTTTCTGAAGAGGAAAGGAGAAGAAGAAGGATGGCTGATACAGATGAAATCAAAGAAGCCAAGATGTTTCATACGGACAAGCCGCAAGTGACAGAGGGATTTTTCCTCAAAGGTTCAAATTCGCTGGATTGGGGAATAAAAAACAGGCTCGCACGGATATTTAATCCGGTGTCAGGCCGGACAGTCATGCTGGCCATCGACCACGGATATTTTCAGGGACCTACCACAGGCTTGGAACGGGTCGATATCAATATTCTTCCCTTGGTGCCTTATGCGGATACCTTGATGCTGACCAGGGGAATTTTGCGCTCCGTTGTACCACCCTCGATTTCCAAACCAATTGTTCTGCGGGTTTCCGGAGGAGCCAGCATTCTTAAAGAGTTGTCTAATGAGGATATTGCCGTTGATATTGAAGATTCCATACGTTTGAACGTATGCGCCATGGCTGTTCAGGTTTTTATCGGCGGTGAATATGAAAGACAATCAATCATCAATATGACGCGGATGGTTGACATCGGCACCCGTTATGGTATCCCGACCATGGCCGTAACCGCGGTTGGCAAGGATATGGCGCGCGACGCCAAGTACTTCCGGCTGGCTTGCCGGATTTGTGCGGAGCTTGGCGCCCATTACATCAAAAGCTACTACGTCGAAAAAGATTTTGAGACCGTTACTGCGTCTTGTCCTGTGCCGATCGTAATGGCCGGTGGCAAGAAAATACCCGAACTCGACGCCCTGACTATGGCTTATAACGCGGTACAGAAAGGTGCCGCAGGTGTGGATATGGGACGCAATATTTTCCAGTCTCAAGCACCGTTGGCCATGATTAAGGCTGTGAGGGCCGTTGTCCATGACAACGAGACTCCGGCAGGAGCTCTTGATCTTTATAATACTTTTAAAAATCAAGGCTGACGACTCCGAAAAAAGTCGCACGACCGCTCATTGGAAGGAATGCGGTAATGAAGCAATCTGGTAAATCAATTCATGGCAGAGCAGGGAATTGCTTCATGCGTCGCAACGGACCTTTAGTAATAGCCTCACATCTTTCCGGTCCCGTTGTGAAATATTCTGGAGAACCATCGGTCTAAAAAGGGGGAGGACTATAAAAGTTTCCTATTGGTACAACAATCATGACATCCGGATCGAGGAAGTACTCACCCCGACACCTGGCCTAAAGGAGATGCTGGTTAAGGTCGTTTCTTGCGGCATCTGCGGGAGTGACATTGTGGAATGGTACCGTTTACCACGGGCCCCGCTCGTGCAGGGGCATGAAATCGGCGCCGAAATTGTGGAAATCGGCGGTTCAGTGAAAAGATATAAACCGGGCGACCGTGTATTTATCGCGCCGAAGATACCTTGCGGGAAATGTTTTTACTGCATAAACGGGCACTATCCTCAGTGCACGGAAATTACGGAACGGCTGCCCGGCGGTTTTGCCGAATATATTCTGGTTCCGGAAATATTTGTAGAAAACGGAACTTACCTGCTACCGGACAAAATTACTTACGATCAAAGTACATTCGTTGAACCTCTTGCCTGTGTTGTTCGGGCCCAACGGCTTGCCCGAATAAAAATGGGTGACTCTGTATTGGTGATCGGTTGCGGAATGGCTGGCTTGCTTCATTTGAAGCTGTCCAAGGCCAAAGGACATAAAGTCATTGCTGTCGACATTAACAAAAAGAAGCTGGAAATTGCCGCCCGCATGGGTGCCGATGTTATTATTGACTCTAGGGATGATGTGGCCGCACGACTGATTGCTGAGAACAGCAAAAGGGCCGATGTCGTACTATTATGTGTCGCGGCCGAGCAAGGCTTGGAACAAGCCTGGAAATGTGTGGACAAAGGCGGCGTGATTGTGCTGTTTGCTGTTCCCGGACCAGATAAGAATGTTGTCGTTCCAGTTAACGATTTCTGGAGGAAAGAAATTACCATTCTCACTTCTTATTACTGTGGGCCTCCTGATATTACCGAGGCAATAAAATTGATCGAATCCGGCAGTGTCGTCGTTGATGACTTGATCACGCACCTGCTTCCACTTACCGACATCGCTTTCGGGTTCCAACTGGTGTCGGATGGCAGGGAATCAATCAAGGTAATCATTAAGCCGCATCAAAAAGCAATTATTTAGAACAGCCAGCGTGACCATCGGTAATATCGTCAGGATGACCAACTCACATCGCTTCGCCACCATACATTAAATTCATCTGATATGTCAACAACGGATTACGTTGCCCCGACGGCATCGCAGAGCAGAGGGAATAAAAGCATTCGGGACATCCGGCAAAGTAGTTCGAGACACGACCCGCTTTACCTGTGCCCCGGCTCCCAAGCGTTGGGGGATGGAGGGAGCTTTTGTCGAAAAGAGTCGAGTATGTATGGCCTGTTACCCAAACTGTCGGCTACTCCAGACATATAGTGACAGAGTGTAATCAACCTCGTGGGTATTCCATGCGAAGAGGTAACACATGTTATCTAACATCTTTGAAAACAGAAGATGCCATCATCTCATATGCAAGCCGTATTGCCTATCGTTTACCGTATCGGCAGAAGGAAGACTGATGGCTCCTCCTGTCGGGTTTTTCGTATGCCGTATCAGGGCGTGTATGCCCTGGATCGACGCCACAAGATACTCTTGGATTGCTACTTTCCATTACCCTTTTCATCGGGACTTATCAAACCCATAGGTCCTTTCTTAAATAAAGTGTAACAATCTTTCTAATCAGTTGGCATACAAGACAATATGCAAAAAGGATTAATTACAAAAAACTTGTATGCTTTTGGTTCGATAATTGGTTCACGAAATAGATAGGATCCGCTATTTTTGAAAGTGTCAACAATTAGATCAATAGATTGATACGATTGGCATAACGATATAAGTCACAATAACTTCTTCGAAGTGAAAATTCTCCAGAACCTTAGGCGCTTAACCACGAGATTAGGTACTATAAATGCAACTTACTTAAGAAAGAACCAACCCATAGCATGTACTTCGTGCAACGGATCGTTTGATAAGGTGCTGACGGGTTTTCAGGTCTCTCTTTTCGCCGAGGAGGTCTTTGCCGTTGCTAGCATGTGGTGCAGTTCCTCATACCGGATATGACACTGTACGCTTCTTGGTCTGTTGCTCCTCGTACACCGTGATCTGAGAGAACAGGAAGAGCAGTCTTTTTTTTGAGGCCGCGTATTCGATGTCCTGCACATTTTCCTGGCGTGTTCTCTTTCTGGGTATTGTACCGGGAGGACAGATAGGAGTATCCGTTTCTCCAGGTCGCAGATAAAACGGCCTCCCCCGTATATGCTTTGAATAGTGTTTGGTGACGGAGTGGTATTAATCCTCTTCCAGATCTTCAAAAAATAATATCCCCGGAAGTTTCGTGACGGTCTGGTTCTCCCCAATGAGGGAGAGAAAATTGTTGAGAGGTTCTTTCTGAAGAGGATGAATGAGCCGAGGTTCAATCTCAAGGCATGGTATCAGGGCGAATCTCCGTTTGTGCAATGCCGCATGGGGTATTGTTAAAGAGGGCTCGTCGAGTACCGTATCACCGAAGAGGAGTATATCGAGATCGATGATCCTGGGACCATTTTTAGTCTCCCGCGTTCTTCCCATGCTGTCTTCGATGGAGGTGAGAAATCGCAGAAGCTCTTTTGGTGTGCCTTTCCAGGTCAAGAGAATCGCGCAGTTAATAAAATCGTCCTGCGTGATCTCCGAGACAGGGGATGTAGCGTAGAAGGAGGAAATTGATTTCAGCTCAACTCTGTTATCGCTGGAAATCCTCTTTATTGCCGTCATACAGTTCCTTATACCGTTTCCGATATTAGAACCGATGCCTATGAAGATTTGGTTGTCCACAATGGTTTTAGACTTTTTGTTCTTTATCTTTCTTGTCGGGAAGAGTCGTGGTTCCTTTTTTTTCCGGCTCCTTTATCGCTTTCTTGAATTCCTTTATCCCCTTGCCCACAGACCCCATAACTTCCGGAAGCTTGCCCGTACCGAAGATAAGCACAGCGATAATCAATATGACGATTATTTCAGGAAACCCCAGTCCGAACATAGTTTACAATATCACTTTCAAAAGAAGAGGGCAATCCTTATTTCTGGAGCTCAGCCGTGCCACCTGCAGAGGTGGTCGGTCTCTCCACAGCTCAGTCGCAACTATCAAGTCACAAGTCTCAAGTATCAAACCGCAAGCACCGGATCTTCAGGCTCCGGTAAGAATCTCAAATGGCAAGTCTTTTCTGGTAGGTATCTCGGGTGGGTGCTTCTCGTACCCATTGGCCTAACTCTATATTTGATGTCCTCAAATACGTATGAATCATAACAAAAGTGTTACCTATGTTCCCCTTCGGTCACGTTCCACCAGCCAATGCGTGAAGATCTTTCCACGTATAGCGAAGTTTTGAAACGGCTCCGCCACCCGGAGGTACCCATATGCCATTCTCAGAATTTACTGCTCCTAGGCTTTCGTAAAATCTTCTAGCGCTCTCATTTGGCTCTAAGACCCACAAAAAATACCCTTTTGTCTAGCTTTAGAAGAACAAATCTTTGCAATTTCTCTAAGTAAGATTGAACCTATCCCTAAGTGTTGATGATTCTTTGAAACATGGAGATTGTCAACACCAGTACCCCATTCCATATCATCATCCAAGTAGGCGCAAATAAATCCGATAAGCACATTTTTTTCTTTTGCTAGCAAGATTACCTGCCCATCCTTTGGAGATCTGAGCTTCTTAGTCCAATGGTTAGTGCGTTCGGTAACAATGTCTCCATCTAGTGTAGTGCGTCATAAATAACTTGACTTACGATATGGAACCGTGTATGCTTTGTCATCATGAAAAGTGCAGCATCCATAATATTGTCTCCCCAGGAGCAATCCACGTTGGACACGTGGGTACGTGGAAAAAGTTTGTCCTTCCGACTTGTGCAACGGGCGCGGATTATCCGAATGGCTGCGGATGGAGTCCGGAACCAAACAATTGCGCAGGAACTGAGTATATCGAGGCCGACCGTGCAGCTTTGGAGGCAGCGCTTTCTGGCTTTTCGACTGGAGGGCCTGGAAAAGGATGCGCCTCGCCCTGGTCGTATTCCCAAAATTCCGGTAAAAAAGGTCCAGGTAGTCGTCGAAGCCACTCTTTATACAACTCCCCTCAATGCAACCCATTGGAGTACTCGCAGTATGGCAAAGGCTCAAGGGTTAAGTGAAGCCACGATACGCCGTATATGGAAACAACACAATCTGAAGCCCCATTTGATCAAAACCTTCAAGGTCAGCCGCGACAAACACTTCGTAGAGAAGCTGTACGATGTTGTTGGGCTCTATCTCAATCCTCCGGACAAGTCCCTGGTGCTGTGTGTCGACGAGAAGAGTCAAATTCAAGCTCTCGACCGGATGCAGCCGGGTTTACCGATGAAGAAAGGCCGCTGTGGGACAATGACTCACGATTACAAACGCAATGGCACGACACCATTGTTTGCAGCCCTCAGCATGCTCGACGGTACGATTATCGGCGACTGTCTGCCGCGCCATCGGCATCAAGAGTTTATCCGCTTCCTCAAGAGAATAGACAAAGAGACTGAGGCCGGTCTCGACCTCTACTTGATTGTGGACAATTACGGAACCCACAAGCATCCCGACGTGAAAGCCTGGCTCAAACGACATTCACGGTTCAATGTGCACTTCATCCCGACTTCGAGTTCCTGGCTCAACATGGTCGAGCGGTGGTTCCGCGAGATTACCGACAAACGGATCCGTCGTGGCACGTTTCGGAATGTACCCGCATTGATCGAGGCTATCAAGAATTATATCGACAATCACAACCAAAATCCGCAGGTGTTTGTATGGACTGCACCGGTAGCACAGATTCTGTCAAAAGTAGCCAAATGTAAAGAAGCGTTGGACGCGCTACACTAGGTAATCTTTGCTCAATATGTTTCTATAAGCAAAACACCAGCTATCAGCATGCAGCTTGGCAATATCTCGTGCATCTTTTTCCGTAGCATGTTCGATTCTCATATGGTTTAAGTGGCTAACAGCAGCCATCATTAAAATCGCCGTTTTGCTAAGAAACACTTTTGGCCTTTCGACAACCGTAAGACCTGCGTCCATAGCTTCTCTGATACTTTCTTCAAACCCCTTCTTCGAAGCATGGAATGGTGGTTCTGCAATGAAAACCTTTCCGCCCGGTTTGAGTATTGAATCTATTTCCCTAAAGAACTCTTTTTGATTGGGAACTTCGTGAACCATGTAGAACGCGAGGACAAAATCAACGTTCTCTGATACACCAATTTTCTTCTCTTTGCACTTATGCAGGATGATGCGGTGCTCGAGTTCTGTTCCTTGAATCTTGTTTCGTAGCTTCTGAAGCATTCCCTCCTGTAAATCGGTAGCAATGACTCGGCCGGATTTGCCGACCATTTGAGCCATGTCAATAGAGAAGAAGCCCGGGCCACAACCAATATCGAGCACTGTCATCCCTTCCTCAATGTAAGGCTCCAGTATTTTCCGCGGGTTCTGCAACCATCTTCGAATTCGATTATCGAGGCTGCCTGCTATTCGAACGGGGCACACTCGATTTCTCTTGTTGCTCATGATGTCTCTTTCCTGCAAGGGCTAACCTTAAAATACCAACAGGGTAATTTCCGATTTTTTAATAGCATATTCCTGGTACATTGAAAAAGCAATATAGAAAGCCATTAAGATTGCAGTATAATTTGTAATACACATTTTGTGAAAGTGGGTTTTTTGTTATGCGCTATCAGCAGTAATAGTGCTGGTTCCTTTACGGGTATTGTCTGCATGATTACCATAAGGTATTCTTCATAAAAAATTCTATACCGCAAATCGATGAATACAGAAAGTATTCCATTGTCAAAGTTGCCACTCATTCTTAACCCGAAACATTGACTCCCCGAACGATATATGTTTTAAAATACAAATGTCCATCATTGAAATCAGAACATTTCCTGATCCAGTTTTGAGAAAGATCGCGAGTCCCATCAAAAACATAACCGATGAGATCGTAAGGCTTTCCGAGAATATGATCGAGACGATGATACTTGCCCACGGTGCAGGCCTTGCGGCAAATCAGGTCGGCGTTGCCACGCGCCTCATCGCCATTGATGCCTCACTGTTTGCCAGAAAGAAACCGCTCATCATTCTCAACCCCGTTATACTGGAAACCGATCTGGAAGAAGTCGGGGAAGAAGGGTGCCTCAGCGTGCCGGGATTCTCTGAGTTCGTTAAGAGGGCGAAAAAAGCCTCCGCGAGAGGCACGGACCTTACCGGAAAAACCTTTGAATTTGAGTGCGAAGGACAATTCGCACGGGCCATACAACACGAGATAGACCATCTCGACGGCATCCTTTTTATCGACCACTTGAGCCCCGTCAAGAAAAATATCTTCAAGAAAAGGTACACCGGGCAGAAGAAATGAGGACAATTTTTTTTGGCTCCTCAGATTTTTCCGTGCCTGCTCTCAAATCCGTCGTGCAACACATAGTCGGCATCGTTACAAAAAAGGCAAAACCCAAGGGTAGGAACCATGCACTCGATGATAACGAGGTAAAAAGGACTGCGGAAGAGTTAGGCCTTCCGCTCATAGAGATCGATTCATTTAAAGACGAGATTGTAAAGACTTTACCTGACTACAAACCCGATCTTTTTGTGGTGGCTTCCTTCGGTCTTATTATGCCCAAATGGGTACTCGATATACCTTCAGAGGGATCTATTAATGTTCATCCATCACTGCTTCCTCTCCATCGCGGTGCGTCGCCAATGCAGTGGGCAATCCTTTCCGGTGACGAAATGACAGGTATCACCCTCATCAGGATGAACGAAAAAATGGATGCCGGTGATGTGATCTATCAGGAGCGGATCATGATCCGACAGGGGGAGAACTTCTTACATCTTTCTAAAAGCCTCGCGGAGAGGGTTTCCGAGATACTCCCGGAGGTTTTTGAATATATCGAACTCCAGGGAATGATGAAAGGTAGTGAACAGCGCCATGAAATGGCAACGTACACGCCGATTATCACAAAGGAGATGGGCAGGATTGACTGGAGGAAAAGCACCATCGAGATCGAGAGACAAGTGCGCGCATTTGTCTTCTGGCCCACCGCGTACACCTTTCTTGACGGAAGGATGATGAAAATATTTGAAGCGGCCATCGAAGAGAACACTGAGGCGACAGAAAGTCCTGGACAAATAAGAGCGATCACTAGGGAGGGCATTCTTGTCAGTACCGGCTGTGGTGTATTGAAAATAAAGGAGATACAAATGGAAAACAAAAAGCGGATGAGGGCCCATGATTTTGCTCAAGGTTACCGAGACCTCATTGGAAAAGTATTGTCCTGAGTTAGTTATAAGAAGAGGCAGCGATGGGCAAAGCCCTTAGCTCACATAGTGAGCGAGAGGGTGAGGCTTCAACAGCTTTTCTGCCGGAGGGGCGACCACCCATGTGGGTGGCAGGCGTGAGCCCCATAAAAAGGTATTTTTTAGTTGACTTAAAAGAGCTGAGCCTTTATCATCAAAGTAATGGACTCAGTGTGGTATAAAAATTGCTGCGTTATTAGGTGATATGAAGAGATATTTTACGCCCATTATTCTTTTGGTCTTTTTGGCTGCCTGCTCCACGAGTGGCCAGCTTGTTTCAAGCAATCCCACGTTTCCCGCACAAATCGTGATACCGAATAATAATCCGGTGGAACAGCATAGGCCGGTAAAAATGGAGACAGATGAAGCCCGGAAAATATCAGAGCCGTCGGCAAAGGAAAAATCAAAACCGGCAAACATTCCGGTCGTTCCTGCGGTCAAGAAAGAACAGTCTCCTGCCGGCATGGCTAGGAAGGACGAGCCCTCTGACATCTTGGAAGCGCAGATCATCGAAGACGATGACGATATCACGACCCTTCTGGGAAGCACCGATGTTCAAAATTTTGACATACCCATCGTATTTAATGATGCTGTGAAATATTATATCCGTTATTTTACCGAAGAAAAAAAGAAGGTATTTGGTAACTGGCTGAAACGGGCCAGGTGGTACGTTCCCATCATTACTGAAATACTGAGAAAGAACGATATGCCTGAAGACCTCGTGTATCTTGCCATGATTGAAAGCGGTTTTAACCCGAAGGCGTATTCGCATGCCAAAGCCTGTGGGCCCTGGCAGTTTATCTACGAAACGGGTGGTAGGTACGGACTGAAAGTCAATTACTGGATAGACGAACGGAGAGACCCGGAAAAATCAACTGTTGCCGCCGCGAAATACCTCCGGGATCTCTTCAACCAGTTTGGCCATTGGTACCTTGCGGCTGCCGGGTACAATGCGGGTGAGAAGAGGATAGAGAGGGCCATCGAGAAACACAACACAACTGATTTTTGGGAGCTTTACAAATACAATACGCTGCCCAAAGAGACGAGAAATTATATTCCACAGCTCATAGCGGCGGCGGTTATCGCAAAAGACCCGGAAAAATTCGGTTTCGGAAGCATTGTCTACGACCCGCCGATCCAATTTGTTGATATACCGGTTCCCCCTGCGACACCGCTTCCAGCCATTGCAAAGGCGTCATTGCTTGATATTATCGATGTGAGAGCATATAACCCTGAACTTGTCCGCGGTATCACGCCGCCCGATGATGAGTACGAAGTTAAGCTTCCCTATCCTACTGATCCGCTTACTTTCAATGAGAGGCTTCAAACTGCCCTTGAAGGTGAACGGAAGATCAAAAGCATTGTTACCCACAAGGTGAGAAAGAGAGACACTCTTCAGAAAATAGCAAAGAAGTATGGCGTGAAAAGCGAGGACATCCAGCTCGTGAATGGCTGTGACGAGGAGTTGAAAATAAAGCCGGGTATGGTCATTGCCATACCTCGATTTAGTGGCCCGCCAAAGACTGTTGTGGCGAAGAGCCTCGATAGGGAAAACCAGGGACCGGGGTCTAAACCGATACGCCGTACCAGGATGGATGAAGAAGCCTCGCAGGTAAATACAGAGAAATTGAAGCCTTATCATATTGTGAAAAAAGGTGAGACACTCGCCTCCATTTCAGATAAATATGGTGTCGATGTCGCCGATCTTAAGTCCATAAACAATCTGAAAAATGGAAAAGTGCGTCCCAAAATGAAATTGAAGCTCGTCAATTATAGTAAGAAGAACATCGGGAAAAAGGCTGAAGAGAAGGAACTGGTGAAGGTGAAATATCATATTGTGAAAAAAGGTGAGACACTCGCCTCCATTTCAGATAAATATGGTGTCGATGTCGCCGATGTCAAAGCAGCTAATCACCTGAAGAACAATAAAATATTTGCCAAAATGAAGCTCAAGATCGTGGTCAAGGAAGGATAAGACCAAAAGATTAGAAGTGAAAACACGCTTTGTCGTGTGGCCGATGAAGAGGGTTTTTTATGGCTGGACGAGGATTATACTTTCAGGACAAGGTTAATCATGTCACCACGGGAAAAACCCATGGCGTGAAAAAATTGGAGAAGGTCCCAATCGTTCCAATTGACAAGGGTGTATATTGTGTCAACCCCATGCTTTCTGAGATTTGTTACCAAAGCGACAGCAAGCACCTTTGCGATACCCCTGTTCTGATAATCTGGGTCTATTCCGATGGTGTCGATCCATCCGATGTTGTTGGGAACTTTGAATTCCCAACCGCTGACTTCTCCCAAAATGAAGCCGGCAACCTTCCCGTCAATTTCAGCAACGAGAGAGGCGTCCGGAGGTCTTGACTCAGCCTGTCGTATGATCTTCGTGACCCAGTAGTCTTTCCTTGTTTCACCAAGGACCTTCGTGTCTATATCGACGATATAGTCGAGATCCTCTTCAATCATCTGTCTGACACCGAGTTTATCCAAAAAACTACCCATAATTTTGCCCTGCTTGTTAATTTTTTAACATACTTGATATCGATTGGCAACATAAACTTTGCAGATAGAGGAATTTGAAACAAGTAGAAATTTACCGCCGCAAAGCAAGAGCCCAGGTTTCACGGGCTAGTCTGAATTTTGCCCCGGAGCCTGATTGCTAAAAACTAAGAGGTTTCAGATGTGGAGAATATTTTCTGACCGCTGGGGTCTGTGAAAACCCCTGTGCTAACGTGATGTTTTTTGTTTACAGTGATGTACTGAATGTTTGCAGGTTGAGCATAACACGCCGAGATCGTTTATGCTCGCTGTAAACATCTTCCCACAGAGGTAGCATATCTCCTCATCTCCATTTCTCCCGGGATAATCGGGATACACCCTGCAAAGACAGGTTGGTTTTGAACACACAAGACCCCTCACCTTATTTGTGAGGTCATCATCAGAGCGCATTTCTGAACCGCATTGAGGACATTTTATGGCACCATTATCAGGATTATCCATAGCGCTTCCTTCAAAGTAATTATCGACAAGTTTACGAAAGCATTAAGCACATTTTTTATTCAAGCAGATTTTTTAGACCTTTTTTATTGGTCACTATAGTGTTACAATAAGGCCATGTCAGACACCAAAGATAATAAACAGAAGGATAGAGAGACTGAATACGTAACGAGACTTTTGCACGCAGACGCAGAGATTTATGGGTTTCTTCACACCAAGCTTCAACGTATCAAACATTTGATGAAAAGCCTGAAGCCAGATGATGAAAAGAACGAAAAAGACAATCACTAGAAACATTGACTGGTTGAAAATATTAGAGCTATCGTTGTGTTGTATCGATAAAAGCGTAACCCTTTCCTTCACCTTATCTGAATAAATTAAAATACATTTGCGACATAAGTTCGTAATGGATTACTCAGCACGGCCTATCCGATATTTGGTAAAATACCAGGCTATAGGAGATTCATGGATATGCTCTATGGCCTCAGGAATCTGGAAGAAAATGAAGTGGTAAAGAAACGTCCTTCAGATTATCCGGTTTTACGATAAGTATAAGGCAGAAGCAACCAAAAAGAAGGCTTCGGAACTGACCCCCGACGGCCCGAGCTCACAGGACCGAAAGTTTTACATGCGGGAGAAAACCTACATTCCTTTGAACAATATGTATGAAAAAGCCTTCATAAAGAACCTCTTTCAATCCCTTTGTAATTACAAAACATATTAGATTACAACAACATACATTTAACGAACTGCGGCGGCAAGTAACTTGCATATAAGGTAAATGTTGAAAGGAGAGAACATGGTAACAATCATTGCTTTTTTCGCAGGCTTCTACTTCGGTATATTCGTATTCTCACTGCTTGCCGCAAGTCGTAAGCATGACAATGACCAGTCATTACCCGAATTCTCAGTGATGCATACCCTTCGCAAGACAGATCAGGTGTAACCAGAATAAGCGAGCAGACCTTGAATCTACTTCAGATTTTTGCCGACCAATGAAAAATAATTCGGCGTAACAGCGGCATAGGTTGTTGGTTTCAGGGGAATAAGCATTTTAAAATTTAGTATCTACTTGTATTAGTTTTCATTGTATCATTTTGACCGTAGAGAGAAATAGTTTTCAATGATATCGAAGAGCTCTCAGTCACTCCGTTTCTTCGAAATGACAGGCTTTTTACGCAATTAGGTAGCAGGTCTGAAAAGGTAAACCGGCCGAAAGACCAGGACCATAGCCACTGGCCTACTATGCTGTTTTTGTTATATCCTTTCGACATGCAAGAGTACAAATCATTCAACAATTCTCCACGTGGTGAAATACTAGTACGTCGTTCATTATATAACGTATCATTAATCATCATACCCGTCCCTTACCCTGTTTGTATTTCCACCGAAACACTACAGGCGATGCATTGACCTCATTGAGATACTGTTCGATTAGCTGTTTGAGTTCACCCTTGCAGCTTACCCGGAGGAAACGAAGGAATGCTCTCGTCATTTTACTGAAGAACACCTCAATAATGTTGAGCCACGAGCCGTGTTTTGGAGTATAGACAAATTCAAACCGGTTTGGTTTTGTCTTTAACCATGTCAGTGTTTCTTTTGAGATGTGAGAAGAATGATTGTCGAGAATAATGCGAATCTTCCATTCTTGGGGATAACGGGTATCTGCGCACTGGAGGAATTCAATAAATTCTCTGCTCCTGTGACGTTCCCTTACGATACCCAGAACGTGGCCGTCATGAAGATCGATACCAGCAAGAAGGGAGAGGGTGGCGTTTTTGTCTTGTTTTCTTTCATCGTTAATCTGCTGCACTTCTTTATACACAAACAGAACTTGTGCCATCTTTTCCTCAAACTGTTCATCCCGCTTTTCCAGGTAATAGGTCATCTTATGGGGCTTGATGTCGGCTTCGGTGAGGATATTGAAAAGGGCGCTCTTACCAGTTCGCACCAGAGATGGATGTCCCTCTTCTTCCGCATGTTCGCGGATATACCGGGCCAGTTGTGCGTATGTCCATCGCTCTGATGCAAATCCATGTTCCGATGGCTTCGTTAAGGCAAGATTGATTACCCATGTCTTATCGTCATCGTCAATGCGTGGAGGGCGACCAGAGCGAGGCAGATCCTTCAATGCCGTTTCTATACCTCCGGAGAGGGCTTTATCTATACACCGCTCAACGACAGGTCGGTCGGTATGTTCATCTCTCGCGATGCGGGATATCGATATCCCTTCAGAATATGCCAGAAGTATGCGTGCACGCTGCACCGTTGCGTGAGATTCAGTCCTCGACCGACCCATATTTGCTAGGTAACTCATTTCCTCCTCCCGGAGTATCAAACCACTTCTCTTTCTCGTAAACGGCATATCAGGCTCCTTTCAGCGGTTTTTCTCATTATACCATGAAAAGAGTATATTGCACTATTATTTAGTGAACGATCTACTAGTGCTCGGCCTCTTGCCCTAAAAGGCATCTGTTTAGCGTTGGGGTTCTTAACCGTAAAATCGCCATGTCTATAGCGTGAAATTATTTTCGAGCTCTCCCATGTCGGGAACATGGCTGAGCAGAAAGGGTAGCACCACTCCACGGGCCCGGGGCTTCTTACTCAGTTTTCAGACCATCCTGGGGTAATCCCTCTAATAGCTTACCCGGGCGAGCCCTTCCGAAAAACCACGAGCGCTATCGAATTGGGGGCTCGTGACGGTCTTGCCCGTTCGGCCGATGTATCCCCACCTGGACTCCGTCTTCACAGGGGCAAGACCCTCTGAGAAATTACCGGCATCATCGAATTGAAACCCTACGATGATCTTTCCTGCCTTATCAACATAGCCCCATTTGCCACCAATCTGAACAGCCGCCAGCTCCCCGGTGAAGTTCCTGGCGTCCACATATTGGGGACTCAGGACAAGCTTACCGGTCTTGTCAATGAAACCCCACTTGAACCCAAGACTCACACGCGCCAGTCCCTCTGAGAAATTATCAGCTTCATAATACTGGGCGCCAACTACAATCCTTCCCGTTCTATCGCAATAACCCCATTTCCCCCCGATCTTGACACGGGCGAGACTCTCTGAGAAATTATCGGCATCATCGAATTGCGGATTTATGACAAATTTGCCCGTCTTCTGTATATACCCCCATTTACCGCCAGTTTTTGCGCGGGCAAGCCCTCCCGAGAACCCGTCCGCATCGTCGTATTGAGGATTGATCGCATATTTTCCTGCCTTATCGATATAGCCGTATTTTCCGCCAAGGTTAACCAACGCCAATCCGTCAGAGAAGTTCTGTGCGTCCTTGAATTGTTGACTTATGACAAGTCTTCCTGTCTTGTTGATATACCCCCAATCTCCACCAGATGTGACGCGGGCAAGCCCCTCACGAAATACGTCAGCTTTCTCGAATTGCGGATTAATGATGAACTTACCTCTCTTATCAATGTAGCCCCAGTTTCCACGTAGCTTCACGGGCGCCAATTCCTCGGAAAAATTATCGGCATCGGCAAACTGGGCCGTGATGGCAACTTTTCCGGTCTTGTCTACATAGCCGTAATATGTTGGACTCAGCCCAGACCTTTCGATACCGGCACAGGATGTTAACATCAATAGAGTGCAGCCAATAAGAATGCAGGATAAAGCTTTCATTTGCTATTGCCCCCTTTCACCTTTTGTAAGAAACTCCAGGAAGTTCTTGATCATACATATTATAGCACAGGCAGGTTGCTTGACAATCTGATTTTTTAAAACTCATATGTGATTAAATCTCTTCGGCTTATTTAATGCGTTATTCTCTCTCATCCCGCAATGTGCACCAACTTTGATGGGCCGCTCGCAACGACTTGTAAGTGAACGAAAAATCGTTCACTGTGTGCAATGATTTCGCTAGCTATGAAGATGTCGACTTTCTTGCCTCTACGAGACCGTCCATCCTTCCGGTTCCTGCCCTTACAAGCCTTACATCTCTGAAGCCTGCTTTTTTCAGTCCATCATTGATCTCGCGAAAGCTATATGTATTGCCGCTGCGGGTATTGACAAGCATATTGATGGCAAAGAGGGCTCCTGCGGAAGGAACGGTTCTGGTATCATCCATGATATGATCGCGGATGAGAACGACCCCGCCCGGAATGAGCGCCTTTTCAATTTTACGAAAGAGATCAAGGTTTTCCTTCGGGCCATTCTGATGGATAATAGCGGAAAGCAGAGCGAGATCACAGCTTTGTGGAAGTTCATCACAGTAAAAGTTGCCTGCAACAAAGTCGACTCGTTTGGTGAGGCCTTCTGCTGCAATTCGGTTTTGAGCCAGGGGAATCACTTCATCCAGATCGAAGATGACAGCTTTCATACGAGGGTTTTTTCTGAGAAATGCCACGGTGTATGTTCCGGAAGCACCGCCGATATCTAGCAACCGTTGAAAAAGATTCAGATCATACGCAGTGGCTATCTCCACCGAAAGTGTCCGTCCGACAGCGTCCATGGCGCCAATAAAGTCGTCTCGCGTATCATGATGTTCCCGTTTCCCCTTTCCGCCCCTACGCACGATATTTGAAAGGTCACCCCAAGCACTCCACAATCTGTTCATATGGAGAGCCATAGGGAGAACGGCCTCGGGGTAACGCGAAGATAGAAGCCTGCCACGTTCTGTGACGGAATAGGTTTGTCCTTCTTTTTTGAGGAGTCCAAGTGCGGTGACAGCGTCAAGCAGACGCGTAAGCGCCCGTCTGTTAAAGCCCATCCTTTGCGCTATCTCAGCTGTAGTGGATGGTCTATCATCGATAAAAGTGAAGATATCAAGCTCCGATGCGGTGAGGATTATCCTGCTCTCCATATAGGTTCCTAAAACAGTCATCAGACTATCATGTAAATTATGTCCGATCATGTGCCACCCCTTGTTGAGTAATTATGTGCTTCTTGCCGAAGACAGTTTTATTATAACAAGCCAGCAGATCAAAGAACAGCTTTCCCAATTTGCCGGAAAATATACCGGTGTGCTCTTTACCGTCTCCCCACTCAATTCCCACTGGGAATTCTCAGCATTACATCTAGACGAAATCATAGCAGTTGCAGGTGACCAGATGGTTTCAGGATACCTTCCTGAAAGAACGATTCTCACAAATAGTTAATTTATACCCTGTTTTAAGCGGTAATAGCGAATTTTCTGCTACAAAATTAGGTTGACAGTAGCAGTGCTTGTAGTACAATCTCAAAATAGAGTAAGAGGATAAGCAATGCATTGCATACAGGGAGGGTTGATCACATGAATAAAAGGAGATTTGTCTTTTTAACAATGACGGTTGTTCTCTTTTCGCTCTTCATCATTATCGGCCTTCCCGGAATATCAGTATCCGCTGATGAAACCACCGGTAAACCAGAAGTGAAACCAGAAACAAAACCACAAGAGAACCCCTATGCAAAGGCAGACATAACCATACAGATTATACCTTCAGCCAATAATACCTTCGGGTATGACATCCTCCTCTCCAAGAGACTCTTAGTGCATCAGCCGAATATACCGGTATTACCGGCGAATGAAGGCTTTACCACGAAAAAAAGGGCTCAGAAGGTAGCAGAATTCGTGGTGAAGAAGATCAGAAACAACGAGATGCCGCCCACAGTGACCATGGAGGACTTGAACACTCTGGGCGTGTTGAAACGAGACTCAACACAAGAAAGACCATGAGCATATCAAAATAGGGAGTGGTATTCATGAAGAAGTCTGTAATCGTCATCGTTGCGGTGTTCTTTAGTCTTCTCGGCGTCAATATGCTGTATGCTACCCCCGATACCTGGACACAGAAGGCTGATTTTGGGGGAACCGGGCGAGTCAAGTCCGTGGGCTTCTCCATCGGGAGCACGGGCTACATAGGGACGGGAGTGACTGCTTCATCATATTCTAAGGACTTCTGGGAGTACGACCCTGTCGCCAATACCTGGACACAGAAGGCCGATTTCGGGGCAACCGGGCGAGAGGGTGCCGTGGGCTTCTCCATCGGGAGCACGGGCTACATAGGGACAGGAAGGGGAGTGGACCATGTAGTTAAAAAAGACTTCTGGGAGTACGATCCTGTCGCCGATACCTGGACACAGAAGGCTGATTTCGGAGGGACAGCGCGATATTATGCCGTGGGCTTCTCCATCGGGAGCACGGGCTACATGGGGACGGGATACGATAATGTATCAGCATACAACGACTTCTGGGAGTACGACCCTGTCGCCAATACCTGGACACAGAAGGCCGATTTCGGAGGGACAGCGCGATATGCTGCCGTGGGCTTCTCCATCGGGAGCAAGGGCTACATGGGGACGGGGGTATATGGCACTATTCCATCGGTGACATGTTACAACGACTTCTGGGAGTACGATCCTGTCGCCGATACCTGGACACAGAAGGCTGATTTCGGAGGGACAGCGCGATATGCTGCCGTGGGCTTCTCCATCGGGAGCAAGGGCTACATGGGGACGGGATGGGATGGTTCATATACTAAGGACTTCTGGGAGTACGACCCTACTGCCGATACCTGGACACAGAAGGCAGATTCCGGGGCAACCGCGCGAGACTTTGCCGTGGGCTTCTCCATCGGGAGCAAGGGCTACATGGGGACGGGATGGGATGGTTCATATACTAAGGACTTCTGGGAGTACGACCCTGGCGACCCTTTGCTCTATGCCAACTTCACCGGGGGCGGTCTCTGGCAATGGGATGGCACCGCATGGAGTGAGGTCAACGCAGTTGCTCCGAATAATATGGTGGCTTCAGGTTCGATCTTGTATGGAGACTTCGGAGCAGGCGGTCTCTGGCAATGGGATGGCACAGCGTGGAGTGAGGTCAATGCAGTTGCTCCGAATAATATGATGGCTTCAGGTTCGATCTTGTATGGAGACTTCGGAGCAGGCGGTCTCTGGCAATGGGATGGCACAGCGTGGAGTCCGTTGAATGCAGTCTCTCCCACTAAGATGGTCGCATCCGGTTCGCTCCTCTACGGAGACTTCGGACCAGGCGGTCTCTGGCAATGGGATGGCACAGCGTGGAGTCCGTTGAATGCAGTTTCTCCCACTAAGATGGTCGCATCCGGTTCGCTCCTCTACGGAGACTTCGGACCAGGTGGTCTCTGGCAATGGGATGGCACAGCGTGGAGTCCGTTGAATGCAGTTTCTCCCACTAAGATGGTCGCATCCGGTTCGCTCCTCTACGGAGACTTCGGACCAGGTGGTCTCTGGCAATGGGATGGCACAGCGTGGAGTGAGGTCAATGCAGTTGCTCCGAATAATATGGTGGCTTCAGGTTCGCTCCTCTACGGGGACTTCGGACCAGGTGGTCTCTGGCAATGGGATGGCACAGCGTGGAGTCCGTTGAATGCAGTCTCTCCCACTAAGATGGTCGCATCCGGTTCGCTCCTCTACGGAGACTTCGGACCAGGTGGTCTCTGGCAATGGGATGGCGCCACATGGAGCCAGGTCAATGCAGTTGCTCCGACTAGTATGGTGGGGGGACTCTAAGACCTATAGGAAGGTTACCGAATGTGCCGTTTATTTGGCGCATCGGTGTCCTTCCTATTGCCACTTTCTTTCGGGTATATATTCCCATGCATTCAAGTCATGCCTCAAAGGCTAATAGAAAAAAAAGTTCTATATCAGTAATCATTTATCTCTCGCCCTTATCAGAATTGATGACTTGTGCATTCAACATTTTTCCCAGGCAACGGATTTTAAAAAATTGGTGTGAGCAATTTTATTGATTATTTCCTGAAAGTCTTATCCGTCAAGTCTTCAGAAACTATGAAGATTTCCGATGGCACCCATAAAAAGGCCTTTGTCAAGAAATAATTCGTCATTGAGACTAAGAACTATGACGGCTGGATCTTTGGCGATGAGCATCAAGGCGCATGGACTCAAGTTTTGTATGGAAAGAAGTACCGATTCCAAAACGCTCTCCATCAGAATTACAGGCATACAGAGGCTTCAGCCGAACACTTGCAAATTGATGCCAATAAGGTACACTCGGTGGTTTTCTTCATCGGTGGTGCCAATGTGCTGGCCTTGGCGCTTTCGGGTTATATCAAGCAATTCGACAAAGTGGTATTCTCAGATGCTGAAATGACACAACTCGATCGAGGACTGTCAGAACTGCATACCACCTTATCATCGACAAAAGACACGTATCTGATTTAAAGGAACGGTTTTCAAATAATACAACGTGTCCCAAGTGCGGCCACCCCCTTGTCAAATGAACAACAAAGCAGGGACCAAAAGCGGGAACTGAGTTTATAGGCTGCCCCGGTTTCCCCAACTGTGGGTATACAAAAGAGGCAGAGTCAGAATGACTACTGGTCAAATGGACGCAGCCAATGATATGCTCGATGCTCGGCTCGTAGGTGTATTTGGCAGGTCGGAAAACTCTACGACTTTTCTCCAATTGATGGAAACCTTAGTAAGGGGGCAATTGGAGTCAAATCTTTATTGTTTAGACCGAGACGCGCAGGATATAGAAGCAGACAACCAGCGTCAAAAATGAAGATTTGACTCTCTAACGGGCCATATCAGACTCTCAGGCCGAGAGGGCCGGAGAGAAACTCGGTTAATTGTCTGCTATTGCGACAGAAGGGTTCCTTTGCCATGAAATTTGCCATCCACAAAATCCCCTTCGTATCTGTCGCCACTTGCAAATGTAAAAGTTCCTTTGCCATGAAATTTGCCATCCGCAAAATCCCCTTCGTATTTGTTACCACTTGCAAATGTAAAAGTTCCTTTGCCCGTACGTTTGCCATCCACAAAATCCCCTTCGTATCTGTCACCACTTGCAAATGTAAAAGTTCCTTTGCCATGAAATTTGCCATCCGCAAAATCCCCTGTATACTTATTGCCATTTGTCCATGTGGTGGTTCCTTTGCCGTGAAATTTACCATCCACAAAATCCCCTTCGTATTTGTAGCCACGTGCCCCTATGCATGGTTCCTTTTCCATTGTGTTTTCCCTTTTTATGTCCCCTCCGTATCGTTCATTTCACCTCATGTATGTATGACAACGATACTAAGAGGAATGCTCCAAGATCTCTTTGCTCTTATTATTTTCCTCTAATATGGTACGGATTGCAAGTAGAAATAAACCTCAATTTTGGTACGTGGGTTGGTCTCTTCTCGTACTACTTTGTGGGTGCTGCTTACCGGTCCGTTAGGTAATTCTTGCGCCTGAGCCATTTTCTCCTTCCTTCTTTTTGCAGAAAAAGCATGCTATATAATGATCCTCAGCGAAATCAAGAACCATAACTTTTGTTACCCTAAAGCCACCACCTCTTTCCCCATGACCCCTGTTACTGTCCCACAATTAGCTTGACAATTCCATCGGAAAGGATATATTGTCTATTAATCAAGGCCACACCGCGAAACCAAGCCTTTTCGCTGGGGAGAAAAGAAGCATGGTTGATCTCTTTCATGAAAGAATCGGACTGAAACAGCCAAAGATTAAACTGCGTCTAAACTGGGCGTTATTTTCTGTACCGTCTGATACCAGAGAACGAACCTCCCTGTATCAGGCTACATGATATCAGATGATGAAATCTCTGTTCTGAGAAATTTCTTGCTTTGCCCTCCAGCAAGCTGCAGGAAATAGTCAAATTTAGAGAACGCTTGAGATCTGCTACGAGTTCATGAAAACAGGGAGGTGTTAGATGAAAGGCAGATTGGTGACGTTACTTGGGGGATCTGGTTCGCTGTTAGCCAATACCCGTTGGGAACGATCAGCATTCAAAGGATTGAAGAATCTGTGCAAAGGAGACTTCCGATGGGCACCGATGACCAGCGTCTTCGGTCGCGCTGCACCATGTGCCCTGGCACTGGGAATCGTTGCTGCAGGTATATTCCTGGTTACGTTGCCGCCTTTAGCAAATGCCGGACCAGGACCTTGTATTACCGGCCCGGATGGTGTGATAACCTGCACGGGCGACCAGTCAAACGGCATAGCGAGCGGCCCAGATTTTTCAGCACCTCCGGCCACAACCCTTTATGTTAACTCATTGACGAGCCCAATCGAACCTTCCTCCGGTATAACCGGTATTGACTTCAATAATACCGGCTCCAGCGTGAACATTGTAAGCGGTGTTCAAAATAGCCCCGTCGTCATTGCGACACAGGGGGATAACGCTGTGGGAATCAATGCATTAAGCACGGGATCTCCAGCGAATTACGCCTGGCTTAACGGCCTCGGGGTCTATGTGCCGACAGGTCCTTCCGGTGGCGGCGGGCAGGTTACCGTGGAAAGCTATAGCAACATCACGACCAGTGGCGCTAATTCCCACGGCATATTTGCGCAAAACAGCATCGGCGTATACAACCCTTTATCAACGTCTACCCTTGAAAGTTTTTCAACAAACAACGTGAACATTTCCCTGGTGTCGGTTGCAGGTAACAGTGCTAACATCGGAAATGCAGTGGCCGGTGACAATGGCGGTTTATTCACTCTTAATAGCGATGGAACAGTGAAGTTTGACGTAGCCAAACTTGCAGGCAGTCTGCAAGTGGGAGAATCCATCGTCACCAAGCTGGACTACCAGGTCCAGATTTCAAGTTCTCTCGGCAGCCAAACCTCCGATGGTTCTATCGCGGTGAAGGTAACCAACGATAACGGTACAATCGAGACGACGCAGGCTATCTACTTTAAAGAATTTGACGTGTTTAGCGACACCACGGGTACAAATCCTCTGTGGCCGAATCTGCAGGGGTATGTCGATCGTTTATTGGCCGATGAGGGGGTCGCTGGGGCTGGAGACAGTATTTCAGTCACAAACGGCGGCCGCATCAAAACCACAGGTTCCAACGCGTATGGTATCTATGCCGAAACCAAGGGTGGAAACGGTTCGAACGGTCAGAGCGGCACCTTCTGGGATGCGAATCAGATTCCTCAACCGGGTGGGGCAGGTTCGAATGGAGGCGCTGTCACAATAGTCCATGATGGAACCATCATAACGACGGGAGACTCTTCCAGTGGCATTGTCGTTGGCAGCCAGGGAGGTACTGGTGGCAACGGCGGCGATGGAGGGCCCTGGCGCGACGCTAGACGGGGTGGAACGGGAGGAACCGGTGGTGATATTACAATCACTGGTTCCGGAAAGATATATACCGAGGGAGATTCTGCAAGCGGCATAATGGTTGCGAGTGTCGGGGGCATGGGTGGCACCGGAGGATCAGGTACAGGCTTTACGAATGGAGCATCGGGCGGATTCGGTGGGACAGGCGGCACGGTGACTATTGATGGCAGTTGGACGATTCTGACTGAAGGCTCAAATGCGTATGGTATCTGGGGGAAAAGCGCTGGCGGCCAGGCCGGATCAGGCGGGAGCGGCGGGTGGCTGTTCGGTAACCCTGGCAGCGGCGGTGAGGGAGCCGACGGCGGAATTGTGAACATAACAAATGGCGGTCATATTACCACGCGGGGCACTAATTCCTACGGTATTTATGCGGAAAGTATAGGCGGTTTCGGCGGAAGCGGCAGTTACTCGTGGGGACTTTTCTGGGCTGCCGGCGGTGACGGTGGCAGTGGAGGAAGCGGCGGCGATGTGACGGTTATAAACAATGCCGGGGGCTCCATCACAACACACGGTGACGGCGCCCATGCCATATATGCCGAGAGCGTCGGTGGCGGCGGTGGCAGCGGCGAAGGTGTATTCGGTTTCTTCGCCAGTCTTGGGGGAAACGGTGACGCGGGCGGAAACGGTGGTACAGTGAATGTCACCAATAACGCTGTGATTAAAACTAAGGGAGATTATGCCCGGGGGATATATGCCCAGAGCATTGGCGGGGGCGGTGGTGACGGAGGCCTTGGCGCAGGAATTTATGCCGTCGGCGGGAATGCCGATCTCGGAGACCCCAGTAGTTACGGGGGTAATGTGACCATCGTAAACAGTGGTTCCATAAAAACCAGGGGAAACGAGTCCGATGCCATATATGCCGAGAGCGTCGGTGGCGGCGGCGGCAGCGCCGTCACCTCCGGAGGAGTCGTTGCTGTCGGCGGTAACGGTGGAAGCGGTGGTGACGGGGGCACGGTGACCGTCACCAACAACGGAACCATCACCACAGAAGGACTTGATTCCCGTGGTATTTCTGTCCAGAGCGTCGGCGGCGGCGGCGGTAACGGCGGCGGCGGCGGCGGGTTTGTGTTTACAGGGGGCAACGGCGCGGCCGCAGGCGATGGCGGAGAGGTCACCGTCATCAATACCGGGAAAATCGAAACCATGAGCGACTTATCCAGTGCGATCTATGCCCAGAGCGTGGGTGGCGGTGGTGGCAGTGGTGGAAGTACAAAAACTTATTCCATTGGGAGCGACTTTTCCCTCAATATAGCTGTTGGAGGTGATGGAGGCGCCGCCGGCGACGGAGGGATGGTAACTGTCGACAATGAAAACATCATCGGGACACTCGGAGAAAACAGCCACGGAATCGTCGCCCAGAGCGTGGGCGGAGGTGGTGGTGACGGAGGTAGCAGTTACAGTTTTAATCTGCTGCTTCCGCCCGTTGTAGAGACGCCGGCCAATGTTCAATTCTCAATTTCTCTTGGAGGCAATGGAAATGCGGCCGGTGACGGTGGTGTCGTCAATGTCACAAACGAGGATGAAATCACAACGACGGGCTTCAGGTCGCACGGTATCCTCGCCGAGAGCATAGGGGGCGGTGGTGGTGATGGGGGTAGCAGCACGTCATTTTACATGTCCATGGACAGCACCATTTCGGGAAATATTTCCATAGGCGGTGCCGGCGGTGCCGGCGGCAAAGGAAATATCGTCACGGTCAATAATTCCGGTGTCATTACCACGGAAGGCGACGACTCCGTCGGTATCCTCGCCCAGAGTGTTGGGGGTGGTGGTGGTAGCGGTGGGGATAGTTCAGTTTTTAGCATCAACTTCGACGTTCCCTTAGGTACGAATGATATTGTCCCCAAGCTCAGCTCAGATGTCACTATAACCATAGGGGGCGCCGCCGGCACGGGCGGTAATGGAAACAGTGTCGATGTTACCAACGGCAACACCATCAAGACAAGCGGCATCTTCGCTCACGGTATCCTGGCCCAGAGCATCGGCGGAAGCGGGGGGGTTGGAGGAGACGCCCGCACCACCGATATCAGCTTGAGCTTCAATCCTACGGTTATCTTGCCTTATGTTAATTGGTGCGCAGAATCTACAAAAATTACCTTGAGTGGTAGTGGCGGCGACGGTGGTGACGGGGGCACTGTGACCGTCACTAACAACGGAACCATCACCACGCAGGGCGCTTCCGCACACGGCATTGTGGCCCAGAGCATCGGCGGCGGTGGCGGTGCCGGGGGCAGCGCCCTTACCGTTAACTTTATAAATAACACCAATGCCTACAACTCTCTCCCCGGTTATAGTATGAACAATTTCGAAGCTACACTTGAAGGAGGCAGCGGAGGATCGGGCAACGGCCAAGATGTGACGGTAACCAACAACGGAACCATCACCACCCAGGGTGCGTCTGCTCACGGTATCCTGGCCCAGAGCATCGGTGGTGGTGGCGGTTTTGTCGGGATAGTTAATCCGCTTGGCGTGACAACCACAGACTTTGAAGGCAGCATAAGGGGCATCCTCATACAAACTGAAGGCGTGGGAGCAAGCTTTATGGGGAGTTTAGGAGGGTCTGGCGACGGAGGCACGGTGACCGTTACCAACAACGGAACCATCATCACACAGGGCGCTTCCGCCCATGGCATTGTGGCCCAGAGCGCGGGAGGATCATCGGGGGGTACGGTTAACGTAACGACAAGCGGGAACATCGTAACGCAGGGCGTAGATTCCGACGGTATCCTGGCCCAGAGCATTGGCTGGGACGGCAATGGAGATATTTCGGTTACAATTAACAGCGGCACGGTGCAGGGTGGTTCAGGTACAGGTGCGGGTGTCTATTTCATGGACGGGGCCAACAACTCTCTCGATAATTCCGGTACAATTACGACAGTGAACAGTATCAACGGTACGGCCGTTCAGGGGACGAGCGGCAATGAGACTATCAACAACTATGGGACAATAACCGGTTCCGTTGACCTGGGATCCGGACACAATGCCTTCAACAACAATCCAACGGCTGTTCTCAATGCGGGCGTAGTGCTCAATCTCGGCGCAGGGAATACGCTTACCAACAGCGGCACGCTGTCGCCGGGTGGTCCAACAACTCCTATCACAACCACGCTCACAGGCAATCTGGTGCAGACCGGTTCGGGCGTTTTTGAGGCCGATGTCCATGCGGACGGCACCCACGATACGCTGCTTGTAAACGGTGGTTCCGCATCTCTTGCCGGGACGCTGCTTGTCACGAAAGGACCCGGCCTCTACAAAGATGGCACGAAGTATGATATCATCGAAGTCTCAGGTCCGCAAAGCATCAGCGGGACATTCAGTACTTTGCTTCTTCCTGATCCAAGACCTCTGCTCAGTTTCAATATAAATCAACAGCCAAACCTGGTGGAAGTGGAAACCCATGCGCCGAGCTTTGCTTCGATAGCAACAAACCCCAGGGAGTTGGCCACATCCGAATACCTCGACAGAATCTCACCCATGGCCTCAGGTAATCTTTTGAACGTCCTCGCCGAGTTTCAGTCCTTGCCCGCGTCTCAACTGAGCACAGCACTCTCGAGCTTGAGTCCCGCTTCCTATGACAATTATACAAGAACAAGTTTCATCAGTGTAGGGCAGTATACAGAGAGCCTGGAGCGCCGGATGAATAATGTTCGCTTGTATAGCGCCCTGGGACAGGATACTGAATCGAAACCAGTGCTTTTGACCTTCGCTGGTTCCGACGCAGACCTGGACTGGTTTCTCCCCAGTGATCAACTTTCCCAAACGCAAGGTAGAAGTGGCCTCTGGCTCAATGGTTATGAACAGTGGGGCAAGCAGCAAGACAAACCGGATTTTGCAGGTTTTGGGTACCGCATCGGTGGCGCAACCATCGGGTTTGATCGCACTCTTTCGGATAACCTGATGGCAGGGGTAAGTTTCGGTTACTCCGGAACCGACGTCAATCTTGACCTCCATCAGGGCAATGGCTACATCATGAATCTGTCCGGGTCTCTCTACGGAAGTTACTTTACCGAGAACGGCTATGTCGAAGGAGCGATTTCCTACGGCAGGAATCAATATAGCAACCATCGGTTCCTCACTATTGGAGCGTTGCAAAGCGAGGCCGATAGTGATCACGATGGGGATCTTTTCTCCGCATACTTAGGCGGGGGCTACTATTTTCACGCCAACGGATGGCGTGTGGGACCCTTTGCTTCCTTGAGATACATCTATCTGAACGAGGAAGGTTTTACGGAAACGGGCGCAGACAGCCTGGACCTTACCGTGGATCGGCGCGCGACAGATTCTCTTGTGTCTGAGCTGGGACTCCGGGCTGCCAGGGCATTTAAGACCACGAACGGCAATTTGATCCCTGAACTGAGTGCGGCCCTCAACTATGATTTTGATACCAATGACGGGATGATTACGAGCTCGTTTACCGGCTCTCCCGGAGCTGAGTTTTCAATCAAAGGGTACGAGGTGGAAAAGTACGGCGTGGTCGTTGGTGCCGGTTTGACGTTTGTGCACAAAAGCGGTATCTCGGCCGCCCTGAAATACAATGGAGAATTCCGGGAAAAATACCAGGCACACGGCATCCTCGGTCAGCTTCGATACTCTTTCTAGCCACCGACCTTTAACTTGGCCGAGCAGTGCACCTTCTCAAGGTGCCCAAATATCTATGTGGGGCAATAAAGACATAGCTGCATCTACATGTTTGCATTTGACAGGTTAAACCCGGATAGATTTGTCGGTTCTTTCTTAAATAAAGTGCAACAATCTTTCTAATCAGTTGACATACAAGACAATACGCAAAAAGCATTAATTAGAAAAACCTTGTATGCTTTTGGTTCGATAATTGGTTCACGAATATAGATAGGATCCGCTATCTTTGAAAGTCTCAACAATTAGATCAATAGATTGATATGACTGGCATAACGATATAAGTCACAATAATTTCTTCGAAGTGAAAATTCTCCAGAACCGCAGGCCTTTAACCACGAGATTAGGTACTATAAATGCAACTTATTTAAGAAAGAACCGATTTGTCTTTAATAAGTTTGCGCCGTAGAGGGGGGGGGGTTGTATCCTCGTGGTATCATGACCCATCGATAATGCCGCCATATTTGACGATCCTCATTCATCCAAGGGGGAAAACTATAAGTTCGAACTTATAGTTAACTTGGATACGTTGAGACCGATCGGCTTTCAAATACAACTTCTTGAGTCGAATGAGGTGATCTCAGTTCACGAGATGGCAATTAGTGATGCATGTTGGAAGAGCATTGAGAAATCATATATCATCAGTGCTGTCCAAGATAATCCAAAATCCAAGCCCGCCTGCTTATATAGCAACGCTTTAGGACAGGTAATTCCTCCATGCCGGGATGAGGTTGGTCCTTTTGGTGTTTAACATATGGTGTTTTGCTGTCCCATATACTAAAACCCAAGCGTAAGCTGTTCGCCAACGGGGACTATGGGCGGTGTTTCATAGGGACTATCAATCCACGCCCATAGATCACGATAGGTAAAGAGGTTATAAGGCAGCATGGCAACGAGATTCGAAATAGGCCAAGCAAAGCTCGAACGGAACGTAAGATACTTGAGAATGAGGATGGCAATCAATGCTGTCCAAATCTGGATCATGAGGGCATTGGGGGAGGTTCCGACGAATGTCTTGATCCTTAAGTTCTGCTTGATGGTTTTGAAGAATATCTCTATCTGCCATCGATCCCTGTAGATTAAGGCAATGGTGGTAACGCCGAAAACGAGATGGTTCGTGATAAAAACGACGGTCTTTTTGTTCGTATCATCCCACACCTCTATTCTTCTTAAGGGATAAGGGTATTTCTTCTTTGAGTAGATATCCGTTGAACGTGATGATCTGATCCTTCAGGATGTTTCTGTTCTGGGGAATAACCCTTTCTTCCACGACACGATAGTGGGCATTGCCTTTCTGTCTCGTCACGAAGAAGACCCCTTCTTCGGTCCACCGGGCACAGAGGAGATAATCGGTATAACCCCGGTCAATTGCAACGATTGAACCCTTGGGAAAAAAGAGGGCCTTTGCAACGTTCAATTCGTGGACAGTTCCCTCTGTACTATGGGCAAAGACCGGAAGATAGCCGTCATGGTCGAGGAGGAGATGAAGTTTGACTGCTCCCTTGGTCTGTCTGAAGGTAGCCCAGTCGAAAAGGGAGGCGCAGAGTTCAATGACTGTGGCGTCGAGACTTAAGAGTTTGTTCTGAAAGCGGAACTTCTTCCCTTAAGCAATGGTGCGGCACGTGCCGAGCAACTGGTAAAACATCCTCTGGTAAATCTGCCATGGGCGTTTCTCATTGGCATAGGACAGGGTGGAACGGCAAGGGGCAGCTTCTCCACCGAGATGTTTAAAGCTTCCCCATACAGCTTGCAAGGCCGCCACATATCTCCCTTGAGTGAATGGGCCTGTCCTAACTGGCAGAAGAGCATGGCGACGAACTGTTCCCAGCAGATAAACCCTTTCGCCCCCTTTTCAGCCCTAAGCTCCTTCACTGCTGAATAGAACTCTATCTTTGAGAATATGTGTAGAATCTGTCCGAACATGCTGCTAAACTTATTCATGGGGACGCCTCCTTGTCACAGGTATTGTTTATTTGGCCAATCTAAATTCTACCTGTTTGAGGCTCCCCCTTTAAAGTTTATTTTGGACAGGTGTGATATATCATAGCAGATGACGAAGTTGATCGAACACCCAACAAATAGCTGTGCTTGCGCCGAGTACTACATTTCAAACCGTTAGCGATTCTCTATTGCTTGTCCGATATTCCACGAATAGGTGCTTTCAAGTATGGACAACTTCCTCTTCTGAAGTTGAGAGTCTTAACAAAAGGGGACAGATACAGGCTCTCATGCAGTAATCCTCGTTACCGGCGCCCCGAAGAACAAGAAGAACAGACCAATGCTTGACCCGACACAGAAATAGATGTATAATACTTTCACTACATTAGGTACATAAATTGAAATGCCCTTTTGCAGAAAAAGGGCATTTTTAGTTTGGAGTTGAGAATGGCAATACATAAATCTCCTAAGATAAAAGACCTGATGGACGTGGGAATGGAGAAAGGCCTTTCTGGGCCCGACGAAACCAACGATTTCCTCCCCCGGGAGATCTTTTCTTCCGAAGATGTTGAAGATGAATTAGATTTTCTTTCAGAAGATATCGATGTAGTCGAAGCGATACAAGAGAAGGTTGGGTCACGCAAGGAAGAGAGCACGGACGGGGAAGAGGTCGAAAGGTTACCTTCGGAAACAGCCGATAACATTGTATGGGCCTATCTAAAGGATATGAGACATATATCGCTCCTCACGTCTGATGAAGAATACCAGATAGCGAAAAAGCTTGAAGAAGCTCACAAAGAGGCAAAGAACATCTTGTTTGAGCTGCCCCAGGCGGTGAACAAACTCTTGGAAATAGGTCAGCAATTGAAGGAAGAGACCGTCAACATAGTAGATGTGATCAACACTATTGATGAAATGAACTGTACGCAAAAAGATGAGGAGGAACACAAGAAGAAAACCATATCCTCCATCAATACCATAAAAAGGCTTCATGAGAAAAAGGAAGGAATAAAAAAAATACTGCCGGGAACCGGCAAACCGGGCAGGAAGGAGCTTACCAACGATTTAAAGAAGATCGAGGACAAAACAGGGGAAATCCTGCTGAATCTCAAACTCACCAAGAAGGTTCTTGGAGAAATCATCAGGAAGATCGCGCAGCAGATGAAGTTCATGAATGATGGCGAGGCACGTATCGTAAGACGGAAACTGATAGAACTCAGCGAAATTGAGAATGGACTGAAGATCGTGAGGAACAGGCTCGTTCAGGCAAACTTAAGACTCGTGATTACTATTGCCAAGAAATACCTCAACCGGGGGCTGTCATTCCTTGACCTTATCCAGGAAGGCAACATGGGACTGATGAGGGCTGCTGAAAAATATGATTATCAGAAAGGTTACAAGTTCTCTACATACGCAACATGGTGGATCAAACAATCCGTAACGCGATCAATTGCAGATTACGCACGGACTATCAGGGTCCCGGTCCATATACTTGAAACCAAAAATAAGATCAGCAAGGCTACGGTCGCCCTCTTCCAGGAGTTGGGGGAAAAGCCGAACCTCGAAGACATTGCACTGAAAGCCGGACTTCCCCTGGAGAAGGTCAGAAAGATCATGAAGGTTTCTGACGGGGCTGTATCACTCGAAACCCCGATCGGAGATGATGAATCCAAACTCGGTGATGTCATCACAGACCCAAAAGCCTCTTCACCTTTTATGGAATTCGTAGATATCTCTCTCAAGGAAGAGATAGACAAAGTTTTGTCAACCCTTACTCCGAGAGAAGAGAAAATTGTCAGGATGCGGCTCGGCATTGGTGAGAAGACCGATTTTACTTTAGAAGAAGTGGGTGATGCCTTTGGACTTACCCGTGAACGTATCCGTCAGATTGAGGCCAAGGCTCTGAGAAAGTTGCGACATCCATCACGGCGAAAGAGACTGGAGAGCTTCCAGGAATAAACAACAATGCAGCTGATCATTAACCATCTTACTTTCGACTGATCCGTTTTTCCTTCCTGAATGTCACCAGAACCAGGGAGTCTCTGGCAGTCGCTCCCAACACAAAAGAGAGTTGATATGCTTTCCCAACGGAAAATCCATGTACTGGTTGTAGACAACGATGAAAATATGGTGCCAACAATAACTGCGATGCTCGAACGGCTGGGTTATACCGCAGAGGGTGAGACAACGAGTCTCGCTGGGTTAAGAACTTTTTCTCAGGACCCCGACAAATTTGATATTGCTATAGTTGAACCAGCCATGTCAGAGCAAAGAGGACCAGAGCTCGCTGCCCTCGGGAGTATGCGAAGAGGTGTTCCCGTTACCCCTGAGCTAACGGGAGTGGAGCTTGCGCTGCGTTTCAGGCGCATAAGACAGGATTTTCCGGTTGTTCTCTATACGGGATACGTCGAACCGGCTTTGGCGGAAAAGATACAGGCTGCCGGGTTTGCCGAAGCCATTCCTAAACCGTTGGGATTGAAGGAACTGGACAAAATGGTACAAGAGGGTTTACACTCGCATTTCCTCCGCGTCCACTGACATCATAATCTTTCTCAGAGCATGGAGATAGAGTATTTGTTGTTTTGAATTATGATATTGGAAATCCTATTCAGGCGCAAAATTGGACAAGAAAGGTTAGCAAAAGAGATCTGAACATATTAAGATAAAACAAAGGGGAATAAAGATGGTATATTTGCCGGACAAGGGAAAAAAGATCAAAGAGATGTCTGCGGGGATTGTTGCGTTTGTTTTGGTCCTTGAAGAAAAATTAAGGGAGCAGATCAATCAGGAACTTCTCGACGGGGAAAATCGAGACGGTGTTATTGGTGAAGATCATCAAGAACTTTTGTCGGGTATCAGACGGGATGCAAGAAGAATTGCAGAAGACATAAGGGTTCAGGCGTTCGATCTTGCGAGGAAAATGGTCATAGAAGGTATTCAGGACGACGAAAAACCAAAATCAAAGAAAAAATAGATCATCCCATAAAAGGACTCCCCAACAAAGGGCAAGCTCTTTGATGATTTCATTCAGAGTAATTCACCAATTCTTCCTTAATCGCGTTTCTTAGATTCTCCTCGGTGATGCCACATTACAGGTGCAAAGCGATAATTCTTCGTCCTCTCAAGCATGAAATCGATCCACCTGTCTGATGACCGCATAAAAATATTCCTGACCCCCATTAAACGATGCTTGACATGTCGTGCATTGACGAGCATCACTTCGAAGGCATCTTCCAGTATGTTAAATATGGGCTTCCAGTATACGCCCGTACTCTCCATGGCGACGTGGATTATGCGGTTCTCTTTCAACCATTCTTTAAGACGTAAAAGATCGTTGGTAACGGTACTGAAGGTCCGTATCTCCTTTCTTATTCCTGTTCCCATGACACATACGGCTACTGTCACCTTGTGCACCTCAAGGCCAGCCCCTCTTTCAATGATAATGTCCATGATATCCCTCCTTGTTAAAATAGTTACATCGATATCCTTATAACGAAAAGAGAGGCTTCAGATCATTTTCATTCTTATTTGTGCCGACGAGTCGGCATAGGTGTTTCAATCACAAACCTTCAACTTATACTATCGTCTGCCGCCAACTGATTACGGGTGTTTTTGATACTTGTCTCCTTCCTTAAGTCAACGAAAATGGATTTCTGAACAGAATACAAGATTGCAACTGGTAATCGTGGATCCGGCGACAATTTTCTTCTTGAAATCTGATCACAATTACGGGAGAATCAATTTATGGAAGGGAAAATCATAAAATCCATTGTGCGGAAAATCCCCATGAGAATTGCTTATAATTTTAGGGCCGTACCTGGTTCCTGTTTCAGTAGAGCCCTAATCGAAGTGAGGAGACTTGCGTAAAGCACTTTCCTTGATAGCCCCCACTTGTCTGAGCTTAATCATACTGGGGCTCTCAACCCATACTTGGGCAGGCGTGACGTTTCCCGGAGAGAAATGGGAAAAGGTCGTTTCTCCGGATGCCGTTGGATGGTCGAGTTCAAGATTAAAAATAGCCGATGACTTTGCGCGTACACTACAGACAGACGCCTATCTTGTCGCGCACCATGGCGTAATCGTGCATGAGTATGGTACTACCACACGCGCAATCAATATCCACTCGATGCGCAAGAGCATTCTGAGCGTGCTGATGGGCATTTATTCCGATCGCGGTGTTGTCGTCCTCAGCAAAACGCTGGCGGATTTGAATATTGATGATAAGGAGAAACTATCGGTCACCGAAAAGCAGGCTACCGTTCAGCAGCTTATGCAGGCGCGTTCCGGAATCTATCATCCTGCTGCGTATGAGGACCCCGAGATGGCAGCCGCTCGTCCGGCGAGGGGGAGCTTTAAACCAGGCGAGCACTGGTATTACAATAACTGGGACTTCAACGCCCTGGGAACTATATTCCAGAAATTTACGGGCAAGACAGTATTTGAATCCTTGCGTGACGACCTGGCTAAGCCTCTGCAATTCGAAGACTTCAACTACCATACCGATACACGCTTTCTGTATGAGAGCACTTCGGAGCATTCCGCCTACATCATGCGTTTGTCCGCTCGCGATCTCGCTCGCGTTGGTCTGCTGATGTCGCGTAACGGTAGATGGAAAGACCGCCAGATCGTGTCGGAGAAATGGGTCACCGAGAGTACCACATCGTACTCGGATACCGACATCCCCGATCGCGGCTACGGCTACCTGTGGTGGATAAACGTAAGCCGCAGGTCGTATTCGGCAAATGGATACAAAGGACAGATCATGATAGTGGACCCCGCGCATGACCTGATAATCGTTCACCAGGTCGACACTGAAAACGATCTCGGAAAGAACGTCTCTCCCAGGCAGCTGTTGGAACTGCTTCAGCGAATCCTGAATGCCGTTTTGATCCAAGGTTAGGGCTGTACGCTTATTCGACCAACAAGCCCAAACTGCAATCCGGGATGGCAATAAAATTATAAATAACTACGGTCAGTTGCTTTCTTTTGGTATATGCTTACCCCCATTGTCAAGACAAAAGTTAAGCATACTTAAGGTGGACTCCCTCCCTCAGTGTTGGTGTTGTTTTTGGGATTTTTGCCATCCCATAGTAGACCTCATAAGGGGTCTTCTTACCGATTGCCGTATGAATCCTCTCCTCGTTGTAGAGATGGAAGTATACTCCTAAGCTTCGTATCGTCTCTGCGACATTGGCGTAGTCCTTGAGATATACCTCCTCGTATTTGACCGTTCTCCAGAGCCGTTCAATGAAGATGTTGTCAAAGACCCTTCCTTTTCCATCCATGCTGATGGCAACATGGCTGTTTTTCAGTGTGTCCGTAAAATCCTTGCTCGTAAACTGGGATCCCTGGTCGGTATTGAAGATCTCGGGGACTCCGATGGCAAGGGCATCGTGCAATGCTTCAACACAGAAGGCTGCATCCATGGTGATCGATATATTCCAGGAGAGCACATAGCGACTGAACCAGTCCATGACCGCCGTGAGGTAGATGAAGCCCTTTCTCATGGGAATGTAGGTGATATCCGAAGAAAAGACCTGATTGGGTCTGACGATATCGACTCCCCTCAGAAGATAGGGGTATATCGTATGTTCCTTATTGTGGATGCTGAGCTTCCTCTTGGGAACAATACCCTGAATGCCCATAATGCTCATAAGACTGGCGATGCGCTTGTGGTTAACCGGGTATCCCTGGTTCTTAAGCCAGGTGGTCATCCGGGGAGCCCCATAGTAGGGCATCTTAGTGTATTGCCGGTCAATTAGGTGCATAAGCTTAAGATTCAATGCACAGACCGGTGCAGGTCGATAATAGAGGCTCGACCGATTGAGGTTGATAAGTTCACATTGCCGGAAGATGGAGATAACAGGAGCGTTCATATCTATACTCTCCCTCTTCTCCCGGAGAGAAGAATCCCCGACTTTTTTTTAAACCACTCCATCTCTACCTTTAGTTGGCCGATCTGTTTGTAAAGCTCTTCCTTCTCCTCCTCGTGAGTTTTTTCCTTCTTCGCCTGTTTTGACGAGAAGATACCCGGGAGCTCTTCTAATGCCTGCTTTCTCCACTGTGTGATCTGATTGGGGTGAATACCATATTCACTGGCAAGTTCTGCGATGGTCCTCTGGTTCTTCAGCGATTCTAGCACTACCTTGGCCTTGAATGTTCCGTCATACCGTTTCCGATGATCCGTCATATTTCCCTTTCCTCCTTCTCTGATAATTTTCACCTCAGAGAGGAGAGATTGTCCACCTTAATTGACTGTCCAGTTTTCAGGGGTAAGTATAGTAATCATCAATTTTCATATCTCCGGTGTACGCTCACCTTGTGTTATCACCTACGGACTTCTTCCTGAAAACCTCACACTTTAAGCCTTCTGGATATATGAAGGTTTCATTTGGTATTCAGCTATAGGGTCGATGCCTCCCCGCATATTATTTTCTTGTCAGTCACTTTCATATTTGATATAAAACGGATATCCACATCTTAGACAAACACAAGCAAACGGTTTCGAGATATCCTTTTTTTGTAGTATATAGCACCGATGATCCTGAGTTTGACAACAAACAAAGTGGAGGGATTCTTATGAAGAAATGTATCATGGGAGTTGGTGCAGTGCTCTTCAGTCTTCTTTGTGTCACTATGCTTGTTGCGGCCCCCGGTGCCTGGACACAGAAAACCGATTTCGGAGGGACAGGACGAGGTGACGCTGTCGGCTTCTCCATCGGGACCAAGGGCTACATAGGGACGGGATATGATGGTTCATATAAAACAGATTTCTGGGAGTACGATCCTGTTGCCAATACCTGGACACAGAAAGCCGATTTCGGGGGCACAGGGCGATACGGCGCCGTCGGCTTCTCCATCGGGACCAAGGGCTACGTAGGGACGGGATACGATGCTCAACAACCATCACCTGATTTGAAAGACTTCTGGGAATACGATCCTTCCGCCAATACCTGGACACAGAAGGCCGACTTCGGTGGGGGACTGCGTGAATATGCTGTTGGCTTCTCCATCGGGAGCAAAGGCTACGTTGGTACGGGAACCGATGGTTCACTAAGAAATAAAGACTTCTGGGAATACGACCCTGTTACCGATATTTGGACACAGAAAGCCGATTTCGGGGGCACAGGGCGATATGCCGCCGTCGGTTTCTCAATCGGGACCAAGGGCTACATAGGGACGGGATACAATAATTCAGGTACACCAAAAGACTTCTGGGAATACGACCCTGTTACCGATACCTGGACACAGGAGGCCGATTTCGGAGGAACAGCTCGGATAGCGGCAGTAGGCTTCTCCATCGGGACCAAGGGTTACTTAGGCACGGGATATGATGGTTCATCCCCATATCCAAATGACTTCTGGGAGTACGATCCTGTTGCCAATGCCTGGACACAGAAAGCCGATTTCGGGGGGACAGCGCGAAGTGGCGCGGTGGGTTTTTCCATCGGGAGCGAGGGCTATGTAGGGACAGGAGGCGATAATTCATACTCAGGTACAAAAGACTTCTGGGAGATTGATCCTTCTACAGTTGCCAATACCTGGGCACACAAGGCCGATTTCGGCGGGACAACGCGAGATGGCGCCGTCGGCTTCTCCATCGGGAGCAGGGGCTACATGGGGACGGGTAGGGAGTATTCATATCGAACGGACTTCTGGGAATACGACCCTGTTGCCGATACCTGGACACAGGAGGCCGATTTCGGAGGAACAGCTCGGATAGCGGCAGTAGGCTTCTCCATCGGGACCAAGGGTTACTTAGGCACGGGATATGATGGTTCATCCCCATATCCAAATGACTTCTGGGAGTACGATCCTGTTGCCAATGCCTGGACACAGAAAGCCGATTTCGGGGGGACCGGACGAGATGCCGCCGTCGGCTTGTCCATCGGGAGCAAGGGCTATGTAGGGATGGGATGGGATGGGTTAGGATATAAAAAAGACTTCTACGAGTACGACTCTACGGCCAATACCTGGACACAGAAGGCCGATTTCGGGGGGACAGGGCGATATGCCGCCGTCGGTTTCTCAATCGGGAGCAAGGGTTACATAGGGACGGGATACGATGGTTCATCGCCTGACAAAGACTTCTGGGAGTACGATCCTGTTGCCAATACCTGGACACAGAAGGCCGATTTCGGAGGAACAGCGCGAGATGCCGCCGTCGGCTTCTCCTTCGGGAGCAAGGGGTACATAGGAACGGGTACCGATGGTTCATATAAAACAGACTTCTGGGAGTACGATCCTGCTATTGATACCTGGACACAGAAGGCCGATTTCGGGGGGACAGCTCGGGTAGCGGCAGTGGGCTTCTCTATCGGGAGCAAGGGTTACATAGGGACGGGTATCGATGATTCATATTCAGATACAAAAGACATGTGGGAGTATAGCCCCGCGTCCTTTTTGCTCTACGTCAACTTCACAGGAGGCGGACTCTGGCAATGGGATGGCACCATGTGGAGCCAGGTCAATGCAGTTTCTCCGAACAAGATGGTTGCTTCCAGTTCGACCTTGTACGGAGACTTCGGATCAGGCGGACTCTGGGCATGGAATGGCACCATGTGGAGCCAGGTCAATGCAGTTTCTCCGAACAAGATGGTTGCTTCCAGTTCGACCTTGTACGGAGACTTCGGATCAGGCGGACTCTGGGCATGGGATGGCACCATGTGGAGCCAGGTCAATGCAGTTTCTCCGAACAAGATGGTTGCTTCCAGTTTGATCTTGTACGGAGACTTCGGATCAGGCGGTCTCTGGCAATGGGATGGCACCATGTGGAGCCAGGTCAATGCAGTTTCTCCGACAACCATGGTGGTGGGACCCTAAGAGCTGTGACAAGGTGGTCACCGAATGCGTCATTGATTCGGCGCATCGGTGACCTTATTATTGATAGTTCTTCTGAAAATTAACTTGTTTAATGCATATTGCCTTCCTTTCTTTTTATGATGTGGAATAGCCGGTTAGGGTTGCAAAAATTTCTTCTGCGTGCTCTATGGCAACATTGTTTTGTCCTTATAACCGGCCGAGGTCAGTTTCTTCTACGGGGTTTAAACCACCAGTAAGCATCGACCTTTGTTCCACAGTAGCCTCTTGTTTTACGTGTCTATGCTGCTTCGTTTACTGTTACCGTATATCCAAGGCTCGTGAGTCTCTTTATATAGTTTTTCGCAATACGGTCTTTTTTCCGTGTATCGAGATAGTTTGCCCCAAGTTCTTTGTAGGGTATTTTGTATTTGAGTATGTGATAACAGCTTATAAGGATTTTATGGCCGACCGCTACCAGGGCCTTCTTTTCCCCTCTTCTGCCCACAAGGCTGAGATATTTAGCAAAGAGGTAAGTGCCTTTCATCCTTGTTGCCACCCATGCGAACTCTGCGAGGATACTTTTTAAGAATGTATTGCCGTGTGTGGTGGTCCCTGGTTTTTTCTTCCCCGCGCTTTCGTTGTTGCCGGGGCTCATACCTGACCATGAGGAAATGTGCATATCGGTTACAAAAAGGTTCATGTTCGTACCTATTTCCGCGATGATGACGGAAGCGCTGTCTTTCACAGCCGGTATTGTCTTCAAAAGATCGTATTCCTCTTTGAAGTGAAGCCCGATTATTTCCTGTATCTTCTGTTCCAGGGTGACGAGGATCTCCTCTATTGCCTTTATATGTTCTAAAGACGCACGGATCATAAACGTATGGTGTCCCTCCATATGTCCCACAAGGGCTTCTGTGAGGTCCTCCTTTTTCTTCCGTAACCTGCCCTTGCTCAATTCTGCCATTTGGTCTGGTCTAAGATCTCCCTTCATCAGCTCTTCGATAATCCGGGTCCCGCTTACCCCGAATATATTCGAGGCAACAGATGAGAGCTTTATATTCGCATCTTCAAGAATCTTCTCTATTCTCTGTTTTTCAGAGGTAATAGCTTGAATAAGCTTCCTTTTATACCGGGTGAGATCCCTTAAGTTCCCTTATTTCTTTCGGAGGGATGAAGCTTCCCTTGACCAGTCCGCTCCTTAGAAGTTTACAGAGCCATTCGCTGTCCTTCACGTCGGTCTTTCTTCCCGGTACATGCTTGACATGTCGTGCATTTACCAACATCACTTCGAAACTATCTTCCAGTATGTTAAATATGGGCTTCCAGTAGACTCCGGTACTCTCCATGGCGACATGGGTAATCCCATGTCCCGTAAGCCAAATCTTAAGACGTAAAAGATCGTTGGTAACGGTGCTAAAGGTCCGTATCTCCTTTTTTATTCCTGTTCCCATAATACATGCCACTACTGTCTCCTTGTGCACATCAAGACCAGCCCCTCTTTCGATGATGATATCCATGATATCCCTCCTTTTGTGTGAGAATAGGTACATCGATATTCTTATAACAAAAAGAGAGGCTTCATACCATTTTCATTCTTATTTGTGCCGACGAGTCGGCATGGGTGTTTCTATCTGTAATCATTTATCTCTCGCCCTTATCGATATTGAGGATTTGTAGGTGCTACTCAACATTTTTCCCAGGCAACAGATTTTTAAAAATTGGTGTGGGCAATTCTATTCATTGCTTCCTGTTATCCACATAATCAATGATCTCCAAAAAGTCGTGAACTACAGGACAGTAATCGATAGATTTGCTCTTGCAGAATAATTGAAATAAGAAGAAAATATAGAAGCGTTACAAGGAGGGTGCGATGCCATATGTAAATATTAAAGTAACGAAGGAAGGTGTTACGGCTGAGCAAAAGGAAAAATTAATTCAGGGCGCGACACAATTGCTTTTTGATGTCTTGGGAAAAAAACCGCAGACCACATATGTAGTCATCGACGTGATAGACACCGATAATTGGGGAGTCGGGGGCGAAACAATCACGGGCATGAGGAAACGGGTAAAATAATAGCTCACCCACCCAGCCCGAGGGGAAGGGGCAACGGCATTGAAAGGTCTCCCTGGACTGTGCAGAAAGTGTACTAAATTGCACAGGCTAACCATTCACGACAAATGCAGATTCTGCCGTGACATAGGATTCAAAGAGGAAATTTTGTGTGAGTTGAACCGGAGCGCACAAAGTTCCACAAATTTTGAATGCCATGCCTATAAGCCTCGATCCAAGTCGGTTCCGTCGTTAGTTCCGAATTTAGGAACACTGCCGGATGGCGAAAAAGATCATAGGCTTCTCCGCGGTTTTGAGTCACTGCTCAACTCGGACAGATTCAAGTATCAGCGTACGCTTGCACTGCAGAGACTTAAGCAAGACCCGGATGCCGTGTTCGTGAATTGTAAGTATCATGTTGCATGGAGTGCAGCTGCCAGAAGGCCTGTGTTTGTCGATTCTCAAAATACCGTTGATATTCTTGATAAAGTTTTCTTAAGCAGCTCCGAGTTTGTTGGCGGCTTTGCTGGTTTGCTCTGGCTCGCACCGGATCACATACACATCTACGTGGAGTCAGATGGCGAGAAATCCGTTGAAGCAATAGTACAGGAAATGAAACGCTTATCGGTAAAGGCGTTCAATAAGGCAACCGGAGATCAAGACTCGCAATTCAATACGGATCGTAAAATGTGGGACAAAACGTACTTTGCCGAGACATTGAGCTGAGGATACCACTCGCGGTCGATCGGGCCGTTTCGCTATAGTCTGTGTGTTCCGTTTCTTCTGCAGTCGATTAAGCAAGATGATCAGGAACGTTCTTCAATTATTCAATTGACAGAGGAGAATGTTGGAAGACGCGCTTTTTGCACTCATGGCGTTGTTTATATAACCAACATTTCTTTGCGTAATTTGTAACTTGGTCAGCGTAGTATCGTATATGCCATAAAGCATGCACATGAGTGGTTGACAGCGGTAACATTCATTATTATATAGTCAAAAGATGCCAATGTGAACCCTTCACGTGAGGCTTATATTCTCTGCCGAGGCCTTTCGGGCTTCACTTTCATCAAATCCCTGAAAAAGGAGGACCAGTCATGGATACACGAAAGATGGAGGTCACGATTTTCGGTTTCATAAGCATTCTGGTGATAGCGGGTTTTCTCTTGGGCTCTGTCACACAGGCTGGGGCTGAGACGCTAAAGAGTAAGAATGTCGTCACAGCTACTAAAACTGAGACAATCCCAGTTAACGATGAGCCCGGACATATCCTTGGAATGGGAATATATGAAGGGCTGGCTCTCTTTGAGAATGGAGAAATAGCAAAGTTGAGAACCCTCATCATTTTCGACGCCATACCAGGAAAAGGCGCTCAGGCAATTGGTTATAACATTTTCACATTTGAGGATGGGTCCACCATCGTAGCCAGATCCCAACGATTAGAGATTGCGGACCAAAGTGGAAACCTCTCTGCCAAGGTCACAGGCGAGATAATGAAAGGGACAGGCCGATTCCAAGGGATCAAGGGAACGGCCTCTGCCACCGGTGAGAACTTCAAACCAAGTAAAGAAGAGGCTGAGCGAGTTTTTACCGAATTTACCCTGACCTACACCCTTCCTTCTAAGTGATTTTTGAGGTCAGAAACAAGGGCACAAGGAAAGCCCAGATTAATGGCCTAGCCTCGATTTCCACGGTACTCTAAATGACTAACAGCGAGAGCAGATCTAGGTGAAGCGGAGGATAAGGTGTTTGTTTCCATACCAGGGCATGGATGTTGGGGTATCCGCGAGCCCTGAAGCGACAAGGTACGGGTTATGAGCACGCTTGTCGAATGTGACGATGACTTCGTCGTCGGTGACGACAACGGTGGCCGACACATCCAAAAGATTGCGGAAAATCTTTTTAGCCTGAGCCCGCTCATACTCTCTGCCGATCCTGCCGGCCATGAGACGGTAGAGCGAGGCAGCCATCAGCGTGATCTGCAGATCAAAGTCGATCTTCAGGCCGATCATCGAAGAGAGTGCATCCAGGTGAAAGAACTGAATCGCATCGGAGATGCCGTTCTCGATGAGCATCCTCTGGGCGTAACGCGTTACCAGAGCCGGGGCTGTGACCGAGACGTTGTTGGTGAGGATGATGGTCGGGTCTTCGTGTCCCAGATCCGTGACCGTCACCTGGCGCAGATCACCCTCGTAGCCTTTCAACCGGATACGCTCATCGAGCACCTTCGGGGTCCGGAACGTGCGGGTCAAAGAGTTGAGCGTGATGCGACGCCATGCCGGCGCCGGGCGGCTGAAGATCTGGCCGAGCATTCTTTTCGACCTGCGTCTCAAGGTCATGAACAGGATCCCCTTCCGGTTCAGCTCGTTCAGGTGCTCGTAGGTGGTCAGCTGAGAGTCGAAGACAAGTTCCCTGGGGAAAGAGCCGGTGTGCTTGAGCCAGAAAGCAACAAAGCGGAGGATCTCTCCGGCTTGCTCCGCCTTGGTGAGACCCGCGTTCGCGTAGCAGAGCAGCCGCGCCTCGGCATCCCGGGCGAGGAAGACCAGGATGCCCTTCTGGCTGCGGCTCCGGCTTGAGACGTAATGTTTTTCGAGCGGTTCCTCATCGGTATTGGCGGGAACGGTGTGAAAGTAAAGATCGATCGAAGAACCCCGTGTGAGGCCTTGACGCTCGATTTCCTCGAACCACGCCCCCATCAGGTCGAGGTTGGTTCGGTGGTCCACACGCGAACTGTATCCGGCCAGATACGAGCGTTTAGGGACCACATTGAGACCGGCAAACAGGGCGATCCCCTCGTCAAAGACCAGGTCCATCACGTGACTCTTCCGTTCCTTGCCGACAAGTTTCATCGCCAAAAGCGCCCGGACCGCCTGTTCGGCGGGGACCATGCGCGAACCCGGCAGATCAACCTTCCTGAGAACACCCTTGAGGTCGATGCGTTCCATGAGCGGCACAAACAAAAAGAGTCCGCCGACCTGGGTACGGAAGGAGCGGCCCGACAGGTCGAGCGCCTTGACGTTGGCAATCGCTGCGGCTTCCGGTTGTATCGTGGCCGGTCGCTCCTCATCCCGGCGTCTCGGAAGGCGCTCGAATCCCTCTTCGCGCATGAGGAGGGACAAGGCATTAATGCTGATGCTGTGCCCGGCAGAGCCCAATTCGCGCTGGATATCATAGACCGAGAGGTTCTTCTTGCGCAGGATCACGGCCAAATCCCGCACACGATCGCGCACGGGGGCGCTCTGCGGTCCGTGTTTGATATGCTGAAAGAACGAGTTCCGTTTTTCGGGATCATGCCGAAACTCGTGACACAGGACGCGAAAGGCACCCGGCGTATAGCCGAAACGACGGGCAACCTCGTGGGAGGGTTGGCCATCGACGAAAAAGGCACGCAGGGCTTCGTACTGTCGGTGGAGGGCCTCTTCGGGGACCAGGAAGAAGCCTGCCTCGGGAGCTAATGTTATATCATTGCCATGAGTGATACTCACATATTAACAATGCTACAATCACTCATAAATGTCAACATAAAAATGTAGTGCCGAATACTATGTCATGCAATATCTAAGACAAAAGAATGATTGTATGGTGCAGAGGTACCAGGATATCAGCGTATGTTCATGATCGGCTATTAATGATTGGTCATAACATTATGCATCTATCAGTACTCTATATCACTAACACGGTCGATTCCTCAGTGGCTTGGTAGAAGGTCATTGAAAGGATGCGTTACCGGTGTATTAGGCATTTCTGCTATCGTGGAAATCGAGGCTAGGCTTTCCATTGGGCGTGAGTAGGTACCCCTTTCGATTACTGTTGTATATCTATCTGTTTCCGGATCATCGAAAGGTTTCGTTATAGACATCATTAATTAAATCGAGATGCATCATTTCAACCAGTAATCCGCACTTCTTCTGGATATGCCCAATGCTTGACTTGTAGGTAATCGAGAGTGCTCACGTTACCGCTTGCTTCCTGAAAGCCGCAATCCTGCTCTTTCAAGATCGGTAGAAGCTTTCAACCAGTATTTAATAACCCGGTCATTATTTTGTCTCGTGTTGGCATTATCCCTTCAAGGAACAGCAAGGTTTTCAGACCGCTTTCGCCAAGACACGAGACTATTTACCATATTTTGTCCAGTGTATCTACCGCGAGCGGGCGAATAAAATCGTGCTGATTTCACCTACCTACCTTTAATAACAGGCTACTATGCCAAAAGAAGATTACCAGTTAAAAGAGCGAATATTTATGCAGGTTATTATCTGTATGCCAATAATGTCTCTATACATAACATATGTTGCGAAACGGGCGCACTTCCGCTTTTTGATAAGGTGTGTGCGATTCTCAGGTCTTCACTGCCATGTACTTCTCGAACACGGCGAGATGGACTTCGAGAGCTTTTACTTCCTCACGAAGGTGCATGGCCTTCTCTGCCAGCTCCGTTCCCTGTGCCAAATGTTCGATGCGGCGTGAGAAACCCCCAATTGCCGCTATGCGGTTTCGGAAGTTGTGGACAGTCTCCATCAGAATCGCCTCTTGCCGACTGCAGGACGTCATTAGTTGCTGGACGAGTTCGGCTCTTCCCATGATAAAGCCAAGGAGTTGCCCTATCACCTGGAGGTATTCGAAATCCTCCGCTGAAATCGGGATATCCTCTTTCCCCGAATCGACAATCAAAGCTCCCAGTTTCTTCTCCTGTCGGGTCAGGGGATCGACGTAGCCCAGAGGGATAACGGCCTTGATCTTGATCGGTTCACTCAGCGTGTGTGCGTAGCCGTTCGTCTGCCGAGGTTCTGTCAGGTTGATCGCGATGCCCTCCTTCACGACTTTCCAGACAATACTGTCCTTGTGTACCTGAAGGCCACCTACCGGACCGATGTGCTCACCTGCCGAGAACTTGAGCGTCAAGTCGCCTCCTTCCAGGAAGGCGCAGCGGGCTCTTTTGCCGAGCCGTTCAGAGAGATGAGTGAGGACAGTTCCGAAGACCTTTTCGGGGATCGTGCTGGAACCCAGAAGACGGGCAACCTCCAGAATGTCCCGGTAATGGCTGGACGAATACTTTTCTATTCCTGATTCTTTAGCTGCCTTTTCTATCATTTCTCGATCTCTGCCCTTTACCTATAGTACCACCTTTTTGCTCGATGACCAACAGGTAAAAGTAACTTTTGAACCCGTGTGCAGATATTGTTTTTCTCCACTTGATCCCGGCCGTATAATGTGGAGCATAATAAGGTGGTATTGAAAATTGGCGACAGCACATACGAATGGTTGAATTGGCAGGATAGTCCGAAATAAGGATTGATAATCATAAAAAGGCACCTCCACAGCATAAAGAAATTTCTGTTATGCTGTGACTAAGAGTACTAAATCCCAATCAGGAGGTGCCATATGAGATTATACTGGTGAATTGATCTTTATGCAAAAAATAGTTACCTTGCGATCATTGATGAACAGAGGAAAAAAATCTTCAATCGAAATATCACGAACGACCGGCAGACTATCCTCTCATTCCTTGACCCCTATAAGACGGAGCTCACGGGGGTCGTCGTGGAGTCCACATTCAACTGGTACTGGCTTGTCGACACTCTCATGGAGGAGGGTTACAAGGTCCATCTGGCCAATCCCAGTGCCATCAAACAGTATTCGGGTCTCAAGTACATCGATGATAAACATGACGCCTTCTGGCTCGCCTAACTCTTATCCCTGGGTATTCTCAAGGAGGGATATATCTACCCAAAGGAGGGACGTCCCGTGAGAGACCTCCTGCGCAAGCGTAGCCACCTCATAAGGCTTCGGACCTCGCTTCTTGTGAGTCTCCACAACACTATGGCAAATGTCTTAGGGATGAAGATTCCGAGCCACCAGGTCAAGGGTAGGCAGGATCGTGTGAGCGGCCACTTTTCTGCAAACGAGAGTCTCTCCTTAACGGGTAAGGTGAGCAAGGCCTCGATCGATATGCTCACGTGCCAGATCGAAGTGATTGAATCTCATGTGGAGAAGCATTGCAAGATGGATCCTTCCTATGCCGGGCTTCTCACACTACCCGGGGTAGGGAAAATACTCGGCCTCACCATCATGCTCGAGACAGGGCCGATCGGTCGGTTCCTTGAGGTCGGCACCTCTGTCTCATACTGTCGTAAAGCGGAGAGCATCTGGACGAGCAGTGAGAGGGTGAAAGGAAAGGGCAATACAAGAAATGGAAACCGGTATCTTGCATGGGCTTATTCCGAAGCGGCTGAACACGCCCGCCGGTTTGATCAAGCAAGCAGGAACTTCTATAACCGGAAGCTTAATGAACGAAATAGTCCGGTTGCCCACAATGCACTCGCGAACAAGCTCGCACGGGCCGCTTACTATATTATGAGGGACCACGTCCCCTACGAGGAGGAAAAACTGTTTGGGTAAGAATCCGGGAGGACGGTGAACCAGGTCAATCGGTTGGGACAACCCAGTTCTGAATGAGTGGATCAACCGTCCTTACCCGGATAACAGCACGTGTTTTATCGTTTTGCTGTCCATGCCGTGAGCCCGACAGTGGTTAAGAAAAACCATGAGGATTGTAACCCTTCTTTGGACACGGTATGGTACCGACGATATTCTGGTCCGTGATACGGAAGGGGTACTGCAGGCAACTGCACTGTACCTTGATCCCGATGGGTGCCTGGTGCAGCAACACGAACACCGAACCTACGAAGATGCGGCAAAGGCAGCGAGAGACACAACGCCGATACGGCAAAACCGAGTTTGGAGCATGGAGGCAACTTTGTCAAAAAAGAGTTGCAGAGGAGAGATTGAGAGATTGGGTGTGCGACATAGAAGTGGGGGCCGAGTGGCATTTCTATCCTGTGATCAGGCACAGGCACGCTCTGCCCAGTAGTCTTCAAAGCGCGATGAAGCGAGGGCACAACGGAGGGCGATAATGGCAGAGAGATTTGTTTTCTTGACAAAGGCCTTTTTATGGGTACCGATAGAAAGGGCTATCTTGCAGCAGCAAAGCACCATATGAAATAACGCCCCTACCTCTTTCAAATTTCGCTTACCATCATCGTGGTACAATCAGCTTGGATAGCTTATCGGCACTTTCCGGATCGAGACGTCGCAGCTCCCGGACAGCATCCAAGGTGGCCGTTTTGCTGCCGTAAAAGAGATAACTGATTGCGAGGCTATTTAAAACAGTTGCCCCAACCATTGGCTGGCTCTGTTGAAGTATCCGGTGATTAGCAAGAACCCGATGGCGATAAGGAGTACCCCCATAACCTTTACGGTATACTTGACAACGTAACCATATCTTTTAAGGAGGCCCAAAAGCCGATTGAATAAAATGGCCGATATAAGGAACGGAACGGCAAGCCCCAGGGAATACATGCTCAACAGATATACGCCTCGCCAGAGGCTCTCTTCTGTTGAGGCGATAATCAATATGGAGGAAAGCACAGGACCTATGCAGGGTGACCAGCCAAGAGAAAAGGTAACCCCGACAAAGAAAGTGCCGAAGATGCCTATGGGTTTTTCCTTCAGATGAATAATCTTTTCCTGGTCCAAGAGAGGTATCTTGATAATGTTCAGGTAAAATAGCCCCATCACGATGAGTATGACCCCCCCGATCCTCAAAATATATGTCTGGTAAGTTGACAGGAAATAACCGATCATTGAAGACGATAGGCCTAAAGATACAAAAACAAAAGAGAATCCCAAAACAAAGATAACCGCATGGAGGAACATACTTCTTCTGTATTTTAACGTCTTCAACTCATCAAAGTTGTTGATAGTGACACGGCTTATGAAGATCAGATACGAAGGTACGAGCGGCAGTACACAGGGAGCAAAGAACGATAGTATGCCTGAGCTAAAAGCGATAATACCGTTCAAAGACATATGATTTCCAGCTCCATAGAAAAGTAACCTGCCCCCACTTATTGTACTACCTCTAAAGTTATTTTCTCCACTAAGTGATTCTGATCCCAAGGTAAGACGGCCTCAGGGGCAAGGCAACAAAGTCACGTACAAGTATGCAACTCGAATTTATGAGCCGAGATAAGTATTACCATTTAAAAGAGCGGATAGCATTTTGCCCGCAGCAGAAGCGTAGCGCGGGCAATTTGGGAAAGGACACTACTGCGCCCAAACCAGGTACGAGCTTTTATGTGCCGGGGAGCCCGATCTTTTCGTGCCTTCGTTCTTTGTTTTACGGAGTCCTTTCCGGTAGCGTGAAGTAGAATGTTGCCCCTTCATCGACCTTCCCCTCGGCCCACACACGGCCGCCGTGCCTCGTGATAATTCGTTGGACAATGGCAAGACCCACGCCCGTTCCCTCGTACTCGTCCGGACTGTGCAATCTCTGGAACACGCCAAAAAGTTTTTCCGCGTCTGCCATCTCGAATCCAACACCGTTGTCCCTCACGTAATAGATGTTCTCGCCGTTGCCCGTAAAGCCACCCACTTCGATATGCGCCGTATCCCGTTTCCCTGTAAACTTGATGGCGTTAGACAGTAGGTTCAACACAACCTCACGCATCAAGGACGGATCACCCATCCCGGAAGGTGGGTTGTTTATCGACAATTCGAGTTTACGGTTTGGAGTGATAGCCTTGAGTTCATCGAATACAGCCTTCGCAAGGCTCCCGATGTCGATTTCTGTAACCTTGAACTCTTGTGACTTGGGCCTCGACAGGGCGAGCAAATCGTTGATTAGCTGGTCCATCTGCTTCGTGGATTTCTGGATAGCACCCAGGAACTCTTGACCTTTGTCGTCCAGGTGGACACCGTATTTCTCAACGAGGAGGCGCGAGAAGGCTTGGATGGAGATAAGAGGGGTCCGAAGGTCATGGGAGACGGAATAGGAGAAAGCCTCCAGTTCCTTATTGGCTGCCTCCAGCTGGGCCGTACGGTCCCTTACCCTTTTCTCAAGTTCTTCGTTAAGCTGACGCACCTCACGTTCTACCCTCTTGAGTTTCGTAATATCCAGGATGGAAAGAACGCTCTTCTGGGTTCCCGGGACGATATCGACGGTAATGAGGATATCCTTCACGTCTCCGTTTCTATCCACGAACTTCAGTTCGTAGTTCTTGGGTGCCGCCTGGGGATCGATGCGCCGCAGATGATGATACTGGAGCACTTTTTCGAGATCTTCCTTCACGATGAACTCGGTCCAGTTCTTTTTCCCTTCCACTTCCTCTTTCGGATAACCGGACAATCTCTGGAACTGCGTATTGGTAAGGTATATAGTGGTATCGTTTTCGTCGACAAAGGTGGCTGTGCCCGTATTCTCGAAAATGGTGCGATACATAGCCTCTGAGGCGTTTAATGCTTCGTCAGTTTCCTTCATGGTTGCTCCCCAGGAGTGGCATTGAAGTGTTTTGTTACGTGAATAACATTGTAACTGCACCAGCCAGCCAAAACAATCTCTTTGCTGGACCTGCGGTACAGACTCTCCTTGCTATTCCATAATAAATCAATACTAACGCCTCAGAGTGTACCTGTCTCAACACTGTTCTTTTCAGATGGAAGCGGGATAACGAAAACCGGTTTCCGGGTCCTCTCCAGCACTGAGGTGGCCGTGCTCCCGAGAAAGGTCTGTTTCAACCACCCCTTTCCGTGGGCCCCGAGGACGATCACGTCACATGCCTTCGTATCCGCTGTGTTCAGGATTTCTTCCACGGGGTAGCCTTCCGTGACGATGATCTCGGATACGAGATCGACACACGGCGCACAAATCTGGGGTTCTACGTTCTGGCAGAATTGCTGCAACAGGTCTTTGATCTTGGCAACATCTTTGTCCTTCTTCTGGTGCTGTTCGCTTCTAAGAACCTCGAAAAAATCAGTGAAGGCTGGCTCTACGTATAACGAAGGAGGAAGAGGCTCGAAGGAGTGAAGAATGATAATCTTTGCACCATGTTTTAGCGCCAGATCAGCGGCAAAGTAAAATGCATACAACGAGTTCTTCGTAAGATCAGTGGCATACAGAATCTTTTTAATCTCTGGGATCATCCTTTTCCTCCGCTTTTTTCCGTGGACCTTCCTCTCTCACGTGAGATTGCCAACCCACGGATTCATTTTGCTCTCCTTGTATAAGATTAAGAATAAACCAATGAATGTCAAGTGGGATATCCAACTCCAGTCGTGGGAGTCGCAACCCAATACAGGAAAAGTCCTGCCTCCTGCTGCAGAACATGAGACGAAATAATACGAACTGTCTCATGCTGGATCGTGATATCAGGGCCTTTCTACCCGTTGCTCATGGAATATGCGAAAAACCTAAAATTGGGTGGGCGTTGTTGCTCTCCTTTCGTGACGGCCCGTTGCACATTTTTTTCCGTAATCAATACCTGCCCATGCTATGCCCAATGCGCGACTTGTAGGTGATATACAACCGTCACGAAGTACTTCCTCTTGTAGTTCAACCGTGAACTACAATATAGCAAGCTGAAGTGTTGTTTTTATCAATTTGCAGCGCCATGCAACATTTCAACTTGGTAATGAGAGCAATAAGGGTATAATTTTATCACACACAAATGGTAAAATTCTAACTTAACATGTGGTACAATTTTCGGAGCAGGTCACAGAACGAAAAGGAGTGTTATGATGGGAGCCAATGATAGCAACATCTGGAGAGTCAGCCGTCGGGATTTCCTGGTTCTATCTGCTGGCCTTATTACTGCAATGACGCTCGGGGGTGCGTCAGTTGCGAAGATCAGCCATGCAGCAGACATAAAGTTCCCCGAAGGAAAATGTGGAGGTGGGAAGAATGTGGAAAAGAGAGTGTTGGTCGTCTACGCCAGCAAGTATGGTTCCACTGGAGGAGTCGCCGACGCCATTGGAAAGGAATTGTGCAGTAAAGATGTGGCTACGGACGTGGTCTTAATCAAGAATGCCAATAACGTTAGTTCATTTCAGGGAGTGGTCATAGGCAGCGCTATCTATATGGGCAAGTGGATGCCTGAGGCGGTGGATTTTGTTAAGAAGAACAAGGATACCCTGTGCAAAGTGCCTGTCGCCTATTTTCTCGTGTGTATGACCCTGTCCCAGCCGACAGAAGAAAACCGGGCTAAAGCGTTGTCCTACATGGACCCCATCCTTAAGGCTGTGCCGGAAATAAAGCCTGTTGGCATTGGAACATTTGCCGGAGCGATGGACTACAACAACCTTTCTTGGATAAACAAGAAGATTCTGAAGTCCAAAGGAACCCCGGAAGGGGATTTCCGTAACTGGAATGAAATTCGCGCTTGGGCACGCGAACCGGTATATGCGAAGTTAGTCCGATAGGAGCCTCAGAAATGAGAAGCGCGTCTCGCTGACGCCCGATGTAATACTTTATTTCATTCATCCCGTTATATATTCGCAGTTCTTCATGATATGCCCAATGCTTAACTTGTAGGTGGAGCTTTATAAGAAAAACCCTTTTTACCGCAAAGATAGCCCCCGTAGTCGTATTTCTGCTCTATGCTCATACTGTCCCCAAAGACCCTTTAAAAGGAGGCAGTTATGAACGTGAAAGAGGCAGTATCATTATTCCGGTTTTACCAGCAATCAAACCATAGAAGAAGAACCAGGGACAGTTATCGATTTCTGTTACAACACTTTGATGCCCTCTATGCTGATCGACCTATCGATACCCTGAGACCTGATGAGATCTATGACTTCCTTGAACGGATGACACGAGACCTGGCCAAATCTACCCGTAGGTTACGCTATGCCCAATTGAAGGTCTTCTTCAATTTTGTTATCGAGAAGTGCTGTCCGGATGTCATGAATCCATGCAGTGCCCCTTTGTTATCGAAGACATTCAGAATGCCAAAACAGATCCCGAAAGTGATTCTGGATAAGGAGGTTGTCGACGAGATGATTTATAACACACGGGACAGAAGAAACAGGTTGATACTGGAACTCCAGGCGCGCTGTGGCCTTCGGATCGGGGAGTTATTGAATGTCAGGGTGTCGGATGTTTCGGAAAGAAGAGTTACTATCAAACAGCCCAAATCCGGAAAAGAAGCGGAAGCGGCCTTCATGCCGGAACAGGTAGCCAAAAGATTGCGGGATTACATGAAGGACAGGAGTCTCTCTCCCGAGGACCGGTCTTTCCTATCTGTTACTCGACTGCACGGACATTTATCAGAAAGCTGGGGCAAAAACTCAATCTTGTCATTTCTCCCCACGATCTCAGGAGATACTCGGCAACCTATGCCAGCAGGAATGGAGTACCGCTTGAAATCGTGTCCAAGGTGATACTCCGCCACCAAGATCTAAAAACGACACAGATCTATCTGGGCAAGGTGAGCGAACAGGAAGCGATACGCTGGATGGATATACTTCATGGTAAATAGTCGATGAGGCTCTATTGATTACGGACGGAAACATAGTGGTCTTTGGGGACCCCATTCCGATGAGTGGAACTGTGCAGCCGGTCTTGATACGACGATAGTGTGTAAGTTGCTGAAGTCCTCAGGCTGGCATTCTCGCCGAACGTGCAATGTTTCCAATGGAAATCGATAGAATGGCTTAAAGGCAATTCCTACTTTGTTTACTTGGGGCATTGTGGTACAATTTTTCTGCATATTTTTGTTCCTCCTTTTGCATGGGGTTCGTTATTCGGTGATAATTGATTCTGTTGCAAAGGGAAATTTTTTGCTAAGAGTTATTTGAGGGCAAATGCATTTTTTGAGTAAACGGGATTAGGAAACGTTCCCCATGGCCAGATTTTGCCGATGTCTCAATCTGTTGACCTGAGGACATACCTTTCCAAAGGATCGATTAAGGAGGATAAATTATGGATACGCTGAGTAAGGTGGTAATAGATTTCGTCATTGATCAGGGTGCATGCGCCGCGGGAATCGCTACGCTGGAAACATTGAAAGGGGGACCTCCATCGGCAGATCTTACTTATGTCCTACCAAATGCAAAAGCGGCAATTACCTATGCCGTTCCAATAGATCAGGATCTCATTGACCCCTACTTTGCAAAAAAGGATCACCTTCAGCTTGAAAAAGCCACATACCGGGCCTACACGATAGCCAGTGGAATCTCCCTTGAGTTGGGCACCTATCTGAAGATGAAGGGGTATGACTCTGCAGCCGGAACCGCTAATCGTCATTACCGCACAGATACTGAAAACGGCATTTCCGACCTGTACCCGACCATTTCCCACCGTTATCTGGCGGTCCGGTCGGGAGTCGGTCATTTTGGATTATCTGGAAACATACTTACTTCTCAAGCCGGTGCTGCGGTGGCGCTGGGTACGGTAGTGACCAATGCCGAACTTGTTCCGACCGATCCGCTTCCTGAAAAAAACAACTACTGCGACAATTGCGGCATGTGCATAGCTGGATGCGTTTCCGGATTTATGAAACCAAAAGAGAAAATCTCGGTTTCATTGGGAGGGATTGATTTCTCCTATTCCAAGAGAGGTCACTATAGGAGGTGCGTTTATGTGTGCGCCGGCTATACCGGCCTGCATTCTTCGGGAAAATGGTCTACATGGTCACCCGGACGCTTTCCCATCCCTGAAGGAGATGATGAACTTCTTAAGATGATATCTAAAGTGGCTTCACGATACGGTCAGTGGCCTCGTATCGAAGGCGGTTTTTACCATGTTTTGGAGAATGCCAAAATCCGTACAACCTGTGCTAATTGTCAGTTTATCTGTTTTCCGGATCGTGAAACCAGAAAGAAAAGGTACAAAATGCTGATCGAGAGTGGTGTGGTCATTCAAAAAGAGGATCGTTCCCTTGAGGCCGTGTCCCCGGAAGAGGCTCAAGAAAGACTTAAGAAGATGAGCCTTGAGAAAAGAGCATTATACGAAGGGATATAATCATTCGAACATGTGTATTATTTTGGCACCTTTTAGTCCAATGAAAATAGGGACAGTGCCTAATTATATTTAGTTAAGGCAGGATCGGAAATGGCGAGCCGATCATTGAGACGTGCGATGCCTTGTTTCATATCGTAATGTGCAGTATTTGATCGAAGCGAAGTTATTGAATTGTAGGTGAACTTAACATTTTTCCCAGTCAACGGATTTTCAAAAATTGGTGTGAGCAATTCTATTTAGTTCTTCCTTAACAAACGGAATCCGTTCTTATCGGGGTATTGTAGCTTTCCCCTGAAAATTAAGCTGTCCTAATGCATATTACCTTCCTTTCTTTTTAAGCTGTGGAATAGCCGGTCTGGGTTGTAAAAATTTCCCCTGCGTTCTATGGCAACATTGTTTTGTCCTTATGACCGGCTTATGTCAGTTTCACTTACGGGGTTTAAACCACTTTATGGTGAGCTATACCATATTAATAGTTGTAAGTGTTGCGGACAGACTCTAAGTGACCTGCTTAACTATCCTCTCTTTCTCTCAGTAATCATGTCTTGACGAGCATTTTCGATTATCAAGATTTGGTGAAATCGTTACTCGAGGTCGGCTAAGCTTTCGAAAGAGACCACCGGTTAGAGATATGAGTCTGCCTAACCGATGGATTGGGGAAGCCCGGAAGAATGGTAAATTGGGCTGTGACCACTATATTATCTTTATCATCCTAATAAAAATGATCTCTGTCACAAATCCAAATATTTTCCCGGTCTGTGTGTGTCGTTACCATAGGTATTATTTCCCTCATATGATA
>CAVWHH010000032.1:0-17065 GCA_963754785.1 uncultured delta proteobacterium | reverse complement strand
GGACCGTACACGATACTGGCCGAACTGGCAGAACGGATGGTGAGTGGTCTCAATTATCGGAGGACGGGACGTTTGGGTCCCGCATAAGAGCCTGCCCATCATAGAAAGGCAACCGGCCGAAGACGGTCGATAGAGGTGTGGCCATGGAACTTATTACAGATGAGGCCGAGATAATGAAACCCCGTTCCGATAACAAGGACGCTTTATCCTCGTCGCGCGTAGCAACCCTCAAGCGTTACATCTGGCCCCTTGTGTGCGTCGCGCTCATAACGGGTATCGGTAAGATCCTTGATCCTTATTTCGACAGCATTAACCTTGCCCTCCTTTACCTCTTGCCTGTCCTTGTCAGCGCAGTGCGCTGGGGCCGGGGACCCTCCTTTTTAGCTTCCTTTCTTGGCCTGTTAGCGTTGGATTTTTTCTTTGTGCCACCTGTTGGCAGCTTGGCGGTAAGTGGTGTACGCTACGTCTTTATTTTAGCGGTTTTTTTACTGGTCGCACTCATAACGGGAACTATGGCCGCGAGGCTTCGGGATGAAACGCAGAGGGCACTTGAGCGGGAAAAGAAGACCCTCGCCTTATACGCACTCGGTCGGGAAATAGCTGCAGAAGCCGATTTAGCAAAAGTCCTTGAAGTCTTTGTAACGACAATTGCACGGACCATAGAAGGCGAGATAATTATTCTGATGCCGGAATCCGGCAGCGATCATTTGTACGCGGTTGCATCCGCCCCACCCCATCTCAGCTCGCCCACCGATAAAGAATGGGCGGTCGCTTATTGGGTCCTTGATCATGGTCGGGCGGCGGGAAAGGGAACAGAAATTCTCAGGGGCGCCGAACGAACGTTTCTCCCGGTTTCTGTGGAGGACAAGGTATTAGCAGTGCTCGCTCTTACGCTAAACGTTACGGATGAGATCTCCTGGGAGCAACGGCAGCTTATCCAAGCCTTTGCCAACCTCGGTGCCGTCGCCATAATCCGCGTCCAATTGGCAAAGGAGGCCGAACACGCTAAGTGGCTCGTTGAATCAGAAAAACTGCACGCTGCGCTGCTCAATTCCATCTCTCATGACCTGAGAACTCCCCTCGCATCAATTACGGGCGCGGTGACAAGCCTTCTTTCCCAAGAAAACGTGTACGATCAGGAGGCCAGACAGATCTTGCTGGAAACCATCAAGGAGGGAGCTCAACGCATGAACCATTTCGTCGCAAATCTTCTTGATATGGTACGGCTTGAAGGGGGTATGTTAAAGCTCAATAAGAAGTGGTGCGACATCCAGGACATTCTAGGCGTCGTCTTTCGGGAAATGAAAGATATTCTTCAGGGCCACCATTTACTGGTCAACATCCCGCCAGATCTTCCTCTGGTGGAGGCTGACTTTGCACTTATCGAGCACGTACTGATTAACCTGCTCGAGAACGCGGCAAAATACTCTCCTCCAGACAGCCAAATCTCTCTTTCTGCATGTTGCGATGATAAATTGTTACGGTTTACCATAACCGATCTCAGCCCGCCCGTCCCTGCGAAGGAACGGGAACGCATCTTCGACAAGTTTTACAGGGTACATTCTACGAGACAAATAGGCGGGACAGGCCTTGGTCTTTCGATTTGCAAAGGGATTGTTGAAGCCCATGGCGGGAAAATATGGGTTCAACCAAACCGGGGATACGGAAACGAGTTCACCTTTTCGTTACCGTTAGACAAACGGCCCTCGCAAGAATCGGATGTGAACAAAGGAGGAGATTATGCAACCTGATGACCCACGTATACTGGTTATCGACGATGAAAAACAGATCCAACGGCTGTTGAAGACCGCGTTATCCGGTTACGGCTATGAGGTGGAGGAAGCTGCCACCGGTTATGAGGGTTTAAACCGGGCTACAATCTCTCACCCTGACCTGATCATCCTTGACCTTGGGCTGCCTGATATCGAAGGCATTCAGGTAATTGAAAAGCTTCGCGAATGGACCGGAATCCCTGTCATTATTCTCTCGGTCAGAGAACATGAAGACGAGAAGATCAATGCCCTCGACGCCGGGGCCGATGATTATGTCACCAAGCCGTTCGGTATGGGAGAACTCCTCGCCCGGATTCGCGTTGTTCTCAGGCACAAGGGTAAAGACGAGGACGGACCGGTACTTATCTTTGGAGGATTAACACTCGATATCACACACCGTCGTCTGTCGGTCAATGGAAAGGAAATAAAGCTGACCCCAACAGAATACGAGATTTTGAAATGTCTTGCCCTGCACGCTGGCCGTATAGTGACTCACAGGCAGCTCCTCCTTGCCACGCGGGGACCCAATTACCAGAAAGATACCCATTACCTCAGGGTCTACATTGCACACCTCCGGCAAAAGATCGAAGAGGATCTAAATCATCCCCTATACATCATCACAGAACCGGGGGTGGGGTTCAGATTTACGGCCACTGATTAGTGCCGGAAGGATGTGTTCGACAAACAGCCATGAAACCGATGGGGGCACATTTCTACACAACATCGGTTCAGTGGGCCTTACAAAACCGTTTTGAGAATGTGCTCCTTCATGTTGTTCGGGTCAAAGCGATTTTTCCTCATGATTGTAAAAGAGCCATTCATGTGAGGTTCCAGGGACCGAACGCCAGTAATCTGAGACTCGCATTGAGCTATCGAGGGTGAGCCGGGGGGCCGTAGGTGATGCCCCTCACGGGTTCCTCCAGTATGGTCTGCTTTAGCGCATTTAGGGCATCTTGGCACAGCACCATCACCTTGCGTTTCTGGTTCAGGGATATAGTGAGTGACCGGATGTTGGTGTTCTCGCGCGAGAGCGCCAGGATTCGGGTTTTGATTTTGCTGAATCTGGCGTACCGTGAGGCGGCCGTTGCGAGGTCGGAGTCACTGCTCAAGCTCGTGAGCGCGGCCAGGTCATTCAGATCTTTGCGAACCTGTTCGTCCTCCTTGGCCATCAAAGCTTCCAACCTGTCCATCTTCCGGTCGCTTTCCTCTGCGATGTGGGGCGGGAGCAGGGTTTGAATGTGCAGGGCGCCGATCTGTGCGCCGAAGGCGAAAAGCATCGCCTTCTTTGCCTCGGGTGAGTCGGCATACGCTGCCACGAGGCGGGAAAGCGCGGCGTTCATCTCTTGGAGCGCTTGTGCTGCCGGGCCGAATGCCAAGCTGTATGCCTTGAGGTTGGTATTCTTGACCGCTAGATCTAACAGGTCGTTGTCAACACGTTGGAACTCGGTGAAGACTTCCGAAAACCGGGCGAGTAACTCCTTCTCTCTCTGAGTGCCGCCAGTCTTCAGGAGTTCCTCCAACTCCCGACATTCCCGCTGCACATCCGCAGTGGCCGCGCGTGCCTGGTCGGCTAAGATCTTCGACTCCCGGTCTGTGATAGCCATTACGGCGCTCTTCTCTGCTTCCGAGGCAGACAAAAGACCAACTTGCATCCGACTCACGAGGTCGACCCGTCGGGCCTTATTTGCCAGTTGCTCAGCGGGGTTCTGCTCTTTGTGGAAATGACCCACGACGAGGACGAGCAAAAGCATAAATACTGCCCCGGGAACCATCCAAAGAGCGGCCTCGATGCCGGGTTTGAGCTTCATTGTATCCTCCGAGTGGTTAAGACTATCGATGCCACCATCTGTTCTCGCTCACTTCTATTTGGTCTCAAAAGATCACGTGCTGTTGTCGATCGTTATAGATATGGACAGTACATCATCTCGAATGCCGTTTATAATGTAGTATATTTTAGGTAACAAGTGAAGTAACGATTTCAGGAAGGATTCGATAAAATCCCCCCTCACATATTTTACAAAATGTCTTTCTATTGAAAATCAGCGGGTACATCCACTAATCCTATATGGAGCATCCGATACAAAAGTGAGAGTTTATAGGTTGAGATAAAAGGCTCTGTTGACAAACAGTCTTTACGAACTTAGAATCGCACTAAGGTGGAGAGATGAAAAGAATGATTATTATAATAACGGTGGTCCGGCCTATTCTTCTTTGTTTAACTTCAGAGGTGTTATGACATCGCTTAGCAACAATGCATGTATGCGAAGGGAAAGCAGATCCCCGATGCCGTGCGCCTGCTGGCGCGTGGATATGAACCTCAAGAACCTCCCCCACCGCCAGGGCGCACTGCCGGGGTATGGTTACGGTCCTGGGTCAATTTGTGAATGGGATCTGGGTACCCGAACATAGGGTGCAGACACCATCTGGTTCGGGAGAACGGTCTCCCGTTCCAGGATAGCCTTCGTCTGAAGGGATCAGACGGGGGGCGGGCTCCAGCTTCAAGCTCGGTTTGTTGTCATAGCCGGATGAAGAGAGAGTTTTTGTGTGAACACAATGCTCTGTAAGGCATTGTGCAGGGGTTGTGTTACCTTTCAGCTTAACGCTATCGAGGACAACTTATAAGAAGGGGTATATTCAACTGTTTTTACCTCCACAGAACATCAGTTCTTTCAGCCAAATATTAAAGAGGAGGGCCGCTGGGCTCCCCTCTTTTCGCAGTTTCTCTTTCCCTGACGGTGCGCTATCCGGTTATTTTACGTATTCGACACTAAGTGCATAATTCAGATAGTCAACTGTTTTGTATTCGCCCTTTACCTTCGCGCCTATCGTAAGACCCTTCGCCCGATTGTATTCTTGATCGAATCTTGTGTAGTCATCCTGAAGAATGAGATTGCCCATGTTGGTCGCTACAACGAAGCAATGGCATAGTACATCATGGCTTAAAACCATGCCTTCAAATTCCATGGATTTCATTGATGCCATCTTCGCATTGAATTGCTGCAACGCCGGGTTAGAGTTATCCTGGGCCAAGACTGCGGTTACAAACGTAACGCTCAACAACAACGCCATAAAAACTACCAATACTCTTTTCATACGTAACCTCCTGATTAGAATTTAAAACCTCATCTTAGGAAGTTAAGGATCACCAAATGCCTTTGTCAAGGGGAATGAGGAGTACGGATTGCCCATCCAATGATATCGTGAATAGTTTCATGTTCCGGGATCATTGACCTTTTTGAGGATTACCATTTGAAAGCTGCAATCCCATGATAAGAGTCGATTTCGTTTGTTTCAGGAAGCAGTCCGTACGTATATCACCTACAAATCGTGGATGCGACTCTATCTTGCCAGATGCTCCATTACGCACAGAAAGCGAGATGACAGTAGTGATTGTCTCGAGCGGAAGAGGATAACGTATTCATAAGCGGCAATCCTAAGCCGTCAGCTAAATGGTGGTGCCAGGCACGATCCTTACGGTCTATCAGATCAGTCCAGACGACCAATTGCAAGATGCCGAACTGTCTGATCATAGTATTCCGAGTTCCCGAATGTACTCCGAGTATATCCAACCATCTGCCCTTTCCGATCCGTGTAAACCCTGAGAATTCCTTCCCCTACGCCGGACCTAAATGTCCCATCATCCCTACGCCGTGTGTCTGTCTTTCCATGTCCAGTCTGGTCTGAATCTATAACGGCAATCTCCCATTGCTCAGTTTCCTCTATCTTTGGCTTAGAAGCTTTCCTCCCTTGCGGAGTCTCTGCCACAACCATTATGTGCCCGGTGTATTCACTTCCAGCGGGATAAATGATAGCAATTATATCCCCTGGCTCTACTTCTCTGATTAGCTGAATATGCTTAAATCCCCGCTGACCAATAATTGCTTCGTGATAGGTTTTTGCAAGCGGGCGGCGTTTGCCCAACCACCGCTCAAAATAATCGGGTGTGAAACCATAAGCTTGCTCCAGCAACGCAGTCAAAAATCCGGAACAATCAGTATGGCTTTCGTAATCATTTGCTCCATTCTGTCCTTTCCATTTAACGTAGCCATTCTTGTCCTGATAACTGGTATTCTCTGGTTTTAATTCCTTAACCAGCATCTTCGCCAAATCCAGATGTGATCCTTCTAATGCTTTGACCGACGTTTCACTCAGAATGGCAGGCCAGATTATTAGCAACAGGGTAACAATGAAAACTTGTCTTATAACCATACAAAACATCCTCTATAAGTACAAAACCACTGTGATAATTTCCGATTTTTTGATAACATATTCTGTTACCTTTAAAAAACATAACAGTATCACATATTTAATTCTGTTCGAATGACTCTTGCTCCACCCCTTATGTAAATGGTTTTTGGTCTGTCATATCAGCAATAACAATACTACTTCTTTACAGTAATTTTGTCCACGATTACCATTGGTACTCTTCATAAAGAACGGTTTGCTTCAAATTGAGGAAGCACTGAATAGAGTTGCTCATGCCAATTTTTAAAAATCTGTTGTTTAAGAGAAATGTTGACTGCACAACTAAACGATTCCAAATAAATGAATCACCGAGGGTTACCGATTGTAATGGAGGATAACCCCGCCGGAAACCCGCCCAGAGGTCACCTTCAGAATAGACACAATAAGCGATTTCATGCAATTTTAGGTACCACGATGTCCGGGTCTGAAAATACGGCAGGCTTTTCCGAACGGGCGGCCCCCCGACAGTGTTTACTTTGTCAATCTCCTAATTTGCGGTCTACCACCCCGGCAGCATGGTTGCCTCATCGTAATGAAAACCGGCATTACCGGAACCGGCGACCGTCATGCCCCAGACTTCTCCCATGATGGCAGCATTCCCGGCGGCTGAGATATTGCTGAATGGGGCATAGAGCACACCACCGAGGTCCGCATTCCCGCTGATTGCTATCTGTTTGCCCTTTTCCGCTGAGGCATAGATGATTAAATCGGTGGGCAGTCCTTGATTGACTATTCCTCCTCCAGCCATGGAAATGTTTCCGGTGATATAGATGGTGAGGATAATACCCGTGGACACATTGAAGGAAGCCTGTCCCGCTATGGAAAGGTCTCCGTCGATGAACATCGTGGCATTACCGGTGCCATTTACCGTGAGCATGCTCTGGCCGCTGAGGCTTACACCCTTCAGATAAAAGGTGTTAGGCGCGAAAAGAGTTTGGGTTTGCTTACCGCTCAAGGTGATGGAGGTGGGAGAGCCTGATGGTCTGTTCTTCTCCACAACACTGGCAACGTTCAAGGGGTCGCAGACCGAGACCGGTTGTTTCTGACTGGTGGTGCCGTACACCTCGGCGTGACCAGAGGTGACAACTGACCCGGTTGCAGAGGCGTTTCCGTAGACGGCAGCGTTACCGGATAAGGTGATGTTTGCGTCTGCCGCTAATGTTTGCACGTTGCCATCGCTCCCCGCGTGGCCTCCAGATAACTGAGAGGCATAACTACCCTTTGTCGAATTGTAGCTGTTAACCATGACATTACCGCTGAGGGTAATTCCGTTGCATGCGGCGATCCCTTCGGGAACGGGAGTCAGAAGAAAGGCACGATCGGCAGCGCTTCCCACCACCTGGCCCGCGTTATTGATGGCCCAAGCGTAGCTCTGAGTGTAGCTCTGATTTTCCTCCAGCAGGGTTCCCAGGTCGGTCATGGTCCCGTCACTATACAAAAAGGCATGTTCTTCGACCGACGGGGTAGCGGAGACCCCCACCACCTGCCCAGCGTTATTGATGCTTTCAGCCAAGCTATCATTCCCCCCCAGGGTTCCCAGGTCGGTCATGGTCCCGTCACTGTACAAAAAGGCATGTTCTTCGCCCGACGAAGTATAAGCGTATCCCACCACCTGCCCCGCGTTATTGATGCCTTGGGCAAAGGACTCGGTTCCCCCCGGCAGGACTCCCAGGTCGGTCATGGTCCCCTTGCTGTACAGAAAGGCATGGCGCTCACCCGACGAGGTAGAGGCCCATCCCACCACCTGGCCCGCGTTATTGATGGCCCAAGCGTAACTCTCGATTCCCCCTAGGGTTCCCAGGTCGGTCATGGTCCCGTTGCTGTACAAAAAGGCATGGTCATAATTGGATGGAATGCAGGCGTATCCCACCACCTGCCCCGCATCGTTAATGCTTTGGGCATAGCCACAATCCCCCCCCCCAGGGTTCCCAGATCGGTCATGGTCCCGTTGCTGTATAGAAAAGCACGGGCCTCACCCGACGACTTAAAAACCCATCCCGCCACCTGCCCCGCCTTATTGATGCCCCAGCCAATGGACTCGGTTCCCCCCGGTAGGACTCCCAGGTCGGTCATGGTCCCCTTGCTGTACAGAAAGGCATGGCGCTCACCGGATGGAATGTTGGCGTATCCCACCACCTGCCCCGCATCGTTAATGTTTTGGGCCCAGCTATAAGCCCCCCCCCGGCAGGTTTCCCAGGTAGGTTAGGATGAATTTTTGTGGATCGGCAGCGAAAGCAACGGTTGCCTGAAAGACGAAAAACATGACGAAAACTACAACTGAGTTCAAGACAGTCTTTTTCATTTTCTTCTCCTTTTTCTATTTGAGTTTGGATCAAGCAATTCTGAGCCAAAAAATGGCCGGGTTCACCAGAGACTTATTCTCTGACGACCCAGCCAAATGTAAACGTTATGAAGTGCCACCCCGCCTCCCATTCTTGTTGAGGGATGCTTGGACCTCTGATCACGTGGTGATTACTTCTCTATATAATACTCTATGATGCTGGTACTTATTCTCTGGGGTGAAGAGTGGCGGGGTGGAGAACACAAATACAAGGAATAGTAGTTATAAAACACACTTTCCCATCTCGCTTACTCTATTATTTTATTTTCATTATATCAGAGTTATTGGATTTGTCAATCATTGTTATGCTCTTCACATGTGCACAATTGCCACATGAAATAGTGCATATTTCTAAGATAGGCTTACTTATCGCTTACAGGAAGGAAGCGCTAACGTAAACAATCTCGATAACACCCTTTAATGGGTGACAAGTCGAGCGTTGGGCATATCATGAAGAACCACGGATAGAAATCTGGCCTCCGTAGGAGATGACAACGCAACGTATTTAACGGTGCCCCAGCTGCTCCTGTCTGCAGTGTCTCATTTTGTTGACATGTTCCCGAGTTGCCACAATACATTTTTGATTTTCAGTTCTTGCTCGCTCCGATACTTTTCCCAATTCCTCTTCAAAAAAATGTTATCATTAAAAAATGGAGGGGGCAGGATGCCACCGGTTGGTGTTTTTATTTTCAGACTAGATCTGCGTAAAACTTCCATGCGTGCCTGGAAGGCCAGCATATCCTTACACAGATCATTAATTGGTTGGATATCCGGATTAAATCTTTCCCGCAATAATGACGGTTCATATATTTTTAACAAATTAGGCAGATATTGTTCATTAAGACACAGCATCAGATCCTTGAACTTGAGAAAATAAATGTCTATTTTTTCTCTATATCCGTACCATTCAGTATTCGATATTGGATTGTTACATGCCTCGAATCCTTGCATAAGCCTCTCTACCTGTGAACGGAGAATACTTCCCATAGCAAGATAGATATGAAGATAGTTTGCAATACCATTGATGCCTCCGCTCTTCACGTGCCGCTGAAGTTTTTTAAAATGTCGGGTATAAAAGCCCATGGCAGCTTCGTGCAAATTGTTGAATATTTTTAAATTATTGTATCCAAGGTTCCTCATTCCTTTCCCGCCATCCCAAACAGAGCGCATCCCCCTCGCATAGATAGGCCTAGAAACGTTCATGATCGGAATATCGCAATAGTTGAAAAAATTTAGGAGAGGTTCTTCATTGCCTTCTTTAATCAGACTATCTAACACATTGAAAAATTCTATCGAACCCTGTTGGGCTTCTCGGATATACCGTTCACGCCTCACGTGCTGACCACTTTTAATATCTAGAAGATTGATAATCAAAAAAGGATTGCTTTCTGTTACAAACTCATCATTTTTAGATGCCTCAATTATCATAACGGAGGATGCTTCACCTAACCGCCCTACGATGCTTTCGACTTCTTCTGTGTAATATTCATCGTCATGATCACGGTGGATAAGAACCCTTTTGTATGCTCCATCTCGGAATTGGATTTTCCCTGTGAGTGTATCGTATTCGACACCGGCTTTGATATCTGCTCTAATCTGTATTGAATTTCCCACAAGTTCGGCATAATTGAGGATTATTTTTCTGGCGTTAACGGTCGGATCTATTGACTGGCGAATAGCCGTTCGTAATGTGCCATCATCTTTTAAACGATATGCATTTTTTAAAGGGTCGAAAAGTTGGACGGGGTTAAGGTCTTTTGTCGATAAATTATAGAGACAAAGGAGCAATTCTGCATTACCCTCTTCTGCAATTCTAATCAAGGCTGGGGAGGTAAAATTAGCGCTGCCAAAAGCAAGAAGGTATTGGCTTTTTTTCTCAATGGCTATAGCTTTAGCGTGAAGGTTCTGAATGTGACCCTCGTCCATGTAAGTGCAACAATATATTTGTAAGTCTCCCGTTTTATACGAAGGATGTTGCATCCACAGAGTGGTAAGGGTTGTAACTCCGTTTTGAGTAAATATCTTAATTTTCTTGGGATTTAAATCCTTTATAATCTTATCCAATAAGCTCGGATTCTGGTCAAAAAATCTTGATAGAACATAAACCGTATCAACAGGAGGAGTGGTATAAGAAATGATCTGACTCCATAAAGATTTGTCTAAATTATGGAGAAACACGATCTCGTTATTTGGTGCAACGGAGCTTTCTGATAAAAGCCATGCAGCATCCCTTGCCATGCTCCTAAGATTAGAGGCTAACGTGTTACTCGGCCATTGAATGTTTACCTTATTTAGAAAGGAAAAGGCCGCCTGAAAAATATTTTTGAACGTTTCATTTTTTTCAACTTCAAAGTCGAAGTAATTGATCATTTCGCCATTAGTGGTTATTCCCGGTTTCGTGAAATTGGCGCTGCCAACAATCAATCGGCCTTTGTTTTTACTGGTAAAAAGAAATAGTTTAGCATGAAATTTCCCAGGTAGAAGAATGGGGTGAAGCAGGTATCTGATGTTTGCTTGTTTCGGTTTATATTCGGTTGAACCAGTGAGAGTCTGAAGATATGTTCCATAATCAACAATAACAGTAACGTTTGCGTTATTTTTCAACGAATTGAATTTTTCGAGGCAGTAATCCTCAAAAAAATCAGCTTCAAATGTATAAGTGCAAATTACCGCATGATTGTATGCGACATCATCTAGGAGATTATGTAAGTTTAGAGGCGCCAGGTTCATTTCATTCCTTCATGACCTTCTGGAGAATATCGCTGCCATCTCTTGTTATGGTTATTTGCATATCTGTACTCACAGCCACAAGCCCAAGATCGCGAAGGATTGTAACAGCATTTTTATGTCGTGATGATCGCCATCGCGGGCCATAATCTTGCTCTTTTATTACTTTACCATCAACATAATTTAACCAGCAGCTATCCAGCCTTTTTTTTTCATACATAACCCGTTCATGCTGATTGATAACAAAATTGTTAATCATGAAACGGAAGGCCTCTGCCCATGTAAAATCTTTTTTCAACCAATCATCTAAGCATCGAATAACAGAACCCATCCATAATTCATGACCGGCACTTTGTATGACATAAGTACAGCCAATATCATCTTGAATGCCACGCCACTTAGCATATAAACAAGATAATAGTAAAACTGCGATTGCCGCTGCATTGCTAGGTGGTTTTCCATCAAGATTCAATATTCCTACTTCACTCATTTCATCCTTTATCTCGAATAGTTTTTGTAGATTAATTGAATCCTTTTCGCTTGGAATTTTCTTTACCTTGAATGCCTCAAGTAGTTGCCATGGATCATTACACGTATTTCCCGTCACATTCTTAAGGATTGAGAAAAAATCTGCTTCGATGAGTCTGGAAATTATCTCATTTAGAGACAAACCACCACTTTCGGAGCCAGATATTTCCAAAACTGCATACATTAGATTTTCGATCGCTTGCGTTACAAACTGTTGAAGGCAGTATTGACGCCAAAGGGAACGGCAATTCGCAAAAATTTCAGGACAGATGTAATCTTCCGTGGTACTTTCATCGAGTAATAGAACACTATAATAATATGCAGGATAAACAAGGTACTTATCAATCTCCTTATTATCGAAACGCGCGCAGTGTCCTGTGGCTTCATATTTTGAAATGATATAAAGAATCTGAGCGAGGGTTAAACGTCGCTGCCAGTCTTGCTCCCAGAGCTTTTCTTTATGAAAAGCAAAAAAAAGATTTCGCAATAACTCCCTTTCTCTATAACAATCTGGTTCTTCGAGAGCGTCAATCGTAAGAAATTTCTTTGATGCCTCCAATTCTTGTTCATTTATCGTTTTTTCTAAAAATAAGCGTTTTCTAATATAGGGAGTATCTTTGATTGATTTATGGAATGTATTTGAAAGTGATTCAGCAATTCCTTCCGTGATAAGATCCATTCCGTTTTCCGAACGATGGGTCAAACCTAATTGATATATCGAGCCGCCGTAATACTGACCATAACCGCCGAGTTGATTTGAAGGCAAAACTCGGAAATCGCTATTGAAATACCCAACCGGTCTTCCTTGATCAATCATCGCACTGACTGCTGTAACACCAATAGGAGAAGTCTTTTCATTGTTAAGGACTGTTGCGAGTGCGATGGCAGCCTCTCTACGGCGAAACCTATCGACGAAATCCTGAAATCTTTTGGGGGATTCCTGCCCATGAATATGCCATATGGCCCAACAGTAAAATGAATAGTACCTGGCTCTATCCGTCTGTGTAATAATTCCTGTGAGAAGATAGTCTGTTATAGTCTGAGCTACACGTGATAATCCCAATGGATCACGACCACCCATATCGGTAACCACACGCTTTGTCCATTTGGGTATGAGTCTTGGAATTTCGATAAGAACCTCAGTTTATCAAAGCAATTTATTAGTAATTCTATCCATAAAGATCAATAATTTCTATTTCGACAACATTCATCCTCGCCGCTCATCAAAAATGACCCTTTTGTACTCATCAAAAATGATCCTCACAATGCGCAGTTGATAAGTCTTTAGTTTTTCTCGAAGACAAAAGAACAGGCATCGAACAGGAAGGTTTGAAAGATATGAGAGAGAATAGCGGCAGAGATCAGGGTTTGGTATGGACTTTCCCTTTGCCATCAGGAGATGTCCTCAGAGAGGGACCATCGATGCGTATTGTAATGCAATGGTGTGTAAGGCGGTCCAGAAGGGCGTCGACGAGGCTCTTTCTCTGGAAGAGGTCATACCATTCCGGATAGTCTAAATTCGTTGTCAGGATTGTCGATTTTTTCCCGTAGCGTTCCCCCATCAGTTTGAAGAAGGCGTTGATCTGTTCAGGTTTCAAGGTAAGATACCCCAGTTCATCAATGACAAGCAGGTCATAGTGGCAAAGGCGATGAATGAGTTTCTGGCTTGACCGGTCTGCCAAAGAGGCGTAGAGTTCGTCAAGAAGGTCCTGGGCGTGGTAGAATCTTCCCCTGTATCCAGATAGAAGCGCCTGGCGCAGAAGCCCTATGGCGAGGCCCGATTTCCCGGCGCCGGGGTTTCCTATAAAGACGATATTCTCCTTACGTTCCACGAAGGCAAGCCCTGAGAGTTCATTGATCTGTGCCTTGCTCACACCAGGCTGCCTGCCAAAGGGGAAGGTTTTGAGCGTCCACTCCCAGGGGATTTTTGCCCCCTTGAGCCGATTGAGGAGGCTCTGGTTCTGGCGGTATACCTGCTCACTCAGCAAGAGACGCTCTACGACCTCCGAGACAGGGGAACCCTCTTTTTCCGATCTTTCGATCTCCCGCTCAAGGGCTTCCGCCATGCCCTTGAGTCTGAGCTGCGAAAGGAGTTCATGGAGCTTCCGGTTCACAGTTCATCCTCTATGGTAAAGAACTCTCCGGCGACATGGGAGAGGATCAGCTGCTCTATGCGGGACAGGTCATACAGGTCGTAATGGGTGGCCTCGCCGATGGCTTTTTCAAATGCCTCCGGGGGATAGGTGCGTTTCAGGTTCAAAAGTCTCCGTAAATGCCTGACGCCTCTCCCCTTTGAACGCTTTTTCAGCTCCCCGACAAACCGGTCAAGCCATTCATAATGACCGAGCAGGGCCTTTTCTTCCTCGCAGGGACCGCTGTGCACCCTTTGTTTGTTCAGGGGAAGATGGTGGCCGGATGCGGTTGCCCGGGCCTCCCGTTTATCAAGGAGCCTCGGATGATCGGCTACTTTCTGATTTGCGAAGAAGACCTCTATCCGGTCCCATAATTTATGGATCTCTACATCCCTGCCGATCAGACGTTCCGGCACCGAATAACGGTTAGTATCGATCTGTACATAGCCTGCCACATCCACCGTTCTATATATGGTCTGATAGACCGGGGGGATGTAGAAAGGCCGGGGGATGAGGTGAGATTTTTCCATGAGGTATGCGGCTTCAGGGCTCATGCCGAGGGAGCGTTTTATTTTTTGGTTGGCGACGTCTTTGCACCATCGTATGGCCTGCTCGTTCAGATCATGCCAGTCCCGGAAGGTGCGGCCTGCGAGGTAATTATTTTCTATGTAGGAGAAGTTTCTCTCGATCCGTGCCTTCCTGTCGGCATCGCCAATGTTGTGGGGAACAAATTTGACTCCGTATATCTGGCCGAACCGTTCCATCTCGGGGGCGATATCAGCATCGGGGCCGCTGCCTCGGGCCACTATGATGTTCGTGTTGTCAATAATACATACAGGGCAGGCGCCGTCCATGAACGTGAAGGCGGCATCCAAAAAGACCCGTGCCTCAAAGCGGGTGAAGCAGGGATAGTACTGGATGAAGAGTTTTCGTGAGTAGGCCAGTACCAGCCCGGCACAATGGGCTCTCACTTTCTTCCCGTTGATAATTACCTGATGGGGAGAGGTGTCATGCTGCATCTCCTGTCCTGGGCCCAGGGTGTATGTACCCGAGCGCTTTCTCCGATCCCGGAGTTCGAGGTCTCTCACTATACGGGTCAGGGTGCTGTAAGGGACGGTATGGCCCTGGTCTTCCAGTATCTCCTTGACCCTGACTGCATTGCCGGATACGGCAGAGAATACATCACGGATTACCGAAGAGAGTTCCTCACGGGAAGATTCCCTGTGTGATTTTTGCTTCCCACGGATCACATCCCTTACCGTGTTCCGGGAGATCTTTAACATCTGGCCGATCTGCCTGATGTGAATCCCCCGCTGATACAAACTTACTATGGCCTGCCGTATCTCCTCGATAATCATGATGCCTCCCGATTGCGTTTTCGAGTTCCATAAATTGTTTCCGGCTGTCTCCGAAGGCGGTAAGCAGAACACGCCGGTCAAGGGTGCTCTGGCTTCCGGAGAACAGAAGGGGGATATCCTTAAGGAGCCCTTTGAGCATGTGGGCAATGATCCTCAAATCATGAAGCCATTTGCCCTCCGGTCCCTCTTTTAAGGTTTTGCTCATCCGTTCTTCTTCTCTGGCATTGACGGATTTCAAGAAGAGAGCCGGTTCATGCACCATGTTTTCCCTCTGCCTCCGGGTGGCCTTCCGGTAGTGGCGGAAGAACTCCGCCATCTCTCGCGTGGATGCGCACGCCCCTGAAAGATTCTCTGTAAGGGTCTTCCCATGCTCCGGTATTGCGCGCGCAATGGGAATGATTACCCGCATGGCGGTCCAGGTAGAAACGGACCCCTTCCGGATCAATTCTATAAGATCTTCAGAGAGGGAGCGGTAAAGGGCCAGCCGTCCTGAGACCCATCCCTGCCTGTGTCCCACCATAGAGGCGATCCTTTCCTGAGAAAGATGATGGTGATCGTGAAGCTCCACAAGAAGGGCCGCTTCCTCCAGAAGATCCCATTTGCGGCTGCATGACCTGGCGAGCATCTCTGTCAGGGCTTCTTCTTCTTTACATTCCCAGATTTCCGCCATGACCGTGTCGCTTCTTAAGCGCCGCAGGGCCATGACCCTCAGGTAGCCGTCGAGCAGAACAAGGGTATCCAAAATGGTCACGGGGACAATCTGTCCGATACGTTCGATGGAGGCCGTCAGCGCGAGAACTTTTGCGGGCCGTGCAACCCTTGTATGCGCATAGCGGAGATTGAGATGGGCAATTTCTATCTCTTTGATCTCCCGGAGGTGTCTGCCGTCCATGGTGGAGATAATAACGTGAAGACACAGGTCCGTTCCATCTCGTCTTTTATCATGCCCTATCCGTATCCAGCGGCCGCAAATGTCCTTACACCAACCCTTTTCAAGGTGATCTCGTCTTTTATCATCCCGTCCGGTATAAGGAGAATCAGCTTCTGGACTTGCTTTACGGGGCGTATCTCGTCTTTTATCTTTTGTCTCCATGACTTCACGTAAGCCTCATAGTGATCGGCGAAGTAGCCGGGGTTCTTCTTGACCCACGCCTCTTGTGCGGCCTTCTTCCGTTTCTTTTTGCACTCCGGGTCAAAGCATGCCTTCTGCTTCTTTTTCACCCGGTGATCGGGGGTGAAAAACTTTCCACAGAAAAGGCATTGTTTGGTCACCGGCAGCACCCCCTTTGTTTTTGATAGTTTATACAGTGTCAGGGGCAACAGCGGCGAAAAAATCAAATACGCCAACCCGATCCGGGTGAGGCAACTGTTGAAGGGTGGGAAATTTTTTATTGATACCGCTTATAATGGTCTGGAGGTGTTACCTATGAAAACTGGATATCTCTAATCGGTGGGTCAGTTATTTTGAGCAAAGGTGGGTCAGTTCGAGTAAGCGTTAAAGCATTCATATATTTACAAATATTTTCAATATACAAAGGTAGTTTAGCACACCAAAATATATTACTAATCATATAAATATTGCGACCTTACTGTCAATAGTGGATCTTTGAATATCTTTGCCCAATGTTGTTGAGCTCCTTAATTGCAGTTTTTAATCTATTTTAGTTTGTCATCACCTACCTCGTTAATCCTGGATTTGGTGATATTTCGGGTATTTTTTTTATGTATGATATGGAATAAATTCGCCAGCGGAGTTGGGTGCTGTGCCAAGGAGTAGTCCAGAGATGTTGATGATAATAAAAGACATGTTTGACGCATTGCATGTGACATTCATTATTTTTCTGGTACTGTCAGTGAGGATAAAATAACAATATGCTTGATTGCCAGTTGTAATGTTGCATTTCTGGCGCAAGTTCTAAAAACTCGAGGAAGCAACAGAATTTACTGCAACAAATTCGTTAC
>CAVWHH010000031.1:0-27381 GCA_963754785.1 uncultured delta proteobacterium | reverse complement strand
GTGATGCGATCCCGTTTAGGAGATGTATCGAGTAGGCCGACCTGGGCCTAAACGTACCACAAAATATTTCCAGGGAGGTTTCCCAATGAAACAGTATGGAAAAAGAAAGGCGTACCACAGAAGAAGTCTGACTCCGGTTCCTTCCCGATCACGAACATTGATGCCTGAGGCATCGACATCGGTTCGGAAGCACACTAAAGTTGCCGTGCTTTAGACCGGGATGAGGAGCCGGCACGCTCCTTCGGCTGCTTCCTATCCCGACCTGAACGCCATGGCGAGGTGGCTTACGAAGTGTGGTGTTACCACAGTTGCCATGGAGTGAACGGGCGTGTACTGGATTCCCCCCTTCCAGATTCTCGAAGAACACGGATTCGAGGTTACGCTCGTGAACGCCCGCCATGTGAAGAACGTGCCCGGACGCACAAGCGATGTCTTAGACTAAAAGTGGCTTAAGCGTCTCCACACCTACGGCCTTTTATCCGGTTCGCTTCTCCCCGACGATCAGGTCTGCGTGCTTACGTTCATACTTAAGACACAGGGATAACCTTGTTTGCTTTTGCCTCTCACATATCCAGCATACGAGAAAGCCTTGACGGACGGAACCTTCACCTGCACAGGCTCCTCTCACCTGTTACCGGGGTAACAGGCATGAATATCATCCGGGCGATCATCGCGGGGGAGAGAGACCCTCAGAAGCTTGGCCCTCATGAGAGAGCCGGGAGTAAAGAATACCCCCGAAGCTACCGCGAAAGCTCTTGAAGGTGACTACCGGCAAGAACACCTGTTTGCTCTCAAGCAGGCAGTTAAGCTCTCTGATTTCTCTCACCGTCAGAGAGAGGCGACGACCGTCAGATCGAACGCCACCTTCGTACGTTTAAGGTCAAAATCGATCCTGTCCTTACCCTCTCCCTTATGCGAAACGGAGGGGAAAGAAGCCGATCGGAAATCAATCATTCGTTGACCTTAAGAACCGAGCTCTACCGGGTAAGCGGTATCGATTTCACTGAAGATACCGGGCCTCGAAGCACTTACCGTGCAGACGATCCTTATCCGAGACCGGCCTTAACCCCCGAGCATTCCCCACCATGAAATATTTTACCTCATGGCTCGCCCTCTGCCCCGATAATCGTGCTACCTAAGGAAAGCTCAAGAGCACGAGAACGAGAAAGGTCGCCAACCGGGCTGCCATGGCCTTTTGTATCGCGGCCCAGTCACTCGCCAACAGTACGTCTGCCCTCGGGGGTTTCTACCGGCTGATCCGTGCCCGTCTCGGTGCCCCGAAGGCTATCACCGCCACCGCCCATAAACTGGCTAGGATCTTCTATACCTTGTGGACGACCGGCAAACACTATGTTGATCTCGGCGCTCGGCACTACGAACAGCGGTACAAGGACAGAATAGTACGCAGTATGAAGAAGAGACACCCATGACCTGGGCTATACGGTCACGATAGAACCGACGGCAACCGCGGCAACTCTATAGGCCAGGTGCCTGGAGTTTCTCAGGAGGTGAATTCAACATTTTCACAAGGCAACGGATTTTTAAAAATTGGTGTGAGTAATTCTATTCATTGCTGAAGCCCGCAATTTAGCATTTTCTATCAATGTGCAACATTTCAACTAGTAATCGAGAGCCTTACCTGCGAAATTTAGTATAGGATACTTGAATCAAGCTGGCCTATCGTAGCAAGGGTATTCTGAGCTAATCCAATTAAAATGAATAATTAGCCATGCCACCTACAGAAAATCTGCCCGTATATTGTCCCTCAATACCAATATTGAAATCTTTGATAGCCACAGCATTGATGCCCAAGAACACTCCCAAATTTTGTTTTTCTTTTAGGGTAGCAGAACCATTTGCTAAAAGGTTACCAAATGGCGCCTCCACTTTTACTTCATTCCTTGCTATATATGCAAATGGGCCGTAGTACACACTGAAATTGTCTTTCTTGATCTGGGTTGCCAGGCCCACGCTCCCGTCCCAGGGGTTCTCCACCGTAAATCTTCCCGTAGCACCTCCGGAGGTTACTGTATCGCTATAGTTTGAATACATGTTTCCCTGAATGAAAGGACCGACACTAAACAATCCGTCGTTATACAATAATCCTCGTACGCCAAGAGAACCGAATACCTTCATGCTATCATCAAAGTTTGATACTTGTTCTTTCATATTTGCGCCACCAATCCTGCCATAAACCTCCCAGTTTCTGACAAAAGAATAGCTACCCTGGAGGTACACCTGACTGGATTTGAAAACCAGATCTCCGATGTTACTGGATTTCATCTTGCTTTCCGAGTAGAAATATCCGACGCCCATGGATGTCATGCCTTCTTTTGCAGCAGGCTCTGCCGGACCGAATTGACCGGCAAACGAAATACCAATGGTGAAGAGAACCAATGCGATTGATACCGTACATGATCGTATCTTCATAAACCCTCCTTCTTTAATACGGTGATAATTTACATTATTATGTTCTTTGGTAAAGTTGTCAAGCGCGAAGATTACAAATTCATTCAATAATGTTATGGTGGAAAAACTAAATGTAGAGATGATACAATGAATGGGGCAGGTCAGTAAAAAGTTGTAGGCCAACCCACAAAAAGTGTAGTATTTTGAGAAAGTAAATTTGCGTATTGTTTAAAATACTATGTCTTGTAACGGATTATCCTTGAAAATGTCCGTGGCACATGACTTGCTTTATCTTTATGGGTGATGTGTTAGGGAATTATGAGATGGAGAAAATTTCGTGCATTGCCGTATACATGACCTATCGACATCATCTCAAACGGGTTGTGAAGGAGCAATTTAGAGTGTCACGATTATACACTATGTTTATAAGCATCTTTTGTAGTAAAATTGTGTCTTTATTGAGGACAAATCAAGTGCAATAAAATAAATGGAGCAAGGAGGTTTCATGCGTAAAATGAATATTAGGATAATAGGAATACTGTTCGTACTTTTTTCTTTTCTTCTCGCTGTGGTTGCCATTTCCGCCAACGCCATAACGGTGAGCGGAACTGTAACTGACACGTCGGGTAACATCATAACAGCCGGCGTTACGGTTACGGGATATTGGCAGCACGGCACTCCGGTATCCACATCGACAACGAACGGCAGTTTCAGCCTACCCGGAATTCCTTCTTCTACACAGTTTTATCTGGTTATGAGTAGCCCCGGCTACGTTGATATTTTTACTCAGGCTTTGATGAACACAGGTGATTTCTCACTTGGGACTTCTTCAACAGGATCCGTTGCTTTCTTAATGCCCACGGTGGACCAGTTGACTGCCCAAGGGGTAATGCCACAATCAGGCAAAGGCGTCTTATTCGGCCATGTTGTTGATGGAACTTACAGTTTTTCCAGTTACGTCAAGGGTGCTGTGGTAACGGCAGCGGATCGTAACGGCAAGACCTATCCCGTCACTTATATGGGTTTTAATGGTCTGGGAGGTAGCAGCACTTATCAAAACGGCATCTATTATGTGCTCAATGTCGATCCGGCAGCCACGATGGCCGGTATGATCGACTTGCAAGCAAGCAAAAGCGGTTGGACATTCGGCACACCCACAGCCTCATTTTACCCGGTGGCGAACAGTGAAGGTGTGAATAGGCTAAAGGGCGTAGCTCCCGCGTATGACGTTTCGATAGGCGGTTCCTTGACCGATCTCACTGGAACGCCCATATCGGGCGCCACTATCGCATTGAAGGGTGATGAGGGGAAGAACACGACATCCGCCGGCGATGGAACATTCAGTCTTGGAAATCTTCCCAGCGACGCCACCTTTTATTTAGAGATGACAGGAATCGGTTACGTTCCGACCCTTGTGGGACCAATTACCTTACAAACTAACTTGTCCGATGTCAGTGCTGTAACGATGACTCCGGCGGACATGGCCGCAAAGGGCGTAACCGGAAACAATGGTATTGTATTGGGCAGGGTTGTAGATCCGACCGGCACTCCCATAAGCGGTGCAACGATAGTGGTAGCCAGTAAGCTTGGAGCTTCGTACACCGTCTATTATGATGGCGACGGTTCTTCGACCTCAGCTACAGGGCAATTTGCTGTCCCCAATGTCCAGCCCGGTGACTCAGTAAAGATTCAAGTAACCAGTGCCGGTTATGATTTTCTGCCAGTGATTATGGATTGTTGGTCCGCTTCGATAACAGAAACAACTATCTTTGCATCTTTGCTTTCTGTGGATGTATCACAGATATATTATTCCGATTCCATTCGCACGATAAATAATTATGATTTTTCTGCCGGCACAAAATCAGGGGATATCATCACCATTCCGGCTGGATTTGTCACAACGAGTGAAAGTGGTCTTTCCTACACTTTTGGCCTCTATCCGGGGAGTACAGGTTATACGTTATCATGGACTGCCCCAGGTCCCTGCACCCTCCAAGGATCAAGTGCTGACAATGGAGCGGCAATTATCTCGACTACCGGCGGAACTCCTGATCCGGCCTCAGCCCAAGCGACATGGTCTTATGGCATAATACTGCAAAATTTTACCTATACTGGCAGCGGGGAAATTAGCACAATAAACACCGGTTTGGGAGCGCCTTCGGGAAACAATCAACCGGAGATAGCAGCAAGTTGGCTGGCCAACGGTGATCTGCAACTGCAAGCCGACATTGGCGGAAATGGCGACCCCTCCTGGCAGTCCTCGGCTGTTACCCTGCCCGGACTCACGCCGTCAACGACGACTCTGGGGTTGCAGGTACAAAATACGGGGTCTGCGATTAACTTTTCTTATGAGCTGAACGGCGGTTCGGTTACAGCCATCGGAACCTACACCATTCCCGAAAGCACAACTATTCTTGGTTTCCCGGTTCTCTTCCCTTTTGTGAGCCTTGAAGTAGAAAATGCACCTCCCGTTATGGATCCATTTCAGGTCTTTTCTTTTCACGAGAATAATAATAATAATCAGTATTCTGCCGGTATTTTTGTGAATGACCCCGGTCAGGCAACTTACGCGTCTATTTCCGTGGCTAGTTCCGGTACACCATGTGGCGACAATTTACCTTCGACTGCGTTGACATATAACGGCGCGGGACAATGGTGGTTATCCCCCGGAGTATTTTTGAGCCAGAATACCCCGCCCGGCTGCTACCCCTCATATACATTTACTGCGGTGCAAAATGAAAGCGCAGGTGGTGGAACGGTCACCGAAACGAGAACGATTACTGGTTATGTACAAGATTTTGCCACTAATTTACTACCTACCGGTACTGTAACCGGTACGCCGACCTTCTCCTGGACGGGTATAACCGGCGCAAACGGTTATACCGTTGAATTATCTGATAATCCGATCTTACATCAGATATGGGGTGCTGTGGTAGATACACCCCAAACCAGCGTTGTCTATTCAGGCCCTGCTTTGGTTTCCGGGCAAACGTATTACTATTACGTGAATTCTAACATCAGTACCAACGGAGTCTCAAATCAATCTATAGCCGAAGGTTCCTTTACGTATTCGTCTTCTCCCTCTCCCCTCTATGCCACCTTCACCGGTAACGGTGTCTGGATGTACGACGGCACCACATGGAGTCAGCTTACACCAGGTAACCCCACAAGCATGGTAGTCTCGGGTTCGCTCCTCTACGGGAACTTCGGAGCGGGTGGCCTCTGGCAATGGAATGGTACCGCATGGAGCCAGGTCAATGCAGTTGCTCCAACAAGCATGGTAGTCTCGGGTTCGCTCCTCTACGGGAACTTCGGAGCGGGTGGCCTCTGGCAATGGAATGGTACCGCATGGAGCCAGGTCAACGCAGTTGCCCCAAGTACCATGGTGGCTTCAGGTTCGATCTTGTATGGAGACTTCGGAGTTGGTGGCCTCTGGCAATGGAACGGCACCGCATGGAGCCAGGTCAATGCAGTTGCTCCGAACAATATGGTGGCCTCCAGTTCGATATTGTATGGAGACTTCGGAGCGGGTGGCCTCTGGCAATGGAATGGTACCGCATGGAGCCAGGTCAATGCAGTTGCTCCAACAAGCATGGTAGTCTCGGGTTCGCTCCTCTACGGGAACTTCGGAGCGGGTGGCCTCTGGCAATGGAATGGTACCGCATGGAGCCAGGTCAATGCAGTTGCTCCGAACAATATGGTGGCCTCCAGTTCGATATTGTATGGAGACTTCGGAGCGGGTGGCCTCTGGCAATGGAATGGTACCGCATGGAGCCAGGTCAATGCGGTTTCTCCGGCAAGTATGGTGACTGGTCCTTAAGACCTGAAGTGAGGTCACCGAATGCGCCATTGATTCGGTGCATCGGTGACCTTTTTATTGGTGCGCCCGGCAGGGCGCGTCCACTAGGAGGTGGAAGTCCTCTATGGACCCTGATGGCGGGAACCGTGAGCCGAACCACAAGGGCTGCCACCGTGAGGTGGGGTCTGAAGGAAGTGGTAAGCAAACTCCCGGCCCGAGGTACACGAAGCGCATAAAAGGCAGTCACTCCTGGGCGAGGGGGCCAATAGACCCGAAGCCCGATAGCCATTCGGAAGGGGTGGGTGTAGATGCGACGGGTATATGGGAGGAAAGTGGACACGCAATACCCGGGGAGCTCTGTCCATCTGCCTTGGTGCTACTTCCGTTAAGAGACGGGAGGATGGATGGGCAGAAGTCAGCCGAGGGTATAGAAGGAAATTGCATAGAATATGATAGGGATCAAAAAAAGGTGACTCTATCCGATTCTTTTCGGTTCTTAATGACTTAGGCCTGAAAAGAGGATGTTAGATTTGCAATTCCATAAGGAGGCCTTTTTAGAAATTTGGGCGCGTGAAATTGCACTTCGGTGTCAGAAATTCTTGGGCCCTCACGTTCAACTTACCAGGACACCGTTACAACAATGGCGGTTAGGAGAGCTATATTAATGGCAATGAAAACCATCAGCCCCCGCCGGTCACTATCCTACCAATTTTTCTTTGCCGTCCGCTCTTGGTTAATGGAATGCCCATGGATCGAGACCATTTAGATTTAGCTTTTGAAATGCCTAAGAATCGTTTCCACGAAAACCCACCTCTATTCATCTTCTCCCTCCCATGCAGATCATATTACCGAGGAGGTCATAAGTAAAGCCACATGACAGTCCATGAAAGGCCTTGTAAGAAGGTGTGTTGCGAGCATCACGTGTGAGACTACTAATGACCGGATCAGTAACACAAAACCGCGTCGATAAAGTAAATCTTCATCGGCACGTTGTTGTGTGTCGCAGCAAAATCAATCCTTTTCCGGCACGCTGGAATGCCTTTTCCGACTCATACGAAATTGAACGTATACACATCGTAATGGACGACGAGGTTGTGCAAACGGAAACGCTTGTGAACCTCCGCCAACGAGTCGTTTGTATAAACTACCACCCTCTCCCCGTCTTCATCTCTTCCACCGCGTATTACTTGGAACTTTTTCCGCCCGCGCGTTGTTTCGCCTTTTGATGTGGTCTCTTCCTCTGTGTTCCCTGCCCCATTAAGTTATCTTCACGGGGTTCTTCGAACACTTTCTTCTTCAATATATCCATATCAACTTTTAACTTTTCGACCTCTTTCCTGTACCGTATTCTCTCCTGGAACGAATAGGCATTTTGTGAAAGGGCCAGTTTGGCCTCTTCATCACCGGATGACATAACCTCCGTAACAGCGTCCAGAATTGGCTTGAATGTCTTCGGATACCCAACGCTCTCTGTCTTCTCAGACATCGCCCCACGCCCGCTTGATAACCACGCCACATCAACCCCAGCGGCATCAGCCATAGCCAGGAGAATTTTACGACTAGGATCAGACTCGCCGGCCACATATTTCTCTATTATACGAGAGGAAACCCCTATCACGCTTGCGAGTTTCGCGGCGCTTCCAAACTTCGCTACAATTTGTTTTACTCTCTCGCCAAATTCCTTTTGAGGATCAGTCATTTTGCACCCTACTATATTTCGGAGTTGGACTCACAAACTCCGAAATAAACTCCGAAATGCCATAAACCGTTTCGTAGTTAGTTATCAACCTAATATCATTAGTAATTACAGCCAAAAGGCGATTGTACCGCTTGTGGTAACTCCGAAATAACTTATCACCATCCGAACTATTATTCTTGACAAATAGAATTATATTTCGTAATATACGAATTATAATTATATGATTACCCCAAAGAGGAAAAAAATGACCCTTCACGAAATCAAAACGATGCTTTACCGTAGAAAGATTAAACCGGCTCAGGCTGCCGAGGTTACTGGGGTATCTCATATAACCGTTTGCACAGTCCTAAACGGGTTCAGGACATCCCATAAGATTAAACAGGCCGTCGCTCATTGCTCGGACAAGGCATACGAGAAACTGTGGGGCACCGATCCTCATCATAATAGAGGCATTCTATCAGACAAAAAACGGGTTGTAAATGGCTAATAAGAAAAAACAATCGTCACGGTACGACCAACCAAGTCTTTTTGATTGTATGAAAGAGAAACAAACTGCCCCCAGAAATGGAAGTCTCAACATTACGATGGATATAAAATCGGCGCTCTCCGATGATCTTCGCCATGCGGCAGATGAGCACAATAAAGAATTGTCCCGCGCTGAAGTGGCAGCCAAAATGACGGACCTTACCGGGAAAGAAATCACTCTCATCACGCTCAACAACTGGACAGCGATGAGCCATCCACATGAGATGCCGCTTTCATACCTTCCCGCCTTTATTCAGGCAACGGGACAGCGAAGGGCATCGGAAGTCATCTCCCGGCATAGCGGTCTCTACCTTCTTCCGGGACCGGAAGCGCTGAGGGCAGAGATTCAACGCCTCAATGAAAGTCTACAGCAGATAAAAGCTGAGAAGCAGAAGCGGCTCTTCCTTCTCAAGGAACTGGAGGGGAACGGTAAATCATGAACGAGTGGCTGTCAGCGAAGGAGATAGCGAAAATTACGGGCATAACCGAAAGAGCCGTGCAGATTAGGGCTCAAAAAGAGAACTGGCAACCGACCCGACCCCGACAGGGTAAGGGTGGGGGCCGGGAATATCACGTCTCGTCCCTTCCCGAAGAGACGCGCATCAGCCTCATTACCGCACAATCAGAAATCTCTGCCCTTCAACCAGAAATCACCGAAGCTTGGCTCGCCTCGCGCCGTATTTCTTTATCTCCTGCCGAGCTCGCCGATCCCGCAATTCAGCGCAAGCTGGCCTGCGCCCGATTATATGAATCATGCCTCGCGTACCGGGGCAAAGAGAAGGTCATCGCCGCACTCGCCACCGAGCACAACGTTTCTCCTATTACGATACGCCGCTGGATCGACGACATTGCGGCCATGCGGACGCGCACCGTATCCAGGATCACGCTTGGGCAGGAGAAGGTCACGATCCCCAGGTCCAACTCCTTCACGCCTGACGCGCTCGCCTACGCGCTCTCGACATACGCCAATAACGTCCGCTCCGGCATGAGAGCGGCTTACACGCAGATGCAATCCATCGCCAACGCCAGGCACTGGCAGGTCGGTGACTATTCATCGTTTACCCGCATCGTCAAGAAGATACCTTCGCCGGTATGGGCGCACATCCGTCGCGGCGCGACAGGCTTTGAACTCGCATGCGTGCCCAAGATCGTCAGGCAGTGGACCGCCGTGCTGGTACAGTCGGTCCTCTGCGGCGACCAGAAGATATTCGACTACGAGGTCTACGATCCCGCGCTCTCCCGCATCATTATCCCGAATGGGTATTTCTGGATGGACTGTTCCTCCCGGATGGTGAGCGGTGTCTGGCTGGAGATGGGCCATTATAACAGCCACACCGTGGGCAATGCCCTGCGCGAAGCGCTTCGCTTCGGCATCCCCGACGAGATCTTCACGGACTGGGGAAAGCCCGAAGGCTCAAAGCACATCGCGGGCATCCTTAAGCGGCTCTCCGGGCACGTGCAGACCGGAGATTACGCGGCCATGGCCGAGCGCTTCGGGGACATGACCTCGGACGACATGGAACACCGTAAGGCCCAGCCCGGCAAGCCCTGGATGAAACCCATCGAGAACATCATGAACATCTTGGACACCATGATGGAGGCCCGCTTTGTGGGCGGCTTTCGCAAGCGCAACAACGATGCCTGGGTAAACAAGATCACGCAGCACATGCTCAAGCGCGATCGCAGGATCACCCCCGGCTATGGTACCCGAGCCCCCGCTAAGCGAGGACAGGGACAGGTCCTGGAGTCCTCACGCCCAGCCACTGCCGCCCAAGCAAAGGGCCTCATGACCATCGAGGAGTTCGTCCACACGGTATTTTCTGTGGTTGAGCAGCACAACAAAACCGAGAAAAAACTGAAGGAAGGCGGTGTCATCATACCCGGCGAGTTCTTCGCTCGCGGGCTGACCTCCCAACAGCGCCCGATCCTTCCTCCACACGTGCTCGACTACATCTGCATGCCCCAGGAGGTCAGGACGCCGCAACAGAGCGTCGTGAAGATCAAGGCACGGCATGATGACGAGCGCGGCTATTACTCGCCCGTCCTCGTGAACAGGCACGAACGGGTCCGCGTATCCTATAACCCTTACGACCGGGAGGCGCCCGCGATACTCACGGACCTCTCCGGCAACTTCCTCGATCACGCGGAGCCCTGGCATGTTCAGAACCCTTACGACCGCGAGGGTATCACCGCTAAACGGCACCGGCAGGCGGAACTCATGAAGTGGGTGGGCGAGCAGGCCCGCCGCGTGAAAGACGCCTTCGGCATCCTAATCGAAGATGCTCCTCTCGGTGAAAAATACAGGCCCACAACAAAGATTATCCCCGCGTCGGCCGCGGCCAACGAGGCGCACCGCGAGCGCAAGATATACGAGATACGCAAAGACAACACGCGGCTCCACGACCAGGACATCGTCCGCGAGGCCAATCACTTGAGAGACGAGCTGAAACGGAAGTTCGCCACCGAAGCGAACGCACCTGCCTTCGAGATCCCTCCGGAGGGCAAGGCTAGATATGTCTGTTACCTCGAACTCGTGGCGCGCCTGAAATCCGGTGAAGAACTCCCCATCGAGGAGTCAACCTTTGTGGCCAATTATCCCGGCACGGACGGGTACCGCAACGAGAAGCGCTTTCACGACCGCTTCGGCGAACTCTACATCAGGACGCGCAAACCGGGAGACGCGGACGCACAGAACGAGGCAGTGAACGGACAGGCCACCGACACACAGCCCTGACCGCATATGCGACTACATGCAGTAACGGGAGGTAGACATGCATACATACCATTGGCATCACCGGTAACACAGTGAGCAAGCTTCCGGACATAGCGCCGCTGAAAAACGTATCGCTCTGCACGCTCGCCCTTGAGCGCGCCATCGGCAGGGAACAGCATCTCCCCGGCATCGTGGAATTCCACGGCCCCTCCGGCTTCGGCAAGACCTTTGCGGCATGTTACGCCATGAACGAGTATAACGCCGTCTACATCGAGGCAAAATCGACCTGGACGCGCAAGGCGATCTTGATAGCGGTCGCCCGCGAGCTGGGCATCGTGCCCGGCCACACCATGTATGAGATCACCGAGCAGGTCTCCGAGCGCCTGGCACTCTCCAGGCGGCCGCTCATCGTTGACGAGATGGATCACATCGTGAACCAGGGAGCGGTCGAAGTCATCAGGGACATCTATGAGGGCAGCCACGCGCCGGTACTCCTGATAGGCGAAGAGAACCTTCCCCGGAAGCTCCAGAAGTGGGAACGCTTCCACGGCAGGATCCTGGACTTCATCGCGGCACAACCGGCCGATGCGGAGGACGCGAGGATCCTCGCGGACTTCTACTGTCGCCGTGTGGAACTTAAGGATGATCTTCTCGCATCCCTCGCTCAAGCGGCTGCCGGATCCATCCGGCGTCTCTGCGTGAACCTGGCCCTCATCGAAGAGACCGCACTCGGCTCAGGCAAGAAGGTCATTGACCTCGGAGCCTGGCGAGCTTTCAAGAAAGGTTTCTGGACGGGTCAGACCGAAGTGAGGCGCTTCGCATGAGCGTGAAGCCAATGAACGCACGACATCCTTGGGAGACGCGGGAGACGTTGTGGATGGCGATACGAAAACTCAAGAGGTTCACTGTCGCTGATCTGTATCCACAGACCGATCTCGACAAGAGCACAGTACAGCTCTATCTCAGGAGCCTGGTCAAAGCAGAAATTCTCACGCGGACAGAACGGAACACGCCGAAGAAGGAACAGACGACCGGCCGATTCCAGCCAAGCTGCGTCTACGAACTCGCCAAAGACAGCATGGAGCCCCCGCGCGTGAGGAAGGACGGAACCGAAGTTACACAGGGAGCGGGCCGGACACATATGTGGCGCTCCATGAAGACACTGAAAAGGTTTACGCTCTCTGATCTTACAGCATGTTCATCCACCAGGAAGAAGCCGGTTGCCTGCAACGAAGCTGCCACGTACTTAAAGTTTCTTGTGGTCGCCGGGTACGTAGAGAGGATGGACACGAAACCCCTCGAGCGAGCGGTATTCGCGCTCGCCAACTGGACAGGCCCCAAGGCCCCCATGATCCAGAGGGTGAAAAAGGTCTGGGACCCGAACCTCAAGAAGGTCGTATGGCCACTTCCGGAAGGGGAAAGTAAATGAGTAGGGGACTCCTTCTTCAAAACCGTCCTCGACGAGATCGCCAGGAATCCCAAGGTCAATCTTATCCCTCTTGTACTACGCCCGTTATCTGACTCCAGTAACTGAGGGGTACCTCCAGAGTGTCCCCTCAGTCTTTCTTCTGACCTGGTAGTATGAGCGAGGTTACATTCACAGCAGGGTTTTCTACGATCTTGTCGAGAATGTTCTTGAAGACGGATTCCAGAGACTCATTCCCTTTCTGTTTGTTGAGGGTGTGGAGCACCGACATGAGGATTGAGCGCGTTTCCGCTCCGGCATTAGAGCTTGAGCCGAAGCTCACCTTTCTGGCGATGACGGTGGGACGCAGCTCTCTCTCCGCCCGGTTATTATGAGCAGGGACCCGCCGGTCTTTGACCCAGTGGAAGAGTCGATCCTCATGCGTGGTAAAAATGTCCTGGTAGGATCTGATGCCCAGATGCTTTGCGGGGCTTCTGCATACCCGCATGATCTCTTTCTTAAGCTTGCGAGCCTTACGGTAGTATTCTTTGTCGGAGATCTTTTGTGCGCCGAGGTGCATGGCCTCGGCAAAGGGCGGGATGAGCTCACCCGTGAATGCCTCTACCTCCTGCTCGGGAAAGTCCTTTTCCAGCTTCTTTAGTTCCCTGAGCAGATGGGCATAACAAGTACTTAAGTTTCACCGGCAGTTTATTGTAGCCTGCGACCGGTCGACCACGAGCACGCCGGGAAGGAGTTTTTCTCCGAAGATGCCCTTGGGGATCGTGGCGGAACGGGTGTTCTTGAAGAGGAAGATGCTCACTGCCGCCGTGCAGAAGAGCCAGGCAAAGCCTGTTCTGTCCGTCGTTTCTTCAGCCCGTCTCATCGGCGTGCTTCGCCTCATCCTGCCGGTACGCCTGCTTCAAGGCGTCGATCACCGGCTCGAAGTACCTGCCCACGCGGTGAGAAAGATCAACGAGGCTGCCGAGGTTACACCGGTCATCGCACAGATTCTCCCCATGGGAACGCTTTTGGAAGGAATGCATCACGGCGGCCTGCGCGCTGATATGGTTGCCGTAGAGGCTGCGGGGAAGGACAGGGGCTTTTCCCGTGAACTCCTTCTTACAGTCCGGGCACACGCTGTGGTGGAGGCTATAGAGGATCCTCTTCGGTTCCCGGGGAGCGCTGTCGATGACCGTCCGGTTTGTCTGTTTTTTTACCGGGACGAGCACCGTCCCGCAGTCGGGACAGCGCTCGGGCGCATCCCGGTCGATGACGGCATCGGCCGTTGCTTCCGTAACGGAGATCCTGCCGTGGCCCGTGTGGCCGGGGGCTGCCCCTCCCTTTTTGTTCGTCTTCTCTTCGGAGGCATTCTTCTTGAAGGGTACCTTCGATGAAGGAGTGTACGCGCCGAAATACCCCTCCTCCTCTTTTCTTTCACGGGAGCGCAGCTTCGCCTGAAGGCCCGTTATCGTCTCCTTCAGCTCTGCGATCTTCAGTTCCTTTTCGATGCAGGCCTTACAGTACGCCATAGAGAGCCTTTCTGAAGTGCTTGTGCACGGGATAACCGAAGACGTGTTTTAAACTCCGGTTCGGCTTGTTCGTATGGTCGTTCTTTCCCCTTCCCGTAGTGAGGCCCAGGTCGCACCAGTTTGCTGCCCTATAGCAGGTTCCGGTGAATCCCCGCTCGGGATCGACGAAGGTCTCGAGCCATACAATCGTATGATGGTACACCGCTTTCCAGTCCGAGGCGATGCGCCTCGCCATGAGCCCTAAAAGATACGAGGCCAGGTGTAAAACGGTTACCCAGGGCAGGATGAGGAACCGGGTATTCATGGCGATCTTGTGGAGGTTGGCCATCCGCTCTTTTTGGTTCCACCCGAGGTAGCGGTCTCGTGCCCCGATGTGGCGGGGAGCGGAACAGAAGCCGATGCAGGCGATGGGCCGGCCGTTAGAGAAGGCGAGGTACTCCAGGTGCTCACCGACAGGGGTCGTATAGCCCAGGTAATGGTACTCATGGATGAGGCTCTTGTAGACGTGCTCGAGAGGAGTACGGCGCACCATCGTGAGGGTCACCGGTTTTACGTCGATGAGCTTCCCGGCCACCGGTGATGTATCAAGCAACAACGTGGGGGGAGGCCTCCGTCTTCTGAGATGGAAGGTAGGCTGCTGCTTGCGGGGAGGAAGCGTGATCGCCCCTTCGCGGTCGAGTACGACGAGGAGACTGCGGCAGAGCATGTCCTTAAGGGCGCCGTTTGCCTGCACCCAGTTCCACTTCCGGCAGAGCTCCCTGGAGAGGGACCACCGGCTTAAGCCTGGATTCCGGGCGATCAGATCGCGGATCTCACCGAACTCCCGTTCGGTGTAAATCCTTCCCCGGTACCGTATTTCCTCCGCCATGGGAGATATCTATCATACTGTGAACAAGAACGTAAAGGATTTTTTACTGTTGAACTCTTCCAGGAGCGAAACTGAGGCTATACCCTCCAGAAAAGAAAATTCCATGATCCACCATCAAAAATAATAAAAAACCTCGTTGGCCCTGATGAACAGGCGTGATAGAATAGATTAGCACAACCAAATCTATCACCAACGAGGTGAATCAATTATGGCACAAGGCGTCCTCCCTTACAAGTATGAAAAAGAAAAAACTGATTCGGGCATGACAGCCCTTGCAGGCCTTCCCGTCTATCTGGACCTGGCCTCCGTTCTAAATCTGGGGGAAAGCATCTCATCACACCTGCATACAAAGGTGCAGGGATGGACAGACGAGCAGATCATCCTCTCCCTTATCCTCTTAAACCTCGCAGGAGGAGATTGTATTGATGACCTTCGTCTCCTCGAAGCCGATGAAGGATTCTGCCGCATACTCCAACGCATTGAACTGAAAGGTCTTCCGAGGAAAGAACGACGACAGACACAGAGACGATGGCGTAAGGAAAAGCACCGGTCAGTTCCTTCCGCCTCAGCGGTATTCCGGTATCTTTCTGCTTTCCACGAAGACTATGTTCGCACCGAAGGCAAGGCAGTGATCCCTCCTCTCACTGAGATGCTTACTGCCCTTGAGCTGATCCAGAGCGATCTTGTCAGGGCGATCTATACGAAGAATCCCGTCAGTGCGCCACCCTCGATATGGATGCCACCCTTATTGCCACACAGAAAAAAGAGGGCCTCTTCTCGTATAAGGGATACAAAGCCTATCAGCCCTTACATACCTACTGGGCAGAACTGGGGCTTATGCTTCATACAGAGTTCAGAGACGGCAATGTCCCAGCGGGATACGAACAGTTGAGGGTATTGAAAAAAGCCCTCTCTCTTCTCCCCGAAGGAGTAAAGACCGTGAGACTCCGCTCCGATACGGCAGGGTATCAGCATGATCTGCTCACATACTGTAATGACGAAAAGAAGCACCCCCGCTTCGGCAGAATTGAGTTTGCCATAGGCTGTGATGTTACCCCTGAATTCAAAAAAGCGGTCCATGAGGAAAAAGAGTGGCATCCCCTTTTCGATACAAAGGGTCAATCTCCGGAGAATATGCGGAGGTCTGCTTTGTCCCCAATAAGAGTGCCACAACCAAAAAGACAGAACCCTACCGCTATATAGCCATCCGGGAGTTGTTAAAACAACCCAACCTTCCCAATATGCTTCCCTTTCAGACCATCACCGTTAAGAGCACCCAGTACAAGCTCTTCGGGATCGTAACCAATATGGACTGGGAGGGAGACAAACTGATCCCTTGGCAGCATGAGCGCTGTGGCAAATCCGAAGAAGCTCATTCCGTGATGAAGGAAGACTTAGCAGGGGGGAAGCTCCCCTCGGGGGACTTCTCAGAGAATGCGGCCTGGTGGTTAATCATGGTCCTTGCCCACAACCTGAATACGGCTCTGAAGAATCTTATCCTCAAAGGTTTTTGGGTGACGAGAAGGATGAAGGCTATCCGTTTCCACCTTATCAATCTTCCCGGAAGAATTATGGAAAGATCACGACAGCTTCTCATACGGCTTGCCGCAGATCATCCCTCATTTGAGATAGTGCTCTCTGCACGACAAAGAATCATGGAGCTTGGGCTTGTATCGTCAGGATAAGATTAAGGCCGGTATCACAATGAAATCGCATTCTTTAAGGGGGCAAGGGAGAGCCCTGTCTAAAATTCGCCTTCAGAGAGGTTACACGATGTCTGGATAGCATAAGAGAGGGCAAGGAGTCACCCTATGATTCCATTTTTCGGGTAGTTTTTCAGAAAACCGGTCCATCCGGGACAGTAACATGGGTCATGGGAAAAGAGGTGGTTGATTTCGGTATCAGTCATGTCTTGCTATTTTTAGCACCTTTAAGAAGTGATTGTTTGCAAGAAGGGCATATATTGTTCCATTTCCGCTAACATACCAATTAACTATTAAAAAATCTTTTCCTTTCATTCGTCCCCAACCAGTCTTTTCATCAATGGTAAAATAATCACGAACTTTATAGTTTGTTTTTTTACTAATAAGCCCCGTTCATAGTCCAGAGAAGAACTCCATCAGGTGAATACTTTGATAGTGGCAGGAAATTTGCAGCCGGATCATCGACAGCCGGATATCCATAATAATTTTTCTCAGAGTCAGTAAATTTTACTATATAAGAAGGATTCGGTTGAGTATCGTGTCTCCATTTATAATACGCGCGCTCTTCTTCAAACGTCTTCCGATTGAGAAGCACAAAACGGGCATTATAAGTGTCGGTATAGACGGGTTGAAGTTGACTTTGGGGTCTGCGTATACCAAATGATACACTTATGGTGTCATTTTCGCATGTAATATCAATAATAGGAACCGAACGATATAAGTTTTCAAATACCCTAATTCCTGGGCTATAATCATTTATCTCACCCTCACGAGCCGAAAAAATTCTTACCTTCTCTTGGCAGGTATCATGAACAACAATTTTATCTTTATCGAGCAAACATACTTTTTCTGGCCAGAATGAACATGGTATATTTGTATCCAATTTGCTGTTTTTCAGAGGAGGTAAAACCGTTCCTTTCTCCGAAACACGGTAAATCCTAGTCTTAAGCAAATCGCTTATAAGGATTATACCTGTAGAGTCAACTGCAAACCCAGCATATGTTTTGTCGTAAGGTGCATGTTTGCCATAGAAAAATTGGTTTCCCATAGCGGTAGATTCCTTGCCCGTCTTTATTGTGACAATCTCTGCAACATTATAAGCATCAATTGGCTCGGCCTGGGTTAACAATGCAGAACAAGTAACGCAAAAGATAAGGCCAAAAATCATCACATTCAGTTTTAACAGGACGTTCATGCATTGACCTCCTTAGTCACCATTTATACATATAATAGTTTGGAGATCCGATACCTAAATCACCAAAATATTTATTTTTGCCTTAAGAGTACTCCAGCCTACGACGTTTCCCGCATCATGCCCGGGTGAAGCAATAAAATCATATCCAGCTTGCATGCCAGGACAATAAAAACCCATGTGGCCATAACCGTTATATGACCAGTTAACTATAACGCCTTTGATTAGAGATTGACTTGGTCTAAATATAAAGAGTTTTGTATATTTTGGCTATAAAAGTAACCTTCTTTAGTGGGGAAACTCATTGACTCACCTAGAACCTTTACAACAAACTTATTACAATAGTCGCCATATTCACCAACATGTTTGGCAGCCGCATCGCATATCTTATCTCCTGTTGTCTTGACATTAGAAGCAGTTTGAGGAGGCGGATCTGCTAACCAGTTCACTGCGTTGGCTCCAGCCATGGCCCCCATTATACCTGCCGCATAGTTCCCAAGGCCATCTAAGCCTCCTGTAGCTGTCGCGACTCCCGCACCTATTCCTGCCATCGCCCAGCCTACGGCAACTCTGTCTACAGGTGCGAAACCGCCTGTTATTCCCGCTGTCACAGCACCCATTGCTGCACCCATTACCGTACCCTGCAGTATAGATGATAAATTGCCTCCGTTCAAGGCGGCTGACGTTGCACCGCCCACTGCGCCGCCAGCGGCACCGGCAATGGCAAGGTCCTCCCATCCAAGCTGTAATAAGACGCTCGATAAAGAAGTGGCCGTACCCCATGTCCCCGCCTCCAGTATTGCAACTGTGGCGAATACCGCTGCTGCCGCGAACCCTTCAATGATACTATCAAGAATGTGGGTGCCGCTGTGGCCCAGGGCATGGCTCAACCACGAATTCCCGCTCGGATCCGTATAGATCAGGGGATTATTTGAGCAATAGCTGTACCTGTTGAATGTCTGAAGATCCCCGGAATCCTGGACGATGCTGTCAGCAGAAATGAATCTCCCCAGCGCCGGATCATAGAGCCGTGCACCATAGTTGTAGAACCCTGTGTCGTTATCGTCTTCCTGATCGGTGAAGGTGTAGTTCACATTCGGAAAAGATCCACCAAAATTCTGTTTGCTCCGGTATGAACCGAAGGGGAAGTACTCGATCGTCTCTCTCGCTGTGCCGGTGACATCGGTCACAACCGAGGCTGAACCCAGGTTGTTGGCGTGGTAGTACTGGTTATTCCCGTCGGAACGGATGGAGACCACGCGCTGTCCGTTGGCGAAGAGGTGGATAATGCCCACCCCGCCTCTCTGCTCGTAGACCTCGCCGAAGTAGAGCACAGTGGTATTGCCCACCTTTCTCACCCGGTTACCGTTTCCGTCATAGGTGAATTGTACGCCGTTGATGGAGAGAGGTTTGTTGTCGGCGTCCCAGGTGATGTTCTGTGTCCCGCTTCCTGAGACTTTCTGCGTCATGTTACCGTTGGCGTCGTACTGGAATGACATGGTGCCTGCGGCCTGGACAGCATGGGGTTGACTACCATAGGCATATGCGTAAGTGCCCACGTCGGATTTATAAGTAATGTTACCAATTCTGTCATATTCATAGGTCTGGGTGTAGCCGTTCGTGCCCGTGCCGGTGGCGGAGGTAAGCCTGTCGAGATTGTCGTACGTATAGGTGTGGGTAATGCTGTTTACCGTATCGGTTAGGGTAAGGATATTACCTTTCAGATCATACGTATAGGCAAGGTTCTGCAGGGTGGTGACGGGTGTGCCGTTCGTGAACTTCTGCGTGAGAAGTGTGGCAAGCCTCTTCATATACGGATCATAGGTGTAGTTTGTCTCTGTGGAGTCCGCATAGTTTGCCGTCTGCGGCTGGCCCACCGCGGTGAAGTTTGTATACTGGACCTGATATACCCCCAATGTATAGTCCCAGACACCGGTGGTATTGCCCGCCACGTCATAGACATAGGCATAGGAATTTGTAGTCTGACCGGCAGGGGATAACGTCTCGGTATAGGTCCTGCCTGCCGTGTCATAGGTCTTGCTGATCGTGACGGAGCTTATTCCGGTTAACTTCTGGCTCTGGGTGACCCGTTGCATGATGTCGAGGCCAAGGACGAGATCGAGCTTGTTTTCGTTGAAAGAATTATCGAGGGTCTGGGTGAGCATGCCGATGGCGCAGTTTGAAACCCCTGAAGCACAGGTGATCGTTGAGCCTGATGGCGCCGCATCATAGGTGTTGGTAACGGTGTGGTCGGAGTAGACCTTGCTCGCAAGACGGTTCAAGGCATCGTAGGTAAAGGTGATGGTCTGGCTCTTTGCGTCCGTCTGGGAGATGAGGTTGCCTGCCTTGTCATAGGAATATGTCCAGTAACCCATATCAGGATCGGTCATGCTCCTCTTCTTGGAGAGCGAGTCATAGGCCATGGTGGTGGTGTTCTGTTCGGTCGCCCCGGAGGCGGCAACGGTCTGGGTGAGATTGCCCAAGGTATCGTATGTGTAGGCGGTGATTGTGCCGTAGGGGTCTGTTGTTTGTCTCAGCCTCTGGTAGACGTCGTAGACGGAGGTCGTACAGTGGTTTAACTGATCACAGACCACTTTCGTGAGTCCCCGGTAAGAGGCGGTTGTTACCCCGCCATCGGGATAAGTGGTACTGATAACGCGTGAGAGGCCGTCATAGGCAGGGGTGGTATAGACCGGGGTGTCGATGCCATACAAGTACGGATTCGATTTCTGCGAGACCCGTCCCACGCTATCGTAGAAGGTATTGCTGGCGATGGTCTCACCGGCTGGTCCTGTTGCCCATATCGTGTAGGTCCGGCCCATGCCGTCGAAAAAGCTGTCCGTATAATGGTCGAGCACGGATGCGCCGCCGGTTATGTGTTCCCTCTTCTCCACGAACTGGGTGGCGGGATTATCCAGGTTGGCGTACTGATACGTCGTGTATCCTCCGTCAGGGCGAGTCTCCTGGATGGGTCTGCCCAAGGCGTCATACTGGTAGGAGATAGAGTATCCTGTCCCCTGAAGATACGGGGCAGTGATACTGAGAACGTTGCCCGTTCCCGGATCATAGGTCTTGGTGGTTATCTGGTCCAGGGGGTTTGTGGTCGTAGTGAGGAAGGTATTCGTGGTGTCATAGGTGAAGGTTGTTATGTAGCCCCTCGGATCGGTGACCGAAGAGGTGTTGCCCAGATAGGCAGTATTATAGGCATAGGATGTCACGGGATTCTGGGTTGGGTTGCTGCTTGTGCAGCCTGTAGCCGGGGTATCGCTCTTGCAGACCTCCTGGGTGAGAAGTTGACCGGTGGCGGAGTTGTAAGTCATCCATTTGCTGCTCACGATAGCGTTGGAGGAATTCGTGACCGTTACGTTTGTGGGTTTGGAAAGTATCCACGGCGTTGTGTAGTTGGCGTAGGTATAGTAGGTATGCATCGTATCGCCCGGGGCCATACCGTACTTGTCTTCTTCCGTTACGACGAGGTAGGTGGGGTCATAAAAATAGTTGATGGAAGAGGTATATGGGGTATAGCCGACATCGGTGCTTGTTGACGCGACGTTGTCAAGGCGGGGATAGGTGACACCTGTGGTGAGGGTTCCGATAGACCAGGTGTTGTTTATCTGCCGGGTATGGCCTTCGCAGGAGGTGGTAAGCTGGGCCTCGATTATGCCCTGCCGGGTCACATCCTGATAGTACCAGGTTTGTGTCATTGATTCATAGGTTGAGGGATTAAGCATCTGGTAGGACGTATCCTGCTGAAAGCCGAGGAATTCCCTGTCGACAAAGTCGTAAAGCCCGCCGGCATAGGAATACTGTGTGGTATAGGCATGTCCCAGACCGTCGTTCTGCGTGATGGAAGAAACAGTCTGGAGGATGAAGGGCAGGAGGGTGTTTTGATAGGCGGAGGAAGGGGTGTAGGCGATGGAGGTGGTGCCACCCAAGGGGTTGGTGAGGGATATGAGAAGATCGGGGGAGGCAACGGAGTATATGAGCTTTTCATGGTAAGGGCTGGTGTTGTTGAGGTACATGATATCTGTCATGCCGTCGCCGTTGAAATCCCCTAATTGGATTAAACTTGAATCAAAGGCGTAAGCGTCGCTTATGACGAAAGGAACGCCGTTAGCGAAACTCCCGTCACCATTCGAAAGCATAACCTTAAACTGGTTGGCTGCAGTCGTCTTGTACATGAAATCCGTCTTCCCGTCCCCGTTGAAATCCCCCAGTCGAATATAGGCAGAATGAAAGTCATAACAATCGGTCATGTTGGAGATCAATGGCCCGCTCGTGAACGTGCTGTCCCCGTTGGAAAGCATTACCCGCAGTCGGTAGGGGCTGTTCGTGAGGTACAGGAAGTCCGTCTTGCCGTCGCCATTGAAATCGCCTAATTGGATGAAGGTATTATGAAAGTCATAACAATCGGTCATGTTGGAGATCAATGGCCCGCTCGTGAACGTGCCGTCCCCGTTGGAAAGCAGCACCCTCAGTTGATAGGGGCTACTCGTCGTGAGGTACAGGATGTCTGTCATGCCGTCGCCATTGAAATCGCCTAATTGGATTAAACTTGAATCAAAGGCGTAAGCGTCGCTTATGACGAAAGGAACGCCGTTAGCGAAACTCCCGTCACCATTCGAAAGCATAATCTTAAACTGGTAGGCTGCAGTCGTCTTGTACATGATGTCCGTCTTCCCGTCGCCGTTGAAATCCCCCAGTCGAATATAGGCAGAATGAAAGTCATAACAATCGGTCATGTTGGAGATCAATGGCCCGCTCGTGAACGTGCCATCCCCGTTGGAAAGCATCACCCTCAGCTTGCCGGAAGTTGTGTAATACAGGATGTCCGTCTTGCCGTCGCCATTGAAATCGCCTAGCTGAACGAAGGTAGAATGAAAGTCATAACAATCGGTCATGTTGGAGATCAATGGCCCTGGCGTGAACGTGCCGTCCCCGTTGTTAAGCATCACCCTCAGTTGGTAGGGGCTGCTCGTCGTGAGGTACAGGATATCCATCCTGCCAGTGCCCCTGAAATTGCCTAGCTGAACGAAGGTAGAATGAAAGTCATAACAATCGGTCATGTTGGAGATTGACGGACCAGGGGACACGGAGTATGCGAGCGTTTCATCGGACGAGAGCGTTGTTGCAGGCAGACTCGTCCCTCCCGTCACCGTGCCTGTACCGTCAAGCGTCACGTCATTCCCGTACTCCTGAACGGTTGAAAGTAGTGACCTTTGTGTGCTCGCACTTGTCACGTAGGTGAGCCTATATGCCCGTACCAGACCGCTGCCGGTTGCTACTGCAATTGTTTTCAGTCTCTTGGCCGTTAGTACCGGGTAGTTCGGGATCATCATTAAGGGAACATCTGTCCTGCTGCTATCAAGGTAAAAGTTCACATAGTTTGTGGGGGTGGTGCTCCCGTTACCCGTATACTGTATCTGGGAGAGATAGATCTGACCCTGGTCCTTTGTGTAGGTGACGGTCATGTAGTTACCGTTTACATCCTGGACCGTGTCAAGGCACCATTTAAAAACATTTTGGTGGTTATTGAAGTCCTGACGGGAGGCCGCGGTCGTTCCGTAATAGTATTGTGTTCCGTCCTTTGTGGTTACTTGCCAACCTCCGGTGACAGAATTGTAATAGTATTTGGAGAGGGAGCCCTCGATCTTCGCCCCGTAGTAGTTTGTTCCCCAGTCGGTCCGGGCAACGAGGTCTGAAGAAGAACCGTTGATAACGGCGGCATAATTATTCGCATTATAATTGACACCATACTTTGTCGACCTCTGGATGGAGCCCATATCGATATTCCATCCCATGCCAATCCAGCCACTTCCCTGGTAGCTGTTATAGGTAAGAGAAAGGTTTGGTGCAATACCGAGCCTTCCGGGAGGGGTTTGAATGGAGATGCTTGCCATTGCCGCACCGGAGAATATGGAGGTATCGACTGAAGGAGTCATGACGCCTGCGGAATTTGAGCCGTTTCCTCCTGTTTCCGACATCATCATTGTTGAAGACTGAGAAGTTGTCTCGGTTTCCTCTGTCGGGGCAGTTTCTGCCTTTTCTTCCGCATACGCATCGGAGACAGCGAAATTCGCGAGAGAGCGAACCACGTACGGAAGAACAAGCCCTACATGGGGTGTGGTGAAAAGCGTAAAGACAACGGTTACAAACCAGACAGCCCGGCGGAAAAGTTTTGATTTCGTGTAATGCATGGCGTCCTCCTTTGAATTGGAATGGCATTACAAAAAAAAGGGTATGCAGAGAGAATTCCGCCGATGTCTCTCGAAGCATCATTTTCTCCGGGACTTCTTCCCATAACCCCCCGCACGAACAACTTTAATTTTGAATGAATAGATTATTTTTTTATCAGATTTGAAAGAAACTTGTCAAGATATTTTTTTCTATCTTATAGAACTTATACAAACCTCTGGTACCTTTCAGGAAATTACAACTTTTACACGCCCAGACTTGGTTGTGAATACCATGAATCCTGTCGCATGTTGGACACCGGGCATTGATTCTCAGAGATTTAGGTCATATTGAGGTAAGATGTTTTTAGTGGACACCAAAGTTGATGTACAATACTACAACGGAGGTGTCGGAATGGAACGGATTCCCAATGCAGTTTACACAAAGGAGCTTCGGGAGGAGGCGGTGAAGCTGATAACCGAACAGGGGTTAACAATACCTGATGTGGGGCGAAAATTATCAATTCCCAAATCAACCATATCGTATTGGATCAGAGAAGAAAGGAAAGGGAAGCTCTCCTCTTTGGGGAGCTCAAAGAAAAGCCTTACAGAAACAGCAATGGAACTGGCGAAGGTTAAACGAGAACTTGCCCAGGTAAAAATGGAGCGTGATTTCTTGCGAAAAGCGGCAGCGTACTTTGCGAAAGAGCCGCAGTCAGGTACGCGCTCATGAGAAAACTGCGGCTTAACTACACAATTCCCTTTATGTGCCATATGCTCAATGTATCCCGGAGTGGTTATTACGCATGGTCTTCTCATCCCCCTTCAAAACACGCATCGGAGGAAGCAAGACTGTCAATAGAGATAAGGGCCGCTCATAAGAGGACCCGCGAGACCTGTGGACCCGAAAGACTGCAGAAGGACCTCGCTGACCATGGCATCAAAGTTGGCATATGCCGCATCAGACGGATCAGGAAGAAGCTCGGGATACGCTGTAAACAGGTGAGGAAGTTTAAAGCCACTACACACTCGAAACATACATTACCTGTGGCAGAAAATTTACTGGACCAGAACTTCGAGGCAGCATCACCGAATGGGGCCTGGTTGAGCGACATTACGTATGTCTCTACAGACGAGGGCTGGCTCTACTGTGCTGCCCATAAAGACCTCTTCAATGGTGAGATTGTAGGCTACGCCCTGGGACCACGAATCACCAAAGACCTTGTGATAAGTTCCCTTCTGATGGCGGTAGCGAGAAAACATCCTGGGCCCGGTCTTATCAATCATTCTGATCGGGGGAGCCAGTACTGTTCCCGGGAATACCGAAAACTGCTTGATCGATTTAATATGAAAGCTTCTATGAGCAGGAAAGGTAACTGCTATGATAATGCCCCCATGGAGAGTTTCTGGGGAACGCTCAAGAATGAACTTGTCTATCATCAGCACTATACAACAAGAGATAAGGCAATCAGAGAGATCACAGAATATATTGAGATATTCTACAATCGGCAACGGCGTCAGAGACGACTTGGATACGTATCACCTGCTGTTTATGAACGGCAATTCTATGCGGGAAGGAAGGCAGCATGAATATTATTTTGGGAGGGAAGGGGGAGAGGGGGAGGGAAGGAGGAAAGGATGGGGGAGGGCGAGAGGGGGAGGAGAAGGGGGAAGGAGAGAGGAAGGGAGGGGGAGGGGAGGGGGGTGTAGGAAGGGAGGGGAGGAGTAAGAGGAAGAAGGAGAGAGAAGAAAAGGGGGGGAGAAGTGTCCACTATTGACATCATGGTCTACAGGGAGGTCTTAATTCTTCTTTCTTGCATTCTCTCCTCTCCTTTGGTAGCATTAGCAAAAGAAATATTTAAGGATTAGCTGGTTATTCACTATCCAGGGAGATCACATGCCTCAGGCATTCGCCAACGGTATCTACATTGAATATGACACATTCGGAAATCCTTCCTACCGGCCTCTTCTTCTCATTGGAGGGCTCAGCGATCAGTTGATCTATTGGGAAGACGAACTCTGGAAGAATCTTGCGGCGGAAGGCAACTACATTATACGCTTCGATAACAGGGATGCTGGCCTCTCCACAAAATGTGAAGATGGTCATGCCTACACCCTAATGGATATGGCAGACGATGCGGTAGGTCTCCTCGATGCCTTAAAGGTCAACAAAGCCCATATCTGCGGCGCCTCTATGGGAGGGATGATCGCCCAGACCATTGCCATTAGACACCCTTCACGTGTCTTAAGCCTCGTATCAATCTACTCCACAACGGGTAATACCGACCTCCCGTCGGCAGATCCTCAAGTGATGAAACTTCTCCTCGCTCCGGCTCCCCGGGAAAGGGAAGCGCATATAGAACATATGGTATCACTCTTTAAAGCATTCTCTGGTCCCGGGTTTGCCTTTGATGAGACATGGACGAGAACGCTGGTTACTAAAGCATTCGATCGCTCTTTTTATCCTGAAGGGACAGCTCGGCAGGTCTTGGCTGTGATATCCCAGCCCGACAGGAGAAAAGATCTTGTGTCTGTAACGGTACCGACTCTTGTCATACACGGGACGGACGACCCGCTCTTGCCGGTAGAGGCTGGCGTGGACACCGTCCAGGCAATACCGAATGCGAGACTGTTACTCATCGAAGGCATGGGTCATGATCTTCCTCACGGAGGAGCATGGCCTAAGATAGTCGACGCCATTGCCGCCCATATATCGAAGGTAACCTCATAGGAATCATCGATTCGTGGCAATTCTTCAAGTATAGAGGAAGTGCGGTAAGCAGGTATGATCCTTCGCCTTGGAAACACTCTGGCTAGAAAGATAAAAGAAAGCAAGCTTTCTTCAAGTCCCCCCGATCCAAACCCTTTCGCCGACTGGAGTGCCCGCCTTTTCACGGCAGGCCGCTCCCAATACATTCTCATAACCAATACCGCTTCTTTGTATTCTGTAGTGGTTTTCGGAAATGGCATGACCGACAGAGATCAACTCATTCAGAGCATGATGGACATGATACGGGATGTCATGGAAAAAGACGGATTCAATCTGGTCTTTCAGAAATGGGTATCTTTTCAGGCTGATCACTTCTTTCTCTGTAAATCATTCAACCGATCTGCAATTGGTTCAATGCAAAGTGACAAGAGGTTTGTCAAAAAGTGACAGGAGGTTTGTCAAATTTTGTGGAAAACCCTCAATTGGAAAAAAGGACGCAAGGAAGTAAGATGCCCTTTATATTTTCACAAGCACCCCCTAAAGGGTCACGGAATTATTGTGTGATTTTTTTGGTTCTTTCTTAAATAAAGTGCATTTATAGTACCTAATCTTGTGGTTAAGAGCCTACGGTTCTAGAGAATTTTCACCTCGAAGAA
>CAVWHH010000030.1:0-133153 GCA_963754785.1 uncultured delta proteobacterium | reverse complement strand
GGGCTACATAGGGACGGGAGAGGGTTACAATGGTCATAACGGTTTATTTACAAAGGACTTTTGGGAGTATGACCCCGTAGCCAATACCTGGACACAGAAAGCCGATTTCGGGGGGACAGCGCGATATGGTGCCGTGGGTTTCTCCATCGGGACCAAGGGCTACATAGGGACGGGAACCGATGATTCATATTACGATACAAAGGACTTTTGGGAGTATGACCCCGTAGCCAATACCTGGACACAGAAGGCTGATTTCGGGGGGGTAGCGCGAGAGTTTGCCGAGGGCTTCTCCATCGGGAGCAAGGGCTACATAGGGACGGGAGAGGATGATTCAGGCGACGACACAGTAGATTTCTGGGAGTATGACCCCGTAGCCAATACCTGGACACAGAAGGCTGATTTCGGGGGGGTAGCGCGAGATGGTGGCGTTGGCTTCTCCATCGGGAGCGAGGGCTACATAGGGACGGGAGAGGATGATCAGGGTTTATTGAAAGACTTCTGGGAGTACGACCCTGCCGCCAATACCTGGACACAGAAGGCTGATTTCGTGGGGGTAGCGCTAACAGCGGTCGGCTTCTCCATCGGGAGCGAGGGTTACATAGGAACGGGATTCGATTTGTCATTATATCTAAACGACTTCTGGCAGTACAGCCCTTCTACGTACAGCCCTGCGACTGTCAATACCTGGATACAGAAGGCCGATTTCGGGGGGATAGTGCGATCTGATGCTGTGGGCTTCTCCATCGGGACCAAGGGGTACATAGGGACGGGATACAATGGTGCATATTACAAAGACTTCTGGGGTTATGACCCTTCCGCCAATAGCTGGACCCAGGAGGCCAATTTCGGGGGGACAGCGCGAAAGAATGCCGTGGGCTTCTCCATCGGGACCAAGGGGTACATAGGGACGGGATGGGATGGTTCAGAAGATACAAGCGACTTCTGGGGTTATGACCCTTCCGCCAATAGCTGGACACAGAAGGCCGATTTCGGGGGGACAGCGCGAGACACTGCCGTGGGCTTCTCCATCGGGACCAAGGGGTACATAGGGACGGGACAAGACTTAAATGGTGCATGGAGAAAAGATTTCTGGGAGTACGACCCTGCCGCCAACACCTGGACGCAGAAAGCCGATTTCGGGGGGGCAGAGCGACGTGGCGCCTTGGGCTTCTCCATGGGGAACAAGGGTTACATAGGGACGGGATATAATGGCACTGTTCCGTCATATTACAAAGACTTCTGGGAGTATGACCCTGCCGCCAATGCCTGGACACAGAAGACTGATTTCGGGGGGACAGCGCGAGACGGTGCCGTGGGCTTCTCCATGGGGAACAAGGGCTACATAGGAGGTGATCTAACGGACTTCTGGGAGTACGACCCTGCCGCCAACACCTGGACTCAGGAGGCCAATTTCGGGGGGACAGGGCGAACTTTTGCCGTGGGCTTCTCCATGGGGAACAAGGGCTACATAGGGACGGGGAGCGATGGTGTATCGTCGTATACAAAAGACTTCTGGGAATACGACTCTGGCGCATCTTTGCTCTATGGCAACTTCACCGGAGGCGGTCTCTGGCAATGGAACGGTACTGTATGGAGCCAGGTCAATGCGGTTACTCCGAACAATATGGTGGCTTCAGGCTCCTTCCTCTACGGGAACTTCGGATCAGGCGGTCTCTGGGCATGGAACGATACCACATGGAGTGAGGTGAATGCAGTTGCTCCGAACAATATGGTGGCTTCAGGCTCGTTCCTCTACGGGAACTTCGGATCAGGCGGTCTCTGGACATGGAATGGTGCTGAATGGAGCCAGGTTAATGCGGTCTCTGCGAACAATATGGTGGCTTCAGGCTCGATATTGTATGGAGACTTCGGATCAGGCGGTCTCTGGCAATGGGATGGCACCACATGGAGTGAGGTGAATGCAGTTGCTCCGAACAATATGGTGGCTTCAGGCTCGATATTGTATGGAGACTTCGGATCAGGCGGTCTCTGGCAATGGGATGGCACCACATGGAGTGAGGTGAATGCAGTTGCTCCGAACAATATGGTGGCTTCAGGCTCGATATTGTATGGAGACTTCGGCCCGGGGAATGGCCTGTGGCAATGGAACGGTACCACATGGAGCCAGGTGAATACAGTTGCTCCGAACAATATGGTGGCTTCAGGCTCGATATTGTATGGAGTTTCGGCCCGGGGAATGGCCTGTGGCAATGGAACGGTACCGCATGGAGCCAGGTCAATGCAGTTGCTCCCACAACCATGGTAGTGGGACCCTAATAAGGGGGTCACCGAATGTGCTATTGATTTGGCGCATCAGTGACCTTACTATTGCCACTTTCGAAAATTAACTTGTTTAATGCATATTGCCTTTCTTTCTTTTTATGATGTGGAATAGCCGGTATCCACGGTCGTGATACACTGAGCCAATAATGGTCGTTAAGAATTGAGCCACTTTTAGGGTGGAACTGCTGAGAGAAAAGGATATGCTATTGCTTTTATCTCAGCATATGCGAGGTGGAACATTTGAAAAAAAGGAGACCATTTTGGACATACTATTATTGAAAAGGAAGGGATTGACTCAGCGAGAGATAGCAAGGAAGCTGGGCATCAGCAGAAACACGGTGAAGAAGTACCTCGAGAACAAGGATATCCTTCTTAAGCCCGGTTCGGGAAAGGTAAACAGGAAGAGCCTTCTTGATCCGTTTAAGGGCAACATCAATTCATGGCTCGATGAAGACATGGAGTACAAGGCCACGTGGATATACGACCGGCTTCGCCCTATGGGTTTTGCCGGGAGTTACGAGATAATAAAGAGGTCAGTCCATCAGATCAAGCATGAACGTCAGCGGATCGCCTATATGCGCTTTGAGACAGAACCGGGTTTTCAGGCGCAAGTGGATTTCGGGGAGTTCCAGGTTGAAAATGCTGACGGCACGGTCAGGAAGCTTTATCTTTTCTCGATGATTCTCGGCTATTCTCGGAAGATCTATTCGGAGCTTATCGATCGGTGCGATATGCCTACTTTCCTGGATTGCCACATTCATGCCTTCGATCACTTCGGCGGTGTGACCGAAGAGATTCTCTATGACCGGATGAAGAACGTATTTATTGGAAAGATAGCCGGTAAAAACAAGTTCAACGATACCCTCATGGGATTTGCGTTGCACTATGGATTCAAGCCGCAGGTTACGCCCGCCTATGCCGCCTGGGTGAAGGGAAAGATCGAGAGACCCTATCACTTTATCCGTGAAGGTTTCTGGAGGGGGTACGGATTTGTCTGTCTTGAGACAGCGAATAGGGATCTTTTTGAGTGGCTTGAGCTCAAAGATGAACGGATTCATGGAACAACCCACGAATCAGTGTCACAGAGATTCAAGCGTGAGCGGCCCTGTCTGCAGGTACTGCCTTTGAGGGTATTTGATACCTCGTACCGGGTCTACCGAAAGGTCTCTAAGGACTGCACCGTCCGTTTTGACGGCAACAGTTATGTGGTTCCCCATACCCTGGTAGGAAAGCACCTTGTTCTGCGCGTCAAGGACAGGGAGATGAGAATTTTCGATACTGATTGCCTGATGGTGACCTATGAGATCCCTCAAGGCAATGGACACCTTATTCAGGACAAAGGATTCTATGACGCACTGAAAAAGGACCGGGAGATGAACAGGCGCAAGTACGGTCAGGCAAAACATGTCAAAGGCCGGGCCAGATGTACGATCAGCCCGCTGAAGCCGTTCTATGATATGGATGTTGAAATAAGACCTTCCTATATCTACGACCGCGTTGCCGGGGAGGTGGGGGTATGAGTGATACATTGGTCCTCGATCGTATTGAGACCAGTCTGATCCGGCTCAAGCTTCCCCGTATACGAGATATCCTGGAAAGGGTGATGAAGACGTCAGAGGAAAAGGGGAAGAGCTATCTTGCCTTCCTCGATGAACTCCTCGAAGAAGAAGTTGTCTGCAGGGAACAGCGTCGCGTGGAAACATCACTCAAGACATCGGGGCTTCCCTTTATCAAGAGCGTTGATGAGTTCAATTTTACCTTTCAGCCCAAAATTGACCGTCAGCAGGTGATGGCGCTCTTTGATCTGACCTTTATCCGGCAGAAGGGCAATGTAATTTTTTTGGGACCTCCGGGCGTCGGCAAGTCCCATCTGGCCGTATCGCTCGCCTTGAAGGCATGCCAGGCCGGCATGAGCATTTATTTTACCACCATGGAGGACTTGATCGGAAAGTTGAAAAAAGATCATGAGGCCGGGCGGAAGGGAAAAGCCAGAGGCTACCATAAATCGGCCTTGGTGATCGTAGATGAGGTGGGCTATACGCCCATAGACCGGGAGGAATGCAACCTCTTTTTCAGGTTCATTGCCAACCGGTATGAGAAGGCCAGTACCATTATCACGTCCAACAAGGCCTTCTCCGACTGGACTGAACTGTTTCATGATCCGGTCATCGTCACGGCATTCCTGGACCGCCTGTTGGATCACAGTGTGGTGAATCAACATCAAGGGTAACAGCTACAGGCTTCGTGGAAAAATAGGGAAAGAGGTGATGAAAATGAACCAGTCATGATAGCAAGTGGCTCAATTTTAGCGACCATTATTGGCTCAGTTTATCACGACCGTGGATACCGAGGAGTCGGCATGGGTGTTTCTAATGGAAATCGTGGACAAGATTCCTGTAGAACAAACGGCATTGTTATTGCTGATATTGCAGACCAAGAAACATTTGCATAGAGGGCAGAGGAAGAGTCGTTCGAATAGATTATCACCAAAAGACAACTGAAGGATAATTAGTTGTGCTTTTCTGGTACAAAAACTTCACAATGCTGGGGTAAAGTGAAATGAAAAAGGGCTACAATTTCTTGCAACCCCCTGAATTTATTTGGCTGGGAGACAAGGATTTGAACCTTGATTCACGGAGTCAGAGTCCGTTGTCCTGCCGTTGAACGATCTCCCAGTGATGCTATACGAGATCAGTTATTTTGTCGCTTCTTCCTTTTTCCGCCGTTTCTTTTCTTTCGTTTCTTGTGTTTCCATATTCTCCGTCTTGGCTTCTTTCTTTGTCTTTGGTTCCTTCTTTACCTTTGGTTCTTTTTTGGTCTTGGTTTCTGTTTTGGCTTTTGGCTCTTTCTTGGCTTTGGTTTCCTTTTTTTCTTTGGCTTCTTGCTTTGTGTTTGGTTTCTTCTTTGTCTCGGCTTCTTTCTTTGTCTCTTTTGTTTCTTTGGATTTTTCCTTCTCCTTCTTCCCTGTTTTTTCTTTCCTCTGGGTAAGCTCGATCATGGCCATAGGGGCATTGTCGCCTTTTCTGTTGCCAATCTTCAAAACTCTCGTGTAACCGCCGTTAATCGCGCTATACCGATCGACAATATCGGCAAACAACTTCTTGACGATATCTTTATCCCGCAACATGCTAAAAACGAGTCTCATGGAATGCTGGTCTTTTCTCTTTGCAAGTGTGATGACCCTGTCCACCACCTTTTTCAACTCCATGGCCCTCGTGCTCGTTGTCGTTATTCTCTCATGGTCAAAGAGAGCGTTGGCGAGGTTCTGCAAAAGCGCCTTTCTATGACTTTTCGATTTGTTCAGTTTTGCAACTCGATTTAAATGCCTCATGGTCAACCTCTATATATGATCTTTTTTCTTGAGCACCATCTTGTCAAGATCGTCCCGTGGTGGAAAATTATCCAATTTCAGACCCAGCCTGAGCCCCATACAGGAGAGGATCTCTTTTATCTCATTGAGCGATTTTCTACCAAAGTTTTTCGTCATGAGGATTTCCTGCTCGGATTTCTGCACCAATTCACCGATATATTTGATATCGGCGTTCTTCAGACAATTGGCGCTTCTCACGGAGAGTTCCAGTTCATCAACGCTCCGGTACAGGTTGTCATTGAAATCAGATTTCTCGCCGCCCCTGTCCTCAATACCGTCACTTTCTTCCAGTTCTTCAAAGTTTATAAAGATGCGCATCTGTTCTTTAATGATCTTTGCGGCAAAGGAAAGCGCATCAAGGGGATTGACGCTCCCGTCCGTCCATATTTCCATGGTCAGTTTGTCATAATCGGTTCTTCGTCCGACCCTTGCCTGTGAAACGTTATAGCTCACCTTTCTGATAGGAGAGAAAATTGAATCAATCGGTATAGTGCCGATAGGTTCATTCTCGTCAACATTCGATTCGGAAGGCACGTATCCTCTCCCGAGTTTCGCCTTCATCTCCATATATAATTTCGCTTCACTGTTCAACGTGGCAATGTGCGTATCCGGGTTGACGATCTCAACATTACCCTCATGGGTAATATCGCCTGCCCTTAACTCTCTCTTTCCTTTTACATCAATCTTTAACGTGATAGGCCTGTCATCAGTCATCTTCAAAACGACTTTTTTCATGTTGAGTATGATTTCCGTCACATCTTCCTTGACGCCTCTGATGGTTGCAAATTCGTGATCAATTCCATTGATCCATACGGACGTTATAGCGCCACCCATGATTGAAGAAAGGAGTACCCTTCTGAGAGAATTACCGACGGTTATCCCGTATCCCCGTTCAAAGGGTTCCGTGGAGAACTTCACATAATTTGCTTCCTTTTTTTCAATCTCGATCTTCGAAGGTTTTATGAGTTCTTGCCAATTTTTTTCAAACATATGTACGTACCCTCCTTGGTAGGGGTATAGACTATCGTGAGTAGTACTCTACAATGAGCTGCTCCTTAATAGGCATTGTAATATCTTCCCGTGTCGGAAGCAGCTTGATCACACCTTTCATGTTTTCTTTATCAAGCTCAATCCATGAAGGCATACCTCTCCGTACAACTGATTCAAGGGCGTTCCGCACGCTCGGCAAAGCCTTGTGCCTTACCTCGATCTCGTCCCCCGCTCTCACAATATATGAGGGTGCGCCCACCTTTTTACCGTTTACTATAATATGATTATGGGATACGAGCTGTCTCGCCTCTTTCCGTGACGTGGCAAATCCAAGCCTGAAGACCATGTTATCGATCCTTCTTTCCAGGAGGACAAGAAAATTCGTCCCGGTAATACCTTCTTTTGTTTCCGCCATGGTAAAAAATCTTTTGAACTGCTTTTCGCTGAGACCGTATATTCTTCTCAGTTTTTGTTTTTCACGAAGCCTCAGACCATATTCCTGAAATTTGCTCTTCGTATCTACATGCTGACCGGGTGGATAGTTTCTCTTCTCGATAGCACACTTCTCGGTATAACACCTCTCCCCTTTGAGGAAAAGCTTAACGCCTTCTCTCCGGCATAACCTACATGATGGTCCTATGTATCTTGACAATGCCTGCCTCCTTACACTCGTCTTCTTTTGGGTGGTCTGCACCCGTTATGTGGAATGGGAGTAATATCTCTGATAAGGTGGATCTTCAAACCTGCACTCTGAAGAGCCCTGAGTGCCGCCTCTCGGCCTGCTCCGGGTCCCTTCACATAGACGTCAACTGTTTTCATTCCGTTTTCGATGGCTTTCTTGGCTGCGTTTTCCGCGGCAAGCTGAGCTGCAAAAGGAGTGCTCTTACGAGATCCCTTGAATCCCACGACTCCGCCACTCGACCACGCTACAACATTGCCCTGAGGATCGGTAATGGTAACAATCGTATTATTGAAACTTGACTGTACATAAGCACCGCCAACGGGTATATTCTTTTTAACCTTCTTCTTTGTGCTTTTCTTGGTTTTTGCCATCTACCACCTCATTATTTTCGTTTCATGGAAGTCTTTCTGGGACCTTTTCTTGTCCGGGAGTTTGTCCGCGTCCTCTGGCCCCTTACCGGCAATCCTTTTCTATGTCTCAAGCCCCTGTAACACCCTATATCCATGAGCCTCTTGATACTGATGCTTACTTCTTTTCTGAGATCACCTTCAACCTTGTAGTTCCTCTCCAGAATCTCCCTGATTTTGGCAACTTCTTCATCAGAAAGCGCACTGGTCCTTTTGTTCGGATCAATACCGGCCTCGGCGAGAATCCTGTTGGAGAAAGTCTTCCCAATACCGTATATATATGTGAGCGCCACTTCTATCCTTTTCTCTCTCGGTATGTCAACACCAGCAAGTCTTGCCACGTTATGCCTCCTTAACCCTGTCTCTGTTTATGTTTTGGGTTTTCACATATAACTCTCAGGACACCCTTTCTTTTTACAATTTTGCATTTGTCACATCTCTTTTTTACAGAAGGTTTTACCTTCATCTCTCCCTCCTACTTGACCCTGTAAATGATCCTGCCCCTCGTCAAATCATAGGGCGAAAGTTCCACCACAACCTTATCCCCTTTCAGTATCTTGATATAATGCATACGCATCTTTCCCGATACATGGGCGAGGACCTTATGCCCATTGGGGAGTTCCACCCTGAACATCGCGTTAGGGAGCGGTTCAATTACAGTTCCTTCAATTTCTATTCCTTCACCTTTTGGCATAATATTCTACACGACGCTCAAGATTTCGGGGCCGTTATCCGTGATTGCGATAGTGTGCTCAAAATGAGCTGACAGGCTCCCGTCTTTCGTTACCGCTGTCCATCTGTTTGCCTTTATATACACTTCACTACCCCCCATATTCACCATAGGTTCTATAGCAAGAGTCATACCCGGCTTCAGCCGTGTACCTGTGCCTTTTTCTCCATAATTCGGGAGTTGAGGCTCCTCGTGCAGGCCCCGGCCGATCCCATGACCGACAAAGTCCCTCACTACCGAAAAGCCTGCCCCTTCGACACAACTCTGGACAGCATGCGATATATCATAAAGTCTGTTGCCTTCTTTGGCTTCTTCGATACCCTTATAGAGCGCGCTTTCTGTAACGGTGAGAAGCTCCTGAGCATTTTTCGATATTGTTCCTACTCCGTAGGTCATAGCAGCATCTCCATAGTAACTGTCAAAGAGGGTGCCAAAATCGAGGCTCACAATGTCACCGTCCTTCAACACCCGTTCTGATGGCATACCATGCACTACCTCGTCGTTTATGGAAACACACAGACAATAAGGAAATTGATTATAACCCTTGAAGGCCGCCTTGATGTTCCCTATTTTTTTTATCCTTTCTTCACACAGCATTTCCAACTCTATGGTCTTGATTCCTTCTTTCACGAAGTCCTTCAAGTAAAGAAGTATCTCCATGGCCCATTTGCCGGCAATTCGCATCTTCTCTATTTCGGCTTTACTCTTTAATATAACCATTCCGCAATTGTTGCTACCTTACCTTCTCCCTTTAACTCTCTGGCCTTTCTTCACAAGTCCGTCATAGTGCCTGAGAATTAGGTGCGACTCTATTTGCTGGATAGTATCCAGTGCAACGCCGACCACGATGAGAAGGGCAGTACCTCCAAAATAGAAGGGTACGTGGAACTTCATCATCAGGATCGTCGGGAGAACACAGACGAAGGAGATGTAGATCGCCCCAACCAGCGTTATCCGGGTCAGTATCTTATCGATGTGTTCTGACGTCCTCTTCCCCGGCCTTATCCCCGGAATGTAACCGCCGTACTTCTTCATGTTGTCTGCCACATTGTCAGGATTGAAAACAATGGCGGTGTAAAAATAACAAAAAAAGATAATCAATCCGATATAGAAAACCTCGAAAAGCACCGAACCCTGATTAAACATCTGGGCCAACTTCTTGGCAGGCTCATAGGGAATAAAGTTCGAAATCATCACGGGAAATGTCATGATTGAGGATGCGAAGATCGGAGGTATGACCCCGGCGGTGTTGATTTTAAGTGGCAGGTGGGTTGTCTGCCCTCCAAGCATTTTACGGCCCACAATCCGCTTTGCGTACTGGACGGGTATCCTCCTCTGTGATGTTTCCATAAAGATAATGAAGGCGATAACGCCAAGTATGAGCACAAGGATTACCAGAACCTTGAACCAGTTCATCTCGCCTGAGTTGACAAGGGTCGCGGTGCTGGCAATGGCATTGGGCATCCGCGCCACAATACCGGCAAAGATGATCAGGGATATACCGTTCCCGATACCCTTTTCCGTTATCTGTTCGCCGAGCCACATGATAAAGGCCGTTCCGGCGGTGAGAGTAATCATTGTCATGAGTTTGAATGACCATCCCGGATGATAGACGACAGCCTCTCCGCCCGCTCCACGCATCTGTTCGAGATACATGGAAATGCCGAACCCTTGAATAATGCTGATCACCACGGTTCCATACCGGGTATACTGGGTAATTTTCCGCCTGCCTGCTTCGCCCTCTTTGGACAGCTTTTCAAGCGTCGGCACAACAACGGTAAGCAACTGGAGTATGATCGATGCGCTGATGTATGGCATGATGCCCAGAGCAAATATGGAAAGCCTCTCCAGGCCCCCTCCTGCGAACATGTCGAAGAAACCAAGGATTGTACCTTTCATCCTCTCCATAATTCCGGCCAGTACCCTGCCGTCTATTCCCGGTGTCGGTATATGGACACCAAGCCGGTATACCGCAAGCAACGCAAGAGATACCATGATCCTTCGCTTGAGTTCGGGTATCTTTCCAATGTTCTGGAAACCGCTCATTACAGTAAGACCTCCACTTCGCCACCCTGAGCTTGTATCTTCTCGATGGCCTTTTGTGACGCCTTGTGAACGACAACCTTGAGGGGAAAAGTTATCTCCCCGTCTGATAATAATTTAACGCCATCTTTCATCTTCTTTATGAAGCCAGCATGAAGAATCTCTTCGATACCCACCTTCTCCTTTCCTTTGAAAACGCGCAAGTCTCCGATGCTGATGAGACTATATTCTTTTCTGAAAGGATTTTTGAACCCTTTCTTGGGGATCCTTCTCGTAAGCGGCATCTGGCCGCCTTCAAAACCTTTGGCCTTTGTGCCTCCGCTTGTTGAGCGCTGTCCCTTGTTACCGTATCCTGCAGTAGTCCCGAGGCCTGAACCCGTGCCTCTTCCGACCCGCCTACGCGCTCTTACCGATCCTGGATTTGGTTTTAAATCTGATAGTTTCATTTATCGAAAATCCTCCAAAACAGTAACAAGGTGCATCACCTTCTTTACCATACCCCGTATCTCAGGCGAATTTTTCACTGTTTTTTCCTCATACAGCCTCTTGAAACCGAGACTCTTTACAGTCGCTCTCTGATCATCGGTACAACTGATGGTACTTCTTGTCCACTTTATTTTGAGATGACCCATCTTAACCCACCTCGCCTTTGAGCCTTCCTCTTTGTTTCAAAGCCGCCTCGGGCGATTTCAGCATTGCAAGGCCCTTTATTGTCGCCTTTACCACATTATGGTAGTTTCTCGAACCGTAACATTTCGTCAATATATTCGTAATGCCCGCAACCTCAACAACGGCTCGAACCGCCTTGCCGGCGATAACACCGGTGCCTTCGCTTGCCGGCTTCATGAACACCTGACTCGTTCCGTATTTTGCCATTATCTCATGGGGGATCGTGCCTTTTGCTACGGGCACCTCGACTAAATCCTTCTTCGCCCTCTCGACGGCCTTTCGTATGGCGTCCGGGACTTCGTTGGCTTTTCCTAGCCCATAACCAACGCGCCCGTTGCCGTCACCGACGACGACGATTGCGCTGAAGCTGAATCTCCGCCCCCCCTTCACCACTTTCGCAACACGGTTTATGTATACTAACCGGTCCTGTAACTCGAGTTCACCCGCGTCTATTCGCTTTCTCTCGGCCAACACAACCTCCTGTTAAAATTTTAATCCTGCTTCCCGCGCGCCTTCCGCAAGTGCTTTTATCCGTCCGTGGTATTTGAAACCATTCCTGTCAAAGACAACCTGGGTAAGGCCCAGATCAATTGCCTTTTTGCCGATTGCTTCTCCCACTTTTTTTGCGGCTTCTATGTTGCCGCCACTTTTTATGGTGGCTTTGATTTCTTTATGGAGCGTCGATAGTCCGGTAATCACCTTATTCTCCGAATCGTCAACGAGCTGAGCGTACATTTGCTGCAAGCTCTTGTAGACGCAGAGTCTCGGCTTATCTTTCGTACCCTGGATTTTCTTTCTCATCCGTTTCTTTCTTCTTTCCCGGGCTTCAACTTTTTCTTTCCTTTGCATCCTTTACTCCTTATTTCTTCCCGCTTTTGCCTGCTTTCTTCCGCAGAACTTCACCAGCGTATTTTACGCCTTTGTTCTTATATACATCAGGTTTTCGTAAGCCTCGTATTTTCGCAGCAGTCTGTCCAAGCAACTCTTTATCGATCCCCTGGATCGTAATAGCTGTCTGTTTTTCAACCTGCGCGGTTATGCCTTTGGGCAAAGGGAATGTGATCGGATGGGAATAGCCGAGGTAGAATACAAGGTTGCCGCCCTGAAGCTCAGCGCGATATCCGATGCCTACTATCTCAAGTTTTTTCTCGAACCCCCGGGCTACGCCGTCCACCATGTTGGCAATGAGCGTTCTCATGAGTCCGTGGTATCCCCTTATTTTCTTCTCGTCACTGGCGCGCTGAACTGCAGCGACATTCCCATCAACACTGAGGGTTAGCCCTTCCAGGAAAGGTCTCTTCAGAGAACCTTTGGGGCCCGTCACTATAACCTCACCATCCGTAAGCTCCAACTTCGTCCCCTGAGGCAACATAATGGGCATCTTCCCTATTCTCGACATTTCACACCTCACCAAACCATGAGGAGGGGTTCCCCTCCAACTTTATTTTTACTCGCGTGTCTGTCCGTCATAAGACCCTTTGATGTTGAGAGAATAACAAGACCGATCCGGTTTCGCATCTTCGGTATAGCATCCACTTTCACGTATACTCTTCTGCCCGATTTGCTTATTCTTTTCAGGCCGGTAATAACACTTTTACTGTTTTCATCATAGTTGACATAGACCTTGAGAAATTTCTTCCGTGCTTCATCGATGAATGTCTTGTAATTCTTTATATATCCTTCATCCTTAAGTATTTTCGATATGGCTAATTTCATATTTGAATAAGGAATATCCACGAATTCATGGCGTGCCATGATCGCGTTTCTGATTCTTGTAAGCATATCGGCAATCGGATCTACCATACTCATAGCCACCTCACCAGCTCGATTTTAGTACACCGGGGACTGCTCCCCTGAGAGAATACAGCCTGAAACATATCCTGCACATCTGAAATTTCCGTAAATACCCTCTTGGCCTGCCGCAGACTTGACATCTATTCTTGGCTCTTACCTTGAATTTCGGTGTTCTGTTTGCTTTTTCTATCATTGATCTTTTTGCCATTATTCCTCCATCAGGTCCTGAAAGGCATTCCCATGAGTTTCAGCAGTTCGAAACCTTCTTCGTCTGTTTTTGCCGTTGTCGTAACGGTAATATTCATTCCTCTTGCCTTGTCGATCTTATCGTATTCTATTTCCGGAAAGATAATCTGTTCCTTAAGTCCCAGAGTATAGTTACCTCTGCCATCGAAGGATTTGGGAGACACCCCTTTGAAGTCTCTCACCCTGGGAAGAACGATATGCACAAGCTTATGTAAAAACTCGTACATCCTCTCTCTCCGGAGCGTCACCATACAGCCGATGGATTGGCCTTCTCTCAATTTGAAAGAGGCGATAGATTTTTTTGACTTTGTGATAACCGGCTTCTGCCCTGTTATGGCCTTCATATCGCCCGATGCGCTGTCAAGAACCTTTATATTCTGCAGTGCTTCGCCGAGTCCGATATTGACAGTGATTTTTTCGATTTTCGGCACTTCCATGACGTTCTTATACTGGAATCTCCTTACGAGAGCTGGTCTTACTTCTTTTTCATAAAATTCCATAAACTCGGTTTTCAAACCATTGCCTCCTACTTATCAATAACCTCTTCGCACTTTCTGCAGAACCTGACCTTTTGCCCATCTTCTAGGATCTTCTTCCCGACTCTCACGGGCTTTGAACACTTTTCGCAAAAGATCATGACATTGGAAATATGGATGGGGTTCTCTTTTTCCATAATACCACCCTTGGCTTTCTGGGTTGGCTTGACGTGTTTCTTTACCATGTTGATTTTCTCTACGATCAACCGGTCTTTCTTCGTCAATATTCGTAAAACCTTGCCGGTCTTCCCCTTGTCTTTGCCTGTAGTGACCATTATAAGGTCGTTTTTTTTCACATGATATTGTTTTTCTTGCATCGCTACCTCACGCTCTCCCTCACACAACCTCAGGGGCCAATGATACAATCTTCATAAATTTCTTTGCACGAAGCTCCCTTGCCACGGGTCCGAAGATTCTCGTCCCGACGGGCTCATTATACTGGTTTATAATAACCGCCGAATTATCGTCAAACCTCACGTAGGACCCATCGGTTCTTCTGATCTCTTTTTTGGTCCTTACAATCACTGCCTTGACAACTTCGCCTTTCTTCACCTTCGCGTTAGGGATCACTTCTTTCACAGAGCAGACAATAATGTCCCCTACCGTTCCATATCTTCTCTTCGAACCACCGAGGATCTTTATACAACCGAGCTTTTTGGCGCCTGAATTGTCGGCCACTTCAAGTTTAGATCTCTCCTGTATCATTTCCCACCTCTTTCTCGCCTGCCGAAAGCTCTTCTTTCTTGATGATCTCTTTGACCAGCCATCTCTTGTCCTTGCTGACGGGTCGCGCTTCCGTAATCAAAACTTCATCGCCTATTTTGCAGGCATTGGTTCCATCATGGGCTTTATATCTCATTTTCCTCTTCATGTACTTATGGTACTTCGGATGTTTCAGGAATTTTTCCACTTCCACAACGATGGTCTTGTCCATCTTATCCTTAACGACAATCCCTATCATCTTTCTCTTGCTTGTCTCTCGTTTCAATTCCATATGAACCTCTTTAGGCGTTTAATTCCTTCCGGCGTAAAACTGTTTCAATCCTTGCCACATCCTTTTTCAGTAGCTTCATCCGTGCGGTATTTTCTAGCTGTCCTGTGGAATGCTGAAATCTCAGATTCAAAAGCTCCTCTTTTATGTCCTTCTTCCTTTTCAAAAGCTCTTCTTTTGTCAGTTCCTGGAATTCTTTCCCTTTCATAGTTCCTCACTTCTTGCGACAAACTTCGTTCCGATAGGAAGTTTAAAAGATGCTATTCTCAATGCTTCTCGCGCCTTATCCTCGGGAACGCCGGTAATCTCGTAAAGGATCTTTCCGGGAATCACGACTGCCACCCATCCTTCATTGGGGCCTTTTCCCTTTCCCATCCTTGTCTCAAGAGGTTTTTTCGTGATCGGTTTGTCGGGAAATATCCGGATCCATACTTTACCCGTTCTTTTTACGTAGCGTGTCAAGGCAATCCGGGCCGCTTCAATCTGGCGGGCGGTAACCCAACCGGCCTCTGTGGCCTGCAGACCGAAATCTCCAAAGCTCACTACGTTGCCTCTCCGGGCAATGCCTTTCATTCTGCCCTTCTGCTGTTTTCTATATTTTACCCGTTTCGGCGTGAGCATTACCGTGCCTCCTGATAAATTTCACCTTTAAAAATCCAAACTTTTATGCCTATGACGCCGTATTTCGTCGATGCAACGGCATAGCCATAATTTATGTCGGCCCTGATGGTCTGAAGAGGCACTCTGCCTTCCCGATACCACTCGGTTCTTGCCATTTCAGCTCCGGCAAGCCTTCCGGCGCACATCGCCTTAATTCCTTTGGCGCCAAATTTCATTGCCTGCAAAACATTTTTCTTCATGGCCCTTCTGAAGGAAACCCTTCGTTCCATCTGGAGGGCTATATTTTCCGCCACAAGCTGCGCGTCTACTTCAGGTCTTTTAACTTCAGTAATATTGAGGATCACTTCCTTGTCAGTAATGCGCTGGAGTTCTTTCTTCAGGTTCTCCACTTCGGCGCCTTTTCTCCCGATAACAAGTCCGGGCCTCGATGTGTAGATATTTATCTTGGCCCTTTTATCTTTATTGGCAGCACGTTCTATCTCAATCTTTGAGATGCCTGCCTGATAGAGTTTTTTCTTCAGGTATGCTTTTATCGTAATATCCTCATGGAGGAATTTCGCATAGTTTTTCGCCGCAAACCACTTGGAATCCCACGTCTTAATCGTCCCAAGTCTGAAACCATATGGATGTGTTTTTTGACCCATTGAACCTCCAGATTATGATTCGTCTAATATCAGCGTAATATGGCTTACTCTCTTCCGAACTTTCGTCGCCCTCCCCATTGCTCTTGGAAGGAATCTTTTCAGCATCGGCCCGCCATCTACGAGAACATTTTTCACATAGAGATTATCGATATCAACGTATTTTTTCTGCTTCGCGTTTGCGATGGCGCTGTCGAGAAGTTTTTTGAGAATGAGGGATGCTTTCTGGGGCATGTATGTGAGAAGGCCCATGGCTTCGTTGACATCCTTTTTCTTGATCAAATCGCTGACAATCCTCACCTTGCGAGGAGATATCCGAATCATTCGTGTTTTTGCCGTAATTTCCATAGTGTCTATTCCTTCTTCTTTGCTACCTTAGCCTTCCTATCCCCGGAATGGCTATGGAATGTCCTTGTGGGAGAAAACTCGCCCAGTTTATGACCAACCATTTCTTCAGTAACAAACACAGGTATGAACTTCTTTCCGTTGTGTACCGCGAACGTGAGTCCCACGAAATCGGGTATGATGGTAGATCTTCGCGACCATGTTTTGATCACCCTTGCACCCTTCGATCCCTTGGCTTCGTCAACTTTCTTCGCCAGCTTTTCTTCTAAATATGGCCCTTTACTGAGAGACCTTGCCACGGAAACCTCCTACCCTCTGAGTTTTATAATGAACTTATTGGTTCTCTTGTTCTTTCTCGTTTTAAGACCCTTGGACAACTGTCCCCACGGTGAACACGGGTGGCGGCCACCCTTTGATCTTCCTTCACCACCGCCAAGGGGATGGTCAACAGGGTTCATTGCTGTCCCTCGAACGGTAGGCCTTATACCCTCCCATCTGGGTTTGCCGGCTTTTCCGATGGTGATATTCTCGTGATCAATATTTCCCACCTGGCCTATAGTTGCCGTGCACGTCAGGTTGACCAGTCTCACTCCTCCGGAGGGCAATCTTACATGACCATATTCTCCTTCTTTTGCAACAAGCTGCGCATAGCTTCCAGCGCTCCGCGCCAGCTGTCCGCCCTTCCCTGGTTTCATCTCAACATTATGAACAAAGGTTCCAAGGGGGATGAACTTGAGGGGAAGCGCGTTCCCTTCCTTTATTTCCGTATCTGGCCTCAGGCTCGAAACGATCATTTCGCCCACTTTTAAGCCAAGGGGTGCTATGATATATCTCTTTTCGCCGTCGACATAATGGATGAGTGCGATATTTGCCGACCTGTTGGGATCATACTCAATACCGTTCACTTTACCGGGAATCTCAAGTTTATCCCGTTTAAAGTCGATGGTCCTATATCTTCTCTTGTGTCCACCACCTATGTGCCTGGTCGTGATCTTACCGCTGTGATTTCTACCACCTGTCTTTTTCTTCGGCGTAAGCAGCGCTTTCTCAGGTTCTTTCTTGGTTATTTCGTCAAAGGTAAGGCCGCTCATGAAGCGTCTTCCAGCGGATGTAGGCTTATATTCCTTTACGCTCATTATGCACCCTCAAAAATAGTTATTTTATCCTTAGGACTGAGCTTAACAACGGCCTTTTTCCAGTCAGACTTTTTCCCCGCAAATTTTCCCAGCCTCTTCTTTTTCCCTTCCATATTTGAAACCTGCACAGAGACCACTTTTACTTTGAAGAGTTTCTCTACGGCCTTTCTGATCTCTATCTTGTTAGCGTTCCTCTGTACCTCGAAGATATATTGGTTGCCGACATCCTTCAAGAGCGTGCTTTTTTCCGTTATAATGGGACGAAGAACAATATCATATTCGTTCATGGCACCAATACCTCTTCTATTTTCCGTAGTGCATCGAGGGTCATCACAAGCTCGTCATATTTCACGATATCGTACACGTTGAGCCCTTCGACCCTGAGAACTTTCAGATGCGGTATATTCCGTGCCGACTTTTCAATTGTCTCGTCTTTACCGCTGATGATAAAAAGCGGTTTCGTGAGCTGCAATGCTTTTGAGATACCGTTGAATTTTTTTGTGCTGATATCGGACAATTCAAGTTTATCAAGGACTTTCATATTTGAAGCGGTGTAGCGTGTTGTAAGGGCTGATTTTAAAGCCCCCCGGCGCACCTTTTTGGGAAGGGTGTAGCTGTAGTCTCTCGGCTGTGGCCCGAATACTATACCGCCGCCAACCATGAGGGGTGACCGTGAACTCCCGCGTCTCGCCTGGCCCGTTCCCTTCTGGCGAAACGGTTTTCGCCCGCCTCCGCTTACGTCCTTCCTTGTCTTTGTCTGGACGGTTCCGCCTCTTCTGTTTGCGAGCTGCATTTTTACAACATCATGAATGAGATGTGCCTTTACTTCGCAGTTAAAAATCTCATCCTTAATCTCAACTTCGCCTATTTTTGCACCCTGCATATCGAGCAATTCTGTAACTGCCATAGAAAACTCCTATGATTTTATCTCCACATCGACGCCTGCTGCCAACTCCAGTTTCATAAGGGCATCAACAGTCTGTTGAGTGGGGTCAACAATGTCCATTAACCTCTTGTGCGTCCTCACTTCAAACTGCTCCCTCGATTTTTTGTCAATATGGGGGGATCGCAGAACGCAGTATTTTTGAATCCTTGTCGGTAGCGGTACCGGCCCAATAACTTGTGCACCAGTCTTCTTTGCTGCATCTACTATCTCTTTCACCGATTGATCAAGCAATCTATGATCAAAGGCCTTCAGGCATATCCTGATTCTCTGCCTCATCTTCTTCCCCTTTACTCTATAATCTCGGTAACAACACCTGCACCGACCGTCTTGCCGCCCTCACGGATGGCAAAGCGGAGTTCCTTCTCAAGGGCGATGGGTGTTACCAGTTCGACGGTCAGGGTCACGTTGTCGCCAGGCATGACCATCTCGACCCCATCAGGGAGTTTTGCCACCCCGGTGACGTCCGTTGTTCTTAAGTAGAACTGAGGACGGTAACCGGTGAAGAAGGGGGTATGACGACCGCCTTCTTCCTTGGTGAGGATATAGACTTCACCTTTAAACTTCGTATGGGGGGTGATGGAACCCGGTTTTGCGATGACCTGGCCTCTTTCCACTTCATCCTTCTTGGTGCCACGGAGCAAGATTCCGATATTGTCGCCGGCCTGACCCTGATCGAGGATCTTCCGGAACATCTCGACGGAGGTTGCAACGGTCTTCTGGGTGGCACGGAAACCGATGATCTCTACTTCTTCACCGGACTTGATGATCCCCCTCTCGACCCTGCCGGTCACGACGGTACCGCGGCCGGAGATGGAGAAGACGTCTTCCACAGGCATGAGGAAGGGTTTCTCGGTATCACGGACCGGTTCCGGGAAGTAGGAGTCAACGGCATCCATGAGCTCATAGATGCTCTTGCAGGAAGGACATTCGGGATCGCCGCAGCCATGTTCCAGGGCCTTGAGCGCGCTTCCTTTTATGATAGGGATATCGTCTCCCGGAAATTCATAGGCCGTTAAGAGTTCACGGAGTTCCATCTCGACGAGTTCGATGAGTTCAGGGTCATCGACCATGTCGACCTTGTTGAGGTAGACGACGATGTAGGGAACACCGACCTGCCGGGCAAGGAGGATGTGTTCTCTCGTCTGGGGCATGGGACCGTCATTGGCGCCGACAACGAGGATGGCTCCGTCCATCTGTGCCGCGCCGGTGATCATGTTCTTGATATAGTCGGCGTGACCCGGACAGTCCACATGGGCATAGTGCCTCTTTGCGGTCTCATACTCCACGTGGGCCGTGGCGATGGTAATGCCCCTCTCCTTCTCCTCGGGAGCCTTGTCGATCTGATCAAAGGGGATCCAGTTTGCCCAGCCCTTATTGGCGAGACACTTCGTAATGGCTGATGTGAGGGTCGTCTTCCCGTGATCTATGTGACCGATGGTCCCTATGTTCACGTGGGGTTTCGTCCTTTCGTACTTTTTCTTAGCCATATAGAACCTCCGTTACTGATTTTTCTCTATTTCTTATTAAATTTTCATAGATATGGGGAGGCACAGGGTTGTAGTGGAAGAATTCCATGCTGAAGTAGCCCCTGCCCTGGGTCATGGAACGAAGCTGTGTCGTATAGCCGAACATTTCATCAAGGGGGATATAGGCGAGAATATATTTGAATCCGTTTCTGTCGCCCAACTCCGCCACTCTGCCTCTCCTTGATGTTATGTCACCAATAGTCGTTCCCATTGCCTCGAGCGGTACATTAATATCCACCTTCATGACCGGTTCGAGAATAACGGGATGCGCTCTCGCTATGGCGTCTTTGAGGCCAATGGAAGCAGCAAGCTTGAATGCAAGCTCCGATGAGTCGACTTCATGGTATGAACCGTCAACGAGCTCAACTTTCAGATTGATAAGGGGATATCCGAGAACGACGCCCTTTTCCATGGTTTCTTTGATACCGGTTTCAATACTTGAGATATATTCTCTCGGAATGACACCACCGACAATATTATTCTCAAACACAAAATCAGCTCCCGCGTGGGGGGATATCTTGAGCAAAACATGCCCATACTGACCGTGTCCACCTGACTGCTTTATATACTTGCCGGTGCCCGTTGCCGCCTTTGTAATCGTTTCCCGGTAGGCTACCTGCGGGGCAGAAGCGATCATTTCAATGTTATGTTCTCTCTTGGCGCGGCTCATGATGATCTCTAGATGGAGTTCGCCCATGCCGGAAAGGATCACCTCGCCCGTTTCACTATCGAGCTTCACACTGAGTGAAGGGTCTTCGACGGTATATTTATTGAAGACGAGCCACATTTTCTTGAGGTCGTCTTTCTTCTTTGGTGTCATTGCGCATGAGACAACTGGAGTGGGCACTTCGATGGTCTCGAAAAATATATTGAACTCAGGGTCCGTCAATGTATCGCCTGTACCGGCACCCTTGAGACCGACAATTGCGCAGATATCGCCGGCTCCGACCTTCTTGACTTCTTCCCTTTTGTTCGCATGGAGTCGTATGATTCTGCCTATACGTTCCTTTTTCGATTTCGCATTGTTGTAAACGGTGTCACCGATCTTTAATTCACCCGAATAGATCCTCATGTAGCTTAACTGGCCCACAAAGGGGTCGGTCATGATCTTAAAAACAAGTCCGCTGAAGGGTTCCTCTATGGTGCCCTGCAACGTTTTTTCTTCACCCTCTTCTGTCCAACATTGATAAGGTGATACATCCTCCGGGGAGGGTAAATAGTCTACGATAGCATCAAGGAGAGGTTGTATACCTTTGTTCTTGAAAGCGCTACCGCAGAGCACGGGGAGTATCTTTCCTTCGAGAGTTCCTTTTCTGATGATCTTTTTGATTTCAATTTCCTCTATTTCCTCACCATGCAAATAGCGTGACATAAATTCGTCATCTACCTCGGAAAGCGATTCCATGAGCGATTCCTGGGCAGCAGCAAGGTCTTGTAGGAGATGCTCCGGTACCTCCATAATTTTATAAGCGATACCCAGTATGTCTTCATTATAATAGATGGCCTTGCTGGTTATTACATCGACAACACCCATGAAGTCGTCTCCATCCTTTATAGGAATCTGAAGGGCAAGCGGATTGGCATTTAATATTCCCCGTATCATGGTGCAGCATTTTTGAAAATCAGCGCCAGGCCTGTCCATCTTGTTCACATAAGCTATCCTCGGAACTCCATATCTGTCGGCCTGTCTCCACACGGTTTCAGATTGTGCCTCCACTCCTTCAACGCCGGAAAAAAGGGCGACGGCGCCATCGAGGACTCTCAATGATCTTCCGACCTCAATAGTAAAATCTATATGTCCGGGGGTGTCTATTATATTGATTCTGTGATTCTTCCAGAAGCACGTTGTTGCGGCTGCGGTGATGGTGATGCCTCTCTCCTGCTCTTCCTCCATCCAATCCATTGTTGCAGCACCGTCATCGACTTCGCCGATGCGGTTATTTACACCGGTATAAAAAAGGATCCGCTCTGTTGCAGTGGTCTTACCTGCATCAATGTGCGCCATGATCCCCACATTTCTAACCAAACTATTCAAATTGTCCATAGAGCGACTACTACCACCTGTAATGGGCAAAAGCCTTGTTGGCTTCGGCCATCTTGTGAGTATCCTCCCTTTTCTTTACTGCGTTTCCTTTATTATTAAAAGCATCAATAATCTCAGAAGCAAGTTTTTCAAGCATGGTTTTTTCCGCTCTCTCGCGGGCATATCGTATGAGCCACCGGACTCCAAGGGACAACTTCCTGTTCAATCTGACTTCAACAGGAACCTGGTATGTAGCACCGCCGACACGTCGTGCCTTTACTTCAATTTCCGGTTTTATATTATCCATGGCCTTGTGAAATACCTTGAGAGGTTCTTCCTTCAGCTTACTGCCAATGTAGTCAAAAGCCCCATAAACGATCCGGGTGGCAGTACTCTTTTTGCCATCCAACATCACGCAGTTGATCAGTCTCTGCACAAGAAGATCGTTGTATTTCGGGTCAGGTAGTTTTTCTCTTTTTGATACATGTCCTTTTCTCGGCATGCTTCACTCCTAATATTGTTCAGATCTATTGTTTCGGTTTTTTCGCGCCGTATTTCGATCTGCTCTTCTTCCTGTTTGCAACGCCGCTTGCGTCAAGAGAGCCTCTTATAATGTGGTATCTGACACCAGGCAAGTCTTTGACCCTTCCACCTCTGATGAGAACAACAGAGTGTTCCTGCAAATTATGCCCGATTCCCGGGATATAGGTTGTCACTTCGATCCCATTGGTAAGTCTCACGCGGGCAACTTTCCTCAACGCGGAATTTGGTTTCTTGGGAGTCGTGGTATAGACCCTCACGCAAACCCCTCGTTTCTGAGGACAATTCGTCAAGGCCGGTGAAGCGCTCTTCTTTTTGACGGCTTCTCTCCCAAGCCTGACTAACTGATTGATAGTAGGCATTAATACCTCCAAAGAAATAATCCCTCATCGCTTTTAAGGGATGTCTGTTACAACGCAAAAAAGCAGAGCTATATTAAACAATTATGCCTTCTATGTCAAGAGTTTTTTAACTTTTGTTAATAAAAAACAGTCGAGAATTTCTGGTATCTTTTCACAAATTCAGTTCATTGCAAAGTTCGAGAATTTACCCCACCACAAAATTTCCTTAAACAGTGTATGATTACATTATATTAAAGGGCCCTGAGGGTAAACTGGGAATACTGTCCGTATATTCACCAGGTTCTCAAGGCCCGTTTCTCAGACAAAAAACCGTTAGTTCTTCTTGATCTCTCCCAGGGGCAAGACAACCTTACCGTGAGCTTCGTTTAAAACCTCCGCCATTCCAACATAGATAGCAGAAAGACCACATATGATCCCCTCCCATCCGGCTATCGCACCGATACCGAATGCGTTACCCGTCCAATCGCTAATAGCGAGAAGCCAGAAAAGTATTGTTAAGCTCAAAAACACAAATTGTATCCCCCTGTTTTTACCAAACGTCCCAAACCACATAAAGAATGTAAAAAGGCCCCAGAAAAAGAGGTACCACGCCATAAAGGCCTCGGCATTACCGGGCAAATTTTTGAAAACCAGTATAAAAACGAGCGTCCACCAGAAAAGACCATACGAGGTAAAAGCCGTAAATCCAAAAGTATTACCTTTCTTGAATTCCATAATACCGGCAATAATCTGTGCAAGACCACCATAACAGATTCCCATAGCAAGTATGATGGTGCCGGCGGGAAAGAAGCCTGCGTTATGGATGTTGAGAAGTACCGTTGTCATTCCGAATGCTGTGAGTCCCAATGGTGCAGGGTTAGCAAGTTTTTCTTCCATAAAATCCTCCTTTTTTTGGTGTTGCCTATTTAATAATGAATGAACCTAATAATTTCAGCGCTTAGGACCACCTTCGATAATATCCATTCAGCAACAAAACCAAAAACGGCGCTATTGCATAAAGATGCTGTTTCTTTGTAACACTCACTGTCCAGCTATTCCTAATCGTGTCTAACACGTTTTCCTTCCCGTCACACCCACATTCCATGTTCTAGTATGTGAAATATTCCGCATTCTATCTTTTCGTATACTAATGTAGTAGAAATAGTCTCGTTCTGTCAAGTAAATTTGGGGTGCCCGCTTCTGCAAAAAAACAATCTAAGTCGCCGAAGACTAAATTAACGATACTTCGCAAGAACAATATATTCGTATTTGAAGAGGTCTTCAATGAATTGACAGATTACTTCGTCGTCGTCTTCGCGACATCCTTGAGAGGCCATAATTGACCGTAGTTCTTCCGTTATCGTGAAAGGAATAAAATCGGCAAAAGGTCCGCGGACGCAGGCATAGCTAAAGCTCTTCGCAATCTGTTGAAGATAAGAAAATTGTATTGAATATTCATCGTGACCCATGAGGGAGATTTTCTCCGGGGTGCCTGTGGATTCAATATGGACAAACAACCGGAGTGCTTCCGGTACTTCTGCTTCACAACTGTGTTCCCCGATAAAAATATAAGGAATTCTTGAAGCACAGAGCTTTTCCAATGCCTGCAAGGCCCCCAGATTGAAATGAAACGTTTCAGACATGGGCAGTTCAAGCCGGTACTGTTTAAAAAAATAAATCGCATGTGCCAAGTCATCATTGGCAGTTCCGAAAGATGATTGAAAGATTTCCTGATCGAGATTGACGAGTGTTGGAAAATCTCCCAAATTCTCGTTCAGAATGGCCATATCAAATCCTTCGACGATAGCAGGATCAGTTTCCAGAAAATCTTCGTTTCTGTAAGAAACAGAATATTCCCTCAGTGTCTCTTTCTGTTTTTGCAACAAATATGGGGAAATATCGAGCATCAATGGCTCCAACGATTCGTTGCAATCAAGAAAATCCTTCATCAGGTAACCGTATCCTCCGCCAATTTCTATAATCTTTTTGATGTCTTTCATTGGTATCAGCCTGTTCAAATACTCATACAACAGGTGTCCATAGGAATCGTTCTGGGCAAGCTCTCTCCGAAGGGGTGTCTTTTCAGGATAGAGGGCGTTACAGATCGTCAACTCCCAGCCTAGTGTATTCAACTGGTTTATGTGGTATGCCTTTGTGGTATTCAGTGTGTATTTCATCTGTCCATTCATATCCCTCTGTGCGGATCTTCGCAAATTCCCTTAGCCCGTGCAGCGGGCAAGAAGGGGATGCTCCGGCAGCTTTGCTGCTGGAGGGTGCGGCGTGCGGCGTGAGCCCTTCTAATAGAAAAAGCCCCCGAAGTGTTTCTTTCGGGGGCCTCGGTTAAGCTAAGCAACAAGAAAATTTTACTGTCTGCCTTTTACGATCTCATCAACAATTGACGGATCGGCAAGTGTCGACGTATCGCCAAGTTGATCGATCTCGCCGGATGCGACCTTTCTCAGGATCCTTCTCATGATCTTACCGGAACGTGTCTTCGGCAGACCGGAAACAAACTGGATCTTGCCGGGAGATGCGATAGGACCAATCTCTTTTCTGACATGAGCTACCAAGTCTTTCTTCAACTGATCGCTTGGCGCTATGCCTGTTTTCAGAATGACATATGCGTAAAGATCCTCGCCTTTGATGTCGTGCGGGAAGCCGACGACTGCTGATTCCGCCACCGCGGTTGTATATGAATTGAGGGCCGCTTCAACCTCTGCGGTACCCATCCTGTGGCCGGATACATTGACAACATCGTCGATACGGCCCATGAGCCTGAAATAGCCGTCTTCGTCCCTTATTGCTCCGTCACCGGAGAAATAGAAACCGGGCTGCTGGACAAAATAAGTATTGAAAAACCTTTCAGGCTCGCCGAAAACGCCTCTCATTATTCCAGGCCATGACTGTGCGATACAGAGCTCGCCTTGTTCATTCACCGGTGCGTCTACTGCCGGCTGGTCAGCCGATGACCTTGACTGCAGAGTACGGGCATTAACACCGAAGAACGGCAGTGTTGCATAGCCCGGTTTTGTCGGCCACGCGCCGGGAAGCGGGGTGATGAGGATACCGCCGGTTTCTGTCTGCCACCAGGTATCAACGATGGGGCATTTCCCTCCACCCACGTATTTATTGTACCACAGCCATGCCTCTGGGTTGATGGGCTCGCCAACGGAACCGAGCAACCTCAATGAAGAGAGGTTCCTGCCCTGGGGCCATTTATCGCCTTCTTTCATCAGTGCCCTGATCGCGGTCGGTGCGGTGTAGAAGGTGTTGACTTTGAATTTCTCAACGATCTGCCAGAACCTGTCAGGGTTCGGGAATGTAGGAACTGATTCGAAAACGATTGAAGTAGCTCCATTACACATAGGTCCATACACAATGTAGGAGTGACCAGTCACCCACCCGATATCAGCCGTACAGAAGAAAACATCTCTATCTTTGTAGTCAAAGATATATTTGAATGAAGAATATACGTAGACCATATAGCCGCCGGTTGTATGAAGAACACCCTTGGGTTTGCCTGTGGAACCGGAGGTATAGAGGATGAAGAGAGGATCTTCCGCGTCCATCATCTCTGCGGGGCAGTCGTCACTGATATCAGATGCGGCCAATTCCTCTTCAAACCAGGTGTCTCTTCCTGCTTTCATCGGCACGTCAAACTTTTCGAGTCTCTTTACAACAATCACTTTATCAACAGTATGACCTTCTTTTGCGCAGAGGTCGCATGCGATATCGGCATTTGCCTTGGAGCTTACATTCTTACTGGAACGCCAGTAGCCATTCGCCGTGATGAGGACCTTTGCGCCGGCATCGAGGATCCTGTCACGGAGGGCCTCAGCGGAGAAACCGCCGAAGACGATTGTGTGGATAGCGCCGATACGCGCGCATGCCAGCATTGCAACGGGCAGCTGCCAGATCATTGGAAGATAAATGGCAATCCTGTCGCCCTTGCGTACGCCTTTCTTCTTCAGGACGTTGGCAAACCGGGATACCAGCTTCAACATTTCCTTATAGGTAAGTCTCTTTACATCGTCTTCCGGCTCGCCCTGGAACAGAATAGCAACTTTATCGCCCTTTCCCTTGGCGATCTGACTATCAAGACAGTTATAAGAAATATTCGTTTTGCCACCGATGAACCATTCCACCTGGCCTTTCGCGAATTCTTCTCTGTTGACCTTTAACCATGGTTTAAACCAGAACAATTCTTTCGCTATATTGCCCCAGTATGTTTCCGGGTCCTCTATCGACTGTTTCCACATCTTTTCGTACTCCGCGCGGCTCTTTACATAAGCCTGCTCGACAAATTCTTTTGGCGGCGGGAACTTTTTGGTCTCTTCCGCCATGGGTTTTGTATCTGCCATGCTGAACCTCCTGATGTATTATTTTGATTTGCTACTCGTTATTCTTTATCGTTTAAAACCGTTTAGACGAATAATTTTAAACGCGTTATGCAAGGTTGTCAACAAAATTTTGTTAATCTTTTCACAATATAATACCTTTGTTTTTTCGCATCTCGCCGCTGTCTCTGTTATAAGCTTGACATTTTTGTTAGTCTTCCATAATCTTTTGCCATGCAAAAACTCTCTATCGGCATGTTCGATTCAGGTGTTGGAGGTCTTACCGTCCTGAGAGAGGTGAGAAAGCTTCTTCCTTCGGAACATATTGTATACTTTGGCGATACGGCTCGCGTTCCCTACGGAAACAGGTCTTGCCAGATCGTGACGAAATATGCCCTGGAAAGTGCGCTCTTTCTCCTTACAAAAGGCGTAAAGCTCCTCGTCGTTGCTTGTAACACCTCTTCTGCCCTGTCCCTGCACCTTTTGCAGAAGCGGTTTCCTATTCCTGTTATCGGCGTCATCGACCCCTGCGCAGTTGAAGTCGTTCGGTCAACGCGCAACAAAAGGGTTGGCGTTATCGGTACAAAAGCTACTATAAAGAGCGGTGCTTACGTAAAATCTATTCAAAAGATCGATCCTCACATTCAAGTCTTTTCAAAAGCATGTCCCCTCTTTGTGCCCATTGCCGAGGAGGGTCTGGAAGATGACGAAGTGGCCTATCTTATGGCAGCAAAATATTTGAAAGATCTCAGGCGTTCACATATCGATACTCTGGTCATGGGTTGCACACACTATCCGATCCTGGAAGATGTCATAAAAAAAATCATGGGGTCAGGGGTGTTTATAGTAAACGCGGGCAGAGAGACAGCGAAGGAAGTGAAAAGAACCCTTGAGAAGAGAAAGATCCTCAATGACAAGGGAAAGGGGGGATGCGAATACTACGTCACTGACGCGCCGGAGGCATTTCGGGCAATCGGTAGCCACATCCTCAAAGAACCCTTGACGAAAGTAAAGTCCCTGAAAAACCTCGATTACAAAGATTACCTTCTTTCTTCATGATCGTCGATGTTGCACTTCCGATCCCTGTTGCCAAAACATTCTCATATACAGTCCCTGACGGATGGAAGCCATTTGTAGAGCCATTCATCCGTCTCAAAGTACCCTTTCACAACAAACTTCGTATCGGGGTTATCACAAGTGTCAGCGAAGGCGGCCATCCGGGGCTCAAGGAAATCCGTGACCTCATCGATTTTTCCCCCCTCATCGATAATCCTCTGAGGGCACTGAGCACATGGTCATCGCATTACTACGTAACCCCTATCGGTCTTGTACTGAAATATGTGCTTCCCCCAACATTGGACATCGAACCGCACATTACCATTCGGGCCGGAGATAATGAAACCTTTCATATGAATGGCCTGTCCCTAAAAAAAGCAATCAATCTTCACGGACGGGAATCCATATTTCAATATAGACGCAGGGGCATGATCACTTTATGCGATAGCCTCACGGGCAACACCTTTTCTTCGATCACTCAAAGTAATGCGAACGACGAAATCTATGACAACGTCCTCTTTATCGGCGATATCCGGAGCAGGTTAGATTACTACATGGAAGTCATTGCACTGGCCATGCGAAAAAAAGCCAATGTTCTCATGCTCTTGCCGGACCACTACGCTGCTGGAAGTTATTTCAGAAGGATTCTTTCCGAGAAATTCGGCGACCGGGTGCTATGGTACGGTTCCGGAACCACCGTACAATCGAGAATGGAGACCTTCTTTCGCGTGAGAGCACAGGGAGGATTTCTCGTTCTCGGTAATAAAAGCTGTGTTTTTCTTCCCATGTGCAGGCAATCCCTTATCATCGTCGAAAGACAGGAAGAGGATGAATACAGAAATGAAGAAGGGTTTAAATTCAATGCGGGAATAATTGCCCTAAAGCGGGCATCGCTGGGTGGAATTCCCGTTATCTTGGGCAGCGCATCCCCTTCAATGGAAATATATCACCATGCCAAAAATAACAAATTCAACATCATTGAGAAAAAATGGCTCCTTGATGGACCCTGCCAGGAAAAAATCGTCGTGCCTGACGTTGTTTCTTCGACCACATTTCTCGAAGAGCTTATCCCTGTGATCAAAGAGGGGGTGCGGAAAGGCGAGAAAATCGCTGTCTTTACACCGAGGAAGGATTATGGTTCCTATCTTGTGTGTCATCATTGCAAAAAACCATTCCTCTGCCCTGATTGCCAGGGAGTACTCGGCTATGAAAAGGAAGCGGGACGTCTCGTCTGTTCGCTATGCAGCAATAGTTTCCCTTATGTGGAACAATGTGGACATTGCGGGAGCAATATTATTCGGTTCTCCAGAATAGGCGCTGAATACGTAGTAGAGAAATTGAGAGATTCCTTTCCAGACATCGGCATTCTGAAGATCACCGGCGATTCCCTGAAGGAACAAATGAGAAAATTCAGGAAAACACGCGTGAGATCGCCTCTCGTCCTCGTAGGGACGCAATCCCTCTCCAAACTGTACGATCTTCATGCTCAACAGCTCGTTCTTCTCGGATGGGAAGACCTGCGAAAAATGGGGGGGTATCGATCGGACGAGAAAATGCTTCAGACTCTCATTAACCTCATCGACGCGCTCACGCCGGAGAGGATTCTATTTTTCATGGAAAGAAAAGGCAGGATCGACGTGGGCAATTATCTCGACATGGAGAGATATTACCAGGAAGAGCTTCGGAAGAGACAGGAGGCTGATTTTCCTCCTTACAGGAGAGCCTTTCTCGTGGAGGTGAAGAGAAGAGGCAGGGATGCGGGGGATAAGACGATAAAAAGGATAAAGGATGTGTTGCAGGAAGAAGGCCTTGGAAGCTCAGGGTCGAACACCTTCCTAGAAAAACAAACACCACACAAATGGAGAATAATCCTGAGAGGCGACGCAGAACCTCTTTACAAGGCTTTTTTTAGAATATACAATCTTCCCGAAGTTCAAATAGAAGCGGACCCATTGTATATATAATCAGCCTATGTACACCGTATTAGAATTGTCGGAGAAATCCGACTAATGGGTTTCTGCTCAGTCGGAAAACTTGGACTGCTGGGTCTTATTCGGACTATTTGGAAAAAGTTTTTTTGAGAGGTTCAATTTTTCTTTGAAATCATACAAACCCAGGTCTTTCAGTTTTGCTATTCCGACGAAGAAGGTGTCCCTGCTAAAGCCGAGTCTTTCGATAATCTCCTTGGGTTCCGTTAATTCCTGAAAATTACCATTGAGAGGATCGAGTTTTGTCAAATAGAGATATAATCTATACTCGGCAGCAGTGAGTTTCGCGTCAATAAGATAATCGATGGTAGATCCAAGCTTGTCAATAGACAAATCATGCGAGCTCTCCTGCTTCACCTCCGCAGGCACATGTTCAATACCGATGAGGTATCCCTCACACATGATATAAGCACGTTCCAGAGTAGACTCAAGCTGTCTCACATTCCCCTGCCACGAATACTTCATAAAAGCCTGTAAAACCTTATCACTGACGCTTTTCGCAATGCCATGTGCCTTCTCAAGCTTCTTCAAGAAATGTTCAATGAGAAGCGGGATATCGGTAACCCGATCTCTGAGCGGGGGGATAGTAAAAGCGATGACATTGAGTCTGTAATAAAGGTCTTCACGGAATCTCCCATGGGTTATTTCCTGTTCCAGTTTTTTGTTCGTTGCAGTAATGATCCTTACATCAAGCTTTATTGTTTCTTTACCTCCGACCCTTCTGACTTCTTTCTCCTGGAGCGCGCGGAGAAGTTTAGCCTGAGTGCTAAGGGAGAGATCGCTGATCTCGTCGAGAAAGAGCGTACTTCCGTTGGCCTGTTCGAACAGCCCGATGTAGCGGGAAAGTGCTCCGGTAAAGGCCCCCTTCTCATATCCGAAGAGTTCGCTTTCTAGAAGTGTCTCGGGTATTGCAGCGCAGTTTATCGCAAAAAAAGGTTTGCTCCTCCGGGGGCTGTTGTAATGGATGCTCTTTGCGAAAAGCTCTTTCCCTGTTCCGCTTTCTCCATAAATGAGCACTGTGGAATTCGTAGGCGCCACTTTTTGTACGATTTTATATAATTCTTCCATGGAACCATGGACTCCCACAATATTATCGAGATGGAACCTGTCCTGGAGCTGATCCTTCAGCATTATGTTGTCGTTTAAGAGTTTCACCTGGTTTAGGGCGTTCTGAACGGCAAGAAGAAGCTGTTCTTTCCCCAAGGGCTTTTCGAGGTAATAAAAAGCACCGAGTTTTGTTGCCTCGATCGCAGAGGGGATGGAACCAAAGGCAGTCATGATAATAACATGGCATGTTCTTCCTAATGCCCTGACTTCCTTGAGCACTTCCGTACCGTCTATATCGGGCAGTTTCAAATCGGTGAGAACAAGATCAAATTTACCGGCTTTCAGAATTTCGACGGCCTTTTTTCCGCAGTCCGCTCCCTCAACATAGTAGCCTTCCTTTGAAAGTATGGTTCTGATGATATCCCTTTGATTTTTATCATCTTCCACAACGAGAATCGTACCCCTGTCATGCTTCATAGTATGGTATCCTGATGATCATCGTTGTCCCTTTACCTTTTTCGCTTTCTATGGTTATCGCACCCCCCTGTTCCTCGACGAAGCGTTTTGTTATTGCAAGCCCGATTCCGATGCCAAATTTTTTTGTCGAATAGTAAGGCTCAAAAATCCTATCAATCTCATTCCTTTCTATGCCCTCCCCACTATCGGCAACGGAAACATAGGAAAAACCATTTTTTCGTCCGCATTCAATGTGCACGTTACCCTCATCGCGAATAGCCTGGACAGCATTAACGATCAGGTTTATGAGGCATATCCGCGTATACTCCCTATCGCAAAACATACTGTCCCCGCCGTCACGGCATGATGTCGTTATCTTGATTGCGTTGGGTACCTTATCCTTGATAAGAGAGAGAGCTTCATGAACCAATGAGTGAGATGATATCCGTTCTCTGTGCAATATTATCGGTTTGCCAAGAAAGAGGAAATTATGGATAAGTTCGTTTACCCTCTGTATCTCTTTCAAAAGATTGTCAAGAAGCGCCAGAAGATCTTTTTTGTTTTCAATCTTTTCGCCACTAATGGTTTCTTTGATGTGACCTATGGAAAGAGACAGAAAATTGAGGGGGTTTCGTATCTCATGAGCAATGCCGGATGATAATTGGCCTATCATGGAAAGTTGCTCTGTTTTCTTCAGCTTTTCCTCCAATTCCATGCGCTCAGCTAATTTATCCACCATTTCATTGAAGCTCTTGATGAGCACTCCTATTTCATCTCCCCGATCTTTCTCCCGAATCTTGACCAGCTTTCCTTCTGCGATCTTCTTACTCGCGTTGGCGATCTTCTTGATGGGGTCAGTATATTTTTCAGCAATTACAAGACAGACAACGATCCCTATGCCAAAGGCAAAAACCATGCTGAGAATTCTCTTGATGTGACCCTGCCTGCGAAGCAATTGGTAATCGTCGAGGGCCATATTGATGTGAATATAGCCGATATTCTGTCCTTTGATCGACACGGGCATGATAACATTATAGAGTTTCTGCGTATGCGTGAGATGATCGTCCCCAAGGCGTGCCGTAATCATGAGACCTTTCTTTTTTCCAGTCTTTTTCTCGCCTATCGTCTCCTTCGTACCGATCTTTTGCGGGTTGGAACTGGCGATGACTTCCGATGTATCGTTGAGTATGGAAATTTCCTTGATGCCCTTCTTGTTGAGCATGTTAACATAACTCTTTAATCTTTCCGTGCTGTCCCCCCTGTAGGTCAGCTCCTCAACACTGATTTGGATCGCCTTGGTGATATCATCGATGTTATCGGTCACCTTGTCGATGAGCTGTTCTTCGCTTCTTGAGTACAAGACGGTAAGGGAACCTATGGAAATCAAGAGAAGAAAGAGGAGAATAAGGAGCATCTGGGTCCTGAGGGACAGGCTCCGAAAAATTTTTTTGATAGACAAAAATAGAGCTTCTTTCCTGTTCATCTTGTCCCACCCTGTCCGGCAGATCTGTTGATGCTTTGTTGTTGTTCTCTCTCTGCCCTTTGCCTCATGCGCTATAACCCGCGCGCCGAGGTGAGATACTTCTCTATTCTCCTTATTATAATATTATTCGGAATCAGTTGGAATATTTCCTTGAGAGGCGGGCCGCTCTTTCTTCCGGTGAGAACTATCCGCAGAATCATATACAGGTCCTTCTTCTTAAGTTGAGATTCGTCCGCCAGGGTGCTAACGATGTTGTCAAGGGAGGGGACGTCGTGCTGTGTAAAAAAACCGGCAATCTTCATGACAAAACTATCGGGAAGAGCGAGCTGCGAAAGATAGGACCTACCTTCCTCACTCAAATCAGATTTATCAAAAATATCGAGGTACTCTCTCATCTCACTGAGCGTCGCTGCATTTTCTCTCAAAACTGCTATCCGATCGTTGTAGCTACCGGGCAGGCCGAGGTGTGTGAGAAGGATGTCGATAGGTGTATTTTTCATATATTCTTTATTAAACCAGTACAATTTTTCCATATCAAAAACAGAATCTGTCCGTGAGAACGAGATCAACGAAAAGGTCTTGGTAAGTTCGTCCATATTCATAATTTCCCTCTTCACGTTTCTGCCGACGGTCCCAAGGTAATTGAGAAGCGCCTCGGGCAGTATCCCAATTTCGCGAAAATCCTTCACTTTTGTCGCCCCATGTCTTTTGCTGAGAGGTTTCTTGTCCTCACCAACGAGTAGGGAATGATGCGCGTATTGTGGAGCACTTCTTCCAAGGGCCTCAAAAAGCATGATCTGCTTCGGGGTATTGGAAACATGGTCTGCGCCCCGTATGACATGGGTTATCTCCATAGCCATATCATCGATAGTGACAGCGAAGTTATAGGAGGGTGTTGATTCCTGCTTCATAAGAATAAAATCGTCCACATGGTCCCTGGGAAACTGAATCTCTCCGTGGATACTGTCGACAAAACGGATTGGTTTGTCCAGTGATTTAAACCTTACGACATGTGGTATACCGTTTTTTTCCAGGCTCAAGATTTGCTGCTCAGAGAGATTTCTACATGTCCCGTCGTAACGCGGGGGCATACCTTTTTTGATAGACGCCTCTCGCATTTTTTCAAGGGTCTCCTGGGAGCAAAAACACTTATACGCCGCGCTTTTATCGAGAAGAGCTTTTGCGTAAGCTCGATATATTTCGAATCTTTCTGTCTGGCGCACAGGGCCTTCATCCCAGGTAATGCCAAGCCATGCAAGATCATCGAGAATCGAAGTTTCATATGAGGTGTCAGAGCGTTCAAGATCTGTATCTTCAATGCGAAGGACAAATATCCCCTCTTGCTTCTTGGCAAAGAGGTAGTTCAGGAGCGCAACTTTTGCATTACCTATATGAAGATGGCCTGTGGGGCTTGGAGCAAACCGTACCTTAACCATTACGAAAACCTGCCTGTATCAAAAAGATGCCTATGCATCGGGTTTTTACTGTCCTGTAAATTCTTAATCTTTATTCTTTCTCGAGGAGCGCCACAGCCTGCACTTCAATGCCTTTTTTTCTTCCGGTAAACCCCAATCCCTCGGTGGTCTTTCCCTTTACGCTTACGGATTCAACATCCATTTCAAGGATTTCTGCTAATCTTGCACTTATTTTGTCCCTATAAGGCGAAATTTTCGGTTCTTCGGCAATAATAACGGCATCAACGTTCAGTACCTTGTACCTTTTTTTCTTTGTAAGCTCTTTAACATGCGCAAGTATTTTCACGCTTTCTATGTCCTTTATGGACTCATCGTTGTCAGGAAAATGGACGCCGATATCGCCTTCGGAGATTGCTCCGAGTATTGCGTCACAGATTGCGTGAATCAGAACATCGCCGTCTGAATGCCCAAGCAGACCTTTGTTAAAGGGAATCTCAACTCCGCCAAGAAACAGCTTTCTCCCCTCAACGAGACGATGAACATCATATCCTATTCCGATTTTCATAGATTGCCTTTGAGCTGAGAAAGAATACCCCGCGCGATGATCAGGTCTTCTGGTGTGGTTATTTTGATGTTGTAGGGGGAACCCTCGATGATCTTTACTTTCTTACCCATATGTTCAATGAACGTTGCATCATCGTATCCGTAGAGCTTTTTTGCCATACCGTCTCGATACGCTCTAGCAATAAGTTCGTATTTGAATGTCTGCGGTGTCTGTACATGCCAGAGAGAATCCCGATCAAGGGTTTTTGAGACAAAACCTTCCTTTGAGACGACCTTCACCGTATCTTTCACGGGCAAAGCCGGGATAACCGCATCGAACATCTCCATCAAACAGATACCTTTTTCAACAAATGTGGGGGGGATAAACGGTCGTGCCCCATCATGGATCAGCACAATATCGCACGGTTTTTCTATGGCTTCAATGCCGTTTCTCACGGAATCCTGTCTGAGCCTTCCCCCTATGACCAGTTTCAAAACCTTGTTAAACCGGTATTGTTCAAGGATCTCTTCCTGTATCAGGGGAAGATCCTTCTGATTCACCACCAGATATACACCATCTACGGACCTACAGTCCTCAAATATCTGGAGGGTATGGGCTATAATGGGCTTGTTGTCAATGAGTAAAAACTGCTTATTTGTGGCGGCACCCATCCTCTTACCCGCGCCGCCTGCGAGTACGATCGCAAGTGTTCTCATGATGTTATCTTACCTGTTTTTCTAGTTGATATTCATCGGAAAAGTAGGATTTTTCTTCTGTCTGTCCTTTAAGCTTTGCGAAGATCATCCTTCCGGACGTTGTCTGGAGTACACTTGTTACAACGATATCCATAGACTTGCCGACAAGCTTTCGCGCATCATCGACAACGACCATAGTTCCATCATCAAGATATCCGATCCCTTGACCCTGTTCTTTTCCTTCCTTGAGAATTTTTATATTCATCTGTTCACCGGGGAGCAGTGGCGGCCGCAAGGAGGTGGCTAATTGATTCATGTTGAGGACTTCGATACCCTGGAGCTCTGCCACTTTATTCAGGTTGTAATCGTTTGTTAGAATCTTGCCGGACATCTTTTTCGCAATGGCAATGAGCTTCATATCCACGTCCTTGAGCTTGGGAAAATCATAGTCAACGATTTTCACCTTCACAAAGGTTTGTTTTTGCAATCGGTGGAGCACATCAAGGCCTCTCCGCCCTCTCGTCCTTTTCACAGAATCCTGATTGTCCGCAATATGCTGAATCTCATAGAGCACAAACTGAGGGATTATGAAAGTCCCTTCCACAAAACCGGTTTCGCAAATGTCTGCGATTCTTCCATCTATGATCGTGCTCGTATCAAGGATTTTAGCATCTTCGTTGTCTTCCAACCGATCAAAAAGAGGCACCTTTGAAAGATCAAGGGTTTTGCTTTTTTCCATGCCAATTTTAAAGCCGAGGTATCCCATTACGAAGTAAAACAGAACGTAGATCGGCACGGTAATAGGTATATCTTTCATGAGTGCAAGGAGCAAGTTGGAAATAAAAAGGTTTGCCACAAAGAGACTAACGGTAATTCCTATGAGGCTACCGACAATAATCTTGAGGGCTATATCCTTCAATTTTTCTTCTGCCTTGATGATTAGATAGCCGAGAAGGAGTCCGCAAACAGCCCCCAGGAGCGCCCAGACAGTAGTGGAAAACATTTCTCTTAGTATGAAATAACCGCTCAGTGTCGTGACCAGTACAAGGACTATCTGAAAAATTATATTCAAAGATCAGCCTTTATGGTTATTGTTGTTCCCCTTATGGTTATGGTTATTATGGTTGTTATTATTCAGAAAGATTTTTTCAATCTCCTCTTCAATCTTCATCTCTTCTTTTTTGAGGGCGATAGAGAGTTCTTTCGTGATAAGCCCCCTCGCTATTTCAAACATCTTTTTCTCTCCAAAAGACAGTTCCTTCCAATGCCGTAAGTTGTAAAGCTCCTTAAGGACCGTGGCGACTTCATAGATTGAGCCGCTTTTTATTCTTTCCATGTATTCTTTGTACCGTCTGTTCCATGGTGAATTATCGTGAGTAACGTTTTTATCTTTAAGAATATCATATATTTTTGTAACCTCACACGATCCGATGACGCAGCGAAGACCGGCATTTTTCGCACCATCTGTGGGGATCATGATTGTCATATCAGTGTCAAGGATGCGGATTATATAGAAAGATTGTTTGGTACCGGAGAACTCCTTCTCTTCTATGGACTCAATTTTCCCAACCCCGTGACCTGGATATACTGCAATTTCTCCTATTTGAAACATCATGCCTCCAATCGAAGGGCTGCCATTGTCTGGCAACCAGCATATATATTACCACATATATATTATGAATTTCAATAAGTAACTGTTTTCATATAATTATCTGCATCATAGCGGTTATTCGCCGCCACCTGTGTCTGTTCTCCGATTTTGAGAGGCATTTTTACCCGTTCGCGATATTTCCGCATGCTTCACGAGGCCCAAGACATCCGACCAAGGTTTATGGTTCCCGGGATGTGTGGCCCCGCGGGGAAACCTCACGGCAAAAACACGAGAACCGTCCTGCTCGTGATACTTTCTTGTATGAATCCGTGATCTTAAACTTTATTTCGTTAGTGACTCGTGAAAGTCCTCGTTCCGTTGCGATATCAAAAGCGGTTTTATTGTCTGTATTAGTATTTTGCAGATGTGCGCACCTTGTCATGAAAAAATAATCCTCCCTGAAGATTTAATTTGCTAAGGAGGCCATAAATAAAGGCACATGACAGTCTATAAAAAGAGTTTTAAGAAGGTGTATTGCGAGCGTCACGTGTGAGACTACTTAATGACCGGATTAGTATATCTGTGCCAAAATCAACCAGCAAGTGCATTATATCCATATTCCCCTGTTTACAGGCATAGATGAGAGGCGTTTCGCCTTTTGAATCCTTTACATTGATATCGCCACCCCTCGAGAGCAAAAGCCTGACCATGCCGAGTTGGTTATTCTGACAGGCATGTATGAGAGGGGTAACGCCAAAATTGTTGTTTGCATTTATATCTGCGCCGCCATCGATGAGCAGCTTCGCGGTATGAACAAAACTGTGTGTCGCAGCGTGCATGGGAGCAGTGTTGCCGTTATCGTCTCTACCGTTTGCATCGGCGCCCTTACCGATATACTCCATGTCCTGTTTAAGGTCGCCTCTTTGGCCTATTTTAAATAGTTCGTCAGTAGACCTGTCCCCACCGCTTTTCCCCAATCATATACTGTTAAAATCAGGGAAAATACAAACAATTTTCTGCGTCACAGGTCTCAATACATTAAGGCTGGTAAGCCACATGCAAAAATCAATTGATGAAGAGCTCATTTTCCATTATAATCAACTACAATATTTTCGGAGGGAATCCCGATGGTCAAAACGAGATTCGCACCGAGCCCCACAGGAAATCTTCATATCGGCGGGGCTCGGACCGCACTCTTTAATTATCTCTACGCGAAACATCACAGGGGCATATTGGTTCTCAGAATCGAAGATACCGATATTGAGCGATCAAAGCAAGAGTACGTTGAAGACATCTTGCAGGGCCTGACCTGGCTCGGCATTCAGTGGGATGAAGGCCCTCTTTTTCAAAAAGACAGGATGGACATTTACAGGAAGTATGCTTTAAAGCTTCTCGATTCCGGCCATGCCTATAAATGCTATTGCAGCGCAGAAGCATTGGAAGAAAAAAGGAAAATAGCCCTCAAGGAAGGAAAGAAGCCGACCTACGACAGGACATGCAGGGACCTTTCTCAGGGTGAAAACAACCAGGACAGATCCTTTGTAATCCGCTTCAAGGGGCCCCTCACGGGAGAAATAAGTTTCAATGACCTCGTAAGAGGAAAGATTACATTTAAGTGCGAAGAGCTTGACGATCTTATCATTTTGAGGACCGACAATACCCCAACCTATAATTTCACCGTTGTCATTGACGACGCACTCATGGGTATTACCCACATCATCAGGGGAGATGACCATATCAACAATACACCCCGGCAGATAGGCATATATGAGGCCTTGGGCTTCCCCATACCGCAGTTTGCCCATGTACCCCTAATTCACGGCAAGGACAAGGCGCGCCTCAGCAAACGCCATGGCGCTACGTCACTTCTTGAATACAGGAACGGGGGTTTTCTTCCTGAGGCGCTGATGAATTATCTCGCAAGGCTTGGGTGGGCGTATGGAGATGAGGAAATATTTTCACAAGAAGGCTTGATAGAAAAATTTGACCTTGCTCACGTAGGCAAATCGCCGGCGATCTTCGATATGGACAAGCTTTCCTGGCTCAATAGCCACTATTTGAAAATTCTGCCTGAGCAGGTCGTTGCCGACAGACTCACACCTTTCATTGAGGCACTGGGGATTACCGTCGAAAAGAAAGATATGCTTATACCAATTGTCATCAACCTCAGAAACAGAGCTAAAACACTGAAAGAAATGGCCCAGATGGCGGAATTTTTCTTCCGTGATGATTTTCCTTATGATCCGGTAGCGCGTGACAAGTTTTTGACGTCGGCCACGAAGCCTATTTTGGAGGACTTTTACCGTGGCTTTGAGGTTCTCTCCTCATTCGATGAGAATGAACAGAAACAACTTGTCGAAGGTCTCACCCAGAAATATAACGTGAAGCTTGTCAACATAATCCAGCCCGTCAGGGTTGCCCTTTGTGGCAGGACCGCCAGCCCGGGGATCTTCGAGGTGGTTGGCATTCTTGGTAAGGAGCGCGTGGAGAAAAGGATCAAGAGAGCACTGGAATCGATCCCGCAAGACTGTTGAAAAACAATGATCTATTTCATTGAGTAGAGGTTTCACTATTGAAGCTGGCAAGATTAGAAATTTTCGGATTTAAATCGTTTCTCAACCGGACAGTTTTTCAGTTCGGGGAAGGCGTTACGTCCATTGTCGGACCCAACGGATGTGGCAAGAGCAATATCGTCGACGCCATTGTCTGGGCGCTGGGCGAGAGGGGTACCAAGAGCCTCCGGGTAAAGGACATGGGGGATGTCATTTTTCATGGCAGCAACGGTAGAAGACCGGTCAACATCGCGGAGGTATCTCTCGACCTTACAGACGGCGACAAGGACCTTGTTGTTAAGAGAAGAATATACCGGGACGGCACAAACGAATACTTCCTCAACGGCAACCTGGTAAGGTTGAAGGACGTGCAGGATGCCTTTCTCGGGACAGGCATCGGCCTCAATTCCTACGCCATCATAGAGCAGGGAAGGATAGAGAGCTTCATCCAGATGAAGCCCCTGGAACGAAGGGTTGTTATAGAAGAGGTCAGCGGCATCACACGGTTCGAAGAGAAGAAGCGCGACGCAATAGCGAGAATGGAAGAGGTAACGTCAAACCTCGGGAGGATTGAAGATATATACAGGGAAGTTGCTGCCGGTTTTGAAAAAACCGAGCATGAATGGCAGAGATGGAAAGCCTATCAGATCTGCGCCGACAAACTCCACGTGATTGACAAGCTGATACTCCTTGATGGCTATTCAAAACTGGCAAAAAAAATTCTCAAGATTCAGCAAAGACAGATGGACCTCGAAGCTGAAATCGCGAAGAAAGAAGAAGATAAAGCACAGATCAAAAAGGAGCTTGAGGCCAAGGATTCGGAATTTTCTCTCACGGACAATGTTCAGAGACAACTTGAAGTTGATATAAAGGGCAAAGAAAAAGACATGCAGAGCCGTCTTCTCGAAATAGAGTATGTAAAAGAAGAAAGGCAGAGGCTCGAAACGCAATGCATCGCTTACAGGGAAAACGAGGCTAACATCAAGACGCAAATAGGCCAACACGAACAGGAGATAGAGACACTTTCCCGTAACTCTTTTATTCAAAAAGATCAACTGCAGGAGGAAGAGAACAGGGAACTTGCATCACGGGAAGAAACAGAAAAACTGAAATCAACCATAGAAGGATATGAAAAAGGAGTCGAAGAAGATCGGACGGCCCTTTTTGTTTCCATGAGCAAGCTGACGGATACGAAAAACCGCATAGCCCAGATTGAGCGGATGGAGAATGAAAGACAGAAAAGGGAAGAGAAAAAGGCCGTTGAAAAAGGAGAACTCAAAGAGGTTCTGACAAGACTGGAAATGAAGCAGAAGGCCCTGAAGGAGACTCTCGAGAAAGAAAGCGAAACCAAGCGCGCCGCCGCAGAACTGGAGGCCCGTGCTTTCAATGAACGTGAAACAGCAAGGAAACGCGTCGAAGAAGAAAGTAACATCGTCGAAAGCCTCAAAAACGAAAGAAGGATTAAAGAAGAATTTTTCAGCCACCTCGGCGGTTTTGCGGAAAGTGCGGAATCGAATCAGCACAATCCAACCAAATTAATAAACATGATCAAGGTGGATGAAGCAAAGGAAAAAGCTTTGGAAAGATTTTTCTCCAATGAACTCGAGTATCAGGTGCTCGCAGAGAGAGGAGCGGAAGCAATCTCAAAAGCCGTGCAACAACAGGAAGGAGATTATATTTTCTTTCCTCAAAAAGGCATCTTTCGATTGGGTGGGTCAGAAGTTGAAGTGGATATTAAATGGGTGTCAGGCATCGATGAAGCACTTTCACGCATCGAGGGTGGTGAAGAAGGCATATTCATGAATGATGCCGTTTATCTCGATTCTCGTGGTTTTATATTGAGCGGGAAGGATGCCAAGAAGGTCGATCTGAAGCAGTTCAGGGAAAAATTGAAGCTTGAAAAAGAACTGAAAACAATAGCCGCCAATCTGAAAACCCGGCAGGATGTTATAGAAGATACGCAACAAGGATTCGCGGCCCGTGATAATGAATACCAGAAGATAAGAAAAGACAGAGAAGACAGGGAGAGCGCGGTAAATAGAACAGAGAAGGAAATCCTCATTGTCGAGGCCCAGTTAAAAACAACCCTTGAGAGATTGAATGGCCTCGAGGCCAGGATTGACCTTATCGAAGACAAATCGTCCATTGAAACAAAGCAATTGTTGGAAGAGAAAGAACGAGCCGAAAAGGAGAAGATCGATATTGAATCAAGGATGGTAGCGCTCAAAGCCGCTCTGAACAATATTCGGAAAGACTATGAAACGGTCCGGTCGAGATGGCATGAAATCACGATCAGTATCGAAAGGCGGAAAAACGCTCTAAAAGGGCTTGAGGATGATAAGGAAAGAAAATTCTCAGGTATCAAGGAGCTCACCGGCCAACTAGAAATCGGGCATAGTAAATTAGAGCAAGCTACCAGGGAGGTGGCTGAACGTTCAGGAAAAATCCAAGGATTGGAGGGAGACTATGATGATCTTAAAGAAACAAACGAAAGACATCTGGAACGATTTGAAGAACTGAAAAAGATGCTCGGCAATCTTCACATGGAAAAGCAGGCCTTACAGGAAACCATCGACGCCCTGGGAAAAGAGATCGAAACAATCAGAGGCAAGCGCGAAAATACCAATAAAGACATCGCCATTCTTACAGAGAAACAGGTGATCATCATAGAACGGCTGAAGACAACATATAATATAGAAAATCCTTCAGATGTCCCTGTTCAGTTGAGCCCCCACATCGAAGACGAGAGAGAGACCATCGTTCAGGAAATCGCTGCTATGGGGGAAATCAATTTCCGGGCAGAGAAAGAATATCTTGAATTACAGGAACGCCTTTCGTTTCTTGAAAAGCAAAAAGAAGATTTGCATAATGCCATGGAGTCCTTGAACAAAACGATCACGAAGATCGACCATCTTACGAAAGAATTGTTTGCTGAAACATTCAACAAGGTCAATGATGCATTTAAGCGATTCACCGATATGCTCTTCAAGGGCGGAAAGGGCCATTTGCTGGTCAACCAGGAGAACGGGGGCATAGAGATGTTTGCCCAACCCCAAGGGAAAAAGGTGCTCAGGATGGAGCTCCTCTCCGGTGGAGAGAAGGCTCTCATATCGCTTGCATTTCTACTCTCCCTTATGGACACTAAACCTACTCCTTTCGCGCTTATGGATGAAATAGACGCGCCCCTTGACGATGCTAATCTCATGGGGCTCCTTGAGATCATTAAAAATATGGCTCTTAAAACTCAGATTATCTTTATCACCCACAACAGAATCACCATGGAGGGCTCCGATACCATTTACGGCATCACCATGGAAGAGGTTGGTATTTCCAAGACGGTATCCGTGAAGCTATAGCACACCCCAACCCATTTCCAACGTCCAGCAAAATTCGTTACCCCGGATTTATATACCAAAAATGTAGACTTTTAAGCAATTATCCTATATATTTATCGCATCGGGGCGTAGCGCAGCATGGTTTAGCGCACTTGCTTGGGGTGCAAGAGGCCGCAGGTTCAAATCCCGTCGCCCCGATATTTCTATATGTAGGGCTTGCGTTGTGCCCTCCACGGGTAAAATTCCGCTATTGACGGGACTCCCCATTATGTTCATTGGGGGAAATATTCTCTTTGGGTGAGTGGTTTCGTGTTAATCCTTCTGACCAACGATGACGGTATTCATTCCGAAGGCCTTCTGGCACTCAGGAAAGACCTTGTCAAAACATGCGATGTCTGCGTTGTCGCGCCGGAGCTGGAAAGGACCTGCGTTGGCCATGCGATTACCTTGCACAAACCTTTGAGAATCAGGAAAATCAGACGTGGGGTCTATGCAACAAACGGTGCCCCTGCTGACTGCATCTATCTCGGCATCAAAGCGATCCTCAAAAGGAAACCTGATATTATTATCTCCGGTATTAACAGAGGGCCCAATATGGGGCAGGATGTTCATTATTCTGGGACAGTCGCTGCGGCTAAAGAAGGTGCATTTCTCGGGATACCATCAATGGCCGTATCGATATGCGCCCGGCAAGACTTTCTTTTCAAAGATGCTGCCCTTGTTATCCATGAAATTATTGACACCATCAAAGATAAGGCATTCGTTATGAACAGTTTTTTAAACGTCAACATCCCCAATATGCATTACAAAAAGGCAAAAGGTTTTATGGTGACAAGACTCGGCAAAAGGATATATAATGATGAGGTTCTTGAGAGAGTAGACCCTAGGGGCGGGAAATACTACTGGATCGGTGGCAGTTCTGACAGCTACGAAGAGATTCGCGGCACCGATTTTTACGCCATCGAAAAAGGCTATGTTTCGATAACCCCCCTCGGTCTTGATATGACACATATAGATTCAATAAAAAAATACAAAAAATATTTCAGGAGGAGCTTATGAAAACCACGCTGTCTATTATCAAGGCTGACATCGGAAGTCTGGGAGGCCACCTTAAACCGAGCGCGCGTCTATTGAAAGGTGTCGAAGAATATCTTGCGCAGAAGAACAAAGGCCTTTTCATTGATCATTTTGTGTGTCACACGGGAGACGATATAGCGATCCTCTTTTCTCACACACAGGGTGTGGGCAACGATAAGATCCACAAGTTTGCCTGGGACGCCTTTGTCGCAGGCACAGAAATAGCAAAAGAACAGGGCCTTTACGGCGCAGGCCAGGACCTGTTAAAAGATTCTTTTTCCGGTAATGTAAAGGGGATGGGACCGGCTGTGGCAGAGATGGAATTCGAGGAACGGCCCAATGAGCCATTTGTTCTCTTTGCCGCTGATAAGACTGATCCAGGCGCGTACAACCTTCCCCTGTACCTCATGTTTGCAGATCCCATGTACAACTCGGGTCTCATGCTTTCTCCCAACATGGCAAAAGGCTTCAAATTTGTCATCATGGACGTCGCTCATACGGAAGGCGACAAAGTTATCGAATTGAACACACCGGAGGAACTTTACGACATCGCGGCACTCCTCCGGGATAATGAGCGGTATGTCGTTGAGTCCGTGTGGTCACGTGAGACCGGTGATATCGGCGCATCAGCATGCACTTCGCGGCTTCATAACATTGCGGGCAAGTACACCGGTAAAGATGATCCTGTCATGCTCGTCAGATGTCAAGGGCCCTTTCCGGCAACCGGTGAAGTGCTGGCGCCTTTCAATATCGGGCATTATGTGGCTGGTTTCATGAGGGGCAGTCACAATGGTCCGCTCATGCCCGTCAAGATGAACTCTAGCGTGTCCTATTTTGATGGCCCGCCCGTTGTCAGTGCTCTCGGATTCTGCGTGCACAAGGGTAAACTAACTGAGCCGGCGGATGCCTTTGACCATCCTTACTGGGACTATATCAGAGCAAAAGTGTCCCGGAAAGCAACCGAGCTGAGGGAACAGGGCTTCTCGGGCCCCGCGATGCTGCCATACTCGGAGCTTGAATACGGTGGAATAGTGAAAAAGATGCAAAAGCTTGAACCGAAGTTTAAAGTAAGAGATTGAAAAGGCGGTGAATAGTGGATAACAAGAAGCAAAAGATAGCTGCTTTGAGCTATTTACTATTCACTATCTGCCATTCACTGCATATATTATGAAATTTGCTATTGAAAATTTTGGCTGTCAGATGAACGAACACGATATGGACAGAATGAATGCTCTTCTGATGGCCGAGGGCTTCACATGCGTGGGAGACCTTCACCAGGCGGACGTCGTGATCGTCAATACCTGCTGCGTCCGCGAGAAGGCAGAACAAAAATTCTACAGTCTCATGGGGCGCTTAAGAAGTCTGAAGAGGAAGAAGGGTACCATCCTTGGTGTTACAGGATGTATCGCCCAGCTCGAAAAGGAAGGAATTCGCGACAGGCTCCCCTTTATCGATTTTGCACTGGGTCCTTCGAATATCCATAAGATCACGGAGGCTGTTGAGAAGGCCACACAGCAAACACCTTTCTTTGATTTTTCTGAGAATGGATGCGACACATCTCTCTTTGTGAAGCCCAATAACCGAAAGGGGTCTGCCAGGGCATATGTGACGATCATGAAGGGCTGCAATAACTTTTGCAGTTACTGTATCGTACCCTATGTGCGCGGTCGGGAGGTAAGCAGGAACAATGCGGATGTCCTGGAGGAAATTGAAGGACTAGCGGCTTCAGGCATCAGGGACGTAACGCTTCTCGGACAAAATGTTAATTCCTATAATGAGAACCGGCAGGATATTTCTTTCCCTGAACTTCTTCACAGGATAAATGGGGTAGAGGGTATTGAGAGGATACGGTTTGTTACCTCACACCCGAAGGACCTCTCTTCAAAACTCATCGAATGCTTTGGCACGCTCGATAAACTCTGCGAGTCGATCCACCTTCCTTTTCAATCCGGTTCAGATAAAATCCTCGAGCTCATGAACAGGGGTTACCGGAGGGATGATTATCTGGAAAAGGTGATTATGCTTAGGAAAAGGTGTAACGACATGGCTATCACAGCGGACTGTATTATCGGTTTTCCCGGCGAAGAGGAAAAGGATTTTCTCGATACAATAAGCCTCATCGAAGGGATACGGTTTGATGGCATATTCTCCTTTGTCTATTCACCGAGAAAATTTACAGCGGCCGCAAGCCTTCCCAATGCAGTACCCAAGAGTGTCGCCGTGGAAAGATTGCGACATTTTCAAAGCGTGCAGAAATCGATAACGTTAGCGAAAAACAAAGAAATGGAAGGAAAAAGAGTTGAGGTCCTCGTAGAAGATGTAAGCAAAAACTCCGGAGAGGACTTAACGGGAAGAACGCGCACAAACAAGATCGTCAATTTCAAAGGGAACAGGGATATGATAAACAAATTGGTGGAGGTTGACGTCGTAAAAGGTTATGCTAATTCTCTAAGGGGTGAAAACCCGAAAGCAAAAGGAGGTAGATCATGCTGAAGGAGATGAAGGTTGCCGGCATTACCGTCGATCCTTTTACCAATACCCCTATTGTACTTCTGAAAGATCTTGAAGAGAACGATGTTCTTCCTATCTGGATAGGCCTTCTTGAAGCATCGAGTATTGCTACGGCGTTGGAGAACATTCAGACTCCAAGGCCTATGACCCATGACCTTTTGAAGAATATCCTCGACAGTTTACACGCCAAGGTGGTCAGAATTGAGATAAATGACCTGAAAGACAATACGTACTATGCCCTTTTGTATGTAGAAGTGAACAGAAAGAAGCTTGTCATCGATGCACGTCCAAGCGATGCCATCGCCATTGCGCTTCGGACCGGCGCCTCCATTTTTGTGGAAGAAAGTGTCATCCAGCGGTCCGCAAAGGTTGATCTCAGTCAGAAAGGCGACAAAGTCGTTACTGATGCCACGGAGTGGGAGGAGATATTGGAAAACCTTTCGCAGGACGATTTCGGAAAGTATAAGATGTAATGACATGATCGACCTTCATACACATTCTCTCTTAAGCGATGGTGAACTTCTCCCCCTTGAGCTGACAAGAAGGGCAAAGGTAAAGGGCTACACCATACTGGGCATCTCCGACCATGTTGATGTTACGAACATCAAATATGTGGTGGCCTCAATCCTGAAACTCAGCGAGAAAATCGAGTACCATGCAGGGATCAAAGTCATCCCTGGTGTAGAAATAACACACAGTCCGGCGCGGTTCATCGATGAAATGATCACTCTGGCACGGAAGCTTGGCATTCATTATGTTGTGGTGCACGGAGAAACCATTGCCGAGCCCGTGGAGGAAGGGACAAACAGGGCGGCCATCGAGGGCAAAGCGGACATACTGGCCCATCCGGGGCTCATCAGGCAAGAGGATGTGATAAGGGCGAAGGAACAGGATGTTCTCCTTGAGGTGAGCGCCCGCAAGGGACATTCCCTCACAAACGGCCATGTTGCAAAACTTGCAAAGAAGGTAGGCGCCAAACTTATATTTGATACCGATTCGCATAGTCCGTCAGATCTTACGGACGATGGAGACGCCCTCAGGATTACCTTGGGTGCAGGACTCAGCTGGGAAGATTTTGCGGAGATGCAGACAAACGCGCTTGAACTGGTAAGTAAGATCTCGAAGGGTATTAGGTGAAACTAACAATCAAGGAATCCATCAAAAGCGTCCCATCCTATCCAAGGGCCATTATGTACGGTTTTGAGGATGGATGGACAATCCTTTCTTCGAACGAAAATCCCTTTCCACCATCACCGAAGGTGTTGACTGCCATCCTCGATGCCCTTCCCTCTATGAGCAGATACCCGGGCGGGGAAACGGAGTTGAAAACTGCCATCGCGCAGTCGTATCACATGCAACCCAATCGGGTTGTTATCGGCAACGGATCCAATGAACTCATCGAAATGTCCCTCAAGGCCATGAAGGATGAAAAAAAGAACGGCGTCATCATTTCTGAACCTTCCTTTGCATTTTATCACATAGCAGCGCAGATTTACGGCTATGAGGTAAAAAGAACCCCGGTCAAAGAGATGTGTGTGGATCTCAAGGCGGTTGAAAATCTCATCGATGAAAAAACACGGCTTATCTTTTTGAATAATCCGCTCAATCCTACAGGCACGATTTTTGACGAGAGCACCTTCGCGGATTTTATAAAGTCTATACCGGAAGATATCCTCGTGGTCGTCGACGAAGCATATGCCGAGTTTGCAGAAAACAAGAATTTCCCTCAATCCCTTAAATATACAGAAGACTTCCCTGTTATCGTCTTGCGGACTTTTTCAAAGGCGTATGGCCTCGCAGGGCTGCGCGTAGGTTACGCACTGGGAGAAAAATCGCTCATCTCCTTTCTGGAACGGACAAAACAGCCGTTCAGCATCAACATGGTTGCCCTCGTAGCGGCCCGTGCCGCTCTCTCCGATACTGAGCATTTAGAAAAAGTGCTTGCGAGCAACAGGCGGGGCAAGCAGTTTTTCTATAATGCGCTTAAAGAGCTTTCCCTTGAATATGTCCCTACCGAGGCCAATTTCCTCCTTATGAAATTAGGCCCTATGGCCGAATCCGTCACAAAAAAGCTCTTCGACAAGCAAATCCTCGTGCGGTTCATGGGGGCCTATGGGCTCCCCGATTACATCAGGGTCACCATCGGCATGATGGAAGAAAACAGACGCTTCGTCGAAGCCTTGAAAACAGTGTTGTAATACTAATTTGTAGTCAAAAAGAGAGCGAGGCGACGAGGAGGAGCCCACGCAGGCGGACACAGAAGTGTGTCGAGGAGAGCAACGAGGAGGCAATAATGGCAACTTCATTACATCACGGCGGTCAAGTTCTAGAAACCCATCAAACATGAAGTGTTCCATCAAGTCATCCCTGAGATAGATAAAGCCGGATTACCTGGCCCCTTGTTCCATACCGTTCTTTATTTTAGCCCACAAACCCGAAACATTCATAAACTTCTCTTGGCGAGCCCCGATTGGAATTCTTTCATGGTTTATTATATACTTGTAGTCTTCTACTCTATGAAGAGGTGCAGGATAGGATGGTTTACAGAAAAGATCTCATTATCACCATCGATGGTCCAAGCGGCGCCGGAAAAAGCACGATTGCAAAGATTCTGGCACGGAAACTCGGCTACACTTTTATCGATACCGGCGCCATGTACAGAGGGGTCGCCTATGCCTATAAAACAAAGAAAAACAATGAAATGATTGAAATGATTTTGAAAGACCTTCCCATCCGTTTCGAGTTTAAGGATGAAACCAGGGTCTTTCTGAATGGAACAGATATATCGAAAGAAATCCGTGATCCCGAAATATCCTTGCTGGCTTCGTCCTTGTCCCAGCAAACGATTGTCAGAAAATATCTTTACAAAATTCAGCGGGAAATAGGGAAACATGGGGGCGTCGTGCTTGAAGGAAGAGATACGGGAAGCGTTGTCTTTCCCAATGCGCAGATAAAGTTCTACCTTGATGCAAGCCCCGATGTAAGAGCCAAAAGAAGACACATGGAGCTTGCGGCAAAAGGTCCGAGCCCGGAACTGGCAACGGTCCGGGAAGAGATGGTCCGAAGAGACAGGAACGATTCGGAGCGGGACATCGCACCCCTCGTGATACCTGAAGGGGCCCACCGTGTGGATACGACAGACATTGATATATCGGGCGTTCTTGCCGTCCTTCTGAAATATATTGCCGCGCAAGGAGCACGATGAAAGTCCTTAAGACAAAAAACATCGGCTTCTGCTTCGGAGTGAAGCGGGCAGTCAAGATGGTTCTCAGGGAAGCCGAAAAGACCAGGGAAACCGTATTCACTGTCGGTCCCATCATCCACAACCCCCAAATGGTGAATATCCTCAAGGAAAAGAACGTTATTCCCGTGAATGACGTGTTTCAGATCAAGAACGGCGTCGTTGTCTTTCGGACCCATGGGATCAAGAAAGGCGAAGAAGAGTACATCAGAAAGACGGGCCTCAAGGTCATCGATACAACCTGTCCTTTTGTAAAGAGGGTGAGGAAGCACGCCTTGTACCTTAAAAAAAAGGGGTACAAGGTCGTCATCGTTGGTGACAAAAACCATCCCGAGGTGAAAAGTGTCTTGAGTTATTTGGGCAAGGATGGTATTGTATTGCAGGAACCAAGAAAACTTGACGAGAAAAAAGTGGGGGTTGTAAGCCAGACCACCCTTGATAAAGATACATTCGTGAACATCGTAAAGGAATTAATAGGAGGGGTTGAAGAGCTCAGGATTTACAATACAATCTGTGAGAGCACCTCAGTAAGGCAAAAGGAGGCTGTGGTGCTTTCCGGCAAGGTGGATATGATGCTGGTTGTGGGGGGAAAGAATAGCTCCAATACAACAAAACTCTATAAGGTCGTAAGCAAAGTACAACCAAATACCCATCATATAGAAACGGAAAACGATATAAAATCTGAGTGGTTCAAAAACATCCATACGGTAGGAATTACAGGGGGGGCATCTACCCCCGATCTTATTATAAATATTGTGGAAAGGCGTGTAAAAAATCTTTAGGGGGCCAACATGGCAGATAGCGGAGATACAGGGGCACTGAAAGAAAACTCACAAGAGGAAATGAGGGTACTCTATGAAACGTCCATGAGAAGTCTGGGAGAAGGCAATGTTTTCAAGGGTACAATTATGAAGATCAACGGAGAATCAGTCATTGTCGATGTAGGTTTGAAATCGGAAGGCATTGTTGCTCTTCGTGAATTCGCGCAAAAAGGCGTAGAACCGGAAGTAAATATCGGCGATGAGATTGAGGTCATGGTCGTTGGCAGAGACAGGGAATCAGGTCTTCTTGTGCTCTCCAAACAGAAGGTCGACGAGATCAGAATATGGGAAAAGATCGATAAGTCCCTCGAAGAGGGAATTCCAATAGATGGCACCATTGCGTCGGAGGTAAAGGGAGGCTTTATCGTCACTGTCGGTGGCGTCAATGCCTTTCTGCCGCTCTCACAGGTCGATATAAAACCCGTGAAGAACCCAGCTTCTTTTGTCGGAAGACATCTGAAGTTCAAAGCCATAAAAGTAAACAAGAGGAAAGGTGGCGTCATTGTTTCTCGGAGGATGCTCCTTGAAGAAGAACGTGACAAGAAAAAACAAGAATTCTGGAAAAACGTCAAGGAAGGTCAGGTTGTCTACGGGTTCGTCCGCAATATCATGGATTATGGGGCCTTTGTTGATCTCGGTGGCGTAGACGGCTTTCTCCATCTCAATGACATTACCTGGGGTAAAATTACACACCCGAAAGAGTATTTGAGGATTGGCGATGAGGTCAAAGTAAAGATTATCGCCATAGAGACCGAAAAAGCACGTATATCAGTAGGCATCAAACAGTTAAAGGCCGACCCCTGGGCAAAGATAGAAGAAAGGTATCCCACCGGCTCAAAAGTAAAAGGGAAGGTAGTCGGTATCGTCGATTACGGGGCCTTCATCGAGCTTGAACAGGGACTCGAAGGGCTGCTTCATATTAGCGAGATGAGCTGGGACAGAAAGCTCAGAGATCCCTCCAAGATTGTCACCAAAGGGGATTGGCTCGAGCTTGTCGTTCTCAAGGTTGACCCGGAAAAGAAACGGGTCTCCCTGGGATTAAAGCAACTGGCGCCTGATCCGTGGGATGAACTGGAAAGGGCCTATCCGCCGGGGACCGTCATTACGGGAAAAGTGAAAAATTTTACCGATTTTGGTATGTTCGTGGGCATCGGCGCCGGTATAGACGGATTGGTTCACATGTCGGAAATCTCCTGGTCGAGGAAAAAAGGAGCCACCGCGGCGCAGTTCCAAAAGGGAACCACGGTGGAGGTGCTTGTACTCAATATTGACAAAGCACAGAAAAAATTCTCCCTGAGTTTGAAAAGGCTCAAGGATGATCCCTGGAAAGGGGTGGCCTCACGATACCATGTTGGGAATATCATTGAAGGTCTTGTCACAAGCGTTACGGATTTCGGCGTATTCGTAGAAATAGAAGAAGGGATAGAAGGGCTCATCCACCTCTCAGAAATGAACGATATGCAGGGCAAGCAACTCTCGGAGATCTTTCAGATAGATGGCAAGATTCAGGCTGTGATTCTCAACATCGATGAAAAAGACAAGCGAATAGGCCTCAGCATAAAAGCACTGAAAAAGCCTGAAGAGAAAGAGCCTGTTGAATCTGCTCCGGAAAGCGAGGGCGCTTTCTCTACTCTCGGCGATATCCTGGAGCCAGCAATGAAAAAGAACAGCGGAGAGAAATTGACAGAACAGGAGGAATAATGCCCATCAACGAGGAATTGTTGAAAATACTTTGTTGCCCTCAGTGCAAAGGGGACATAAAACTCAACGATGCTCAGAGTGGTCTTATCTGCGATGCCTGTAAACTGCTCTATCCCATCAAAGATGATATACCCATCATGCTCATAGAGGAAGCGCTCCCCATGGACTTTCCGGCTTCGACATAAACAACTGTGTTTGTTGATCTCCTCCTGATTTTTATCATCAAGGTTCTGCAACAATGCTTACGTATTTTGCCCGAAAGTATACAGCTGTTTAAGGGGAAAATGCTGGGGAGGCTTGCCTTTTTCTTCTTGAGGGGTAGAAGAAAGGTAGCGCTCTCAAACATCAAAAGGGTCTTTCCTCACCTCTCCGACAGGGAAATCATTTCCATTGCCAAACGCAATTTTGAAAAATTAGGGATCAACGTTATTGAACTCCTTCTGGCATCCTATCTTAGCCATACGCAGATGCTTGAGAGATTTACCATCGAGGGGATAGAGTTTTTCGAGGAAACCCTCAAGAAGGGCAAGGGGGTCATCGTCCTCACCTTCCATTTTGCCAACTGGGAGGTCGCAGGTATTGCGTCAAACCTTCTTCAGCATGACGTTATAGCCCTTGCCCGCCCTCTGAAAAAACATCGTTTGTTAAACAACTTTTTGAATCGCCTCAGAGAATCGGCAGGACTCACAATCATCGTCAATGAAAATGTCGCTCGGGAGGTCATGCGACTCCTCAAGGAAAACAAAGTCGTTGTAATCCTCGGGGACCAGCGGGAGAAGCGCTCACGGGGAGTGTTCGTCGATTTTTTCGGCACCAAAGTCCCCACATCAAAAGGTATGGCAATGATCGGTATGAAGACCAGATCTCCGGTCCTGCCTGTCTACCCCGTGAGAAAAGGCTTTTTGCGCTACACCTATGTCTGCGGCACGCCCATGGAAATGGAACGGGGTGGAAACATCGAAGACCTCATCGCAAAAAATACGCGAAAAATCAACGCATTTCTTGAAACCATCATTTTGAAATATCCCGATGAATGGTTCTGGGTCCACAGACGGTGGGGAAGACGGAACCGATAGAATAATCAATAATCAAATTGGAACACCGGATTTTTCTCGGTTTTCCCATTGGAAGTCGCTGGAACACTATTTCCGTCCCTGCTCAGCTACGCGCGGTTACCCGTTTACGATTCAAAATTCACTCAGTCTGCGAACTCGTCGTTCCTCCTCAGACAGCGCACATTGTCTTTCGGAACGGTCTGCCTCATCGAGTGGGCCCCCAACGGCGCTCGAATCCGCGACTCGGGAAAAGTATTCCGGCGAGTTAAAGGAGCTAAAAAGTTCTTCTGGCATTTGTTGGCAGAATCTTCAATTCCCGTGCCGGTTATTCTTTACCAACTTCATATAAGACATCATCTCCAATTAAGTTTTCTCTTATCTTCTTTGAAGAATGTGACGAGGTAATCTTCTCCGTGCTTCTAAGGGTTTCTGTCGAGCCAGTGAACGTAAAAAGAAAAACCGTCGGTTTTCTGTCCGAGAAAATTGATAGCCTCCGCCAGGTGGTTCAAATAACCGCAGTCAAGGCTCCAAACCGGGCTGTTCCAATCAGAACTGTCGGATAGAAACTCACATGAACAGTCTCCTGACACTGAGAAATGTAGCGTTGGCATACCCTCAAGCTTTTTGCAGGAAACCTACCAAGCCAGACGTTTTTGAAAGCCTGTCGGCAGACACTCTTGTATTGGAGGTCAATGAAATTGTCACTATGATTCCAAGGCACGCCGCTATTCCTTATTCGCTTTTATCTTCTGCCAATATTTAACATACGAAGTTTCTGTTTTCTGGAATAATACATTGGCGCACGATAAATGACAACAAAAGAATCCACGGGAACTTCGGGTTATGAATGGGCTCCGAAAGAATGCTGCGACTATGTCGATCTCATAAAACCAAAAACAATCACGATACCGGTTTTACCGTTCCAGGATTTCTTTCTGTTTTTCAGACTTGTAGGTAAATTTGCTATCGTTGATGGACGCGTTGACCTTGATGGATGAAAACTCGATGGTGTTGACGTTGCCGGTAAATTCCTCCATCTCGATCTTTCTGACGAGGTTCTGTTTGTCGATCCAGACTTTGGCTGCGGTAATGCTTCCTTCTTTCTTCGGAGCAAGTTCAAGGACTTCCATTCCGCCTACCATGTTCTCCTGTTTCAGTACAAAAAGATCATCGAGTTTTGCGATGTCTTCGATAAGATCAAAAAAGGTGCCCCCTGTTTTTTCCCTGTTGATCTTCACTTTCAATACAAATGTTTTGTCTTCCTCGTCCTGCCACATGTACTGTCCGTCATAGAGGAAATATTTGAGCTTCGGTTTTGTGTAACGCCAGAGAAACCCCTTCCCCCGTTTGTAGAAAAACTCCCCCTCGAATTCCCTTGCTCTTGTGATGCTCGCAATAAATATGTTTTGATGAAAATTGGCTTCCAGCGAGCTAATTCCGTCGTATGTCTTTTGCAGTTCATCAAAGCCGGAAGCAAAAGAATAGATTGGCGCAACAACAAACAAAACTGCCAGACAAAGGATTTGTTTCCACCTGATACCCATAGCCCATCACCTGTGACCTATCTTTTAAATACCTCTCGCGGTTTGACGCCATCTGAGGGGCCCACTACCCCATCTCTCTCCATCCGCTCGATGATACGTGCGGCCCTGTTGTAGCCTATCCTGAAACGTCTTTGCACCATGCTGATGGAGGCTTCGCCTTTGGTCATTACAAACTCGACGGCTTCCTGATATTTGTCATCATCCATTTCTTCGCCGTTTTCTTCCTCTTCCTTTTCTTCCAATATTTCGTTGTGGTACGAAGGTGCGCCCTGCCGTTTCAGGAACTCCACGACACTTTTAATCTCACCCTCAGAAACATATGGCCCATGGAGCCTTTGCAGCCTTCCGATGCCGGGACTCAAGAAAAGCATATCGCCGTTGCCAAGAAGGCTCTCCGCGCCGTTGGTATCGAGTATAGTCCTGGAGTCGACCTTGGAGAAGACCTTGCAAGAAATCCGCGCGGGAAAGTTGGCCTTTATGATGCCTGTGAGCACATCAACGGATGGCCTCTGAGTGGCGAGGATTAGATGTATGCCTGAGGCGCGGGCCATCTGGGCAAGTCGCGCGATATATTCCTCAACCTCTTTGGGCGACACCATCATAAGATCGGCAAGCTCGTCAATGACAACAACGATGTAGGGTATGAGTTCCCCTCCTTCTTGTTTCACCATCTTCTGGTTATATTTTTCGATATTCCTCACACCCTTTTCGGCCATCAGGGAATATCTTCGTTCCATTTCATCGGTCATCCACCTGAGGGCTGTTTTTGCGTTCTTGGGGTTCGTCACAACGGGGAGCAAAAGGTGGGGAATGCCCTCGTAAAATGAAAGTTCCAGCATCTTGAGATCGATCATGAGAAACCGCACGTTTGAAGGGGTGGCCTTGAAGAGAATGCTGCAGATCATGCTGTTGAGGGAGACACTTTTGCCGGAACCGGTGGCCCCTGCAACAAGAAGATGGGGCATTTTCGCAAGGTCGGCCACATAGGGGTCCCCGGCGATTGTGGTCCCGAGGACTAGAGTAAGATAGGAGTGGGAAGACCGAAACACCTCGGATTCGATGATCTCGCGTAAATATACAGTCTGGCGGGTTTTGTTGGGGATTTCAATACCCACGACCGCTTTCCCCGGTATGGGTGCGATGATCCTGATGGAGACAGCCGAGAGGGCCATGGCAAGATCGTCGGCAAGGTTCGATATCCTGCTTACCTTAATGCCCGGGGCCGGCTCAAACTCGTACATGGTAATTACCGGTCCCGGTCTCACCTCAGTCACTTTGCCATCTATACCGTAATCTTTGAGCTTCTTTTCAAGAATGCTGGCGTTAGCCTGAATGCTTTCCTTGTCTATTTTCACTTCCTTTTTTTCAATGGTGTCAAGGAGTGTTACCGGTGGGAGTTTGTAAGGGCCGATCTCTTTGAAAAAATCAAACGTCTCCTGGACTGGCTTTTTCCCCTCTTTCGGCTCCTCCTTCTTGACTTCCGTCGTTACCTTGATTTCTTTTCTGCGCTCCGCTTTGGTTCTGCGTGCCAGTCGCTCCTCAAGCACAGAGAGGATCGGTGCCTGCACGACAAGAAAGAGGGAGATCAAAAGCAGGATAATGCAGATGAGGACACTGCCGAAGTAGCCAAAGAAATTCATAAGTGTCCTTTCGAGGAAGAAACCCAAAAGCCCCGAAAAATTTACGGAGACACCTCTGAGATTGAGCTTGCCGACAATAATCTGGAACAGAATGGAAAGGGAGATGAAAAAGAGGGCAAGACCGGAAGAAAAAACGATAATATTGGGAGGATCCCTTCTTTTCAGATAAAAGAGCGCGAAAAGGAGCGCAATAGCCGCGAGAAAATAGCTCATCATACCAAAAACGAGGACAAATCCGTCGGCCAGATAAAATCCCGCCTTACCGCAGAGGTTCCGCGACGATGGGTCTAAGGGATGGTAGGAGATGAGACTTACAAGAAGAAAGAGAAAGACGCCCAGTAAGCCTATACCCAGTATTTCCTTCTTCAGTTCCCGCGACATACCATCAATCCTTCAATACGCGATCGTACGTCATCCATGACCTTCGTTTTTGCAGAAGGGGCCACGCCTTCCAGCGCTATTGGTTTCCCGATACGAATGTATATTACCCCTTTTCCCCTTGGAATGAAACTCCCTTTTGGCTGAAGTAGGTACGTCCCGTATATGCCGATTGGGACGATGGGAACCATGGCCCGGAGGGCCAGTGTGAAACCACCTTTCTTAAAAGGCAATAGCGTGCCGTCGACACTCCTCGTGCCTTCGGGGAAAATGACGATATTCATACCGCCGCGTATTTTGCCAGCTGCTTCTTCTATGGCCTTGAGCGCTTCCCGTGGATTCTCTCTGTCGATACTGATGTACCCTGCCCGCCCCATTGCCCATCCTATAAAGGGAATTTTAAAGAGTTGTCTCTTGGCGATCCATTTGAACGAAAGCGGAAGTGATGCAAGGAGTGAATAAATGTCAAGGGCACTCTGGTGGTTGCACATGAAGACGTAGGGCGGTTTCGCAATGTTCTCCAGTCCCTCTATGGCAATTTTCACTCCGCTCACTTTCAAATGGAGCGAGGCCCAGAATTGTCCCATATGATGGACTTTTTTTCCGTCTCTATCGAATAACGAGACGACGAGTGCGATGGTAGAAAGAACAATGGTGCTCGCAACAAGGCTCACAGAAACAAAAGCTTTCCTCATTTCTCACCGGCAGGCATCATTGCTTTTTCAAGGGCGTTGACAACCCCCTCGACCTCGGCTCTGATCCTTGAGTCCATATCGTATGGTGACAGACCACATTTGTCGGCTTCGATGATCTTTTCGTTGTGCCCCATATAGCCGAGAAAAGGGAGGCTGCCCAGGTTTTCTTTCATGAACCGGAGGTCCTCTTCATCTGCTACCTTATTGCCGACGACGTACACCCGCTTTATACCTATATCTTCTCCCAGTCTTTTTACCTGGAAGGCGGTCTGGAAACTTCTTCGCCCCGGCTCCACAACGACGATGAGCGCATCAATGTATTCTGTGGTTCCCCTGCCGAGATGCTCAAGCCCGGCTTCCATATCGACAATTACATAATCGTCACGTTCAATAAGTACATGGGAAAGAAAGCTTCTCAAGAGCGCGTTCTCCGGGCAGAAACAACCTCCCCCGCCTTGAGGGATATTCCCGAGGAGAATGAGCCGAATCCCGTCTTTTGCAAGAGAAAATCTCCCAAGGATGTCATCGACTCTTGGGTTGATCTGAAAAAAAGCACCGTATTGTCCCTTTTTTGTCCCTGTCCGCTCTTCGATAAATTCCTGCATCTCAGCCAAAGGCTGGACCTTTTTTGTCTCGCTCTCCTCTATGCCGAGGGCCGAGGCGAGATTTGAGTCTGGGTCTGCGTCAATGGCTATTACCCTGTGGCCGCGCTGAGCAAGGATCCGTGCCATAACACCGGCAAGGGTGGTCTTTCCGACCCCGCCCTTTCCTGAAATAGCAATCTTCATAGTCTATCCTTCAGTCTGTTGTTGTGAAAAGGTATCATTTCTCATGAAAATATGTCAACGGAGCATTATACAGGAAAGAGCACCAGATGTCCTTATCTTTCTCCTGACAGGACTGTCATGAGCAATTTTTTTTCTTCGGGTGTAGCTATGATGATCATACTCATGTCCTTCTCGACGATCGTGTCCGGATAGGGGTTGTAAATCCACTCGCCGCTTGTTTTTCGGGCGGAGATAACGAGTATATTGCCGATATCTCTGAAATTAATGTCTTTCACGGGCCTGCCGATAAAGGGCGAATTGGCCGGTATCTGGATCTCCTCCGCGCTCATCGGTGAATACTTGTCACGGAGCATCATGTCAAGGAATGAGGTTACATGGGGCCGTATCATCTCTGATGCCATTCTCAAGCCTCCGATGAAGTTGAGGGCGACAACGGCGTCGGCGCCGGCCCGTTTGATCTTATCGACATTCTTCATATCGGTGCATCGTGAAATTATCCTTAGAGAAGGGTTCAGTTGTCGCGCCGTTAAGGAAATGACGATATTGTCATTATCAGAATCTGTCGTGGCGAAGAGCCCTTTTGCGTGTTCAATCATGGCCTTCCAGAGGACCTCGTTCTCTGTTGCGTCACCGACAATGAGGTCTACGTTCAAATCGTTTGCCTTGAAGAGTTCAAGCTTATTCTCGTCTATATCTATTGCCACAACAGGCTGTTTCGTCAGGAAGAGCTCATGCACCACATAGAGCCCCACCATACCGATACCGCATATGATGTAGTGATTCTTCATTTTTGCGATATGCTTCTCCATTTTCCTCCTCCTGAAAACCTTTCTCAGTTCCCCTTCGATGATGTATGCGGCGAGCGTGGTAAAAAGGTAGGCAATTGTGCCTGCCCCGATAAATACAAAAATGATCGTAAACACTTTTCCAAACGGCTTATTGTCAAGGCCGATCACGTCACCGTAACCCACGGTTGTGATCGTAATCGCCGTCATGTAGAGGGCATCGAGAATACTCTTGTCCTTGCCGCCGATGATTTTGAATCCTACGGTCCCGATGAGAATAACCACGACAATGATAACGATGATATTCCGCAATTTTTTGGGAATGTTCTTGATAAACATTTCACCATTATAGCACGGAAGAGCAACAAGGAGAATAGCCAGAGACCAAATTGCACGGCAAATTTGTTCTCCGCTCAAACATGTGTAGATGCACATGAGTTCCCCGTCATCCGCAAGTAGTCGAAAACCATGCGAACATTGAAAGTCAGTTCCCGCATTTTCTGTGCGACACTCCGTACCCCTTTCGATTTGATCACTCCAATGGCAAACCGCCTCAGCCTTGTGATGTTCTCCGGGCCGTGACCGATGCGTATCCGACTGCGATCTTCATCATAGTTCCAGTCGAGCATGTAGTGACAGCTCTCGATAGCCCAGTGGCCGCGATTGGTCTTGAGCACACGTTCGGGATCGGCTTCGTGGGGCCTTCGGCTTCTGATGCCGTATGCAACCTCACTGCCATGTTTACCACTTTTTTTCTCCGTGGGCTGCCGTTCGATCACGAAGGCCTGCCCCACATGGGGAAAGTCAAGGTAACCGTTCAGTCCGGTGGTGGTCCATATGCGGCGAATCTCAATCCGTCCGTGATCAGCGGACACGCACTCGACGAAATCAGGTTCCTGCCGGTCTTTGAAGAAGAGGGTAAGGTCGTGAAGGAGTGTGGGTTGATTCCCCTTCACGGTGAAGTGGTAATGGGCCTTGCGCCCCACAATGTAGTGGGCGATGTCGCGTTGAGTCAGAAGGGCGTCAGCGGTGATGTCCTTGCCCTTAATGGCGATGGCGTCAAGGAGCGGGATGGCGCATTTGATCTCGTTCGTGCGTTTGACTTCTTCATTGCTTACCCTAAGACTGCCTACTTTTTTTGGGTGTGTGAGGTCTTTGTCTCATGACCAATGACACTCATGATGTGGACCTGACCATGCACATCGATGGCGTTGCACATGGTCTTGCCGTCTATGGCAAGGCTTTCATCTCCCTTCCCATAGGCTTCGTTCCAGCGTTGAAGCGCCCTATCAAGATGCGCAGGATCGATGCGGATGAGGACATCACGGATGATGGACTCACTGGGAACGACCCGCCGGCCGTTTTCCATACGGCAGCCGAAGCGCTCCCGGGCCTTCTGACCCAGGCCATGTGCCCAATCTGCCATCGCCTTGTAGCCCCGCATTCCACAGAGGCTTGCAGCTGCGGTGATGGCGAGCACCGTGGGAAGATAATGGCGTCGTCCCTGGGAACGGCGGGGATCAGGGATATCGGCAAAGAAACGAGGTAAGGAGTACATTGTATCGGCTCTGAGCATAATTTTGGAACCTCCTGTACGATAAGGTGGGTTAAGAGAGGCCTGGGAGAGAAGCGATTGTGCATCGCGGTGTAAAGGCCTGACGAAGACCATTTTGGGCGAGCCTTGGGGGGTGTATCCCTTTTGAACCCTGCGAAAGCCCTTGCTATCACCCACATGGATCCAGTTTGCAGCCTTATACACCGTTCCCCGGAACCGTTCTGGATCGACAAAGGTCTCAAGGAGCAGTACCGGATGGCCGAAACGCTGCTGCCAGTCACAAAGGAGCCTTCTTTCACACAACGCCAGCACACGGGAACCCAGATTCGGAACATGCCAGTTGGGCAGAATACAAAAACGGCTGTTGTTCACCACCAGCTTCAGGCGATCATACTGATGCCGGAAGTTCCATCCGATCCAGCGATCCCGTGCTGCACACTTCCACGCTTAAGCGGAGAAGGTGACAAGGGCCACCCATTCATCCTGCCATAAGGCCACGTACCACAGCGTCTCCCCGATTTTGGGCAAAGAACCCAGGTAGTGATACGCTTCCATCAGGCTTTGATAATCCTGTTCTTCAGTAGGACAAATGGGTCGAACAACGACTTCCGATAGGTTCAACATGCACACTCCTGACAATCTCGATGAAACAACCTCTGGTTCCACCATACCATATCAGGAGATAATTGTCCAGAACTATCAGTAACTGCTTGATATGCCTATGTGATGAGACCAGCACGAAATCACCCTGGACCAAATTGTGATAGCCAAAGAGATTCGTTATTTTCCAAAATAATTGTTGGTGCCTGCGCCGGTTATTGACTTAGCGAGGCAGGTGTTTTATTTTACAAGGTGTAAGAAACCTATTCCGCATTCTGCGGGAATGAACTTTAATTCTATTATGAGGTGAATCGATTATGACGACGGAAAGATTGGAATTCAAAACAGAAGTAAAACAGCTCCTGGATCTTATGATCCACTCCCTCTATTCCCATAAAGACGTGTTTCTGCGGGAGCTTGTCTCCAACGCCTCTGACGCCATCGATCGTGCTCGATACGAATCGCTGACTAATAACGATATCCTTGAAAATGACAAAGGGTGGAAGATAAGAATTGTTCCCGACAAGAGTAAGGGGACGTTAACGATAAGTGATAACGGCGTTGGCATGGACCACGATGAAATCGTGGAAGCCCTCGGAACCATCGCACGTTCAGGCACCAAGGAGTTTCTTGCCGCGCTCCAGAACAGAGACGTCAAGGATAACCCTGAACTCATCGGTCAGTTCGGTGTGGGTTTTTATTCTTCCTTTATGGTTGCAGACAGGATTACCGTGGTTTCGAGGAAGGCGGGCCGGAAGGATAAGAAAGGCGTTCAATGGCAATCAACGGGCGACGGGACGTTCACCATCGAAGATATTGAAAAAGAGACGAAAGGTACCGATGTTACCCTGCATCTCATCGATGACGAGAGGCAATATCTTGAGCAATGGGAAATAGAGAGCGTCATCAAGAAATATTCGGATTTCATCGAACATCCTATCCTCATGGATGTTGAAAAACAAGTGGACAGCGAGTTGAAAAAGGGTGAAAAAGTCAAAGTCAGAGAAGAAAAGACGCTCAATTCCATGAAGGCGCTCTGGTTAAAAGACAAGTCCGAATTAACGATGGACGAATATAACGAGTTCTACAAACACATCTCTCATGATTTTACCCCTCCGGCGAAAGTAATCCATTACAAAGCGGAAGGTACTTCCGAGTTCACCGCGCTTCTCTACATCCCCGCAAGAGCGCCCATCAACATTCTCTACAAGGACTACAAGGTCGGTCCCACTCTGTACGTGAAGCGGGTGCAAATCATGGACCACTGCGAAGACCTCATACCCCAGTATCTGAGGTTCGTAAAGGGTGTTGTCGATTCATCAGACCTGCCGCTTAATGTTTCCCGCGAGATACTCCAGCACAACAGACAGATCGAGATCATGAAAGCGAATATTACCAAAAAGGTTCTCGATACGCTTACCGACATGAAAAAGGATGACTACGAAAGTTATCTGAAGATCTATGGGGAATTCGGCAGGGTCCTGAAAGAAGGCGTCCACTTCGATTATTTAAAAAGAGAGACCATTGCGGATCTGCTCCTCTTTCCTTCCACAAAAACAGAAGAAGGTAAGCTGAGGGTCCTCAGCGAATATGTGGAAAATATGAAGGAAGGTCAGGAAGCGATTTATTATATCGTCGGCACCTCACTCAATGAGGCATTACGGTCCCCTTACCTCGAAGCATTCCGGGAAAAAGAGTACGAGGTCCTTGTCCTGCTCGATGAGATCGATGATTTTATATTCAGCAATTTCGAGTACAAGGGCAAAAAAATGAAATCCGTCACCAGGGGTGATATGACCCTCGACAAATCGGAAAAAGAAGAGAAGGAAAAAGCGCAGAAAAAGTATGAGAAGTTCATCGATCTCATAAAAGATATTCTCAAGGATGATGTGAAAGACGTGAGGCTCTCCGGAAGGCTCACCGATACGATCTGCTGCCTCGTTGCCGACGAGGGCGATCTCGATCCACAGATGGAAAAACTGCTCCGGTCCATGGGACAGGAAGTACCGCTTATGAAACAGATACTGGAGATCAATCCGGTGCATCCGCTTTTTGCCACCATGAGTACTATCTTTGAAAAGGACAAAAAGAGTGCCACGCTCGAAGATTATATCCGTCTCCTCTACGATCAGGCCCTTGTTGTGGAAGGCTCGAAACCAAAGGACCCGGGCGCTTTCTCAAAGCTTATTGCAAGGCTGATGGTAGAGAATGCCGCGGCGATGGACGTAAAGTAGATGAGATCGACGACATCGGTTCGAAGTCCATATCAAGGGGGGCGACCCACGAAGATTCTATTCGAAGATCTCTTTGAATTTTTCTTTAAAGCCTTTGCGCGTATTTGGGCTTGCCTCGTTGAACTCCTTCGCAAGCTCTTCCATGAGGGTCTTCTGCTTTTCGTTGAGGCTTGATGGTATAGCGATATTCAGATAGACGAGCTGATCTCCACGACCGTACCCGTTGGACTTTGTCACACCTAAACCCTTTAGTCTAAATACTTTTCCGGGCTGGGTCCCGGCGGAAACCTTGATCTCTGTCTGGCCTTCGATGGTCGGAACGGTGATCATCCCTCCGAGACAGAGCAGGGGGAAACCAACATCAATTTGTACCGCGATATCATCACCGGTACGTTCAAAAATGGCATGTTCTTTTACCTGCAAAACTATATAAAGGTCTCCGGGGACCGTATCGCCGTGCTGCTGCATGCCTTCATTGCGCAGCTTGAGTCTTGTTCCATTATCGACACCGGGCGGTATCTTGATTTTCAACTTCTTTTTTGCTTTGATGCTGCCCCTGCCTTTGCAGGTCTTGCAAGGGTTTTTGATGATGATCCCTTCGCCGCCACAAAACTCACAGGTCCTGTTGATCGTAAAAAAACCGTGGCTCTGTCGCACCTGGCCTCTACCGCCGCAATTTTTGCAGGCAATGGGCTGATGACCTGGCTCTATTCTGGTGCCGTTACAGACAGAACATTTCTCTTCTTTCGGAATTTCAATCTCTTTGTCACCCCCGAATATTGCTTCTTCAAATTCGATCGTAAGGTTATAACGGAGATCGTCGCCTTTTTTTTCCCTTTGTTGTCTCTGAGTACCGAAAAAATCATTGAAGAGATCATTAAAAACAGTATCAAAATTGCCCTGAAAACCAAAATCGAATACAGATCCCATATCGCCTGCATCGCCAAATCGTTCATACCGGTGTCTTTTCTCTGGATCGCTGAGCACCGCGTAAGCCGCGGTTATTTTTTTGAACATCTCCTCAGCTTCTTTGTTCCCGGGATTTCTATCGGGATGGTATTGAAGGGCAAGTTTCCTGTATGATTTCTTTATCTCCTCCTCGGTGGCACCTTTAGGAACGTGGAGGATTTCATGGTAGTCAACATATTCTCTTCTCATTGAATCGCCTTATTTTACTGAATTTCAGGTTTTTTGGAAAGGACAACCCGCGCGGGCCTGATCAACCTCTCATTGAGCAGATAGCCCTTCTGAAACTCCGAAATTACGGTATCGGGCTCCATGTCTTCTCTCTCTTCCTGATAAAAAGCCTCATGAAGGTTAGGGTCAAACTTCCTGCCCACTGCGTCAATCCTCGTTACACCTGCCTTTTCAAGGGTTTTCAGAAATTCATTCAGGGTCATCTTGACCCCTTCATGGATACCTTGATAATCATCGGTTTTTGAGGCATGTTCAAGGGCCAATTCCAGATGATCGACCACAGGGATCAATTCTTTAATGAGGACCTCATTTCCGTACTTTATTGCGTCCTGTTTCTCCTTCATTTTAAGCTTCTTGAAATTTTCGAATTCCGCTTGAAGATAGAGTATCTTCTCCTGAAGCGCCTTTACGTTCTCTTCTTTCTCTTCAAGTAATTTTTTTATTTCCTCTGCGTCGGCTTCGTCGTCGGTCTTCTTTTTCTTTTTATGTTCGCCGTGTCGGTATTCTTCCGGTTGTCCGGCCCGTTGTTTTTCACCATGTTCTTTGGACGGTTCTTCCTTGTTTTTTGCTTTTGCATCGTCCCAATTATTTTCCGGTTCTTTCATCGCTTCTTTCTCCCTCACATCATCCTGAGAATATCCGTAACGGTTCTCGCGGTGTAGTCAACAATAGGTATGATCTTCGAGTAGTTCATCCTCATGGGCCCTATGACCCCGAGAATACCCATACCCTTTTCGCTAATTCGATAGGTAGACATAATTATGCTGATATCCCTCATCTCCCTTATATCGCTCTCGTTGCCAAGTATCACGCTCGTACCCTCATTCCTCAGACAACTATCAAGCAGTTTCACGAGCTTTTTCTTGTTTTCGAGGGCCTTAAAAAGTTCTTTGAGTCTTTCAATATCAGAAAACTCCGGGAACCCTATCATCCCTGAAGTTCCCTCAATATATACCTCCCTCTTTTCCTCTTCCCCGATAATGATATCAAGAGTGTCTTTTATCTTTTCGCTGAGCAGGGCGAGGGTTTCCCTGTCTCTCGTCAGGTCACGCACTATCTCGTCCTTCAGGGCATAGAAAGGCATACCGCTGAATTTCTCATTCATATATCCTTTCATCTCATTGAGGACGTCGATGGCGAGGTCTTCATCGGCATCAACAAGCCTTTTATGAACTATCCCTGATGAAGTGACAAAAACCATCAGTATCGTATGTCGGGACAGTTTTACCAATTCGATCTCTTTAAAAAGCATTGTGTTTACCTTTGGTTCAACAACAATACCCGTACAACTCGACATGGCAGCAAGTATTCTCGAGGCGTCTGACATAATCTCTTCGACATAGGAATAATGAGGCCTGGCAAGCGATTCCAAGGCCTTCAATTCTCTCTTACTCGGAATTCCAAAGGTTGGTAGGTTATTTACATAATACCGGAAAGCTTTTGGACTCGGCATTCTACCCGCGACAGCATGCGGCTTGAAAAGAAAGCCGAGCTCTTCCAGGGTACACATAATGTTTCGTATTGTTGCAGAGCTCAATTTACTCTTCATGGTTTTTGCTATTGTCCCTGAACCGATGGGCTCGGCAGACAATATGTAATGCTCCATCACCAGTTGGAGTACAATCTTTTCCCGCTCATTTAGTAATTCGCTCACTCTTTCAACCTATTACGTATACATTAATGATATTCGTTATTTTTGTCAAGAAAAGGCGGCGAATGAAGCAAATCGTTTTATGCGTAAACTTCGAGAGTTGATATTAGCCGGTACCCGTAAGCTTGAGCCTCTCTGTACTTATTCACAGCACGTTCCGTTATGTCCATGACAACTTTGTCGATGACATATTGGTTCCTCACAAAATGTGTATCGATATTCAGGAAATATATGGACTTTGCAACGCTGAAGGTTTTTTTCAGGTCTAGTCCTTTGTCCGGGAAAGAATTCTCCGTGTTATCTTTTGTCTGATATTGCTTTACCGGTACCAAGATGCGGCTATCGGAGGTGGTTGTCTGATCGCGACAAAGAACGACGTTATTGCCATCGGTGGTGCTGCGGGCAATTCCGCTCTGGCCCCGCCGTCTTCTTTTTATTGTTGGGCGTATCGATGCCTTCTTTAACCGGAGGAGCTCCATAGTATGGATTTCCACACAAGTCCCATTCAATTGTGACATTGTTTATTTCCATGATCCCCGCTCTATTATACCATTCTATCATAATCATTAGAAATAAATATTCAATAAATTGTCAATCATTGATTGTCATTTTATCAACTGTTCTCAGCGATTGTTCATTCTTGACTTTCATTGTCGCATCAGGTAATGATTTGCATTGTGAAGAACCTGCTTATTCCATCCGTTCTGCCGCCTGTTCAAAAAGATTCGCCCGCATGGTGGTTTGTTTTTCGAGCCCAAAAAATGCTTGTTTCTGTTGAAAAATCTGTCCCCGAAGTCCCCTTGTCAGTCAGTTTAGAGAAGTTGGGATTTTATCCCTCATCTGAATACTACCTAGGGACCTTAAAGGGCACCCATTGTTTTGCCGCTTATCTACCGGATACAGCCCAACCGGCTGACAACATGGACTTTCAAGGCCTCAGGCTCCTTTTCGGGCACTTGGATGAAGAGCTTTACGCGATTGCGGTAAGGGCCCTTGGTATCGTCAATTGGGACAGCACCCATGGATTTTGCAGTCAATGCGGATCGGAAACAGAAAAACGGAAGGACATGCTTGCGCGGCAGTGTCCAAAATGCGCTTTTACCATGTTTCCCCGCATTTCGCCAGCTGTCATCGTTCTTGTTGAGCAGGGAAATAGAGTACTTCTTGCCCGTGCGAGAAGGTTTCGGGAAGAAGTGTACAGCGTCATCGCCGGCTTTGTTGAACCGGGTGAGACCCTCGAAGAGACCGTACAACGGGAAGTGAAAGAAGAAACAGGGATTGAGGTCGGCAATATACGCTACTTCGGGAGCCAGCCCTGGCCCTTTCCTGATTCTCTCATGATCGCGTTTACAGCGCAATACGCAAGCGGTGAAATCAAGGTTGATGGCGAGGAGCTCCTCGATGCCGAATGGTTTGCAGCAAATCAGCTCCCCCAAATCCCCGGAAAGATAAGTATCGCACGGTCACTCATTGACTGGTTTGTAGCGAAACATGAAAAAGTAATGAAGGGCGAATAGCATGTAGTGAATGGTAAAAGGCTTAAAAAAACGCAGGAATTCAACTGTTCGTCGGCGGTTATGCGACAATTGAGAAGGAAAAAGGCACATGAAAGCGATTATTTTTGACGGTACATTGCAATACAGAGAGAACTATCCCGTCCCTGAACCGCGAGAGAAGGAGGTCCTCGTCAGAGTGTCCCTCGCGGGTATCTGCAACACGGATATTGAAATCATGCGCGGGTATCTTGGCTTCCGTGGCATCATGGGCCACGAGTTTATCGGTCTTGTCGAAGGCGCTCCCGAAAATGCGAAAAACCTTGTCGGAAAAAGGGTTGTGGGTGAGATAAACTGTGGTTGCGGTCTCTGCGATTTCTGCAAAGGAGGCTTGGAGAAACATTGCCCGACGAGGACAACGCTCGGTATCCAGGGAAAAGATGGCGCCTTCGCGGAGTACGTTACGCTACCCGTTTCTAATGTGCACATAATACCTGACAATATTGCTGACGAGGAAGCGGTTTTTACGGAACCGCTAGCCGCTGCTTTTGAAATCACCGAACAAGTGCACATCAAGCCCACAGATACAGTTGTCGTTCTCGGCGACGGTAAACTGGGTCTTCTCTGTTCCTTCGTTTTAGGCCTCATGGAGGCTGATGTTACTCTGGTAGGGAAACACCAAGGTAAATTGAATATTGCCGAAAAAGGGCATATTCGGACACTCAACAGGGCATGCGAAAAACCGTATGAAGGAAAATACGATATCGTTGTTGAAGCAACAGGCTCTGTGGAGGGATTCAAAGAGGCCCTTCAACTTACGAAACCGAGAGGAACGATTGTGCTGAAAAGCACGGTAGCGGCTACGCCAAAAATGGACCTTGCGCCGCTTGTCGTTGATGAGATACATGTTGTCGGTTCCCGATGCGGACCTTTTGGGCCGGCCCTTCGGGTCCTCGCGCAAAGGCGCATTGACGTTAAACCGCTCATTTCAGCAATCTACACTTTCGATAGATCTCAGGAGGCTTTTGAAAAAGCCCAGGAAAACGAAAGCCTCAAAATTATCATCGATTTTCGATGACTACTGAAAAGATAGGGAGGCAATGGAAAAGATCAGGATTGGTATCAGCGCATGTTTGTTCGGTAAAAAGGTACGATATGACGGCACGTATAAACAGGACCACTATATCACCGACACCCTTGGTAAGTATTTTGATTTTATACATGTCTGCCCGGAAGTAGAATACGGTCTGCCGGTCCCCAGAGAGCCCATGCGCCTTGTCGGCAGCCCTCATGACCCGAGCCTTGTCACAGTTCGTACGAGGATCGACCACACAGAAGGCATGAAGAAATGGGCCCAGAGTAGGTTGAATAAACTTTCAGAAGAAAGGCTCAGCGGGTTCATCTTCAAGAGCAAGTCACCGAGTTCAGGTGTGCAAGGCGTAAGAGTTTATAATAATAATAAGGGTATACCGAGTAAACAGGGAGTGGGTATCTTTGCTCGGGCCTTTATTGATAGATTTCCTCTTATCCCGGTAATCGACGACAGGAGGCTGAACGATCCAAGCCTTCGGGAAAACTTTATCCAAAGAGTTTTTGTGTTTGGCAGGTGGCTTGAGTTCCTGAGAAAAGGCGGCAATGCAAGAGGTCTCGTGGAATTCCATGCAAACCACAAGCTGCTGATGCTTGCCCACAGCCCGTTGCATACCGGCATGCTTGGGAGGTACGTAGCCGGTTCGAAAGGGTATGTCGGGCGACCAAACGACGCATATATCGAGACGATGATGGAGGGCTTGAAGCTCATAGCAACAACGAGAAAGCATACAAACGTGCTTTCACACATTATGGGATATTTCAAGAAAGAGTTTGTAGGCGACGAAAAACAAGAGCTTCTGGAGATTATCGAAGAGTATAGTAAAGGGCTCATTCCTCTCATTATGCCTATCACAATCCTTAATCATTATGTGAGGAAATACAATGAACCCTATCTGAAGAAACAACTCTATCTCAATCCCCATCCCCTCGAATTGATGCTTTGCAATCATGCATAATAATTTGGGAGAAAATGTATGCACATAAAGACGATCTGGGTGTACGGAGTTGGCGGAGTTGGCGGAGTCATAGGCGGAAAGATCGCCCACTCTCTCGAAAAGGAGCATCACGGTGATGTGGCTATTTACTTCGTTGCACGGGGGGAACATCTCAAGGAAATTCAAAAGAACGGCTTGATCCTCAATATGGGGAACGAGACAGGACTCATCTGCACCCCTACCCTCGCAACGGACGATATCAAGGAACTTCCTTCGCCCGATCTTTGTTTCATCTGTGTGAAAAGCTACGACCTTGACGCTGTGAGTCGCTCTCTTCATGGGTCCATCCAGGACGAGGCGGTCATCATCCCTTTGCTGAATGGTATTGATATCTATGAGAGAATGAGAAAGGTTGTGAAGGACGGCGTCATCCTTCCCGCCTGCATCTATGTTGGTACACACATTGAGAAGCCCGGCGTCATCACCCAGAAGGGCGGTGAGGGGAAAATACTCATGGGCGGAGACCCGAAGCGTCCCGATTTTTGTCCTGAAGAAATCCTGCGCTTCCTCACAATGGCGGCAATCCCCTTTCAGTGGTTTGAAGACGCTTCTCCGGCGATCTGGGAAAAGTATCTCTTTATTGCCGGTTTTAGTCTTGTTGGCGTTGCATACAGAAAGACACTCGGCGAGATCATGGTCAATGCTGGACTGAAAAGATTGGTTACGGGTATTATAGAAGAGATCGTTCTCATCGCGCGGAAGAAACACATAGGTCTCCCCGCAGACATTGTGGCCCTTTCCGTGGCAAAGGCGAATAATTTTCCCTACGAAACAAAAACATCCTATCAGAGGGATTTGGAACACGAAGGCAAACAAAACGAAGGCGATTTATTCGGGACAACGATTCTACGGATAGGCAAAGAACTTGGAGTTCCAACTCCCGTAACAGAATCGATCTATAACAAAATTCTGACGGGAGCATCCCTATGAAGGCACGTCGTATCTTTATGGCATTTTTCGGTCTCTGCGTCAGCCTGAGAGTCACCTCTTCTGCATTTGCATCGACGCCGAAAACATCGCAACCGATAAAACTTAAACCCTGACCGGTAACGTATCAGCGGTCAATATTGATGCTTGAACTATAGTGATCACATCGAGAACCGCAGGGATGGCCTTCGACATCTCCGCCACAAAACTCAAAGGGTATCAAATCATAAAAGGTGTAATACTAAGTTGTGACCTTAGTAGCACTAATAATCCATTTGAAGCCAGTCAGTTTAGCCACCCGGTCAGCATCTCTTTCTAAGGATACAAGACCTTCCATCAGTGTGTCTTCCACAGCGGCAATGCTTTTGAAAACAAGATTTGGAAACCGCTGTTCTCTAATGTCTTCCCAGAGATGTTCCGTGGGATTAAGTTCAGGACTGTAGGGCGGCAGATTGAAAAGCTTCATGTTGGCTGGAATCTCCAGAGCCTTTGCCTTATGCCAGGCGGCCTGATCCATGAACATAAGGATAAGTTCATCCGAGTGGCGTTCAGAGATGATCGAGAGAAAGATCGACACCGACTCTGCATTAACGTCGGGATGTACAAGAGAATCAAGGATACCGTCATAGGGACTCACTGCGGCATAGGCATAGGTGTATTCACGGACAAACTGGCGAGGCACGACAGGTCGTGTTCCTTTCAGTGCCCAACAGTGTCGGGGATCACTGATTCTTCCGAAACGAGCCTCGTCTTCAAACATGATCCGTATCTTTTCAGCATTTCCCGCAGCTTCTTTCACGACATCACACAGGATGCCCCGCCCTGTGGGCGGGGAGGAATGGGAAGGGGGTGGGAAGGAGGGGGTGAGACCCCATCCTAAGGGCCATCCATTCTATCTAATAAGTGCTGGAGAAAGGAACCATGGTTCTTCCCCAACAGATGGAGATTTTTTTGAAGCTTTACAGATGCCCCGTCCTGTGGGCGGGGTCATTCACTACTTCGGAGAATTTTTTTTAAACTCCTCTTGAAGAACTGCATCTCCCTTGGGGTGGTGTTAGCGAGGAGCTACTTTTCTCCACCCGTGGCGCGCAATAATTCTATAAATTGTTGATTTGGGCACGCGATGTCCTACCTCTTTCTCGTAGGTTTTTTTTATTTCACTTACCACAAGTATTTCTCCACGAGCGGATTTCTGCAGAAATGATGAGAGGAAAAGACGTTCTTCATCGGGAGTCATATTTGCCCGATACCGTCCTCCACGTTTCGATGCTGCAAGCACCGGTTCACCTTCCTTGAGGTACTGGGCCTGAAGATGACGTACCGAGCTTGCCTTCCATCCTATGGCAAGAGCCACATCATGAGATGACAGGTCAAGAGCTGCTCGCAGCCACAGACACTGGACTCTTTGGAAATGTGTCTTTGTTTTTACCTTCTTGAGTAACCGCTCCAACGACTCACGTGCTCCCGCAGGCAAAGGTGCAGGTGTTCTCATTGTGACCTCCTGACGAGTAATTAGCTCCAAGAGGTAGTGTATCATTAGTGCTTATTAGATAGCAACTTAGTATAAGGGTCGGTGATAATGTCGTGGTGCAGTATCAAATGAGGGAAGACAGGGCATACGCAAGGGTTATTACGAAACGGAAAAGTGTTGTTATAACGCGCCGTCTAAGCTTTTTTCAATCAGACCGACATGACCGAATAATTATATAGTATTTAAATACATAGTTTATTTATAGAAACACGAGTCCAAAAAGATCTGTGTTGCTGCTCAATAGTACTTGTGAGTTCTTACTCTTTGTCCTTGAACCAGGATGTCGATTACTACGTGAAAGTGACCGGGATCATTTGATTTTTCTATTTTTTGGGACAACCTCATATTTCTTTGCTAACATTAAAAAATGCCCAAAAACCATCTATGCTGTCACAACTATGGGACGCAAAAAAATAGAGGAGGGAGCTATGCGCCAAGAATTCTTTTCAACACTTTTGGTTTTATTTTTTCTTGTATGCATTTCTGGAGTAGTTCATGCTCAACAACAGCCTGCTACCCAACAGGAGAAGGGGTCATCAGGGCCAGATTATCAAAACTATGTTGTGTTAAAGGGTGGCATCTTTTATCCTCGAGGCGATCTTGATAAATTGAACACCGGTTTCAACGGGGAATTCGCGTATGGATATCGCTTCGACAAAAATGGGGCACTCGAAATTGGCAGTGGCTATTTTGGCACCACTGGAACGAGAAACGGGACGGCTTCGGGTTTTGCGCACCGGGTGAATGAAGATGGGTACGCCATACCCTTAACCTTGGCGATTAAAGGGATTCTGCCAATTGATGATCAGTCTGAGGTGTATGGGTTGGCCGGAGCTGGCGGTTATCACGTTCATGCAAGTGGCACTGTAACTATTCAGGGCATCGGAAGGGCTTCGGTCAGCGATAACTCGACAGTGGTTGGGGGCTTCGTGGGCGCCGGAGCGACCTACAACATAACAAAAGAATGCTTCCTTGGTCTTGAAGGCAAGTATCTCTGGACAGGTAAAGCTAGCCTGAGTGGAACCGTGTACGGAGCTCCCGTCAATGAAGATTGACCTATGATGTCAATAGTGGACACCAAAATAATATTCATGCTGCCTTCCTTCCCGCATAGAATTGCCGTTCATAAACAGCAGGTGATACGTATCCAAGTCGTCTCTGACGCCGTTGCCGATTGTAGAATATCTCAATATATTCTGTGATCTCTCTGATTGCCTTATCTCTTGTTGTATAGTGCTGATGATAGACAAGTTCATTCTTGAGCGTTCCCCAGAAACTCTCCATGGGGGCATTATCATAGCAGTTACCTTTCCTGCTCATAGAAGCTTTCATATTAAATCGATCAAGCAGTTTTCGGTATTCCCGGGAACAGTACTGGCTCCCCCGATCAGAATGATTGATAAGACCGGGCCCAGGATGTTTTCTCGCTACCGCCATCAGAAGGGAACTTATCACAAGGTCTTTGGTGATTCGTGGTCCCAGGGCGTAGCCTACAATCTCACCATTGAAGAGGTCTTTATGGGCAGCACAGTAGAGCCAGCCCTCGTCTGTAGAGACATACGTAATGTCGCTCAACCAGGCCCCATTCGGTGATGCTGCCTCGAAGTTCTGGTCCAGTAAATTTTCTGCCACAGGTAATGTATGTTTCGAGTGTGTAGTGGCTTTAAACTTCCTCACCTGTTTACAGCGTATCCCGAGCTTCTTCCTGATCCGTCTGATGCGGCATATGCCAACTTTGATGTCATGGTCAGCGAGGTCCTTCTGCAGTCTTTCGGGTCCACAGGTCTCGCGGGTCCTCTTATGAGCGGCCCTTATCTCTATTGACAGTCTTGCTTCCTCCGATGCGTGTTTTGAAGGGGGATGAGAAGACCATGCGTAATAACCACTCCGGGATACATTGAGCATATGGCACATAAAGGGAATTGTGTAGTTAAGCCGCAGTTTTCTCATGAGCGCGTACCTGACTGCGGCTCTTTCGCAAAGTACGCTGCCGCTTTTCGCAAGAAATCACGCTCCATTTTTACCTGGGCAAGTTCTCGTTTAACCTTCGCCAGTTCCATTGCTGTTTCTGTAAGGCTTTTCTTTGAGCTCCCCAAAGAGGAGAGCTTCCCTTTCCTTTCTTCTCTGATCCAATACGATATGGTTGATTTGGGAATTGATAATTTTCGCCCCACATCAGGTATTGTTAACCCCTGTTCGGTTATCAGCTTCACCGCCTCCTCCCGAAGCTCCTTTGTGTAAACTGCATTGGGAATCCGTTCCATTCCGACACCTCCGTTGTAGTATTGTACATCAACTTTGGTGTCCACTAAAAACATCTTACCTCAGATTTCAAAATTCAAGGTTTACAAGCTACATTGAACCTCGGATACCGCTTCTAACTCGGGCGTAACAGCACAGGGAAGGAAGGGATTGGGTCCAGGGGGCTAGGGAGCAACCCCTTGGATTAGAAGGCAGAATCGACCTAAGCCTATCCTCCTGTCAATCCCAATTTTTATAGATCCCCAGGAAGGGATAGACTTTGACGATCATGTTTATCCCGCATCCATCCCTTTTTCTATTCGACCGGGGGATTCAAGGGTAATTTTCTTGACAAAGGCCTTTTTATGGGTGCCGTTTGTAATCTTCACAGTTTCGGAAGGCTTGCTAGGCAGAACTTTCAGGCAAGGAGCAATGTCCGATACGCCTGCCAATTATTAGATTGAATGGACCGAGCTGGTTCAGATCATAATGAGATAAAAGCGGGGCGCCGAACGGAGCCCCGCCTAATGTTTACTTGTTGAGTGCCAGGACATCGATAACGGAAAAATGTGCCAGCACGTAGCAAACAAAATTCTCTGACAATCGAATAGCTACCACGTCATTCTATGAACACCAAAACCATTTCGGAGGTGTTCATGGAAAATGAAATCAAGCAGCATCGGATTCTGGTCGTTCAAAGGTTCAAGGCTGGCGAGAGTTCTGAATCAATCTGCTTATCACTCGGCAAGTCGAAGTTCTGGCTGTACAAATGGGTCAAGCGGTATAACGAAGACGATGCCTTGTGGTGTGAGGATCGTTCTTGTCGTCCTCTTGCTGTTCCAAACCACACGCCGTCAAAGATCGAGGAAATCGTCAAAATGGTTCGCCTCAGTCTTTACAATCAGGATATGTTCTGTGGTGCTCAAGCAATTCTCTGGGAGATGGAAGATCTTGGCGCCAAGCCGTTGCCGTCGATCAGAACGATCAACCGGATTCTCGCCAAAAATGAACTTACGCATCGAAGGACGGGTAGATATGAAACCAAGGGGACGGCGTATCCTGTCCTACCGTCAACGTTGCCGAACCAGACTCATCAAGCCGATTTGGTTGGTCCGTGCTATCTGAAGGGGCCGGTTCGTTTTTACAGCCTGAATATCGTCGATACTGCAACGATCCGGTGTGGTCTGTATCCTTCTCTTTCCAAGTCAGGTCAAACAATCCTTGACGGTTTTTGGAACGTATGGAAGCGAATGGGAATACCGCAGCGCATCCAGGTTGATAATGCCATGTCCTCATTTGGAAGCCCGACACATCCCCGTGGTATGGGGCCGCTTATCCGGCTCTGCCTACACAACGGTGTTGAGCCTTGGTTCATACCAATGGCCGAACCGTGGAGAAACGGAATGATTGAGAACTTCAATGACCGTTACCAGCAGATGTTTCTCGGCAAAGTTATCATGGTGTCTGAAGACGACCTGAAAGCTGGCTCACTGGCATTCGAGCAGCGACACAACAGCAGGTATCGCTATAGCAAACTCAAAGGTGATACTCCACTGAAAGCTCTTGTCGCGTCTAATGCCAAACTGAGATTTCCAACAGAAGAGGAGCCTCCCAGTCATCAACTGAAGAAGCCGGAGATTGGCAAATATCACGTTATGCGCCTCATTCGCAGCGACCTGGAATTGAATGTCTTCGGAGAATGTTTCTCGGCTCCGCCAGAGACTATGCTTGAATATGTGGTGGCTACTATCGATGTCAAAGAACAGAAACTGAAACTATTCCTGGACAACAAACAGGTCAAGGACTTTGATTACAAGCTACGTTAAATCAGTGGAGTGTTATCGATGTCCTGGCACGGAAAATCGTTATCGATGTCCTGGCACTTAACATTTACTCATCAGCAGCTACAGCTGCCGCTCCCACAACCGGCAGCCTTGTTGGAGAGCGCGGATTGTACCATAAAACCTGCTCCCATTTCGGACTCAATAAACTCAACACTGATCGGTTTTACCTCATTAAACAATTCTTTGTTAATGAGAAAAGTAACGCCTTTTTCGTGAAAGGTTTCATCATTGTCCTGTGGCTCATCCAGAGCCATGCCTAATGATGGTCCGCTTCACCCGCCCTCATTTAACGTAATCCTGACTGTCTGAGAACCTTCTCTTCCTTCAAGAAACTGCAGGATAGCCTCGCCGGCCTTTTCCGATACTTCAAACATAGCAACTCCTTCAGCAGATTTGTTATCGCCACATGCCAATAACAGTATATGAAATGATATACATTAACTGGTTTTTTATCAAGTTAGGAACAAAACCATGGGAGACAGTATGTTATGCGATATAATAAATACCGTCTGAGTTCATGATAAAGCCCTCGCGTTCCATGGTTTTCAAAATTTTGTTGACCCTTTCCCTATCATTGAGAACAGCGGAAACAATTTGTTTTTCGCCCAAGGGCCCTTTTTGAAGAAGGGCCTTCAGAGTGGCTCCGCGGATTTTTCTGTCGGAATTTTGGAAGGGGGACTGCCGCACGTAGTGAGCGCTTTTTTTGTTCGGGTTCTCTATTTTCTTTTTCAACATGGAACCATAATCCATAAGGGCATAGTACCATTCCCTGGGATTCGATCTGTCGAGGGTTGCTTCCACAAGAGGCATGATTTCGCAGTCATGTATACCCTCTCTATCCTGAAAAAAATGATGGATGAAGGTCCTTCTGATATTAGTCTCAACAAAAACAGGTGACTCGTGAAAAGCAAATGCGAGTATTGACCCAGCCGTTGCAGGGCCTATCCCCGGCAACTTCATTAACGCTTCAAGCTTTGCGGGGGTCCGTCCTCCATACTGTGACACTACGACCTTGGCTAACTTCGTAAGCGACAAGGCTCGCCGGTTGTAGCCTAATCCCTGCCACGCTTCCAAGACCTCTTTCAGAGGCGACCTTGAAAGAGATGCAAAATCCGGAAATTTGGTTAGAAAGTGGCCATACTTTTCGATGACCCGTTCGACCTGTGTCTGCTGAAGCATCATTTCGGAAACAAGGATTTGGTATGAATTATTTATATGTCGCCATGGAAGATCTCTGCCGTGTTTCCTGTAATAATCGTAAATGGTGTGTCGAAAAGAAGATATCTCTTTTACTGAAGGGCGCCGGCGCGATGGCGCTTCATTTATCTTTGTATTTTTCGACATCTGACTTTGTGAGTTCCGGCAATTCCATAAGGTATTTACAAAGGTGCAGCCTTTCATATACTGACCGGTCAGGGTCGTAGGTAACGAAACTATCCTCAATCCTGGGCCTTGAAACATCTTGCTTTTCAGCGTCCATGGATAGTCATATCATACTGTAGCGGACTTTCTGTTGTCAAACCAGCTCGATGATTCACGGTGATGCAATGCGGACGATGAGAGCAAGGATGGTCCATAAGCAAAGATATCGAGGGAGTCTCCTTTCAGATACTTTATGATAAGATTCAAACTCAACGCCCCAAGAACAAAGGTCGACAGCTCTCCATAAAGTATATGCCACGCCCTCGCCTATACGTTGAAGAGGCCCCATTTCACACAACGCAGTGCCGAAAATGATCGGGATGGACAGCATAAAAGGAGAATCAACGGCCTCGCTGCTTCTAAACCTCATAAGCATTCCCATGGTAATCGTGGTGCCGCTCCTCGATGTACCGGGCACCAGTGCCACTGCCTGCGCAATGCCTATAACAATTGCAATGAGATAAGAAATGAGTTGCTTATGGGCAGAAATTCCGTAATCCCCCGTATTGCCCCCATGCTGATACTCTGCGTAGCCGTCATCGCATATCCTCTGGCTTGAATGCGAAAGGTATCTCGATAGAGTCCTTATTGAGGACCGCCGGTATGGGTGGCAGGGGCTCTGCCGCACGTATAGCGCGTATAGCCGATTCATCATAGATTCTATTTCCCGATCCTTTATCTATGTTGATATCCACAAGTTTCCCGTCTTTCCTTATTTTTATCACTACGTCCATTTCCAGATTTTTTTTGCCTACCGCTATACTGGGCATATTCCACACGGCTTTTATTTTGTCCATAATATCAAGATAGTATTTTTGTTCCAGTGGATTTAGGGGCCCATCTGCATCGCTACCCGAGGCACTGCTCGGGCCTCCTCTGCTAGAGCCGCTTGCGCCACCGCTTGTCACATCGATATAGTCTGCTTTTCTCTTAATATCTTTGAGCCGTCTCTGAAGCTGATCAATCTCTTCCTGTGTTGTCGCTTCTTTTGCAAGTACCTTTTTGTTGGAAATTGAAACGAGGTCCTTTTCCTTTTTTATCAGAGTCGGCTTGGTTTTTACAGCGGTAATTTTCTTATCCTTGGCCACCGGAGTCGGGTTTTGCACCGTCGTTTTCGTCACCGGCGTGGTTGTCTCTTTCTGGCCCCCATTGCTTAGGCTTCCCGTTCCCCCCACAAGATTTACAGAGTACGACGAAGACAGATCGATCCTTTTCGATGCAAATTTGATGGGTATGGTAAGAGCGGCTATTACCAGAATATGAAGGGCAACGGAAATTGAGAGCATCCTGTACCAAGCTGTTTCACTCATCTTTTTCCAGGGGTTTCGTTACAATATTAATTTTATCAACACCCGCTTCTCTGACTACGCTCATGCACCTTACTACAAAACCGTAGGGAACATTTTTGTCGGCCCGCAGGAATATTTCCTTCTTGGTTTTGTTGGCAAATAATAGCTGAATGGCCGCCTTAAGGTCCTTGGGATCCAATTTTTTTTCATTTAAGATGAGTTGCTGGCCTTCCGTGATGTTAAGTATCTGTGGCTCATCCTTTGTCGGCAAAGGCCGGGCGGTTACGTGCGGAACATCAATTCCCAATCCATGCTGCATCATTGGAGCTGTAATCATGAAGATGATGAGCAGCACCAGCATAACATCAACGAGGGGTACCACATTGATCTCGGAAAGGGGTCCTTTTGTTTCCTTTGAAGTCTTCATTTCTGGATAATGTTGATAAGATACAGGGCGGCATTCTCCATCCTGGAGGAAATGCGCTTCAGTCTTCCGAGACAATAATTATATCCGAGAACAGCGGGTATGGCGGTTGCAAGACCGATGGCCGTCGCAATAAGCGCTTCACTGATACCGGGGGCGACAACAGCAAGGCTTGTTGTTCCCCTCACCCCTATTTCCCTGAAAGAATCCATAATACCCCAGACGGTTCCGAAGAGGCCGATGAAGGGAGCCGTATTTGCAGTCGTCGCGAGAAAAGAAAGCCGCCTTTCAAGCTTCGTCGACTCTTCAGCAATAGTGATTCTTAAAAGGTTATCAATGGCCGCAATTGCCTCCGGCTTAATCAACATCCCGGGGTTATCTTTTTGTCGCGAGGTTATCTCTTTGTAACATGCAAGCACTAATCTATAAAAGGCATTGTCCGAACTGTCCCTATAAGCTGAAACAAGTTTTTTGAAGGAATCGGCATCTTTTACTAGCCTGAAAAACCGATCACCCTGTTCATCCGCCGTGCTGAATTGTCTCATTTTAACGAATATGATCGTCCATGAGATAACAGAGAAGAAAATCAGGATGATAATTACTACTTTTGCAAGAGGCCCCGCATCCAGTATGAGACCCAGAAGCCCCCCTGTGTACATGTTTGCACTATTTATGTCCATTGACGGGAAGATATTACAATAGAATACCCTTCATTGTAAAGAAAAACCCCCTGGGTGGGTTCCCAGGGGGAAGGGGGGTTATTATGAGAAGCTTATGGAGGTAATTTCAGTTTAGTAAACTACGTTGTGACTAATTACACAAGATGCCAGTTCTAGAATGAATTCTTTAGCAGTTGAATTTTTCATATTTACAAAAGCTAATGAATTCGCGATCTCAGGGTGTCCGCTATGTGAATTAAGTAACATAGTTAAGATTAGCATAAACTAAATGCTCTTTTTTGTCAATAAAAATTCTGCCGGTTGTCAGTTAAGAATTAAAACCGCACTGCTGTGATAAAATGCCTCCATTCAAGTGGTCGCGCAAGGAGGATGTGATGAGTGAGCAGGTCCACAGGAGGCTGGGGGATGAGCAGGTGAAAATGATACTCGGGAGGTATGCGGCTAAGGAGCTGACTGCAGCTCAGGCAATGGAACTACTGGGCCTCAGGCGGCGGCAGTATTTTGAATGGGTACAACGATATAGAGAGGATCCGGAGGGTTTCACCATCCAGTACCGGAGAAAGGAGAAGAGCAGGAAGGTTGATCTGAAGATGGTCCCGTACTCAGAAACAGGGCTCACCGACATCAGATTCTGGCATAACGGGAGGTTGGTGAGCACACAAAAGATCAAAACCAGCGACCTGCCCATAGTGCGGTTTTAGTCTTTAGACAGTGCGCTTTTAATTTTTCGCTAACATAAAAATTCTGCAGGTCTCACTTAAGAAATAAAACCGCAGTGTTTTTGGATGATTTAAAGATCAAAACCGCACTCTGTGGCACGATAGCGGCAAAGGTAATACATTTGGAGGACGGCACCATAGAACAGATTTACAAGAGACTCATTGATAAGCGGATGCGGATGATACTTGACCGATACATCAAAGGATAAATGAATGCGGACAACGCAATGGATCTATTAGGTCTTAGGCGCCGGCAGTTCCCTTCCGTGTCGCAGGAGGGAGAGGATGCAGGGCAGGGTCGACCTTGACCTCGAACGCACGAAGGTGGCGTTCGATCTTCCGGTCGCCGCTTCTCTCTGGCGGTGATAGAAATCATAAAGCTCGACTGCCTGCTTGAGCGCAAACAGGTGTTCTTGCCGATGGTCGCGCTCCAGGGCTTTCGTGATAGCTTCCGGGGTATTCTGTACTCCTTGCTATCTCATGAGGGCAAGCTTTTCGGGGCTTTGTTCCCGGGCTATGGTTGCCCGGATGACATTCATGCCTGTCACCCGGTAACATGTGAGAGTTCCTTGTGCAGGTGAAGGTTCATTTCCGTTAAGGCTTTCTCATGTGCTGGATATGTGAGAAGCGTAGCGGAGAAGATTATCCCTGCTGTGCCTAAAGTATGAACGTAAGCACACACACCACTGATCGCGACCAATGGGACAACCGAAAGCACGTGGAACCATGCTACAAAACGGGTACACTGACACCAGGTCTAATGGGGTTTAAGCTGCCGGACCGAATCCGTGGAATATTCTATACATCCCACACGAACTTCAGTAAGGGTTACCTTCAGGGACAAGCCAGGAGACGTAGACGCCGGGCTCAGATGCTACAAATTAATAAACAATGTCTTTTGCCTCAGGGAGACAAGAATGACTGATGCGCATAACAGAATCTCCCTTCATGGTGTCGAGACGAGAGTACTGAGTGTAAATCCCCACGAGCAGGTTGAAGGAAGGATGATACCGGATTTAGATGACAAGATAATAGGAGAAAGAAACAGACCTTATTGATGTCAGGTTCTGGTGCAATCGCAAACCGGTGGGAACTCAGAAGATCAAAGCCGGCGAACCTATGATGGCACGGTTTTCACCTTTAGGCAGTGCGGTTTCAATTTTTAGCTAACATAAGAGTTCTGCCGGGCTTAACTAAGCACAGACCACCAGATGAGGCCGCAAAACAAGCTTGCAGAAAAGGGGCTATCAGAAGAACCACCGGCCACCGTAACGAAAAAGGACCATTGTCTTTTGCGTGCGATTCCAGTAAGCTAATACGGCCAAAATAAACTGATTAAAGGTGCTCAGTGCTCACAGTAACGGGTCTCACAAAATCTTACGGCAAAGAAACCGTTCTCGATGACGTGACCTTTACAGTGAACCCCGGCGAAAGGATGGGTTTCACGGGCAGGAACGGGTCCGGAAAGACGACCCTTCTTAGACTCATTGTGGGTGAGGAAGAGGCTGATTCCGGTACGATCTCCATGCCGAGGGGATATACGGTGAGTTATCTGTCCCAGCATATACGCTTCACGGAGAAGACCGTCCTCAAAGAGGCCTGCGCGAATATGCATGCTTCCGATGATGGCAGGAACGAGACGTACCGTGTGAAATCGATCCTTTTGGGGCTCGGCTTTTCATCCTCCCAGTTTGATTTTGATCCACGGATGCTCTCCGGCGGATACCAGGTGAGGCTGAACCTTGCGAAAATACTCGTCTCGGAACCGAACCTTCTTCTTCTCGACGAACCCACGAACTACCTAGATATCGTGTCCATTCGATGGCTCACACAATTCCTGCGTGCCTGGAAAAACGAAATTATCCTTGTGACCCACGACAGGGCATTTATGGATAGTGTTACAACGCACACCATGGGCATACACCGCAAAAAGATCAGAAACGTGACCGGAAATACGGAAAAGCTCTACCAGCAGATCATCCAAGAAGAAGAGATTTACGAAAAGACGAGGATCAATGACGAGAGGAAACGAAAAGAGATCGAGCAGTTCATTAACCGTTTCAGGGCCCAGGCCACCCGTGCTCGGGCCGTTCAGTCAAAAATCCGCATGCTTGAGAAACACGAAAAAAAGGACAAACTTGCTGAAGAGAGAAGTCTTGATTTTGAATTTAAGGCAGCGCCATTCCCCGGCAAATGGCTCGTCGAAATTGATGACCTCTCCTTCTCTTTTTCCGAAGACGGCCCGCCTATCATTGATGGATTATGTATGGCCGTCAGAAAAAAAGACCGTATCGCTGTTATCGGAAAAAACGGAAAGGGAAAAACAACACTCCTTAGGCTCATCGCCGGTGAACTTTCACCCTGTCAGGGGACAGTACGTCCAAACCAGAACCTGATGCCCGCCTATTTCGGGCAGATGAATGTAGACCGCCTCGACCCCGGTAAAACCGTGTTGGAAGAGGTTTTAAGCGCCCACACAGAGTACTCTCTAGGCAGTTCCAGGGCCATCTGCGGTGCCATGCTTTTTGAGGACGAGAAGGCGTTGAAAAAGATCTCGGTGCTCTCCGGCGGCGAACGCAGCAGGGTCATGCTCGGTAAAATCCTTGCCAGACCGGCAAACCTGATCCTCCTCGACGAACCGGACAATCATCTCGATGCCGAGTCAATAGATGCCCTTATCGAGGCCATCGACAACTTTGACGGCGCGGTGCTGATCGTGACACACAGCGAGATGATCCTGAAGGCCATAGCGACAAGGCTCGTTGTTTTCGATGCCGGTGGCGTAAGCCTTTTTGAAGGCGGTTACACAGATTTCCTGGATAGGGTCGGTTGGGCAGACGAACAGGCAGTCGCTGGGCCGGATATTGACACCAAACGGGAAGAGGTACAGAAGATACCGACTCGGAAGGACTTGAGGAAACTACGTGCACAGATCATAAGCGATAAGTCAAAGACCCTCACTCCGCTCAAAAAACAGATTACAGGGCTGGAATGGGAGATTACCGAACTCGAAAGGAGAATTGACAGAGATGACAAGGGCCTCGTCGAGGCTTCGAGAAACGGCGAAGGCAAAAGGATTGAATCACTGTCACTCGCGATCTACACTGCGAGAGGAAAGATTGATGAACTCTTCGAGGAACTTGATGTGGCTACCGGCGAATACGAGAGAAAATCAGCGATATATGAGACACGATTGAACGAACTTCTGAGTGAGTAACGTTGGCGTCCATCTAATTTATCGTGCATGGAAGAAGTAACGAAGCGTTATCCGCAAAAATGCAGTTACCGCCTCAATAGTTCTTAACAAAAACCTCCTTTTGAAATAGAATCAATTGTCTACGAAACAATCAATTCATGCAAAGGGAGGAATAAAACTATGCAAAGGAATTCTACCACAACGGTGCAGGTAAACAAAGTCCGAATTACCTTTACCAAAAGGAAGATGACCGCCTATGGAGGCCTTGCCCTCATCGCTGCGTTCCTTGAGCAAGTCAGGTCTGAAGCGATGATCGAGTAGGTGATACCAATCACGGAATGTTTCCCGTTAATGGGTCCGACTACGTGCGGTCTTCATCATCTTTTCAATTACTACCCTCAAATCAGGTTGTCAATAAAAATTGTTCGACGCCTAATTTCCTCCCCAACGGGGGGGGGAATTATGGAGATACAGAAGGAAAAATATGAGGATTTGCTTTTATGTTGCTGACTTTTCAAACGCACTTTTGGGCGCATTACAAATCGGGCAGGCCCAATCATCGGGCAACTGCTCGAAGGGCACTTTTTCAATGTCCTCCTCGTATCGATAACCGCATACAGAACAAACCCATACCATAATTACCTCCATTCACATTATATTTTGTAGCGCACTCTTAAGCGCCATCGAAGGAATGATGCTCGACCTTGATAAACCACGTATCCGGACTGATAAGATACTCTTCCGCGTCTCTGAGCGACATATAGTGTTCACGCTCGATGGTGGACAGGAGATTGAAAAAATCTTTCTCTTTGGGATTTGTGGAAGAGTCTCTGAGTGCTGCGTAGAACTTGGTCCCCTGGTTTTCAAAATCAACGGCTGCTTTTATGGCATCAAGATCGCCTGCATCGGTCTTCGCAATCTTATCGAGATCCTTGATCGTATTGAGCAAGATGTCTTTAATGTTTGTATTATTCACCATGAGCGGCACTGATTCGGGCCATTTTTCCTGTTTCTCCCATTTTTTGTGCAGCTCTTTGAGACGTTCATAATGTTCCAGCTCATCGACAGCAATCCGCTCGAACATTGCTTTGCCAAGGGGATTTTTCGTTCTCTCCGCATTCTTAACATAAAACTCACGTTCCCTTATTTCATTGTTGAGGGCCACTTCCAATGCGTTGAGGCGCTCTTTATCGTCCATAAGATATCTCCTTTCTGGGCAGCATTATTCTATCAGAACAAGCCCATAAATATCCCGCTCTTCCCCCTGTTTACGAACCACCCTGATGGGTAAGCTATGCTCTCGTGCTGTCTTAAAAACATCGATGCCACAGGCTTCCATTGAAGGTCTTGCACGCGGGGGATGCTTGCAGCTCACTGTTGTGTCACATTTCTTACACCCCGTGCACGGACCGCTGCCTATGCCGAAAGCTTTATAATAGCCGTCAAAGAAAAGTGTGGTTTCCAGATCAACGATAATATCGTTGAATTTCTCCACATCTTCATAATCCCTTTTCCAGTGGCGGTGAATAAGGATCGCGTGGTTGTATGAGTCAAGGATAGACCGTGTCTGTTCGGGGGTCGGGGCAAAAGGCGGGCACGTAAGAGTTTTTCCGTATCCCGCGCAACCGAACTGACATTTTAATCTTACCCATGGTGCGGTAAACACACGACGGGTATCCACAAGAAGAGCATGGTCTGCGCCTCTAGCAAGGACCTTCTTCATATAGGTCAAATGTTTTTTCATTCGATCTTAACAATATAGGTCAAATCATGTGATTGGTCAAGATGGTAGAAAAATGGCTAGCGTATCATATCTTGTGTCAGAGGATAAGATCGGGTACCTTCCTTAAGGAAGAACCACCAAATTCTTGAATAAGGAGGCACCCGCAGAGAAACAAGCTGTTATTACGACTTTACCAGACGCATCACGGATGATCAAGGAAATGGGCCTCGCATCGGCTGATCAATGGGCAGGTAACTACCGTGATCAGGCACGTGAGGCTATCGGAGAGGTGCTCAAGGATCAGATGGAGGAGCGTGCTGCCCGTCATCTCGCCTGGATATTCGGCAAGGGAATCCCCGATCGGAAAAACGGCACATATGTCCGTCAGGTATTGACCGAACTCGGGACGGTTATTCTCTCTGTTCCCCGGACCCGTCTCTTCAGTCCTAAGGGGGTTATCGCCGCATATGCCAGACGGATACGCCAGATCAATGAACTCGTTCTCACCTGCTTTCTTTTAGATCTCTCCACAGAAAGGTGGGTGTTGCCCTCTTAACCCTTCTCGGGGAAAAGATCAGCCCCCAGACAGTAAGCAGGGTTGGACACAGACCCTGGATCGTGCAGTAGAGGCATTCCACAGACGGCGGATACTCACAGCATTTAAGGCCCTTATTCTCGACGGCGTTGTTATCAAAAGAAAGACAGGAACAGGGTCCATACAACGGCCTGTTCTTGTCGCTTGAGGTATCCGGTATGACGGAAAGAAAAAAGTCATTGATTTTCGTCTGGCCACGTCAGAGAGTGGTGCCGAGTGGAGAACCTTTCCCACCGATTTATTCAACCGTGGTTTATCAGAATGTGAGGTGATCTGTGCCGATGGAGCAGCCGGCCTCATCTCCATCCTTCCGGAGGTATATCCCAACACCCCTCTCCAGAGGTGCTGGGCATATAAGATACGGAACATCCTCGACAAGGTACCACGATCACAACAGAAGACTGTAAAGAGAGGGCTTACGAAGATCTATACCGCACAGAACCTGATCGAGGCACAAAGCTCCGCACGACGATGGGCACGCACATGGATCGACGCATACCCGAAAGCGGTCAGATGTCTTCAAGATGATCTTGAGGATCTGCTCACCTGCTGCCAATTCACCGATATGGACTTCGTTAGGCGTTTCGAACCCGGCCATCGTGAGACCGGAAGGTTGGATCGTCAGATAGGGTTTTCCCGGAGCAGTGAGGAAATCCAGCCGCGCGCCCTGCTCAGGATCGGCCGCGTCGGTCGTAGCCATGGTGTCGAGCGCGCCACCCAGAGCGCCCACCGTATCGCCGAAAAAGAAATAGACACGTCCCTGGTGCTCAATTGACTGGCCGAGATCGGTACCGCTGATTTTGTAGCGCGTGAACGTGAGGCTACGCGTGGGTTGACGGCGCTCCTTGTCCTCCTCTCCGAGCAGTTGTTCCAGCTTGACGGTCGAGCCTTTAACGAAGCTCAGCGTTTGCACGGAGGCCGGTGCGACGATTGGTCGACATGCGCCATAGCCGCGACGCCCAGAAGCGCCTGAACGATAAGGGCAAGTGAAAGAACTATTGGCCTGAGCATGTATTCCTCCACAGGATATCTTAAATTATATCCATTGCTAAAAATATAAAACCGCTCTTTATCCGGCGGCCTTGCTGTCTACTGGGCAAGTCTAAGCCTGAGGGTGGTACAATGAGTTAAGGCAGGTCACTCTTTTATGCCATGTCCCTCAATATTTCTATACCCTTGACCAAGTTCTCCTCGCTCGAAGCGAAGGATATCCGCACATGTGATTTTCTCCTCGAAAAAACACTGCCGGGTATGATAAAGAGTTTCCTTTCGAGGGCCCGTTCAACGAAAGCGTCGCCGTCACCTCCGGGTGCTTCAGGAAAAATATAATAGGCCCCTTCAGGCTTCATGACAACGTACTTGTCTTTAATCCCTTCATAAATAAGATCGCGCTTCTTCCGGTAGTCCACGATCAAGTGGTCCGTGTTGTAATCAAGGGCCTTGAGCGCTGCTTTCTGTGCGAATGAATTAACGCTGCTGAAGGCATATTGTTGCATGGTGACCATGCACTGGATGATCTCACTGGGGCCGGCGACATAACCAAGCCTCCACCCAGTCATTCCCCATGTCTTGGAAAAACCACCGAAGGTCAGGGTATTTTCATAGAGTTGGCCGAGGTACGCGCCGTGGCCGCCGTCATAAACAAACCTGTCGTAAATATCATCGGAAAAGACAAGGAGGTTTCTCTCACGGGCCACTCTGACAACCATTTCGAGTTCTTCCCGCGAGTGTACCGTACCCGTGGGATTGTTGGGGCTATTTATGAGAATTGCCTTTGTCTTGTCCGTGATGGCTTTTTTAAGTGCTTCCTCTTTCAGTGTAAAATCAGGATAGGTGTCGAAAAAAACAGGTTTGCCACCAAGCAAAAGCGCCTGATATTCATAGAGCACAAAATAAGGATCAGGAATAATAATCTCGTCAAGTGGGTCGAGGGTGACTATGAGAGCAAGGAGCAGCCCGCCGGTCACCCCCGCCGTAATGATCACGTCTTCGCAGATGATACGTTTTTGTCGTAGATGATAGAGAACTTTTTCCCTCAGTTCGGGGATACCGGCGGAAGGCGTGTACTTATTGAAACCTGCTCGTATCCATTGAATGCCCTCCTCTTTTATGCTGTCGGGAATATCAAAGTCGGGCTCGCCAATGCTGAGATTGATCGGGTCTTTGATCTTATTGGCAAGATCAAAGATTTTTCTCACGCCAGATGGCCGTACATTTTTTACTCTGTCGGAAAGCACCTTTTACTCCTTTTCGCGGGCGGACTTTATTCATTCCGCGATACGCTCTAACTTTGATTTCGGCAGGCCGCTATATCAGCCCTTTCCTGCCAGCAACCTATTGTGTCACGGCATGGTAACCCTTCATTGACAGAAAAACAACAAAAAATTTCAACGACCATGCCAAGCTGAGTATGATAAATATCCATAATTAAAACCTGGCGATAGACAATTAGGTTATATGGCCTACCCCCAATTATTGTACCACATCTGAGCGCACACCCAAAACTTTTTGTTGACAGTAGCCTCAAAAAAGGCCTTAACTATAGACTGTCGACAATAATATACTAAATTGTGTTAAATTATATAGTTAAATATTATAAATCTGGTGACTTAGCAACCACATCGATCAAGAGTTCGCTGATGGGCCGGACTGCAGAAACTCCGCAGGATGCCGCACGGTAGACATGGGAGGTACCGTTTGGAATATTACCTCCGGAAGGTGGGCTGAATGGATCCAGAGAAGGAGAACTTATGAATATGACGTCAGAAACTGAGATTGTGAAAGGATTGATCGAATTTGCAGTTGAGACGAAGTATCAGAATATCCCCGGGGAAGTACTGGCATTTACGAAGGGTATGGTCATGAAGACGGTTGCAGGGATTATTGCCGGGTCAGCCAAGCCTTCCGGCCAAAAACTGGCACTGCTCATAAGAAACCGCGGTTTGCCCGACGATGCCGGTGTGATAGGCTGCGGTTTCCGAAGCTCACTCTGGGAAGCCGTCTTTCTTAACGCCTTTCTTGCACATGCGGCTGAAATGACAGACAATTACACCGTTATCCCGCTTATGCTTTCTGTCGCCGAAACCCTGGGGCTTTCCGGGAGGACTTTACTCGAAGCAGTCACCGTCGGTCTCGAGATTCACGCTCGCGTTTGTTTTTTTCAAAACAAAAAAATGGGTGTAGCTTTTGTTGCGGGCCCTGTTGCTCCGGCGATGGCCGCAGGCAAGGTCTACGGCCTCACCAAAGGGGAGATGGCTTCTACCCTCGGCCTCGCTATGCCGAACATCGGAGGTACGTATCTGAATATGGGCACAGATGCTCACTATTTCGAATCGGCCCACTACACACTGCAAGCTATAATCGCAGTTGAGATGGCAAGGCAGGGTTTGACGGGCAACCCCCGTTTGGTTACGTTTCTTAGTGACCTTCTCGGAAAGGACAATGTGGTTCCAGAAAAAATCACCGAGAATTTGGGAACAACCTGGCTCATATGCAAGCACTGGATCAAGAAGTATCCTTGCTGTTTTCGGATTCAGCGTTACGTTGATGCGCTCCTTGAATTGCAGGCAGAGCACCATATTCCTTACGAAGAGATAGGGGCTGTTACGGTGGACATTGGCCCATCTGAGGAGTTTTGCGATCGACCGGAACCTCAGACCGAAATGGATCTGCAATTCAGCCTTCAACACGTGTTGGGTGCTGTCCTGCTTGATGGTGATGTCAAACTGTGCCACATCGAACCGACCGCCATCATCGATCCCAGACTCAAGGACGCGAGTCACAAGGTAGAAACGATACTTCACTCCGAGTGGCCCCGCGATGACGTGGGCGCCGAAAGAAGTGTTCCTGGCCGGATTACCATCAAAACGAAGAACAATCAGCAGTTTATGAAGCAGAGACTCAATCCCGTGGGGAGTTGGCCAGAAGACCCTCTTTCTGCAGAGCAAGTTCGTCGGCTATATGAGAAATTCTGTCAGGGTATCTTGCCGGAGAACATCATACAAAGAACGGGAGATGCCGTAGCAAAGCTGGAAAGACTTGCCGATCTTCGTGAACTCATGGATATGCTCGTGTTCGGACGTAGGGACTAAAGGTGTGTTGTGGTGGTTCGATATGCAGTTTCCACCCGGATGCAAGATGTGTATCAATCATTTCAGCTACCCTTGTCTCCTCTTCGATGAATTAGACACAGGCGCGACGTTGGACGAGGCCTTGTACCGCGGGGCACGCTTCTCGGCCTACCACGAACACGACAAATATTATTTACAATATTTTAATTTTTTTCTTGACAAGTCGTTTATGAGATTGCAGACTGTAGACAAATTACTATAAACGTTAATAATAACAATGAATAAGAGATTAATTAAGAAAAGGAAACCGTTGGCATCACAACTCGTGGAGATCCTGCGAGATTCGATCCTTCACGGCGAGTTCAAGCCTGGTGAGAGACTGAACGAGAGTGTTCTTTCATCCCGTCTCGGCGTGAGTAGGTCACCGATTCGAGAGGCTCTGAAGGTGTTGGAGAGGGAGGACCTCGTGCTAAATCGTGGCCAGAGAGGAACCTTCGTCAAGAATCTTTCGGTTAAAGAGATCATGGATATATATGCGGTGGCGAGCGCTATGCAATCCCTGACAGTTCGTTTCACCGTCGAGCGGATGGATGAAAAAAAGGAAAAGCAACTGAGATCACTTATGCAGCGACAGGACAAGATCTTGAAGGGTGGCGGCATCAAGAAAAGTGTGGCGGCAGGACGGGAATTCCATCGCTTCATTGTGGAGGCTGCGGGAAATGATCTGCTCACCAAGATCCATGACTTTGTGCGTATCCACGAGGAAAGATGCCGTCTGCTGATAGCGACCCAACCGGGCTGGGCACAGGAAGGGGTGATGAAGGAGCATATCGCCATTTCGGAGGCAATGTTCAAACGAGACGCCGATGAGGCAGAGGCGTTGATCAAGGAGCATTTTGAAAGATCATGTAAGAGGGCCCTCAATGCCCTGGCGAATACAGCGGGTAACTCTTCAGCCAAAGAGTGCCGAACATCAAAAGCGATCGTTTAGGAGGAAAAGATGACATTCGTACCGAAGGAGAATCGCATTCTCGCGTCTTTGGAAGGGGGTAAAGTCCCGTTGGGAATGCAGGTTTCCATACCCGATCCGGCCATCATGGAGATTCTTGCCTACGCGGGATTTGATTTCGCCATGCTCTGCATGGAGCACGCAAGGGTAGGGGTGGAACGGATGGAGCACTGCATAAGGGCTGCTGATGCCGCGGGGATCACAACGATCGTGCGGGTGGCAGAAAACAACCCTTCCCTCATCCGGCAGTGTGTGGAAGCAGGAGCTCAGGGAATTGTTATTCCCCACGTGGGGAACCGCGCTGAGGCACGGAAGGCGATCGATGCGGTGCGCTATCCACCGGAGGGGAAACTCGGCATGTGCCCTGGTATTCGGGCGGCGCACTACTCAAGAGCGGAATGGGAGGATTATCTGGAACATGCGCGGAAACAGATTATGATCATCCCTCTGATAGAGGGCAAGGAAGGGGTTGATGGCGCCGATGAGATTCTGGCCGAGTTGAAACCTAGGGTCGACGCGGTAGGTGTCGGACGGGGGGACTTAGCCCAGGACATCACGAAGCCGGGCGAAAAGGTGGATTTTTATCATCCCTACCTTGCTGAGGCGAACAAGATGGTGATGACCATGGCGGAGAAAAGGGGTATCCCCATGATGGATATGCCCTGGCCGAACTACAATGTTGAAGATGCGAAGGTTCGAATAAGGGATGGCGTCAGGATCATGCTCTATTATGTGGACGTTTTTCTCTTTCTCGAACTCTGTCAGGACCTCGTCCGGCGGTTGAAGGAGTCTCAGTAGACGAGGACGAAGGGGTGCGCGCAAAGGGACCATCGGCCAGATTGCCGTGTCGTTGACCAAGAATAATTCGAAGGATCCTGAATCGTTGAGTTAGCAAGGAGGCACTATGAAAATGACAGGCCCTGAAGAACCAGGGGGACCAAAATTACCCGGGGAGGGATTCTTAAACAGGTTGGGTACCTGTGGTGCAGCCTTGAGCGCCATAGACATCGGCGTCATTACTCTTATTCTTGTTGCCGGTGTGGCCATGCGTTTTCTTGGGAGCGTGATCGCCGGGACGTTTGATCTTGTGGAAACTTTTGTCGTTGTTATAGGCGCATTTGGGTTTGTTTACTGCGAAATTCAGGACCGCCACACGAAAGCCGATATTATTGTAAACCATTTTTCATTCAGGACACGATCCCGCTGCGAAGCCCTCACCACGTTTCTTACGCTGGGGTTCTGGTGCGTCCTGCTTTACTCAGGGTGGACAATGTTGACTCGTATGTATGAGGAAGGGGAAGCAACAGATGTCTTGAAAATAAACGTCGTCCCCTTCAGGGCGCTCTGGGTCCTGGCGACCTTGCTGATGTGCGTCGTGCTCGTCTTCAAACTGTTTCATCGTATCAGAGATGCATTCTCCAATAATCGGGAAAAAGGCTAAGAGAGGATCGGGATGGAGCCATTGACAATAGGGTTGCTCGGCTTTGCAGTACTCTTTATGCTTTTGGCCCTGGGGATGCCTATTATGGCTGCACTCGGGCTGGTGGGTTTCATCGGTATGTGTCTTTTATATCCCTTAGCAGGGGCGATAGCTAAAATGGCGACGGTCCCTTTCGAGGTAATCGGGAATTATAACCTCGGTGTTCTGCCCCTTCTTCTAATGATGGCCATGGTTACTTTCGAGAGCGGCTTTGGCTCGGACTTTTTCAATCTTGCAGCCAAACTGGTAGGCCACAAGCGGGGAGGGCTCGCAACGGCAAGCATCGGCGCATCGATTGCTTTCGGGGCCTGCTGTGGCACCAGTCTGGCCACGTCTGCGACTGTCGGGCTTGTTGCCCTTCCTGAGATGAAGAAATATGGTTACGATAAAGGGTTCGCCGCAGGATCTGTAGGGGCTGGGGGAACCATTGCGAGCTTGATCCCGCCGAGTGGGATGTTCATCATTTATGGTATCCTCACGAATAACTCCATTGGAAAACTGTTTGCCGCGAGCCTCATTCCAGCCATCCTTACGGCCCTATCCTACGTCCTGGTGATCTTCCTCACCTGTCGACGTAGGCCCGGAGTTGCCCCGGCCGGACCCAGAGCGTCTTTCCAGGAAAAGATCAATGCACTAAAGACCTGCTGGGAGATGCTCACGCTTGTGATAATCGTGATAGGCGGAATGATCTATGGTCTCTTCACTACAACGGAAGCTGCAGCGGTCGGTGTTTTCGGATCGATCACACTTGCTTCGTTTAGGGGAAGACTTACCTGGGCCAAGCTATGGAAGGCTGCCATGGATGCGGTAAGGACCTCGGGGATGATTTACGGAATCATAATGGGTGCCTACATATTCAACTATTTCTGTGCAAAGACGACCCTTCCTGAGGTTGCTGCGAATTGGGTTGGAGGGCTGCACGTGACGCCTTGGGTAATTATCGCTGCGATCGTACTGATATTCTTCTTGCTTGGTATGGTAATGGAAGCACCTTCGATACAGATCCTCACCATCCCGGTTTTTTATCCTGTCGTTGTTACGACCTTAGGGTACGATCCGATCTGGTTCGGCGTGGTCCAGGTACGTATGCTGGAGATTTCTTTGATCACCCCTCCTCTCGGCATAGTGGCATACATCCTTTCTGGTCTTGATAAAGAGCTGTCTCTTGCCGATGTGTTTAAAGGGCTCACACCTTTTCTTTTGATGGAGCTTGTTACCCTTCCACTTTTTATTTTTGTCACACCCATAACGCTGTGGCTACCGAGATTGCTCAAATGAAAACGACCACGAAGGAGTGAATTTGTACAGTGAATAATGGCGGGAGATGGCCAGCGCAGAACAAGTGGCAATGACTGTAAGTCATCAGAATACCATAAAGGAGGTAAAGGAAATGAGAAGAATAGAGTGCAGCGGTTTATTTCTAATTATATTTGCGGTTTGTCTGAGTCTCCTTGCGTTTCCAGGCGCGGGTCTGGCCCAGCAGGGAAAACCCATTGAACTTAGCTACGGCACACCATTTGGGATTGACAACAGCAGCAGCAAGATCGATGCAGTCTGGATTGCCAAGATAGAGAAGGAGACAAAAGGACGGGTGAAGATCAAACCTTACTGGGGAGGCTCAGTCACCGGTGGCAGGGATGCCGTTACGGATTTGCAGCAAGGGGTCGTTGATATTGCCTTTCTCAACGTGCTCACCTCGAAGAGCGGTTTTCCCATCACCAAGGCCATGTTCAACTTCTTTTCTGGTGCGACTGAGAGCGTAGGGGGGAGAGTTTTTAAACAGCTACTGAAAGATTTTCCGCAGATAGAAGGTGACTACAAGGGCATGAAGGTGCTCTGCTGGGGTGGAGGGACAGAACAGCTTCTCACCAAGAAGCCGGTCCGGACCGTGGCCGACCTGAAAGGCATGCGGATAAGGGCCTTGGGCGACCAGATAGGATATCTCAAGGCTCTGGGTGCGGAGGGCATCGCTACGCCGTCCTCCGAGGTGTACTTGAACCTCCAGAAGAATATCCTGGACGGGTCGATCGTTCCCATGCATATTGTAGAGGACATGAAATTCACTGAAGTAGCCAAATACGTTACCCTTATAAACGCCTACCGGCCTCACGTCGGGATGCGTATGATGAACCTGAACACCTGGAACAAACTTCCTGCTGACATCAGGAAGGTGTTCGAGGACAATATTGAATGGTTCACCCAGACTCTTGCCGCCGACACGGCCCGGGCAGACGAGCATGGCACGGAGTTTGCCAAGAGTCAGGGCGTTACTTTCTTAACTATGTCAAAGGAAGAGATGGAAAAGCTTTATACCCCCATAAGGGCTCAGGGCGAACAAGCGGCAAAAGAACTCGATAAACAGGGGCTTCCCGGCACGAAAATACTCAATGAAGCCCAACAGTTGATCAAGCAATACAGTAGTAAGTGAAGCCCGCAGGAGTAAGTGTAATTGGGCTGGAGCATCCCATTTGTGGGGATCCCAACAGAATGATCGAGGATAACCGGCTAGGGAAGAGCGTATGAATACTTATTTCGTGGCCATCAATGCAGGAAAAAAGCGCTCACTAAGATGAGGATGTGATCACATGATCGATGTGGTTAATAGTATTAAAGTGTGATCTAATGAATGGGTAATAAATTCAATTAGGGGGTCTTGGATATGTATGAACGATTAGGCAGAATGCTTGCGGAAAACGGTACTCGGCTCGTCTACACAACGAATAGGGTGGTCCATGGGACCCTCAAGGGGATTCAAAAGGAGTATCTGTCCTTTGAGGCCCTCGTTTCCCTCAATGAAAAGATAGCCCTTGAGCTTGCCCTGGCCGGGAGTTATGCGTCAAAGAAAACGGCATGCATTTTTTCCACCGAGGGACTTTACGAGGCCCTCGATCCTCTGATGAGTTCAGCCTATACGGGTGTGCTGGGCGGGTATCTCATTCTCTGTGTGCGACAGACGGAGGAGAGAGTAACACCAGTTGGCGTGTTTTCAAAGGTTCCCGTTATCGTTGCTGAAGAGAGGGAGTCTCTGGCCCAATCAATCCGCTTCGGCTATACAATCTCTGCACAATTTGAGACCCCAGTTATTATCGAGACAACACCTGAAGCTGCCGGATACAAAGGGCCTGAGGCGAACGAAAACGTAGGGCAGGCAAACGAAAAGGCGAATATCCCAAAGAGGGAGAACCATTCGTCGCATTTTGCGAAGAACCCTTCCAGATGGGCGGCCACACCGAAATTCCGGTACGAACTTCACGAGCAACTGAACCGGAAGATAGAAAAGATCAGGGAGGAGTTCGAGAGATTTGACGGCAACAGGGTCATAAAGAAGGGCAAAACGGGAGTAATTGCCACAAGTCCTACTCGCATGGAGCTTTTCGATGATGGGGTGAGCGTCCTCTTTCTGTCCACTGTTTTCCCTCTTCCTCTCAGCCTAGTGGAAAAGTTCATAAGCGACATGGAAAAGGTCTCCATTGCGGAAGGGCGTTACCCGGCTGTTGAGCTTCAGATCCCGGACAGAAGAAAGATCATAGGCGCGTCACAAAATATTCCAGGGGAGCGAAAGAAGCCGGAAGAAACGATGTACGGGTTCAGTGTCGTGCGTGACAAACTCGGGCCAGCCTCATCCATCAATATGGTCCATGGTGTGGCAAAGACCGATCCGGACCGGAAACTCCTCGCCATTACCTTTGAGGACCATTTCTTTCATTCCGGGTTGCCTGCCTTTGTGAACAGTATCTATAATCAGTCGGTTTACGTCCTGCTTATCATGGTGAACGAGCGGGAGGAGGAGATGAAAGGCCTCTTGAAGGGGTTCGGGTTCACCAACTATTTCCATCTCGAAAATGTAGCGGAAATTGAACGGTTCCGCGAGAATAAGAAACTTACTGTTCTTTTCTGCAAGGGGATTATCTGAAAATGGAGAGCATGGGAGGCTTGTAGCCTCTAGACTGTTAATCTGTACCGGGAGGTTCAATGATAAAGCTTGAAATTGTATGCGCTGGTATCGGAGGTAGAGGAGTGCTCCTTGCGTCAACAATTCTCATGGAGACGGCAATCGCTGCAAGACTTCATGCCATGGCCTCCGATGAATACGGGATGAGTCAGAGGGGTGGTTCTGTTATCTCTTTAATAAAGATAGGGGAGTTCAAGAGCCCTCTCGTGGGAAGAGAGAACACGGACATTCTCCTTGCCTTCGAAGAGAGCGAGTTTTACCGTAACCTCGGGTTTCTGAAGGAGGGCGGCAAAGCAGTGGTGAACACGGGCAGGCAGGCCGTGCAGGATTCGGTTTCAAGGCTCTGCAGTGAGCGGAATATTACGGTTCATCTCGTGGACGCTGATGGCATCGCGCTTAAGAAACGGATGATCCAGGCGTCGAACATGGCGATGCTCGGTTTTTTTGCCACTCTGGGAGTAGAGCCTTATACGATGAAAAAGCTTGAGAGCGCCATTCATGACCGTGTTCCAGGCAAGGTCCGAGAGACCAATCTGCAGATCTTTCGTGAAGGATACGGGAAGGGGGGAGGGGTAGTATGAAGGCACACATCGAGGTTCTTACTGGAAACTATGCTATTTCGAGGGGGTTTGTGGAAGCGGGCGTGGGGCTCGCTGCGGCCTATCCCGGAACCCCGAGTTCTGAAATACTCCCCGGTATTGTGGAATTCAAGAAGAGGGAAGGAGAAAGTGTCCACACCGAGTGGTCCGTCAACGAAAGGTGCGCCATGGAGGTTGCGTTCGGGGCCGCGCTCTCAGGAAAGAAGGCCGTCTGCATGATGAAACAGGTGGGCCTCAACGTGGCCTTTCCTCCGCTATTGAAGGGAAAAGACAAGACGCTTCAGGGAGGCCTCGTGATTGTCTCCTGCGATGACCCGGGACCACAGTCGTCCCAGACCGAACAGGATACACGGCTCCTTGCCTCTCTCTTCGGCATCCCCGTGTTTGATCCCGCATCACCCAAAGAAGGGGGGGATATGGCCTATTACGCCCTTAACTATGCTTTCGCGCACAAGACCCCCGTAATTATCCGTCCCACCCACCGGGTGAGTCATGCCCGAGAGGCAGTCCAGCTCTTTACTCCTGGTACGCGGATGGTCACTCTTGATGAGGGTCTCAAGCTTACAGGGAAGGAAAAACTGGGTATCGTATCATCGGGGATGAGCTGTTCCATAGCCATGGATGTGGTGGCTGAGCTCGGACTGGAGGATCAGATTTCGCTCTTTAAGGTAGCCCAGATTTTCCCGCTCCGAAGGGAGGTAATGGATTTTGCGAGAAGCGTTAATTCAGTACTCGTCCTTGAGGAGACGGACGCGGTCCTTGAAGCGCTCCTCGGGGAAGGGGTGAGGGTACTCGGCAGAAGAAACGGATGTGTCCCCGCCCAGGGAGAACTGACGTATGATGTAATCAGGGATGTGGTCCAACGGGTTGCGGAAAAAGCGGGCTTGAGCGCTCGGTGGTTCGTACCTGACGGTACCGTGGATGAGACCATGAAAGAGGTTACGGTGCAGCCGAGACCACCGAAGCTCTGTGCGGGATGTTCCCACAGAGCCTCCTTCTTTGCTATGAAACAGGCCTTCCCTGATGCGATCTTTCCGGGCGACATCGGGTGTTACACCTTGGGCATATCTCTGGGCGCCGTGGATACGTGTCTCGACATGGGAGCGGGGGTAACTTTGGCTGCCGGTTTCTATGACACCTTCCATCAGGATGGTACCTTGATCCCTATCCTTGCGTCAGTAGGGGATTCCACTTTCTTCCACGCATGCCTCTCCTCGCTCTACGATGCGGTAAGAAATAACCGGCGCTTCACCCTCGTCATTATGGATAACGGGACGACAGCCATGACAGGGATGCAGCCCACCCCTCAGTCGGGGATAACGGCGGACGGAACCCAGGGCGGACGGATTCTTATAGAGGACGTGATAAAAGGTTTTGGAATCGGGTTCATCAAAATCCTTGACCCTTATGACGTAGATTTTATGATTGCGAGTCTCAAGGAGGCACAGGCCTATCTCGAAGGAGAGGGAAAAGGGCCGGCGGTTATCGTTGCGAGACGGGAGTGCATGCTCTTGTCCAAGGGCCGGGACGCGACCATGATGGAAGTAGTACCTCTGGAGGAGGACTGTGTGGGCTGCAAGAGGTGTCTCGACCAGTTTGGTTGCCCGGCCGTCTCGTTCGATAGGAACAGGAAAAGAGTCATTATTGACGAAAGGCTCTGCGTCAAGTGTGGGATTTGCCTTATAGCCTGCAAGATGATAAGACCGAAGAAAAAGGGGAAGACGAAATTGACATTATAAAGGGCGACGCCAATGATCATCTTCTTACCCTGGAGATAAATGGAGAGCATGCAAAACCGGGGGAGGCACTGAAAACCGGCTATTTTATTTTGCCAGACTCGTTTTGTTTTACCGCGATGCGTGCAAAAAATCTCCTTTTTCCAACACCGGCAATCTCACAAACCTCGGCGGCGGTCTTATCTGAGTTTTCGTACAAGATTCTGGCATTTTCCAATTCTGCAGGGTCAGTCTTAGGTTTTCCCCCTGTTCTACCACGCGCTTTAGAAGAAACGTTTTGGGATTGGCACCCTGGTTTTTGGGTGGAGGATGGGGAAAGACTCAAGGTCGTTGCTTAGCCCCCCGTTTTGCGTGCTCTCCAGGATTCAGGCGAGAAACTTGACGAACAGATTGACAATAAGACCACATGTGATATAATGAGACCACATCATATGGTGGGAGGTAATCGACCTTGAAATCGGTAGGCATTCGTGAATTGAAACGAAGAATAAGCGGTTATTTGAGAGACGTGCGGGCTGGCGAGAAGGTTCTGATTACGGACCGCAAGAAACGACTGGCCATTATCACGGCGGTTGAGGGCCGGCAGGAAAACGATGCCATACAAAGCCTTGTAGAAAAAGGCGTTGTCTTCTGGGCAGAGGGCAAACCGGGCAGGGCCGTTCCGAGAGTACGATCAAGAAAAAGCGTTTCAGGTGCTGTGCTTGAAGACAGAAGATAAAATGATTGTCTATCTCGATACCAGCAGCCTCGTAAAGATATACGTTGAAGAAAAAGGCTCCCTGGGCATCGTAGAGCTTGTCGATAGGTCCATGGCAGCAGCAACGTCGATAGTGGCATATGCCGAAAGCAGGGCGGCCTTCGCACGGAGAATGAGAGAAGGCGCTTTTACGAAAACGGGTTACAGAAACCTTGTCTTGTCTTTTGAAAGGGACTGGATCAACTACGTGCAGGTGAAAGTCACGCAGGAGCTTATGCAGCTTGCAGGCAATCTTGCGGAAAAGCACGCATTGAGGGGGTTTGATGCCATCCACCTTGCTTCAGCCGTAACGCTTATGAAATCGGGCATACCCATCGTTTTTTCCTGTTATGACGAAAAACTTCAACAGGCTTCTTCTTTAGAAAAACTCAACCAACCCGTCTGAAGGGCAGAGCTGTTCAAAACCGCAGCTTCATAATTGCGGCGGCCTTGAACCGAAAGACCGAGGGCCCATGGGAAGACGGCCAACCGGGTGGATTCGCACGTCGAGTCTTTGATACGGTAACTATAAGAACTTAGAGACATCTTGAATTCTCGAAAAGGTCTGTGCATCAAAAGATAAAATCAACCTCCCCTCAAAATTGCTTTACAATCGATTTTTCCGCCCTGTTCCGTGTCTTTGTCCGAACCATAACGTGAAAGAACCCAATTGTTTTTAAGACTATTTTTCAAAAAATCTGTCCGAGGACCTTCCAGATCATTTCTAGCTGAAGTTATCACCCGGTAGGTTTTTCGAAACTATGAGGATTTCAGATGGTATTCGATTGTCGTATCACAATAAGTTCTTGTGAGCGTTTTCGTAACTTTTGGAATAACCCCACTTGTAGTGCATTATTGCTTCCAGAACACCCCCAGCAATGGCACGTGCCTTGTCGGAAATCGTGCTGCAGTATGAGACATCGCCTCTGGGCTCTATGTCGCCAATCTTCTCATTATCCTTCACGTGGATTTGGCTCACGAGGCCGCGAAGAATACCGCTGATGGACGCCACAATGGGGGTCTCGACAACGAAGAGCACAATTTCTCCTTTTTTTATCACATCGCCGATAGATTTCCCGGCATGGCGGACTAGGCCCTCATGGGGTGAACATAGGACGCGTTCCCTCGCGAGGCGGCAGTGAGGCTGGGTATTCCCGTATGCGGTTCTGCTGCGCCATGATAGATGGCCCGTCCCAGATCATGGCCTCTGTTGCTCTCTACCACCACATGGACGTCAAGAGGCGCTGTAAAACCTGGTCCGACTCCGATAACCAGCGGGGTTTCGTCTTTTCTCGTCCCGAGGTTCCGCTTGGCCATAGTGGCATCGATTACCACGTCAGGTCTAAGGTCTCCGATGGTCTTCCATTCAGGATCGACCATGATCCCTATCTGTTTTTGTTCCCAAAGACGCGAGAGCTCCTTTATATCCTTTACAAGCCCACCTTCTATGCCTTCCACCTCTATTTTTCCACTATACACCACATCTTCACCTCGGCTATATCCGTAACAATCTGAATTGATTGGTTTTAGGTTATTTTTGTGCAGATAATGTAGTCACTAAGGATAACCATAATATGGTATTTTTTACTTGACAAGTAGGTTATTATGCGGTATATATGTAGGTATGCATATCGTGGAGAACAGATCAAAGCAGGGGAAAAAGATTTACCACTCCGTGCTGCTCCGGGAATCCTACCGGGTTGGCGGCAAAGTGAGGAAAAGGACCGTTGCAAACCTTTCTTCATGCACGCCCGAGGGAGATCGCTGCCATCAAGCTTGCCCTTGAGCCACAAAGAGAACCTCGCGGAACTCGGATCCCTCAAGGAGAACGTTGACCTCGCCGAGGGCCGTGCGGTGGGGGCCGCCTGGGCCGTCTACCAGCTTGCCAAGAGGACCGGGATTGAACGGGCCTTGGGCAACGAGTTTACCGGAAAGCTGGCCCTCTGGCAGGTGATCGCCCGGGTCCTCGACCAGGGTTCCCGTCTTTCAGCCGTGCGTCTCGCGAATATCCATGCCATAGGTGATGTGCTCGCCCTCACACGGGGCTTTGACGAAAACGATCTCTATGAGAACCTCAGGTGGCTTACCGATCACCAGGCGCGTATAGAGAAGACGCTCTTTTCTGCCCGGCACACGGATGCCCCAGAGCTCTTTCTCTATGACGTCACGAGTAGCTATTTGGAAGGAGAGAAGAACTTCTTCGGCGCCTACGGCTACAATCGGGACGGCAAGCGGGGCAAGAAGCAGATCGTGATCGGCCTGCTCTGCGATACGCACGGCGAACCGGTCTTAACCGAGGTCTTTGCCGGCAATACGCGCGACACCGAGACCTTTGACTCCCAGGTGGCCAAAGCCGCCCAGCGCTTCGGCTGTCATCGGGTGACGCTCGTGGGAGACCGGGGCATGATCAAGATGCCGCAGATAGAAAACCTGCCCCAAGGGTTTCACTACATCACCGCCATCACCAAGCCTCAGATCAGGACACTCCTTGCAAGGGGAGTGATCCAGCTTGGCCTCTTTGATCGGGATATCGCTGAAGTGGCACATAAGGGCATCCGCTATATCCTGAGGCGTAACCCCGTTCGTGCTGAGGAGATCAGGACAAACCGGATGGCGAAGCTTGCGAGCATTGAAACCCTGGTGCGAGAGAAGAACGACTATCTGGGGGAACATGCCAAAGCCAGGGTAGAGACAGCCTTGAGGGATGTGGAAAAGAAGATGAGCAAGCTTAAGACTACCCCATGGTTACACCTGAGCGTATCGGAACGGACGCTGTGCCTTAAGATCGATGAGGAGGCGCTCAAACAAGCCTCCCTCCTCGATGGCTGCTACGTCATCAAGACAGACCTTCCCCGGGAGGCAGCGGACACACAGGTCATCCACGACCGGTATAAAGACCTCGCAGCGGTTGAGAGGGCATTTCGCTCGTGCAAGACCGACTTTCTCGAAGTGAGGCCCGTGTATGTCCAGAGAGAGAAGAGCACCCGGGGACACGTCCTGGTGGTGATGCTTGCCTACATGATTGTCCGGGCGCTTCAAGAGGCCTGGGCCCCGCTCAATGTCACAGTCGAAGAAGGCTTGAGGCACTTGTCCACGCTCTGCTCGATAGAGATGACCGTGAAGAACCATCCACCGTGCCTCAAGATCCCCCGGCCACGGGAAACTTCACGACAATTATTGAAAGCCCTCAAGGTGAGCATGCCCCTCGCCCTTCCTCACCGGGAGGTTCCTGTAGTCACCAGAAAAAAACTCACTGAAAACAGAAATCTCCCTTGAAGTCCACTACGTTATCGATACCGGGAGCACGTGGCTAAAAGGTGAAGATGCGATACACGGCTGCACAAAATGCAACGGTTCTTCGTACGGCGAGGGGCTGTGGGATCTCCAGCATCAATATCTTCCGGATATTTGCCATATAAAGCCTGCACGCAATATCGGTAGCCATTTCTCCGGCGCCTTTGATGGCAACGATCAGTTTTTTCATTCAGTATCCCTTTTCACCTAGTTTCTCCAAGGTCGTCCGTCATCCTTCCAAGCTCAGAATATGATAAAGCTGTTAACGTTGTAACAAAGCAGATGCACGAATTCTACACGGGACCTTGAGCATCTGTCCATTGACTGCTTTGATATCTTTTGGTAGGGATCTCTCCACATTGCGAGCGTATCGGTTTGTTTCTCCTGTAGAGCCTTAATTAACGTTACCTATTTTGACGGAGGATATGCAAATGTCTTTCACCCTATTTCCTGGAGAACTTTAACAAATTGTCTGTCGCTTTGGAACTTTCTTGAAGTCAATCCTCATTTGTTCAATATAGAGACCTTACCGTCGATATTTTGCGCTCACATAAGCCAGAGATTCATCTATTGCCTTAAGAGCTGTGTCCAGGTCCTCTTCGGTATGTCTGTAGCATATATATCCATGATGGTGAGGGTGCAGGAAGATGCCTCTGCGGATAAGCTGAGTGTAGAAATCGTCCCGTTTTGCCCTGTGGGTAGCCGCTTCATCCTTTTTGAAGGTAATGTAGAACATCGGCGCAACACCGGTCAGTTCAGCTCCAACATCATACTTGTCAATAATATTCTGAACTTGTTTCAAGAACCGGCCGCCTTTTTCCCATATGTTCTCAATGACGTGGTCACGCTCCAGGATTTCAATGGTCTTAAGGGCGGCAACGTACCCGTCACTGTTCGGAAAGAAGGTAGAAGATATGAAAAGCTTGCTTGCCGCAGCCATCATGACTTCCGTTCTGCCGCTGACCGTGCTTATCGCGTATCCGTTGGCCATGCCTTTTCCAAGGACTGACAGGTCGGGGGTGACACCATAGAGCTTCTGGGCACCGCCCATACTGAGCCTGAAATTCGTGCGGACTTCGTCAAAGATCAGAACCGCGCCATATGTGGTCGCAATTTCCTTTACGCCTTCAAGGAACCCCGGTAGCGGTTCCTCCATCCTCTGATGGTTGGGATGTCCGAAAGGGGTCATGATGATGGCAGCCGTCTTTTTGCCGTATTGTTCCATCAGTTCTTCGAGCTCATCGAGCTTGTTGTACCGGAATTCGTGTACATCCTCGTAGAGCTTCGCAGGAACACCGCCTTTCATCTCAACGGACCAGTCAGCCCAGCCGTGGTAGCCGCAACGCATCACCTTGATGCGGTTTGTGTAGGCTCTTGCAATGCGGATGCTCGCCGTGGTTCCGTCTGAACCGGTTTTTAAGAAAATGCTCAGTTCTGCAGAGGGAACGAGTTCCCTCAATTTTTTTGCGAGCTGGTTCTGATACGGCTGTGTGAGGGTGAAGCAGAAGCCTTTGTCCCTTAGCTGTTTGATAACGGCTTCATCAACTTCTTCTTCTCTGTAGCCCAAGATAATCGGGCCGTAGCCACAGAGAAAGTCGATGTACGCGTTTCCATCAACGTCGGTTAATCTGCTGCCTTTTCCGTGGTCAAGAAAGATCGGATATTCCCCTTCAATGAAATCGCTTGGTTTTCTGGCTCCCAGTACACCACCGGGAACTAATGTTTTTGCCTCCTCAAAGAGTGCCTGACTCTTTGTGATGTTGAGTTTTGGAGCCTCCTTCATTGATATCCTCCTTAAAGAGATTAAAGCTCAAACATAGATTTTATTGTCTCCGTCTGGTGTATCTTCGCTCCCCGTTTTAGTAGTTCCGTAAGGAACTTGTCAGGATTAATGCAGCCTTCCGGCGCCACCACACCTTTTACGGTCACTTCTCCAGCATCCATCATGAGGGCGGCGATAGATGCGGGTAAACCTGTTCCCGGTGCCATCCTGCCCACGATATCAGCGGTGTAGGTTACCTGTTTGCCTCTTCTCTCGCCTTTGACGATCACCTTCAAACCCGACGCGGAAGGCCCGTTGTCTCTGTCTTTCGGGATGGTGTCCCACAGCTTTAAGGCAAGATCATAGGGAACCACCTTGGTCCCTTTCACCTCAATGCGCTCATTGCTGAGCAGCCCCATTTCCTTCTGTTCTTTGATGAGCTTATCTACCCACCGGGGTATAAGGGCCCCTTTGATGACCACTGTCTTCACCCCTTTGATGTAACGGGGAATCGTAATAGGCTGCGGGTGTCCCACATAACTGATGAGACATTCACCCAAGGGTTCCAGAAAGTGTTCTATCTCTTCGCCGCCGCCTCCTTGCACCTGTACTATTTTACCGTCGATATACTGAGGGATTTTTCCCAGGACCATGTGGAGACTGTGGTCCCACGCCGCACCGGCCAGTTCGGCAATACTTACTACCCAGTAGAGGTAAATCTCATCAACATGGTCGAGCCGGTCAGCGTACCATTTGACGAGGACATTGTTTGTCCCCGGGTCCGAACCCATTCCGGTCAATACCGTTATCCCAGCTTCTTTTGCAGCCTTATCAATATCGGAGGCAAAGAGGATCTCTGTTGCCTCATAGTCGTCGCAGATATCGATATAATTGACCTTCGCCTCAACCGCTGCCCTTGCGACAGCCACTGCAGTCTTATAGAACGGGCCCGCACAGTTGATGACCACATCGACCTCTTTCATGGCACCCACCATGCCGTCATGATCGTTTACGTCAATTTTTATTAGCGACACCTTATCGCTGGCGCGCAGTTTCTCCTGCACCCTTGCCGGGTCTATATTTATATCGCCGAGAGTGACTTTTGTAATCCTCTCCTGTTTGATAAGGTCCCGGGCGACCCCCTGACCCATACCGCCCGTTCCCCCTATTACCAATGCCTTCATCGTACCTCCTTTTTGCTCAGTATTAGCGCCTGCTTATATCGAAATCTCCCTCCAGAAGCTCGGTAAGCACCCCATTCAGTTTATTGGGGTGGTGAACAAAGGCATACCTGTTTCCGAATAGTTCTCTCGGTTCACTGTCTATCAGCTGTATACCCTTCCCTTTAAGCTCGTCCATGGCCTTTGAAAGATTATCCACCTTGTATGAGATGAGAAAGACGCCTTCCCCCCTGGTGTCGATAAATTTCGCAACTTGTCCGTCCGGCGCAGTGGACTCCATGCATTCCACTGCCACATCGCCTATGTAGTACCTGGCCACCTTGATTTTCTCCGATTCTGCAACGTACTCGTAGGTGGGCGTCAACCTGAAGTCTTCCTTATACACCTTTTTTGTCTCCTCAAGGTCTTTTACCGCAAAACAGATATGGTCAATCTTTTCAAGCTTCATATTACCTCCCTGACCGATTTACTTCTTCTTCTCTATGGCATTCAGTATCTTGTCCGGTGTAATGGGATAATCATGGAAATAGACGCCAAGGGCGTTACTGATAGCGCCACAATAGGCCTGAGCCGCGCTCATGGCCACGGACATGCCTGCTTCTTTTGCACCATATGGGCCGTTGGGATCGATAGTCTCAATAATGATGTTGTTGATTTTCGGCATATCAATGGCAAGAGGCACCAGGTAATTGAGTTGTGTGGGTGTCAAAACCCTGCCCTCGTGCCACTGGAGGAATTCGGTGAGCATCCCGCCCTGGCCGCCCATGGCGAAACCGCCTTCGAACTGCCCTTCGATGACCTTGGGGTTCAGCGCGTAGCCTACGTCCTGAGCTGCCCAGGCCTCGACGACCTCCACCTGTCCTGTCTCGGGATCGATCTTCACCTCCACGATGACAGTGCCGAATGAAAAGGTCTCTGAAAGCTGGCCATAGGGGTTCTTCACCCATTCACGCTTTGAGTCCACGTTAGGCCAGTAAGCGCCTTCGCCGCTTATGGATTCGTTGCGGGAAAGGCCAATACGGACCGCCTTTGAGATACTCATGGACTTTTCGGGGTCATTGGTGACAAATATCTTTCTGTTTTGAGCAGACAGTTGGTCCTCGCCGACACCAAGCTCACCGGCAGCAATCTTGAAGAGCTTCTTCTTTACGTCCTGGGCGGCAAGACGCACGGCATTACCTCCAATGAAGGTTTCGCACATTGAGTACGAGCCTGGATCGCTGGGCGTCACCTCTGTATCGGCAGTGATAAGCTGCACGTCATCGGGGGTAAGCCCCAGTTCTTCTGCCGCGATCTGGACGATCATCTGATCATTGCCCTGGCCATTGTCGACGATACCGGTAATGACCGTCACGCCACCGTCCTCATTGAGTTTGATGAACGCCTGCGAGCCGCCCCTGATTCCCATAGGGAAACCGGTCTGCACCGAATTGCAGCCGATGCCGATGCCGTGATAGGGCGGCAGTTTTCCAAATTTCTCCGCCCATCGCGACTGCTCTCCTGTCTTGATAATACTTTCTGTCATGCCGCAACTTGCCACAAAGGACTTCGTCGGGGTGTAGTCCCCGGTCTGCCGCGCGTTGCGTAGCCGCATAGTGAGCGGGTCAATGTCTAACTCTTCGCCGAGCATATCGAGCTGAATGTCGACGCCACAGGCAAAGGCCCTGCCGTGAGTGCGGTACATGCCCCTGATGGGTTTGTTCGTAAGCACACGGTAGCCGTTGTAGCGGACGTTCTCCATGCGGTATGTCTGCTCCATGCAGAGAAAGGGCACCGAAACCGCTATGGGGCCTGTCGAACTGTACGCGCCGCCATCCATGTGGCAGATAATGTCACGGGATACGACCCGACCCTCTTTGTCGACGCCGGTCTTGATTTTGGCGATCATTGAGTGGGCCTGGCGCGTGCAGGTTGTGTTTTCTTCACGGGTGTAGACGATCTTGACGGGGCGCTGGGCCTTTTTCGCGAGAAAGGCGCATATCACATCGGCAGGCGATATTTCAGAACGGCCGCCGAAGGCACCACCTATGGTGATTTTCCGTACCCTCACCTTGTTGAGAGGAATCTTGAGCACATTGGAGAGGGGTTTTGCTTTGAGGTGGGGGCCAGCGTTGGGCATCCATATTTCAAGGTTTCCCGCGCTGTCAAAGTGGGCAGCCACCGCGTAAGGCTCTCCCTGAAAATAAGCGTCTTCCGGCGCGGTAAATGTGTCTTCCCTGACAAGGTAGGAATCGGCAAATCCTTTTTCCACATCACCAACATCGATGAAGACGTGGATGTTGATGTTGTTGGGATAGACTTCGTGGAGCTGTGGCGCACCAGCCGCGAGGGCATCATCCATGGTATAGACCGCGGGGAGCACCTCATAGGTAACGTCAATGAGCGAGAGCGCCTCCAGCGCGGTGTCTTCGTCAACAGCGGCCACAGCGGCTACTTCTTCTCCTACGTAGCGAACCTTCTCGGTGGGAAGAAACTGTTGGTCCTGGGTATATCTAAAAACACCCCACTTGTCGCCGCAGGTATCTTTGGCAGTAACCACGGCCCTGACACCGGGGAGTCGTTCCGCCTTCGAGGTATTGATGGCAATAATCCGGGCGTGGGAGTGAGGTGAGCGCAACACTTTACCGACGAGCATCCGGGGCAGCGTCAGATCTGCCGCGAAGAGGGCCTCACCCGTCGCCTTAGAGGACGTGTCGATCCGTTTCATGCCTTTTCCGATAAAGGAGAATTTTTCCATTGTCTACCTCCCCTCCCCTGCGAGCGATTTTACTGCTTCAACAATTTTTGCGTAGCCCGTGCAGCGACATACGTTCCCCGAGATGGCTCGCCTTATTTCCTTTTCGCTGGGGTTGGGGTTCTCTTTGAGGAGCGCGTAGGCCGTCAGTATCATACCGGGGCTGCAAAACCCGCACTGTATGGCGTGATGGTTCACAAAGGCCTCCTGAACCGGGTGCAGTTTCCCACCTTGACTGAGCCCTTCAATGGTAGTAATCTCTTTCCCCTCCATGGCAACGGCTAGGGTAAGACAGGAGCGGACAGGTGTACCGTCAACGAGGACCGTGCACGATCCACATACCCCTTCACCGCAGCTCTCTTTTGTGCCAGTCAGGCACAGATCATCGCGGAGCACTTCAAGGAGCGTTCGGTTCGGATTGGCTACCACATCAAAGGTTTCTTTATTTACATTGAGTCTTATGGCTGATTTTTTCATGTCACATACCCCTTTTGATCTCGTCAAGGGCCGCTTTCACTGCCCGTTTCGTCAGGACGCTTACCATCTTCCTCCGGTACGCGCCAGGCATCTGGAGATTGTCGGCACCTTCCGTATGTTCCTGTGCCATCTGACCTATGGCATCAAAATCGGCCTCAGAGGGCAGTTTCCCTTTGATGGCCGTCGAGGCCTGGTCGATCACTTTCGGGGCAGCCCCGGCAGCACCGATGACAACACGGCAGGCGGTGACTTTCATGCCATCGTTGACAGTGATGCATGCTGCCGCTGATGCCAGAGGATAGTCGACGCTTCCCCTAAGGCGTAATTTCCGATAGGAGGAGCTATAGATGCCTTCCGGCGTGGGAATAATGACCTTTGTGAGCAATTCATCGGCCCCGATGGCGAATGGCGATATGCCGTTGCCGGTAAAAAGCTCAGTCAAAGGGATCGTCCTCGATGATCCTTTCTTTTCGATAACACAGCGGGCGTTGAAGGCAATGAGCGTAGGCGCCATATCACCCTGATAGACGCTGAAACACCGCTTGCTGCCTTTGACGGCGAGGCATAGGCTTCCACCCCGTTTGTGACAGCGCTCAAGTCCGTTAAGCACGACACCGGACTGGTTATAAAACATGCACCGTGTATTCTGGAGGATATTGCCACACACAGTGGCCATATTGGTAATTGTTGGTGACGCCACCTGGAAGGCGGCTTCAGCAATGGCCCTGAATTTTTTGTTGAGAAGCGGCATGGCGGCGATCTTTTTAAGTCGCGCGTTGGCACCGATGACGGCTTCCGTATCTCCAATCTCTATGCTGTCCATGGTTTTCAGTTTACCTATGTTCATTACACAGGCAGGCTCGATAAGCCTCAATTTCATACGGTTCAGCAAGTCCGTTCCTCCTGCCATGATCTTTACCGAATCCTTGAGGGTATCAATCATGGAAAGCGCTTCTTCCACGCTTGTTGGTTCAAGGTACTCAAAACACGGTAGTCTCATGTGTTCCTCCAGATTATTGTTTTACTAATTCACATCAATCCGGTACAGTATCGTGAGGAGGGGTGAGACCGTACCGTCATAGGTGTGTGTATGCTTACGCTTTCCCTTCCTTTTCTTTCAATGCCCTGAGCACTTTCTCCGGTGTTATGGGCAGGTCTTTGATGCGCACGCCTATAGCATCGTAAATGGCGTTGGCGATAGCCGGTGCCGTCGGAACAAGTCCGGGTTCTCCGATACCTTTCGCTCCGAAGGGGCCTGCCTGCTCATCGGTCTCGACGATGACAGCCTGTACTGGTGGTGCGTCTTTTACTGTGGGTACCTTGTAGTCAAGGAAGGTACCGTTTTTCAGATAACCCTTATCAAAGATCATCCTCTCGCCCAGTGCGTAGCCGATACCCATGAGACCGCCGCCATAGATCTGGCCTTCAAGAAGCATGGGGTTCAGGGCCTTTCCCACATCGTGGGCAGCAATATAATTGAGGATCTTTACCTGCCCTGTCTCTTTGTCCACTTCAACCTCTACCCCGTGGGCGCCGTAGGCATACGCAACGGAAAGGTTGCCCTTGAAGTTCTGATCAAAGTTTTCATTTGGCGGATCGTAGAAGTGCTCTGCTACGAGCATCTTGCCGCCCAGGGTATAGTGGGCCTTCCGCAATACCTTTCCGAGAGGGATGTTCCTTTCTTTATCGTTCATCGAGAAGATGATGCCGTCTTTTATTTCAAGCGCTTCGGGGGGTTCGCTGAGGTTTTTCGCGGCAATTTCCATAATCTGGGCCTTTATCTTTTTGGCCGCTCCCAGTGCCGAGTTGCCAGCCACAAAGGTGGTTCGGCTGGCGTGGGCTCCCACGTCCCAGGGGCATATATCGGTATCGTTATTGATGACGTTGATGTCGTCAATGCTGATCCCAAGCACTTCGGCGACGATCTGGGAAATAATCGTTTCGGAACCCTGACCGATTTCAGAAGACCCGGTAATGACGTCGACCTTGCCGTTATCATCAACCTTGATGATCGTCCCGCAGCCATCGGACTTGTATACCCGTGCGGCACCGCCGACGTGGATGAGGCTTGCCATGCCAACGCCCTTTCCGTTATGTTTCCCTCTTTTGTTTTTCCAGTCCAATCTCTTCGCTACCTCGTCGACGCATTCTTTCATGCCGCATGAAGTAATCTTAAAGTTCTGCGGCGTAACCTCGCCCGGTTCGTTTGCGTTTAACCGTCGCATTTCGAGGGGGTCAATGTCTGCTTTCTCTGCAAGCTGGTCCAGACAGGATTCTATGGCGAAGGTAGCCTGGGGATTTCCATAGCCCCTGAATGCCTGGCTGTAAGTGTTGTTCGTATAGACGCATTTTGCGATGTATTTAATGTTGGGGACTTTGTAGAGCGACGAGATGGGTACCATCATGACAGAAGGTGTTGTTGCCCCCCATGAGGTATAGGCGCCGTTATCGAGGACCATCTCCATTTCACGAAATGTGAGTTTGCCTTCTTTGTCACAGCCTTGGGTGATCTTCATGATCGTGCACTGCCGGGGCGATGTGGCGAAAAACTCCTCCTCCCTGGAGAAAACGATCTTTACAGGCTTTCTAGCCTTCAGTGCCAGGAGGATGGCAATGTATTCATAGGCATAGGTATCAAGCTTGCTGCCAAAGCCGCCGCCTATGGTGCACTGGATGATCCTTACCCTTTTGTTCTTGAGGCCAAATGCTTTGAGCGCCTCCAGGTAGTCATTCTGCGCGAGAGAAGGTATCTGAGTATTGCTGTACATGGTAAGGTTGTTGTTTACATCGAAGGAAGCTATACAACCGCTCGTTCCAAGGCAGCAGTGAGTCACCCATTGGGTGCTGAAGGTGTCTTCGGCAATAAAGGCTGATTCCTTTTTTGCAGCCTCCACGTCACCGGCAACAAACTTCCAGGGCATCTTCAGCACGTTTGACTTGAACTCTTCGTGTACCATTGGCGCCCCCTCTTTCATGGCCTCCAGGGGATCGAAAATGCCCGATAATTCTTCATATTCGACATCGATGAGATCGATGGCCTCTTCGGCGATCGCGGGGCTGATAGCCGCCACGGCTGCTACCTCGTCTCTGGTGGACAGGACCTTACCGGTTTTAAGGGGGGGGTTATCTTTGATGAAACCGATTTTAAAATTGTTGGGCACGTCAGCACCGGTGAGGACCACCTTTACACCGGGGAGTGTCTCGGCCTTGCTTGTATCGATCTTCACTATCCTAGCGTGGGGATACTTGCTGTACAGGATCTTGCCATAGAGCATGCCCGGTACCTTCATATCTTGTATATACACGGCAGCGCCGGTAGCCTTCAGGGGCGCATCCCTCTTCGGGACTCTTTTTCCTACCACGTTGAGATCGCCCATGGTTACCTCCCACCTGCAACTGTTTTTATGGCATCGATGATCTTCACATAGCCGGTACACCTGCACAGGTTGCCTTCAATACTCTCCTTGATCTCATCCTCCGTCGGTTTCTCCTTCTTGTCGAGGAGTGCCTTCGAAGACATGATCATGCCCGGTATGCAGAACCCGCACTGGACGGCCCCTTCATCGACAAAGGCCTGCTGGATGAGGTCAAGGCCGCCGTCTTTTGAGGCGATACCTTCAATGGTCACAACGGACTTGCCTTCAGTTTCCATAACGGGATAGAGGCAGGAGTTTACCGCCTCGCCGTCGATGATGACGGTACAGGCTCCGCATTCTCCGTAGCCGCAGCCCTCTTTCGTTCCTGTCATTTCAAGAACTTCGCGGAGCAGATAGAGAAGCGTCCATTGAGGATCGACCTCGATAATAACCTTTTCATTATTTAATGTAAATGTGATCTCTTTTTTCATTCTCCACCTCCTACCATAGTCTGTCAGGATGTATCGTGTCATCAGGCCTGATCACACGATCAACGGCCTTGAGAATTGCCCGTTTTGTAAGTACCCTTACCATGTCCCTGCGATACCATGCCTCGCCGCGTATACTATCGCGCGGTGTCGATTCCGACGCGGCGATCTCGGCGATCTCCTCGAAAAGTATTTCCGAGATGACTTTACCTTTCAGCGCTGCTTCGGCCTTCTTGGCCCGCATTGGCCGAGGCGCCACAACCCCCATGGCGATCCGCACGTCTTCGCAAACCAACTGTTCCTCCTCAAGGCGTTTCAGGATATTTGAGATGCTATCGATGGTACAGAAGGCATCCTTACATCCCACTTCACTGCCGCCAACCTTTATAGTCACCCGTGCCGCAATTCCCAGGATGGGGAGGTCCATTGCCTGCCGTCTCGTGTGTTTGATATAGGCGGAACCGGTGTTTTCACCGAAATCAGGCATATGAAAACCCTTTACAATCTCACCTTTTTCAAGGGCAACCTTATTGGGTCCCTGGAAGAAATCATCGATGGGCACTTCCCGTTCACCGTTTTTTCCGGCGATGACAACGTTCGCGTCGAGGACCAGAAGCGGGCATGCCGTATCGGCTGACGGCGCCGCATTACAGATGTTGCCGCCCATGGTTGCGACGTTGCGTATCTGCAGAGAACCGATTTTGCATGTGGCGTCGGTGAGTGCAGAGTAGCGTTTCTGGATAAACTCGTTCTTGGCTATGGCGTTGTGGGTCACTGCGCTCCCTATTTTCAGGCCATTCTTCGTTTCCAGATACATAAGCACGTTAATGTTCCGCAAAGAGATGAGGCACCCCGGGGCGAGTTTTCTCTGCCGGATGAGCACCAGCACGTCGGTGCCTCCGGAGATATAGACGCCCGATCCCCGTGAGCCATCCATGAGTGTAATAGCTTCCTCAACCGTTGCAGGTTTGTAATACTCGTAGCTTCTCATAAAACCTCCCTCACACGTCTCTCTTATCAAAGACCCTCTTTGTCTTCCGCTCCGACCGTGGCAAAGACCCGTAATCTTCCACTTCGATGTCGCAACTGACGAGTATCTGCCTCTTAATCTCGTGCTCAATGGTTTTTCTGATATGTTTGTCGCCATCATGGAAGTCTTGCATGCCCTGGGCACGCTCAACCTTGATGGTCATGTGGTCTTTTCCGCCTTTGTCTTTCCTGTAAAGGATGACTTGGTATTCGCTGCCGACCTCTTTGATATTGGAGAGTATCTGGTCGATGTGGCTCGGGTAGATATTGACGGCCCTGAAGATAAACATATCATCGGAGCGACCCAGTATCCTGTCGTGCCTCGGCATTACGCTGCCGCAGGGACATTCTCCCGGCATGATCTTCGTTAAGTCCCTTGTCCGGTAGCGAATAAGCGGCGCCGCTTCCTTTTTCAGCGTTGTTACCACCATCTCTCCCACCTCTCCCGGTGGTACCGGTTCAAGGGTCTCAGGGTTCAGGATTTCCAGTATGTAATAATCGGCCCAGTAATGAATGCCTGTATGATAGCGGCAGTCGAGACCTGTTCCGGGTCCATAGAGTTCGGTCATACCGGGGATATCGAAGAGCTGGTCATAAGCCACACCTGAAAGCTCTGAAATCCTCACCCTCATGGCATCGCTTGCCCGCTCGGAACCGAATATCATTTTCTTGAGCGCGATCTTTCCGCTCAGTCCCCGCTCGGCGATCAGTTCCGCCATCAAAAGCCCCATAGACGCGGTACAGCACATGGTAGTGGTACCAAGGTCTTCAAGGAACTGACACTGCATGTCTGTATTGCCCGGACCTATTGGGATCGACATGGCACCGAATCGTTCGCAGCCGTTCTGGAAACCCCAGCCCGCGGTCCAGACACCGTACCCGACAGCGATCTGAATTCGGTCTTCCAGGGTACAGTCCGCATAGGAGTAACAGCGGGCAAACATTTCAGCCCAATCATCGACGTCTTTGGCGGTATAACAAAGTACCTTCCGTTTTCCGGTGGTGCCACTGGACGCGTGAATACGGACAATCTTCTCGAAAGGTACGCTTCGAAGCGGAAAGGGATATCCCTCCTGGAGATCTTTGCTCGTGGTAAAGGGCAATTTCCTAATGTCGTCTAATGTCTGAATGTGGGCCCGTTTCACACCGGCTTTGTGAAGTTCTTTCCGGTAGTGCTCGGAACCTACATAGGCATGGTTGACTGTCCACTTGAGTCCCTCAAGCTGAAGGGCCTTCAGTTCTGCCTCAGTTTTCACTTTCGCGTCAAAGGGCCGTTCCATGGTGTGTGCCTTCCTTTCGCCTCGGAATACACCGCTCGCACCGAGGTGAATTGTTTTCTTATCTTCTTATCTTCTTCGTTTCTTCCATATCCACTTCAAGGGTCTTCTCGTTGATGACAACACCATAGTCACTCCGCGCGCGCTCGATGCTGACATATCCTTCCGTGACGTCCAACGCCACCATTTCGGGATCCCGTTCAAAGGGGCTGCCATAGCCGCCGCCGCCGGGGGCATCGATAGTTATTATATCACCGGGTTTCATCTGGGTAAGCCCATAGGAATTTCCCGGTATATCATTGACAAGGAACTGCGCCTTCGTGCCCGGTTTGCCGTTAAAGAGCCCTTCCGCAGGGTAGGTGTACCGACCCGCCTGGATGCCCAGATTGACAGGAGGGATGGGGGCGTATTCGTCATCAGGTATTCTAAAAATCTCCCTCTTCCCGAGTCCGCCTTTCATTCTGCCGGGGCCGCCGGAATCGGCGAGAAGCTCCCTTTTCTCCACAATAAGCGGGGTGTCGCTCTCGAATATTTCAACGGGGGTGTTGGCCCCGTTGGCCGGGAAGATGTACACGTAGTTGCCGTCGTTGTGCGCTCCCGCACCCATACCGCCACCGCGAATAATGACGGAATGCCAGGGTTTGCCGTCTTTACGTTTTCCATAGAATACGTTCATTGCCGCGGGAGTACCGCCTGATGCGGCAATTACTTTGCCGGGCAACGCGTTTGCCAGGGCACGGTAAATAATTTCTGTCAAGAAGTGACCCACTCCCATACGGGCCGCAACTGCCGCAGGGAACTTGCAGTTGACGACAGTCCCTTCCGGAGCATTGAGTTGTATCGGCTTCGCGCAGCCCTCGTTGTTAGGGATATCAGGGGCAAACATGCTTTTTACAGCCATGAAGACATAGGCATAGGTAAAATTGAAGACCACGTTGCCGCCCCAGTTTACCTGCGGCGAAGAGCCGTCGAGATCGACGATGATGTCGCTCCCTTTAATCTCCACCTTGGCCTCAATGATGATGTCATTACTGCCCTTTGTCTGTTCAATGGCGCCTCTGGTTCTGTAGACCCCGTCGGGGATCTTTTCGATCTCTTCCCGCATGCTTTTCTCGGTGAGGCCGATGATTTGATCAGCAAGATCATCGAGGTTTTCGAGATCACTCTCCTTGAGCATCTGGCGTACCTTTTCCGCACAGACATGATTGGCCGCGATCTGCGAACGGATATCGCCGATTACTTCTTCGGGAGTCCGTACATTCCATCGGATCATGCCGAGGACAGACTCATTCAGGACCCCTTTGTTGTAAAGCTTTACCGGGGGGATAAAGAGGCCTTCTTCGAAGACATCGTGGTTGTCTGAGGCGACACGGCCGCCGATATCGGAATGGTGAAAAACACAGGCCGTAAAGGCGACCAATTGTTCGTTGTAAAATATGGGGCTCATGACGCAGACGTCATTGAGGTGGCCAGCCAGCGCCCAGGGATCGTTTGTGATAAAGACGTCACCGGGTGAGTAGTATTCAAGGGGGTATTTGTTGACGAGGTTTTTTATGCCCAATGCCATGGCACCCGACTGTCCGGGGGTGGCAAAGCTTCCCTGGGCCAGTTCCCGGCCCCTTCTGTCCGTAAACATACAGGTGTAGTCATGGGCATCCCGAAGCAAGCTCGAAAAGGCCGTTCTGGCAACGCTCGAATCTGCCTCGTCGACAATGGAAATGAGCCTGCGCCACAGTATCTCAAGGGTAATCGGATCAAATGTGCGGCACATTATTTCACCTCCCTATTAAGGTCAATCCAGAGGAATCCAAAATCGTCTACCGTAATACTACCGTCCTCACCCACGATCAAGGTAGATTCCTTTTCCTCTATGATGGCCGGCCCCAGGAGACGGACGCCCGGAGAGAGGTTGTACCGATCATATACCGTATAGAGGATAAAGTCCTTTGCAACCGGCGAGTAAGCCTTGCGCTGCCCCTTGACTGCCGTAGGCTGCCCCGGTTTGGCGTGAAGTTTCGGCAGTTGCAGGAGCCGTTCGGGAAGGCTCGCCCTGATCTTGAAGTTGATGAATTCCACCGCCGATTCAGGATAGGTCCTGCCGTAGAGCTTCTCATAGACATCATCGAAAGAACGCCTGATGTCCGTTTCGGAGAAAGTCGTGAAATCACCTTCAATCACAGCAACGTTGATTTCCGAGCCCTGCCCCACGAAGCGCATGTCGACGGAACGCTCGTAACAGATTGTGTCGTCGGCTGTTTCCTTTTTGAGGATCTTGGCGGCATCCTCTTCAAGGCCGTGGAATATCTTCTCTATTGCGTCAAAGGATGCGATGGAGAGGGAGACCTTGTGGCTTCTCAAAAGGTCAAAGGCCCTGGGGGCGGTGAAAAACCCCATGGCTGAACCAACACCGGCATTTGGCGGGATAAGCATCCGGGGAGCACCCAGCTTCTTTGCCAGACCATAGGCATGGACCGGCCCCGCTCCCCCAAATGCGGCGATGGTAACAATCTTGGGGTTTCCACCCTTTTCAGCGATATGTGTCTTTGCCGCAGCAGCCATCGTTTCATTAATAAGGTCGTGAATCCCCCAGACCGCCTGGATGAAGGAGACACCCAATGGTTTTGCAATCTTTTCCTCCACACCGCGACGAGCACCCTCTTTGTCGAGCTTCATGGTGCCGCCGAGGAAGTAGTTTTCGTCAAGATACCCGAGCAGGAGGTCCGCATCAGTCACGCAGGGTTCTATTCCGCCCCTTCCATAACAGATAGGTCCGGGGTCTGCGCTGGAACTTTCTGGACCCACCTGAAGTGTACCCATTTTGCTGATTTTGGCGATACTGCCGCCGCCTGCACCGATCTCCATCAGATCGACCACTGGTACCTGGATCGTAAGGCCGCTCCCTTTCATAAACCTCTGGACGCGTCCCACTTCAAAGGTAGGCACCACACCGGCAACGCCTCTCTGGATCAGGCACGACTTGGCTGTTGTGCCGCCCATATCGAAACAGAACATCTCGGGGATGTTGAAGTGTTTTCCGTAATACTGACCCGCGATGACCGCTGCCGTGGGTCCTGACTCGATAATTCTCACAGGAAACTCGGCTGCCGTTTCAACGGAGGTAATTCCGCCGCTACTGAGCATGATAAAGAGCTTACCCTTAAAGCCGATTGATGTAAGCCTACCGGAAAGCTTTGACAGATATCGTCCTGTCAATGGTTTTACGTAACCATTGGTAACGGTGGTGCTTGTACGCTCATACTCCTTGATCTGCGGGAGCACACGATAGGAAATGGAGCTCGAAATCCCAGGGGCCTCCTCTTTGATAATCGCTTCGATGGCCTGTTCATGCGCCGGGTTTTCAAAGGAATTAATGAGGCAGACCGCGATTGATTCTATCCCCATACCAACAAGGGTGCGCACGGCCTGTCTCGCGTCCTCCGGATCGAGCGCCCTCAGAACACTCCCGTTGCTCCTAATACGCTCATCCACTTCGATGCGGTACCTTCTCGGTACGAGGGGTTTTGGAAATTCTGCAGATATATCATAGGGGGCATACCGCAGTTCCCTGCCGAGTTCCAGGACATCTTTAAAACCCTTTGTAGTAATGAGCCCTGTCTTCGCACCCTTTCTCTCAATGATGGAATTTATCACAAGGGTTGTTCCATGTATCAATTCATCGAGCGTGCTAACAAAGTCCGGCGCCGTCACCTCAAGTGCACGTATGCCCTCTTCAACGGCGTCGGAAGGGTCCTGTGGTGTCGTCAGGCATTTGCCTGTCATCATCTCTCCCGTCTCGTCGTTGAGCAGGACAAAATCGGTAAATGTGCCGCCGATATCACAACCCAGCCGGTAATTCCTCTCCCTCATAATATTCCTCCTTTGAACCATTTACACCGTCCAAACCACTCAAACCCCTGTACTATTCTTTATTCCATGTTCCCTGTCTTTCTCTAAAACAGGGCCGGTTCTTCAAACTCTCCGTACGCTTCGCGGAATACCCTCGTCATCTCCCCCACGGTAGCATAGGCCTTGCAGCAGTCAACCAAGTAGGGCATGACGTTCTTTCCCGCTTTCGTGGCGGTCTCCAATTCCTTCAACGTCTGCGTTACTTCACGGTCATTCCTCTCGCGGCGTACCTGATTTAAGTTTTCAATCTGCTTTTCCATTGATTCGCCGGTATATTCGTGCAGTTCCACATCCATGGACTCCCCTTCCGTATATATATTGACACCGACCTTCAAAAGCTCCCCGGACTGGATGCCCTTCTCAAAAGCGTATGCCTGCTGTGCTACAAGCCTCTGGACATAGCCCGTGGCCACCGATTGCACAATGCCTCCCGCCTTCTCGATCTTGTCCATTTCTTCCTCGATCTTCCCTTCCATCTCTTTTGTGATCGTTTCAATAAAGTAGCTACCAGCAAGAGGATCAACGGTATCCCGCAAACCGATCTCGTCCATAAGAAGCTGGAGGGTCCGAAGTGAAATAATGGCAGAATGCGGTGTAGGAATGGTGTAGGCCTCGTCGTAACTGCACAAAGCTATGGTCTGTGACCCGCCGAGGGCTGCCGAGAGTGCGTAGTAGGCTCCGCGCATGATATTGTTTTCGGGCTGTGATTTGGTGAGGCCGTAACCGCCGCCGCCGAAGAGACCGCGTAGGAACATGTTTGAGTCCTTCTTCACCCCATATTTTTCTTTCAGGTTCCGTGCCCAGAGTTTTCTCGCTGCTCGGAACTTTGCCACCTGCTCCCAGATGTTTCCAAAAACGTTTAGATTGAACGAAAAACGGCCCACGAACTGGTCCACGTCATAGCCCCTTTTTACGACATTGTCGATATATGCGTTGGCAATGAGGATCGCGTAGGCGATTTCCTGAGCAGGCGTGGCGCCTGACTCCCTGATGTGGTATCCACAGACACTGACCGGGTTTGTCCGCGGGATGGTTGTCACCGAGTATTCAATCGTGTCGCCAATTAGTTTTACCGCCGGCTCAACAGGGAATATCCAGGAACCCCTGCCGATCATCTCTTTCAGAATATCATTCTGCGGTGTTGCCGAGATCCGCTTCGGATCAAAGCCATATTTTTCCGCCACGGCCTGATACATGGCAAGCATAATCGAGGCAACGGCGTTGATGGTAAGCCCTGAACCAATTTTTTCGAGATTAATATCTTTAAAGGCAATTTCGAAATCCCGAAGAGAATCGATGGCCATTCCTACGCGACCCACTTCGCCTTCTGCCATGGGATCATCAGAGTCATACCCCATCTGCGTTGGCAGGTCAAAGGCTACGTTCAAGCCTGTCTGTCCATGCGATATCATGAGCTTGAAAAGCTCGTTCGTCTCGGCAGGTGTGCCGAAGCCGGTATACTGCCTCGTTGTCCAGGCCCTGCTCCGATAGCCTTCACGATGAATCCCCCTTGTGAAGGGGTACGTCCCCGGGTCGGCCAGATCTTTTTCATAGGAGAAGCCTACCCGCTCGAGGTCCCCAGGGCCATAAACTGTTTTTACATGGATTCCTGATTGCAGCATCACATCGGTAATCTGGTCTTTTTCGTCTTTTGTATATTTTGCTACTCCCATTGCAACCCCCTACTACTTTTTAACATTCTCATTGAAGAAATCGACTATTTCGGAGAAAGATGTTCCGCCGGGAAAGACCCCCCGAACGCCCAACTCCTTAAGCCTTGGGACGTCGCGGGCAGGAATGACCCCTCCCACAGCGATTATCTTGTCACCGATGCCTGCCTCTTTGGCCTTTTTCACTAGTTTCTCCGTGATCGGTATGTGTGCACCGCTCATGATCGAAAGGCCGATTACATCAACATCTTCCTGGAGAGCAACCTTTATAATCTGATCAACGGTTTTATGGAGTCCGGTGTATATGACCTCCATACCAGCATCCTTAAGTGCGTGGGCAATGACTTTTGCCCCCCGGTCGTGTCCGTCCAGCCCTGGTTTCGCTATCAGCACCCTGATACGTTTCGCTTCCATGATATTGCCTCCTTTACCACTATATAAGCTTTCCCGATTCCAATTCCTTAAGGATAATCCCTTTCCCTCTCAGGATGTGTTTCCTCACGAGCTGTTCTACTTTTTCCTTATCTTTTTCCCGCATTGCCACAACCATTTCTTCGTGGTCAACAAGAGAAACCCGCGCATAGTCAGGACTGTTCAAGAGCGATTTGCGATAGCGGTAGATAAAATCCCTCAAATTGTTTATAAGGGCATAGAGCTTCTGGCTTCCTGCCGCTTTATAGATTACTTCGTGGAACTGTGTGTTGTGCTCCATGAGCTTTTCCGTATCGCCTGCGTCCAGCGCCTGACGGTAGGCATCCATACTATCTTGCAGCTTTTTCAAGAGGGCCCTTGTCATCCGCTCCGTTGCAAGATAGGCAGCATAGCTCTCAAGAAGCGCCCTTAACCCGAGAGTCTCCTCAATATCTTCCTTGGACAGATCTTTCACAATGAAGCCTCGTTTGTCCGTCTTTTCTACGAGACCATCCTGTTCGAGCTTCTTTATTGCCTCCCGTATGGGGATTCTACTCACATTCATCTGAGCGGAGAGCTGGGTCTCAATCAGTCTCTGGCCCGGGGCAATATCTCCCTGGACGATGGCCTCTTTCAGCGAATCGTAACTTACATCTCCTATCAAACGAGGTTTTCCAACGGGCCGTATACCCTTCAAAGATGCTGTTTTTTCTTTCCCCTCTTTCATAGAGCTGCTCACCTTCTCACATTCGTTTTTATGATCATCCATACCGGTACTGCACACCAAATTCCCCGCCTGGGTATTCCCAGGCGATCGAGTTATAGATACAGGCAATCTTGCAGGTACCGCATTCGAGACACCCTGCATACTCCACCACCATCTCTCCTGTCTCTTCGTTGATAGAATAGAGGTGTCCAGGGCAGACAAGAATACACATACGCTCCTTGCATTGTGCGCAGATTGCCTGATCAAGTTTAATATGGCTTTTCTGATCGTTCTTTATTGCATCGAGTGCTATCTTCTCTTCAACCTTCATAGTTACATGTTCCTCATGCTCATGAAATCTTTACATCCATCCCAGTTAAGGACGTATTTCTTTGCAACGGCCTTGGCGCTCTTATACAGCGGCTCTTTCGGCCCTTTCCCTATCGTGAAAACAGCGTTCAGAAGTTCGCTGAGGAACTTAGGGTATACGGTAAAGAACCTTTTGTTTTCCAGTATCTCTCTTGAGTGGCGGAAAGTCTCCATATCGGGGAGAACAAAACTTTCTTTCAACCGCTTCTCGTAGAGAGAGAGGAAATTCTCCGACGTATCCTGCTTGTCCAGAGCCTCATTGGCTACCTCCGCTGCGAGAACACCGGATGCAATGGCAAACTCCATACCCCTCACGGTGAGGCCGAGATTCAGGGTAAATCCGGCCGCATCACCCGCAACGAGCATACCACCGGTGTACAATTTCGGCATGTTCTTTATCCCTGCTTCCGAGATAATGTGGGCTGAGTATTCTTTCAGTTCTCCGCCCCGTATCCACCGCTGTACTTCCGGCCTCGCGGAGAACTCTTCCATGAGTTGGTGTGCTTCTACGCGCTTGTTCTGTTTAATAAGTGCATCGATACCAATGACAAGTCCGAGGGAGATAGTATCAATGTTAGTGTAGAGAAAACCTCCCCCAAACATACCCTTTGTAATGGAACCAACGAAAAGATCGGCGGCCCCCTCCCCGGCCTCTAATCCAAACCGTTCTTCAATGGTCCTTTCATCGAGTTTGTATATCTCTTTTATTGCCACGGCATAATTGTGCGACTCAAGGGGTTTTCTCATGCCGGCCTTTTCAACCATGCAGGAGAGGACCCCGTCGGCGGCAATTACAATATGGGCGCCGATCTTCTCATCCCCTGCCTTGATCCCTGCTACACGGCCGTCCTCCCAGAGAAGATCGTCGACCTTCTTTTTCGGGATCACAAAAACGCCTTTCCCCACTAATTTTTCCGAGAACCAGCTATCGAATTTTGCCCTAAGCACCGTGTAGCTCATATATGGTTCGGTACGCCATTTATTGTTTCCGTACTCGAGTTGAATAGAGCCATCGTCATCAAGGACCGTCATGATCTCTTTCACGACGTGCCGCTCGAAAGGAGCTTCACCGATAATTTCGGGGAGATATTGCCGAATAGGATCAATATAGATCCTCCCGCCCGTTACATTCTTGCTTCCCGGGGCATCTCCACGTTCTATGAGGATAACCTGTTTGCCTGCATCGGCGAGTTTATATGCCGTAGAGAGGCCCGCGAGACCGCCTCCGATTATGACTGCGTCAATTTTGTCCATAAATCCGTTCCTCTACTTCCCAAGTCTTTTCTTTAGCTCTTCTGTCATTGCCGGGAGCACCTCGAAGAGGTCTCCCACAATTCCATAATTTGCATAATTAAAAATAATAGCGTTGGGATCTTTATTGATGGCCAGGACCACCTTTGACGTATCCATGCCCATGATATGGTGGATTGCGCCTGAAATGCCTGCCCCGATATAGAGCTTGGGAGAGATGGTCTTGCCGCTCTTGCCCACCTGGTCCGACTGGTCGCGCCATTTCGTGTCCACAACGGGCCTTGAGGCACCAACGGTTGCCCCTATCACTTCCGCCAGATCCTCAAGAAGTTTGAAGTTCTCGGCAGCCTTCATGCCCCGTCCGCCAACAACGATAAGATCTGCTTCGGTAAGGTCCATCTTTCCCTGCGTCGATTGGACTACACTTACCACCTTTGTTTTTATCTGGTCTGGTGAAATATCTATCTGTTTCTCGATAACTTCCCCCCTCGTATCTGCGGGTTCTCCCACGCCAAAGCTGTTTGGCCGGACCGTTACAATGGCGGGTGATGCCGGAAAAGATACCTCCGCGAGGGCCTTTCCACCATACATTGGCCGCACAAATCTCATCGGCTCTTCAAGCCACTTGGCCTCGGTCACGTCCGATGCAATTCCGGCCTTGAGGTGCACAGCGACCCTCGGCAGGAAATCGCGTCCGATCCGTGTAGCCCCTGCCAGAATCAGCTTCGCATCGGTGTCACGCGCATACTTGGCAAGCGCAAGTGCGTACCCTTGGGCCGTATATCTTTCGAGCACAGGATCAGTGAAGTGAATCATTCTATTAGTGTATCGGAGGATCTTTTCTTTCAACGGCTCTGATAGCTTTCCTGCAAAGACAGCCTCTACGCTGAAGCGCCCGCTTTCGGTAAGCTTTCTGCCTTCTGAGAGGAGTTCCAGTGATATCTTTCTCAGCTCATCGCCTTTTGCTTCTACAAATATGAGAACCTTATCCATCCCTCTCCCCCTAAATGACCCTTTCGACGTCGATGAGAATCCTCACTGCTTCTACAGCTGCTTGCGACGCCCCGCCGGGAATGAACTGTACGGAAGCTCTCTTCTTTGGCGGAAGATATTTCTCAATCTTTACTTTTGAACCTTTCAGGCCAACCTGTTCCGCTGAAAGCCCAAGATCAGCAAGTTTCACTTTAGGTATCTGCACCTTCATGGCCTTCATGAGGCCGGTAATGAGGGGGACTCTCGGTTCGTTGAGCCCTTTCTGTGCGGTGAAAACCGCGGGGAGTTCCACTTCCACTACTTCTTTGCCGCCCTCGATTGCACATTCAGCCGTAGCCTTGCCATCAGCGATGTCGAGTTTCACTACACCGCCGACATGGGGTAAGTCCAGAAACTGCGCTACCATCTGGCCCACTTCGCCGCGGTCATCGTCAATAGCCTGTTTTCCGCAGAGGATAATGTCAAAAGGCTCTTTTGATACCGCTTTGCTCAACGCAAGGGCGGTTGCATAACCGTCCCCGTCCAGAAAGTCCGCATCCTCAAGGAGTAAAGCCTCATCAGCCCCCATGGCAATGCCGGTTCGTATTACCTCTGTGGCCTTGCCACCACCAAGTGTGATCACCCTTACCTTACCGGTATGTTTTTCCTTGATCCGCAAGGCCTCTTCAATGGCAAACTCATCAAAGAGGTTTACGGCAAACTTTTGTTCTATCTCAAGTTTTGTCCCACCCACACCGATTGAGACGATGGCTTCAGGGTCCGGAACCTGTTTGGCCAAAACAACAATGTTCATCATTGCCTCCTGTTAACGAAGAACCCTAAAGGTTCTCGTATCTGTACCTCTTTGGCATATATAATGTAATAACCATATCAGTCATCACGGTTTTCCAATAATCATCCTTCCAAGAAGATCTTTTATGATTTCATGCGTACCTCCTCCATAAAGGAGAAAACGTGCATCCCTGAAGTGGCGTTGCGGATTATACTCATGGGCAAAGGCATTGGCCCCCCATATCCGGGTCACCTCATCGACAACCTTGAGACATGTTTCAGTAGCAAACATCTTTGTCATGGCTGCTTCTTTGCGGCAGGAGAGCTTCTCCTTAATCCGCCAGGCAGCGCTGTAAATCATGAGCCTTGATGCCTCCATTTCAGTCGCCATGTCGGCAAACTTGGCCCTGATAAGCTGGTAATTTCCTATTGTTTTTCCAAAGGCGACCCTCTTTCTCGCGTACTCGAGACCTTCGTCGAAGGCGGCCTGTGCGATCCCCATTGCCATGGCTGCTGTCATGACGCGGACTTCGTCAAGGATTTCCCCGAGGTATTCAACACCTTTGTTGACTTCAGCGCCAAGGAGATTCTCTTCGGGAACCCTTACATTATCAAAAACAAGCTCGCCCGTTATGCTTCCGCGACAGCCCAGCTTGTCCAGCACTTGACCGGGGACATAGCCGGGCGTGCCTTTTTCAATGAGGAAAAAGTTGAGGCCCTTATTACCAAGAGCGGGATCTGTCGTTGCAAGGACGGTAGCCATATCTGCGATAGGACCGTTGGTGATCCACATCTTTGTTCCGTTGATGACCCACTCGTTGCCATCTTTCACTGCCCTCGTCCGTGTCGCCGCAAGGTCTGATCCGGACTGATCTTCGGTAAAGCACATGGTGCTGATTTTTTCTCCCCGCATTGCAGGATAGAGACATTGCTCCTTTATCGCATCGGAACCAAACCGGAAGATAAAATGGGTGCCCATGAGAATATTCATGATGACGCTCTGTGCAAAGCCTACAGATCCCCGCGCTATTTGCTCGTAGAAGATCATTGCCGTTACGGGATCGGCACTCATTCCACCGATCTCTTCAGGATAACGTAATCCAAGATAGCCCAGTTTGCTGAACTCACGCCAGAGCTCCCAGGGAAACTCATCCTTCTCGTCTATTTCACGGGCCTTGGGCACTACAAGACGATCAACCGTTTCGGTAACCATTTTCTTGAAGAATTCCTGCTCCTCGGTCAAAGCAAAATTCATATTTCCTCCTTATCTTTAATCCCAAAATGCTGGTTTCTTGTCGTGTTTCGTAGGATAATTATTTTCATTATTTCGGGAATACCTCCACCGACCAGAAAACCTGCCGTCCTTGAAAAACCTTTGCGTAGGATCCTCTTGGGCAAGCCCATATGCTTTCTAAAAAATGTCTGGTCTTTTGTCAGTGAAAAATCCATGGCTGTTCCCTTTTCAGAACCCTAGTCAGCCGCAGTATACCACCTTCGGACGGCTCGTTCCGCGAAGTCTTCTTCATTTCTTTTTCCTCTCGGCTATTTCCACTCCATCGAGTATCCTGTCAATGGCACTATAGGGATCGGTTTTCCCTGCCCTCACATCCTCCACGACACGTCTGAATGTGGAGTTCTCGCCTAATTTGTCTGTAAACTTTTTCCATAATTCTTCTTTCAGAAGTGCCAATAAAAAGACCTCTGTCTTTTCTCCCTTTTTCTGTTTTCTCTTATCATTGTCATCAAGGTTTCGCCAATGAGTTTCAATAGCCTGCACGAGCGCATCACAACCTTCACCCCGGTTCGCCTGCATCAGAAGGACCGGAACGTTCCAACCGTTCGATCTCGGCATCTCTGACGAGTATGATGACAGTGCACTCTGTGCATCGACAGCGCCCGGTTTGTCAGCCTTGTTGATGGCGATAATATCTCCTATCTCCATGAGGCCAGCCTTCATAAGCTGGATGTCGTCGCCATAATCGGGAGTAAAGAGGGTAATGACCGTGTCACAGAGGTAAAATAGTTCCTTTTCAGACTGTCCTGCTCCGACACTTTCAAGAATAATCAGATCCTTGCCAAGACCCTCAAGGACACAGACGGCGCCCGCGGTTGCCTTTGCAATTCCTCCCGGGTAGCCGCGATGCGCCATAGAACGGATGAAGATATGCCGTTGTTCCGCTTCTTTCATGCGCAAGCGATCACCGAGGAAAGCCCCTTTCCCTTTTATGCTCGTCGGATCTGTGGCAATGACTGCGACTTTTTTCCCTCGATCGGTAAAAGAGACAGCAAGGCGTCCTATAAGTGTACTTTTCCCTGCCCCGGCAGGGCCTGTAACTCCCAGGACATGGGCGGCCTTCCCCGTATAGCGTAGCAGTAGCGACAAGGCCTCGTAAGCCTCTTTTCTGCCATCTTCAACCTGTGAGATAAGCCGGGCAGCGCTCTTTTCATTGCCGTTTAATATGTCTTCGATCAGTCCCATAGGCAGGAAAGGATTATTATATGATCCCTTTCTTCTTCAACTCTTTCTGCATCTCAGGGGTGTATCCTAACTGGCCATACAACTCTACGTTGTGTTCCCCCAATCTGGGCGGAAACGTCAACTGTTTCTTTGTTTCCTTGAGGAACGGCGTCATAAACGGAGGGGGCGCCATCCATATCTCGGTACCCGTTATGGGGTCCTTGGCGCTGAGAAGACTATCCTTGACATAAACATCTTCGAGGACTTCTTCAATCGTATTGACTCGCGAAATGGCAATTGTAGCCTTGTTGCAGAGATCGATCATCTCGTCCGTTGTCTTTGTTCGTGTGCACTCATTAATCCGGATATTCAGGTTCTTCACGTCCTGAATGCGTCCTCTGTTGTTTTCGTATTCAGGTTTTATAAGTTTTTCAAATCCAGGAAGCTGTACAAAGGAACCCCACTGGCGGTCATTCCCCACGGCGATATAGACATAGCCGTCTTTTGTTTCGTAAACGGATACGGGGGCAAAGAATTCATGGGTGTTTCCCCTACGCGTGATCTTGTTTCTAAAGGATTTTGTCAATGTTATCGGAACTGTAAGCCAAGACGTTGTCGACATAAACATAGAGAGATCAATCCGTTCTCCTTCGCCTGTCTTGGCCCGTTTGAAGAGGGCCTTCATGATAAGGCCGTAGGCGTGCTCGCTGGTCCCCATATCAGGCAACGGTATTCCTAGTACCTGCGGGTCTTCCCCTGCGTTGCCGGTAAGCTCCATGAGGCCGCTTCGTGCCTGCAGAATCGGATCATAGGCTGCTTCATTGCTGTCAGGACCGAAGCCGGTAAGACCAACCCATATGATATCGCTTTTTACCGCCTTCAGCGTCTCGTAATTTATGCCTAGTTTATCGTAGTTTCTTGGAAGCTGGTTTGTGGCAAAGACATCTACATTGAGTTTTACGATCAGTTCTTTTAATATCCGCTGCCCTTCTGAAGAGCCGAGGTTCAGCGTAAGGTCTTTCTTCCCTCCGTTTATGGCCATGAAATAGGTGTTCATCCGTTCTTCTCCCAGCCTGTTCTCCCCGATCATCCGGTTAGGATCTCCATATACCGGGTGTTCCAGTCGTATCACCCGTATCCCGTCCATGGCAAGGCGGTAGCTGAGGTACGGGAGTACCGTTGCCTGCTCCAAAGACAGCATCGTCATTCCATTAAAAACGTCCATGACTCCCTCCCATCAGGTTTTTGAATTGCTGTATAAATTAATTATCCCTATCACTTACAAAAAACATACAAACCATGATCCTCAATTATACATACAGTATACTGTATACACATATACTGGAACGTTACTTTTTTGTCAAGAAAAAACACTGGATATTTTTTGAAATTGTGGAAAATATGGACAGGTCAATTAGTTCGATAATTAATTAATTTTGACCTGCACCGCTAAAGCCGGTCCAGATGTTGAGTTATACTCTGGGCTGCATTTCACACAACCGGAGGCTGGAAGAAGACAGATTTACCCCACAACAGATCATCACCGTCTTGAGGGAAGCAGAGGCACTCCTCTCCCAGGGGGCTAAAGCAGCAGAGGTCGTTAAAAAGTTTGGTATCACCGAGCAGACATACTACCGATGGCGGAGAGAGTACGGGGGAATGTGCATTGAACAGGCGAAGAGACAGAAGGAACTTGAAAAAGAGAATGCGAGGCTCAAGAAGCTCGTCGCCGACTTCATCAGTAATGGGCATCTGTTGGCGCCGTTCAGACGGGTACCAAAAATGGCGATGTTGGTCCCCTCTTTATGATGCCATAGACAGTATTCGCCCGTGCCCGCCTCTATACGATGATATGAGGTGGGCCTAAAGGTGTGTCAGTGCTTTGAGAATATCAGTCTTTCGTGAGTTTCCTGCTTCTATAGGACCTCCCTTCGAAGGTGATGAACCTGCCGTTCATGCTTAACCTGTCTAAAATAGCCGATGCCGTCACCGTATCAAATACCTTTCCCCATTGTGATGGGGTAAGGTTTGTGGTCACGATGGTCGTCGCAAGCTCTGTCCTTTTCGAGATGGTCTGGAAGAGGATATCGGCCTGCTCTTTGGTGGGCACCGCATACCCCAACTCATCAAGGCAGAGAACAGGCACCCTCACACAGTAATCGATGAGCCCGTAGATGCTCTTTGCCCGGGAGAATCGTGCCATGAGGTCGAAGAGGCTCGAAAATACGGTCTGGTGACCCTTCATCAGTGCGTCATGACAGAAGGAAGTGGCAATATGGCTCTTCCCTTTATGTAAAGCTTTACATAAAGGGAATTATGCAAAGTAATTGGTTATGTAAAGTCGCGCCCAAAACTAGTTAAAATGACTGTCTTTACTATGGAAAGACTTTCCATAATCCTTCACGATGAGAGTGATGCCTTGGCATCCATTACATCGAAGGAGGATTGTCATGAATACGGAAAGACCTATCAGAAAGCTCGTGGCAGAAGTACTGGGAGAGCTCGACAGACTACGTTATTCAAAAAGCACGCGCGACGGCTACCGAAGGCTTTACAACCGGTTGATCGGCTTTGCCGACAGCACGGGACAAAAAGTCTATTCGGAGCTTTTGGCTAACAGGTTCCTGCGGGAGAACTACGAGTTCGACCTGGACAGCTATACCGTCTCTTCGCATCGCTCTTTCAGAAATTATGCCCGCTGCATCCGGGTCCTCGGCGATTACCAACTCCATGGCGCCATTCTCCGGCGCAGAACCACGAAAACCCCTTATGTAAGAACCCCTGAGTTTGCGGAGGCGCTGAAGGTATACTACCGGAAATGCGCTGAGCGAAACTACTCGCTCCAGAGGATGCGCAGCCGGACGTACCGGACGGAGCTGTTCTTAGACTACCTGGACGATCGCGGGGTCACGTCCCTGTCGTCTTTAGCCAGCCATCATCTGTCGGATTACGTAAGGACCGTTGCCGGCTATCATGTAAAGTCGATCTCGGCGACCCTGACAGCACTGAGATCGTTTGTGAGGTTTCTGTACCTACACGGCTATCACCAGAAAGACCTGTCGGGCGATGTGCCGAAACCGAGACTGCCTCGCTGCCCCAAGATACCGAGCACCTTGAAACCCGAAGACGTGAGACGCCTCCTTGACGCGGTGGACAGGGGCAACCCCAAGGGCAAGAGAGATTACGCCATTCTTCTGATGGTGGCCCGGCTTGGAATGAGGGTGCAGGACATCAGGGAAATGAGGCTCACCAATTTGAACTGGGCAACCAAGAATATCGAAATCGTGCAGCATAAGACAAGTCAGAGAGTAACCTACCCCATGCTCGATGACATCGGCTGGGCTATCATCGACTATCTTAAGAACGGCAGACCAAAGACCGAATCGCCCCATCTCTTTGTCCGTCACTACGCCCCTTTTGACACCTTCGGAGCCAACGCCAACCTGCATACGATCATAGTCGGATACACGCGCCTGGCCGGCATTGAGCTCAGGACGGGCGCATCGCGGGGGATGCACTCCCTGCGGCATACTCTGGCAGGTGTTCTTTTGGAGCAGGGAACGGCCCTGCCGGTGATATCGGAGATTTTGGGCCATATGAGCACTCTGTCCACCGGCGTATACCTGAAGATCGACTTCGAAGGGCTTGCACGGTGTGCCCTCGATCCCGAGGAGGTGTTCCATGGCTGATATCTATGGCAGCGCCCTTGCCGAGGCGATATGCGAATTTATACAGGAAAGACGGGCATTGGGGTATGCGTACCACAAGCAGGCGGCCTCTCTTAAGCGGTTCGACACCTTCTGTGTAAGGGTGGGCTGTAAAGAGATGCGTCTGTCCAAGGACCTCGCCATGAAGTGGGCCGAAAAGATGCCGTTCGAGTCCGACGATGCCAGAGGCCGCAGGATCAGGCTCGTGCGCATGCTGGCAAAATACATGGCCCGGTCGGGATACGATGCGTACATCTATCCTGACTATCTCGGCGCGAGCCGGTCGTCTGCCTACGAACCCTATCTTTTTACCGAAAAGGAGCTTGCCGGTTTCTTTACCCAAGCGGACCGGTGCCTGCCTCTCACGACCAGCCCGCATCGCCATCTCATCCTCCCTTTGCTCTACAGGATGCTCTACGGGTGCGGACTCCGTATATCTGAAGCGCTCAATTTGACCGTACGCGATGTAGACCCGGAAAAGAGAATACTCACTATCAGGAACGGCAAGTTCCATAAGGACAGGCTTGTGCCCATGAGCCCATCGCTTGCAGACAGGTGCCGCGCCTACATGGATACAATACACGCCGTTTCGCAACCCGAGGATGTCTTCTTCCCCTCCACCCACGGGGGCCGGTACTCCGCAAGAAGAATCTATGACTACTTCCGCAGGTTCCTCTGGGGGGCCGGGATCTCCCATGGCGGCAGGGGCAAGGGCCCTCGTCTTCACG
>CAVWHH010000029.1:0-186889 GCA_963754785.1 uncultured delta proteobacterium | reverse complement strand
GGATGAGTTCAAGAAGCCTGCGGGCTGATCTCGAACGCGTTCCAAAAGAATCGTGTTTGATAAGATTTCCTTTGGGATGAACAAAGTATAAAATAAGCCGAAAGAGCGGTTAAGGAGAAAAAACGAAGAAAAAACAGGGATGGATAAGCGAGTTAAGGGGTTTTGGGCTGATTAGCCGGGTAATATAGCGGCCGGATTAAGTAATTTAAATCCAATAGGGAGGAAGGTGGGGCCAAGGTCCCAGGTTGGTGACAAACCTCTCCATCCAAACCCTGGCTTGGTCTTATTTCAAATAGTCTGCCGATCCAAGAAAACCCCGGGATCATGATCAAGGACTTTCTTAGAATAAGGGGACGCCCTTCAATAATTCAATAGCTGTAGATGAGGGGCCAACCTTTGGTACGGGGGATGCAATGAGAAAAACGAATAATTACCAAACAAAATGTCCAGCAAATGGCATACAGCCAGCGCTGATCTTTGGGTTATACTCTCTTTCACGTGGTAATCGGTGTTCTGCAGTGTCGATAGGGCTGTTTGTTTGTGAAATGAGTAACAACACACATCTTTTTGCAGTCGTGTTTATATAAAGAAACCTTTTATTTAAATACTATATACCTGACTTTTCCCTCGATTTTATACACTACATTTCTTCAACAGACGCGGGTTAATCTCCCTGAGGATGTCTTCCTGCTTTTTGCTGAGCACGACCGTTTTCACGAATTTGTTTCCTGACTTTGGGTCTGTGATATATACTCGGTACATCGTCTCCATGGTTTCCAGTGCCTCGGCTGCCTTCATGCCTATTTTTCTCAGCTTGTATTCAAGGACCGAGAGCAGCAGATAGGCAAGATAGCACACAAAGACGTGTCCCTTGACGCGGCTGGCCAGCCAAAACCTTACCTTATCCACCTCCAAGAGACCTTTCATGCACCGGAAGGATTTCTCTACCGTGTCTTTCTCAAAGTAACCCTTGACCATTTCCTCCTCACTGAGATCCTTCGTCGAAAAGATCACCGAGATCCCGTCATAGCGTTCCGCCCATGCCACCGCCTTGTCGTTGAGCTTACCCCCACTGAGGTACTTCTTCAATCCCTCTTTGATCCCTTTCTTCTGGTGGAGGGCATGATCAAGCTCATCGTATCTGCGCTCGCGGATCGCCTGTTTCTCTTTCTCATTGAGGCAAACGGCAAGGTAGCCGTCAAGTCCGTCTATCTGGTACCTCGTCTTCTTCACATAAAAGGTGGCTTTCTTGAGTCGTACCCGGTGCTTCATCGAGACGATCTCCTCCCCCAGGAGCTGGTCCGCCACCTTTTTCAGACCCGCTTTCAACGGAAGCCCACACAGTACCTCAAACCCCATCTCTTTGGCTTCTCTGATGTTCAACTTGGAAGAAACCCCTCGATCCCATACGATGCAGACGTCCTTGATATCCTGGTCCCGAAAGTGAAGAAGAATATCCGGCAACGTCTTCGCATCGAAAATGTTCCCCTCAAAGACCTTATGAAATACGGGAATGCCTTCTCCCTGTGTCACGGCCAATCCGATCTGCATCTGCCGCTCCTTCCTCCCGTCCGCATTGCGCCCGCGCTTGGCCAGGGGACAACAGAGCCCGTAGAAATAGATGTCCGTGATATCGTAAAAATATCCCTTGGGCGCAAGACCTAATACCTCTTTCACCCGGCCAAAGAGCCTCTCCTGGATGTCTTGTTCTCTTTCCTCCACTGAATCGAGTGCCTCGATCAACTTTTTGTACGTCAGGTCCGAAAGAGCAAGAAGACTCCCGATCTCGGTCTTCTGGTACCAGTCTACCATCCCGGTGAGGCTATCTGGCGAAACACAGTGGGCGTAGGCCAGGCTCAACAAATACTCGCCATAGTCCCCCAAGATCCCAGACAGATCAACGTGTCTCGCTATCTCGTCGAGCAGTAACAGGGGACCGTAAACCGTCACCCGATCTACGGTTGAGGTCGCCACCGATCCTGTCAAGATCGGTGTATCGTCCACCTCCTTGCCCACATAGCGAATATGCTTCTGGATCACCTTGTCGCCCACCCTTACATTTTCCACCTCGGCAAGGTAAATCGAATCCCCCCGTCTTATCTTCCGTATGAAGCTCATAGTGTATATTATATACACTACAATTCAGTCTTGTCAAGCTCTTTCTTATTCAACGACCTTATTTTTCGGCCATCCTTGCGATTCTCCTCTGTAGTGTGCATAATTGAGGGTAAAGTCAGGTATATAATATTGTCCTGGTGGACGCGATATCTTTTCTGTCCAGCCAGTTTTTCGTCTTTCGTAACCCATTGGCCCAGGATCTTCGGCAAGTGCTCTTATCCGGTGGAGAATTTTCTTCCAATCGCTCTTGGGATTGCAGTGAAATCCTTCTCAACAGACGTTCGGAAACAAACCCTATACACGGCCATTTTTCTCAGGCTCTTAACCCGAAAAATGCGATTACAATTGACACACCTATAGCCTAAGGCCCGACAAGGCTTTTCCGTATAACCCCTCAGAATGACTATTACTGGTGCGGTTTTTTGGCCCACCTCCCCTTTGTGTATCTTCAGGTGCCCCCAACTGCAGTGCAATTGAGATCGAGGCTCGGAATGTATTGTCTGATGCGGGTAAACAGGTACGAGAGTTTTGAGCGTGCCTTCCTGCTTCGTACCGATATCCGGAGAATAGTATCTCTCCCGTCGCTTCCCATCTGTGCAGGAAGGACGAAGTACTTGTACCGTATGGTCTTGAGGTGCTGCCTTCTTTCTCGTGTGCCAAAGAATTCCTCCCGGAAAAGCACAAAGAGGTTGTAGGCAAGAACTCTCATAAGCATCGCCGCCTCTACCGCATAGAACCTCTTCATCGAGAAGCCGCCCAAGGCAAAGTCTTCTTTGAGTTCCTTGATGGTATTTTCATCGTTTGCCCGGGGCTTGCACAGGGTCCATACGTCATAGGGCGGCTCATTCGAACTGGTGATCCAGGCGCTAAAGCGGTAGTCTCTGATCTCGATCTCGTTCGCAAAGAGGGGCAATGTTTTCCCCATGGCCTTGTTTCTGTGGATGATATCCTGCCGGACCACGATGTAGCGTCTCTCTTTTCCCCAGAAGGGATGCATGAAGGAGAACTCCGATACGGAAAGCCCTTTGGCTATCTCCTTCCAGTCCGTGAGGGAATAAATATGCCGCTGGATGGGTCGTATGAGTCTCACCGCAATGATGTAGGTGAGGTGTTCCTCCTCAAGTGTTTCGATGAACTGCTTGAGGTAGAACCCGCTGTCGGCGATGACACCCAGTACCCTGATACGGGTACGAATACGCTCATAGGAATCGGTGAAGAAGGCAAGGATGTTGTTCCATGAGGCGGTGTTGCCGGAGCGGTTCCAGAGGTGGATCACGTACTTACTCCTGTTGAGAAAAGCCAAAAGAGGATTATGGCTCGGTCTGCCGTGCTTGGCAGGATTGTATCCTCTCTTTGCCCCTTCCTGTTCCCCATACCGGACAAGCACACTTGAGTCGAAGGTGAGCCAGTCTTCCCCAATCGTCGTCCAGGGAATGAGGTGCGTAAGATATGCCCATACGTTACGGGAGAGCATGTCCGCTGTCTTGAGATTCTTAAGCTTACCGAACATCCGGGTGAGGGTCGTTGCCGCATCGGGGAATCTTTTGACCCCGAAGATCTTTGCCAAAACATCCTTGTTACCCAAATAGATGAGGTGGGAGAAACGCTCCGCACCGGCAAAGACCATGGCGATGTAGGCGGCTACCTTTCCGTATACCCCCATACCGTTCGGGGAACATTCCGTGATCGGTATGGCTTTCTCGATCATCTCTCCCAATCCGATTCGTTCAAAGAATGCGGCAAGAAGGGCAAAGCCTCCATAGGCGGTCATCTTCCTTTTGGTAAAGGCAATTCTCACTTTGTTTACTTGGGGCATTGTGGTAGAATGTTGGTGCATAGTTTTGTTCCTCCTTTTGCATGGGGTCTGTTGTTTGAAGACGATTGATTCTACTGCAAAAGGAGGTTCTTTGTTAAGGGCTAATTGAAGGCAAATGCATTATTCGGGTTAACCATTTCGTCATAACTGATCAAAGGCTCTCCAACCCTTCCTTCGAATGCTAAAAAATCTCGGCGTCCTCTAAAATTGCTTCTCTGATAGCGTTGTTAATAAGCTCCGATACAATCGTAGATGTCTCAACTGCCTTGAGTCGAAGTACTTTATGTAGATCGGCCTTCACACATACCGCAGCTCTTTTGGATTACGTTGCCATGAGGACACCGCCGGATGTAGCTATAGAACTATTACCATGTAACACCTACAGTTTCGGATATAGATGTTTCAGCTTAACACGGGCATCACTTGTCGAAAACTGCCAGATAATCTTTGAGATCCTGTTATTGCGGCTACGCTCCCAGGCGGCGACATGTTTTCGCATGGTAAGTAAGTCGGGTATGCGACAATCGAGACACTGCCCCTTGAGAGCGCTCAACTCAATCTCTGCTATGTTGAGCCAGCTACCGTGTTTCGGCGTGTAGTGGATTTCAAGTCGTTCGGTCAACCTGCGGGCCTCCTGCGGCGCGAATGTCTCATAGAGCGATGCGACGGAATGGGTGTTTAGGTTGTCCATGACAAGACGTACAGCAACGGCATTCGGATAGCGTTCGTCAAGCATACCCTTGACCCACTGTGCCCAGTCGGTTCTGGTCCGGTGCTCGGTTACCTCCACGTGTCGTTTGCCGGTCAACGGTTCCACTTCCAGGAAGATTTCTGCGACTCCGTTACGAACATACTCGTGATCCAGTCGCTTCAGGTTGTCCAGGTTTACATGGAATAGGCGTACGTATATCACCGATAAGCTGCCTACAGGATTCATCCATACAGATAACGGGATACTCCGGGCTGTACGGGAACGCATAAAGGGCAAGCACATCTTCCATGGCAGCTACGAACGCAGCGTTTTCTTTCGGCGGAATTTTCCAGTACTTTCTGAGGTGAGGTTTAAGTTCGTTTTTTTTAACATGCGCTGGATCGTCATATGGGATACCGATGGCGTCAGATCCAGTTCCACCGCCTTTTCCGCGAGCAGCCGCACGGTCCAACGACTCCGTCCGGGAGGTGATTCGGAGCAGGCCAGTGCGATTAATCGTGCCTCGAATGTCCCGTCAAAGATCACCTCGCGTGGAGGTCTATCCGACTTCTTCCGCTTAAGAGCCGCATCCAAGCCTTCTTCCACAAACCGTTTCTTCAGATGTTCTATGGTTCTGGCTGTGACCCCCATCGCTTCTGCCGTATCGGCCACCGTCCACGACGGACCATGAGGCCCGGCATCACACAGAATCAATGCCCGAGCGAAGAGGAATTGCTTTGCGCTGGTCTTTACTGTTTTGGTCATTGATTCCAGGTTGTTCCGTTCTTCTGCGGTCAATGTTACTCGATACCGTGGTTTCATGGTATGTACCTCCCTGAGAGATTACCATGAGTTTACCACAATATTGATACGAAATAAATAGTGTTACATGGTACTATAGCGCTATAACGCTATAACGTTTACTGTTTCACCTTGAGTCCGTAAACCGAATATGAATTTCAGCCAGAGGCCACGTTATGGCCGACTCGTTGCATGCCATGATTGAGCAATCAGGTTTATTCACATTGCTCAACTACGTGATTGCTCTGACATATTTGTGTTTTGTGTTTGGACAACCCCTTGGTCGGCAAACTTCATCTGCGACGCTCCGCATGGCCTGGCACTGCTCAACGTTTGCCACCCACGTGATAGTCGGTTGAAGGCAGAGTACCATGAGCTGTTGGTGTGATAGAAGATAAGAAAGATGTCCCGTAATTGCTAAGGTGATTGTTGGGGTCACCTGCTGTGACACAGGTAATCTGCTATTCGTGGCCGGAAAGGACTAAACAGAAGCTTTTCTCTCCGCCAAGCACCAGACCTCGGACGTAATGTAATCCCCATCCCTATGTTCGGAGTTTTTTCCCTACCTTTTTTTCAACGGAATCGATCTTCTGCATGAACCTTCCTTTTTTTCCTTTTCGTATATCAAATTTTATTACGGCATAGATTCTCCCACAATCTTCTTCTAATTCACGGTATGCGCGGTTTATGAGTGAGAGGGCTTCTTCGAAGGTCTCCGTTTCGACAACAGTTCCCATGGGGGTAAGTTTGTAGGCAACATTACTCTCGTCAATGAGTTTCAGGATCCTGCCTACATAAGGGCTCATGCTTTCCCCTTTATCCGTGGGAAACATGGCAAACTCGAAGATGACTGACATACATTCCTCCTATCTCACATTATTTGCCTGTAAGTATTGCACTCTCTTTTGATAGTGATAGGCTCCAAAACCTTTCCCGCTATTCACAAAACAGGGCATAAAAAACTGACAAAGATTTTGAAAACCTTTCCGTATAAAAAACACCCCTGTCCGGTTAAACTTTGGTAGGGGTGTTCTTTCATGAAAACCATTGCATTATCCCCTCTCGAAAAATAAAAAACTCCTAAGTATGACTCACCGCCTTATACGCTTTGGTCAGGCGGCGGTGTTCCCGGCGGTGTAGGCAGGGTCAAGGGCCACCTCAACCAGAAGGCATTATGTGCAATAAGAGCGGGACCCACAATACAGAGATTGAGATAGATGATGAGGATGTTGATGTCAGCTATAGGAGGCAGTCCGGCAGCTTTGAGGGCAGCAGCAAGATTACTAGCCGCAGGCCTCAGTATTACATTACAAATGACAATCCAGATAGCAACAATGACGCACTGTACTATGAAAGCTGCAATTGCCCTGCTGGCACCGGTAAGTTTTGTAACCCCCCAGAACTGGAAATGCCAACCGTACACGAGTGCCCAGAATATCATAGAGGAAGCTATGGCGCCGAAGGAAAATGTGGGACTTATACCCACGGCGAGGCTTCCGTTCCAGCAGACGCATGCCAGGATAAATGCAACAATGGTCTGGCCTATTGCTGCCCCCGGATGTCCCAACTTTGTGAAGGGCCACCCTTGAGTCGTAAAGACAGGGCTGAATATAAAAAACCATGCAATAAACCATACGGTAAATCCTGTGAGCCAATCTGCCTGGAATGGTCCTTTGTGATTAAAAGGAGAGCCGGCAAAAGGCGTTGCCTCGGCATTTGTCAGGAAGCTCCAGACAAGGCTGGCAACAATGATCACAACGACAAGTGCAATTACCATTGTTAGCCATTGGTGCATTTTTCCTTTGAATGGCCAGGTATTCCAGTTTATTCCGTAGAGGAGTGTAGTACCAAAGCTAAGCGCACCCCACCAGAGAAATAATGGACTCATTGGCCATTTTGGAAAGGCATACATCATGATAACCAGTAATAGGGCGGTAAACACAGCCCAGATCACCATCATCCCGAGTCCCGCGCTGAAGCGTGATTTCGTAGGGTTCCAGTTGCCCCCCGGTGGTGCCAAAGGAAAATTATCACCCACAAGCACAAGAAGCCCAAGGGCAGTAAGCATGATGAGAGTTGCCGGGAGAATCTTCATGATAATAGTTAATGGTGATACACCATATACGAAAATAGCTGTCAGTACCGCCGTGAGTACAACGAACTGAATGACGGCTGCCGGTCGACCTTCGGGTCCAATACCAATCTTTCCGTTTCCCATAATAGTACCCCCTTTTTTACTTGTTTTGCTAAACGACTACTATAACAATGCTTGTGCTGTTGTGTTCACCTCCTCCCATGCAGATTTTTTTTCAAACAACTCTAAATTTTGTGTCCTATGCCTTCATTGTCACAAAACGAAACAGAGTTGTAAGAAAAGAGCGACTGTCAAAAGCCTGCTCTTGGTAAAAACCAGATGACCGCTGCAGGGTTTCCTCCTGAAGGCTTTGGCAGCGAAGACGTTAACGTGATCTATGCTCACGCTCGTACCTCCTCATTAAATGCCCGCATGTTCTTTGGCTGTGCAAAACGCAGACAGAGGAAGGGTATCCATTAATCGCTCTGCCGGGCAAGGATTTATCTGATCACAGTCATATAAAATACTGTGTATATACTATTTGACGCTCTCGATCTTAACTGCCTTGTCTGTATCGGCAGGACCGCGGACTCCTTCCCACCTTTTGAAAAGTGAATGGTCAATTTCGAGAAGGTCCAAAACCTTTCCCACTGTGTGGTCAATGAGGTCTTCTATCTGTTTCGGCCTGAAATAAAATGCCGGTATCGGCGGCAGTATGATCCCCCCGATATCAGCAACTTTGCTCATCAGCTCCAGGTGCCCTTTGTGCAATGGCGTTTCCCGGACAACAAGAACCAGTCTTCGTCTCTCTTTTAACACAACATCGGCGGCCCGCACAATCAGATTATCGTTATACGAATGGGCAATACCGGAAAGCGTCTTTACCGTACAGGGTGCCACCACCATACCGTCCGTTTTGAAAGAACCGCTCGAAATGGATGCGGCCATATTCCCGGCGTCATGGACCATAAAGGCCAGTTTTTCAATGTCCTCTATGGCATAATCCGTCTCAAGAAGTATATTTCTTTTGGCAGCTTCGGAAAGAACCAGATGCGTTTCCATGTTCCGTTCCATCAACACTTCGAGAAGTCGTATACCATAGATGACACCCGTTGCCCCCGTAATCCCCACAATAATCCGCTTCATTTCTTCGAGACCTCCCTGATGACCACCGTCGTCAATTTCTTGCAAACCTGGAGTATACTTTCTATCTCCCTCTTCTTTAAACCGTCCCAGTGTATACCTGCAACAACAACGACCTTTTTGTTCAGCTTTTTTGATAGTTGTTCTGACATTTCTTTGGCAAGCGTATCTTCCTTATGCCCCGGATAGGTAAACACCGAGCTGGTGGAACTCGTCTTTTTCGAATCTTGCAGACTCTGCCTCGGTTGGGCCATACCGACTGCCCCTATGTGTCCCTCGCCGCCATGCAAAACCACCATAAGATCTTGTCCGAGGGAACAGACAAAAGCGTCTATCGTAAAAGGTCCTTCTTTTTGCGTTATGGTAAAAAAATCCATATTGGTTTTGTCTTTATCTCCTTCGTATCATATCGTCTACTATCTCAACAGCCCTGTTCGCGAAAGCCTGCTCGCTGATGTGAAGGTCCATCTCCTCAACGGGAATCCCGGACGTAAGTAAGCTTTTCAGCTCGTCGACAAAGACCCGGTCCGTATCAGGTTCAAAAAGCGCCATACCCGGTTTGTCCGCCTCAGACCAACCTTTCTTCGGAATGAGCACATGGACCGGTCCTTTTGATTTGTTGAGCTTCTCACTGATGATACGAGCAAACTCTTTCATCTCCGCGTCTGCCAGACGGACGCAAAAACGCTCATCATGGGAATGTATCTTTCTTCCCTTCAGTATCTCAGGCATGGGGTAGACGGGGCTGAAAACCGCGTTGTCGAGACCGCCGGGCGCGAAGACAAGCGGTATGCCTTTCTTACCTGCCATTTCAAAACGTTTATCGGTTATTCCCCTGCAATAGCCGCCGTACATATTGTCCGCCAGTTCATGGGGAGTAAATTCAAGTACCCCGGCGATCATATCCTCCTCTATCATTTCTTCCATTGCCGTACCACCGACGCCATTGGCATGGAAACCGATCATCGCATACCCCTTGGCTTCAAGCACGTGCTCGGCGTTCAGCGCGCACCGGGAATTGATACCGTAGGCAGTAACCGCCACCATGGGCTTTCCGTCTTTCAACGCAAGGGCACTCCCCATCATCGCGCATGCGGCCCGGACCGCCTGTCCCAGTATATGGCGGATAAAGAGGTTATCGCCGAGAAGATCGGCCACGGAATGGACCATGACAATGTCCTTCGTCCCCACGTATTCCCTTACGTCCCGTGAAGCAACCGTAGAGAGGACCACTTTTGGAAACCCGAAAGGGAGCGAGCGCATAATGGAGGTGACGATTGCCGTCCCGGTCCCGCCTCCCATTCCGAAAATACCATCTATCTTTCCTGCCTGCACAAGTTGGCTCGCGATGACAGCCCCACCTTTCTGTATGGCCTTCACGGCTTCCGCCCGATCACCTTTCTGTTTTACAGTATCAAGATTGTATCCGGCCGCTTCGGCAACTTTGTAGGCAGGAATATCGGGGGCCATAGCAGGTTTTTCTAGCGTACCCACATCCATGAGTATCGTATTCACCCCAAGAGATTGGGCGATGATCTTTACATGCTCCGCTTCCCTTCCTTTTGTGTCAAAGGTAGCCACGATGAGCAAACACTTCATTACAGTTTCACTTTAATCGGTGTTGTCGCACGCTCAAACAAAAGTTCCATGCCGGTCTTTTTCCCCAGGACCGACTCTTTCTTCTTCTTTCCCCATACACTTTCAGGACGGGCTTGGACAAGGAAAATGTTCTCAGGGAACGGGAGCGACTTCGAAATCGACCACTCTAAATCCTGGGCACATCCGAAGTGGTCTTCCACCTGCCGTGCAAGTCTCGTAAGCTCCAGTATTTCTCTATCTTCAAGACAGGGTACTTTCCTTTTGTCGGGCGGGAGTTCTCTATACTCCATTTCCTTTGTCTCCGGGTTATACAGAAACTCGCTCCTTTTGTCGGAAACTACCCTCTCCTCTATCTCATGGGTTATTTTATCGACCAGATACCGGTCGGGATTCACGTTTCCTGAAACAACGGCTTCACCGACACCGAAACTGCCTTCTATCGCTACCTTCGACTCGTCACCATTCACAGGATTCACCGTAAACATAACACCTGCCGCCTTTGCGTCCACCATAGTGAGGACGGCCACACCTATCGGGTCATAGTGGACCGGAAGTTCAGGGATTTTAAGTCTCGCTCTCGCGATAATCGAGCGCGTATTGAAGGTGCTCGACCACACCCTTTGTACATTGAACACCACATCATCCGGCCCTGACACATTCAGATATGTCTCATACTGACCCGGATGGCTTGCAGGGCCGGCAGACCGCGTTGCCACATAGATATTTTCCCGCCCGGCAATTTTGCACATCTCGGCATAGTAACTTTTTATCGTTTTATCCATGTCGGGAGGCATTTTTATAGACTCAACAACCCCTCTCATTTCTTCCGAAAGTGCTTCATATTTCACCATGTCTGCGACATTTTCCGGATCTGCCTTGAAGGCACTCAGGAGTTTCAATAAACGGTCCGTGGCCTCTGTCTCACCCATAAACCGTTTATACGCCTCTACACCGAGGGCAAAACCGGGCGGTACACGGAACCCGGCTTTTGTAAGCTCTCCGAGATTGGCGCATTTTTTCCCGACGATTTGGTTATGCTCCTGACCAACTTCCTTCAACCAGTAAATCCATTGCTCTGCCATGAGAAACCCCCTTTACACGCATCAGAGAATCAGGGGGCACAGTAAGCGCCCCCCTATTAATTACCTATGGATCAACCTGCCACTCTTTTCACAATGACTACTGTACCCGCGCTGCCATCTACTTTTATTATATCACCGGTTTTAATCACTGCCGTAGCGATACCCGTACCGGTCACAGACGGCAACCCGTACTCCCTCGACACAATGGCGGCATGAGAGGTAAGCCCTCCGATATCGGTTACTGCCGCTTTTATCTTCGTGAAGACGGGGGCCCATGACGGGTTCGTGCTCGGGGTAACCATGATCTCACCGGGCTGAAGCTTTACCACGTCTCCCATTGATTTCAGCACCCTTGCCGGTCCTTCGGCAACTCCTGCCGATGACGCGAATCCTTTGATCTCCGTAACATCGCCACCAGCCACCGCAGAGCCTTTCATCCACTCAGCGACCTTCTCTGTAGTAACACCCCAGAGCATGACCGTAAATGGCTCCACCATCTCTTCCGGAGGCACGCCAAGGGCAGGCACCGGTTGCCATTTTCTTGCCGCTTCGAGGATCTTTTCCCTCTTTTTCGCTTTCTCCTTCCAGAATTTACCTAGTGTAGGCGCTCCTTCACCGAGGGCCCAGGCGGTTGCCAGGTCTTCAAGCAACATGGGCACTTCAAAACGGTTGAAAAGGAATATATCATCCATTTTTTCCAGTACCCCGTATTTAACAAGAAGGGTCCCGAAATTCCTAATTTTTTCGAACCATATCGTATGGAACCAGTGTTCCACCCAGAAGAGGTGGTCTTCCGCGTATCTGTATATGGTCCTCACAACACCATAAGCATCATCGAAAGACTTCCTGTCGTCATCGGATTTGATAAGTTTCCTGTATTCGGCAACGATCCTGTCCCTCTCCTCAGAGATCTCTGTAAGGGACCTTTCAATCTTTTCTCCCTTTGCGAGCCTTTGCACGTAGCTCTGCATATAACTGAAGGGAATGTCCATTTTGTCTATCCAGCTCCCTTCATAATGATACCAGCCGCTCCCGCATGACACGAAAAACCACGGGTCTTTTATTCTTTCGAGTTCTTCGAGCCATACTCTTCCCGCTTCCGTTGCTTTCAGTTGCTTCATCTTTTCTTCGGCAGGGACATCCTTCTTCAAGATATCAGCGACAGGAGACTGCGCCATAGCTAATCTGCTCAACCGGCACAATTCCTCTTCAGGACGGAACATGGAAACCTCAGCGCCGGCGACCATTTTTCCGATAGTACTCTCTTTTATACCGGGGAAGAGCTTCCGTGCGGTATCAACAAACATGAGGTATCCAAGATATGCAAGGTTCAGATATTCGAAGTGCCATTGCCAGGCTTTCGTTATCATGTTTATTATATTATTGAACGATGCAATCAACTCATATGCCTGCGTATATCCTTTTACTATCGGAATAACCTCTTCATCGGGCACATATTTATGAAATTCACTGACTACGTTGAGGGCCTTCATCTCTTTGCCGAGGGCATTAAATTTCTTGTACCATTCGTTCCACAACATATCGTAATTCTGAAAAGCATAGGGCACCCTTTTTCCGAAACGCTCCGCCTTCTCTCCGATAACTTCAGGGGGTGGCGGTTCCACTGCCGCTATATACATGTAGCAACCCAGCAATCTCTGGGCTACTCCTTGTGCCGGAGGAATACAGAATACCCTGGTTGTGAACTGGGAAAGAGCTATCTGCCATGATGATTGGAAAATATCATCGAGCGGATACAGAGGCTCTGGCGCGTGGATCTTGTCCTGGAACCAGAAGTGCCTATTCTCCCAATCTTCCCTGTCTTTGCTGAAAAGACGCTGCGGCGCGTACATCTCTTCCCATCCTGCTAACTCGGGCGGTAAAACTATTTCTGATGCGTACGGAAACTTTTTTCCATCTGACATAATAACCCCCTTGGTTTTTGTGTGTTTTAAAGAACCTAATCACCTCACAGACTCACCCATCGTCATAGAGGTAAATCCATAGTTTCTGCAAATCCTCCTTTCCTCCTCGCCAATTTATATTAACGTCTGAACCATTCCGGTTCATCAAAACGCTCGTGCTTCACATATGATACAATCACTTTATACATCAGTTAATACTTCACTTTTTTATATTCTTCTCTTTCATCGCCGTAAATAATCTCTCAGCAGTGATAGGCAGTTCGTTGATCCTCACCCCCGTGGCATCATAGACAGCATTGAGTATGGCAGGGATAGTCGGCATGATAGCGCCCTCGCCCACTTCCTTGGCCCCCCAGGGACCGTTTGGTTCATTACTCTCAACAATTATCGTGTTCACGTTGGGCATGTCAAGGGAAGTAGGGATCCGGTATTCCCCGAACGTAGGGTTCATCACCTTGCCCTTTTCGTCAAATTTTATCTCTTCAAAAAGTGCCTCGCCAAGTCCCATGGAAAGAGAACCCTGCATCTGCCCTTCCACGTTTGTACGGTTAATTGCAAAACCGCAGTCATGGGCATCGGTCATGTCATCAATGGTAAGTTTTCCGGTCTCCATGTCTACCGAAACCTCCACGACCTGAGCAGAGCATCCGTAGGCAGGGGATGTCCCGACGGTTGCGCCTTTGTATTTGCCGCCCAGTTCCCCTGGTTTATAACTCCCTCTACCCACTACCACACCTTTTTCGAAATAGGCAACACGAGCGGCTTCTTTGAATGTGAGTTCGTCACCGGTAGGGGCGTCCACCCATCCCCTATGTTCCTTTATGTATTTTGACCTGAGACCGGAGAAATCGGGTTTTACTTTCTTAAATATGATGAGCCCTTCTTTTATATCCATATCCTCTACGGGTATGTTCAGGATACGGGAAAGCACTTCAAGCACCTGGTTCCTCACATCTTCACCGGCCTGTTTTACCGCATGACCGGTCATAAGGGTCTGTCGTGAAGAGTACGCGCCCAGGTCCACGCCAAAATCCGTATCACCTGATGATACGCGGACATCCTCATATTTGACGCCAATGGCCTCTGCCGCCATCATGGTGAGGATCGTGTCGGAACCCTGTCCTATCTCCGCTGCCGCCGTATAAAGATTGACGGTACCGCCATCTTCGGAAAGCTTAATCATGGCCGTTGAGTGGAACGTCTCGGAACGGTAGATGGGAAAACCGGCTCCGGACACAAAGAACCCGCAAGCAACGCCAATTCCTTTCCCTTTGGGAAGCTTACCCTTCTTTTCCTTCCATCCTGAGCCATCCCGTATCGCCTTCAGGCATTCTTCCATCCCAAAACTGCTCATATTAAAATCATTACAGGTTGTATCACCCCTCTTCATCATATTTTTAAGCCTCAATTCGAGGGGATCTATACCCAGTTCCTCGGCAATTATGTCCAGTTGCTGCTCCCATGCTGCCCTGGCTATAACACCACCATGACCTCTCTGGGCCCCATTTGCTGGTTTATTTGTATACATCCTGTACCCATCGTACTTCATGTTGGGAAGTTTATAAGGCGCGCCAAGGAGTGAGCCCCCGTAATAGACTGTGGCTATACCGAAGCTCGCGTACGCACCGCCATCCATATAGCATGTATTCTTGAGGGCAATGAGAGTACCGTCTTTCTTTACCCCTGTGGTCAATTCGTGCCAGAACTGATGTCTCGCGCGGCTATGCAGAAAGACCTGCTCTCTCGTAAAGGTCATCTTCACGGGTCTTCTCGTCCGCATGGAAAGAAGACTTGATACAAGTTCAATGGTGTTGGCCGATGCCTTGGGACCGAAGCCGCCTCCTACATATGGTTTTGTAACTCTCACCTTCCCGATGGGGAGCCCCAATACCATGGCAACGGTCCTTTGAACATAATGGACAGTCTGGGTCGATGTGGTGAGCGTAAGGTTGCCGTTCAGATCATAGAAAGCAATACAAGACTGGGGTTCAAGAAAAGCGCCGTCCTGTTTCTTATTTACGAATTTATCGGTCCTGATATAGTCGCACTCTTTGAATCCTTCCTCCACATTTCCGAATTCCTGATGGACTTCAGCGCAAATATTGTTGGGATAATCATCGTGGATAGCGACAACGCCTTCTTTCATGGCCTCAAAAGGATCAAGCAATATGGGCAGTTCTTCGTATTCGACTTCGATGAGTGAGACTGCCTCAAGTGCTGTTTCGAGATCGACGGCGGCAACTGCGGCTATCTCGTCTCCTATATATCTCACCTTCTGATCACAAAACATGGTTTCATCGTACCGCGCGGGGCTTACCCCGTATTTGATGAGACCCGCCTCCTTCGCGGTAACCACGTCTTTTACACCAGGGAGTTTCTTCGCCCTTGATGTATCAATACTCTTTATCTTTGCATGGGCTAAAGGGCTCTGGAGCAAAGCGCCATAGAGCATGTTGGGCATGGTAAGATCATCGGTATAGCGCGCATCGCCCGTTGCCTTGGCCCAGGCATCAACACGGGGAAGCCGTGAATTAATGATGTCATATTCCTTCATAGTCGTCTCTCCTTATCTCTTCATGGTTGAAGCGGCCTTCACCGCCTCTACTATTTTCTGGTATCCGGTGCAGCGGCAGAGATTGCCGGATAATGCCTCTCTGACATCGAGTTCTGTGGGGGCGGGGTTCTTATCGAGAAGGCTCTTTGCCGATAAGATCATCCCGGGAGTACAGAAACCACACTGAATGGCGCCCATATCAACAAAGGTCTGCTGGATAGGGTGAAGGACGGGGCCATCGGCCACGCCTTCAATGGTTGTGATTTCGGCACCATTTGCCTGGACAGCAAGAACAAGACAGGAGTTAACAGCCCTGCCGTTAAGTATCACCGTGCAGGCGCCGCAGTCACCAATACCACAGCCTTCCTTGGTACCGAGAAGATCAAGGTCCTCGCGTAAAACCTGGGTTAAGGTCTTATTGGGGGCTATCGCCAGTTCGTATTTTTTATCGTTTACTGTAAGGGTTATGAGCTTCTTCATAGGGGCCACCTCTCTTATTTACCCTGTGCCCGGGAAAGGGCAGCAGATAGTGTTCTTTTTGTGAGTATTCCTACCATGGCGCATCTGTATTCCGCGCCGCCTCTGATATCGGTGATGGGTGTGCAGTCGTTCATGGCAAGGGCCGCGGCCTTTTCAAAAAACACTTCAGAGGGTTTTTCTCCCCGGAGTATTTTCTCCGCCGATACGGCATGGATCGCCTTTGGGGCAACAGCACTCAGAATAATATTCGCCGTTTTGATAACCCCACCCGGTTTATCAAGAGTGATACGGGAAACGACAGCGACAATGGCAATCTCAAGGGAACGTCTGTGCATCAGTTTCATATAGCTACTTCCCGTATATGGAGGGGGCGACGCGAGGACGATCTTCGTTAGTATCTCTGTGGGTTTTATCTTTGTTTGACCTGGCCCTATCAGGAAATCCTCTAGGGACATTTCTCTCTCTTTGACCTTGCTCGTAAGAACAAGCATGGCATCATACGCCATGAGAGCGGGCGGAAGGTCCGCCGCGGGACGGGCAGTGACAATATTACCGCCTATGGTAGCACGGTTCCGGACCAGGGGAGAACCAAGTACTGAGGCCGCTTCAACAAGAGCGGGAAAGGACGAATTAAGAGATGCCGACTCTTTGAGTGAGGCAATAATGGCGTGGGAACCGATGGAGAAAGTTCCCTTTTTCTGTTCAATACCGGTGAGACCGGGAACCCCGGCAAGGCTCACCAGGAATTTCGGCGATACCTTCTTGTTCTTCATGTTGACGAGAAGATCGGTACCTCCGGCAATGATCTTTGCGTCAGCCTTCAGCTTTGCGATCAGTTTGCACGCTTCCAACATTCCCTGCGGTTCAAAATAATCAAACTTTGGCAACAACATGGATAATACCTCCTTTTCTCTCTCGTGAACTTAATCCCTGCAACAATATCTCAAATATATATACAGGACAGATATTGTTACTTTTATCACACCATCCAACATTACGCTACGAGTTCTTCGCAGCTTTCTCGCCGAACATCTTCAGGCCCAGCTTGATGACGGCATCGGCAAAAGCCTTATCTTCCATGTTCGCATCAGCTTCCAGCACTTCAATCTGAGGTTTTAAACCTTTCTGGAGTTCTTCTATGAAAACGTGGTCTTCCACAGGATCATGGGTGACGCTCCCCGGAACATCAACGGAAGACCAGCCCTTCTTGGGAATGATGATCGTTACAGGGCCTTTTGCTTTGTTGAGCTTTTCAATAAATGCCCGCGCCGCCATTCTCAGCTCTTCCGGAGACGCACGGAGCCAGGTACGGAATTTATCAAGATCGTATTTTCTCCGGGATTTATGATCATCGGTATACTTTGATTTGGGTGGCGTTATATGATTCACACCACATGTTGAGATGATCTGTGGTATGCCAACCTTGCCGGCTGCCTCCATACGGGTGGGGCCCGCGTCTCGCATGCCTCCGACGAGGTGCTCTATGACTGCCCCGGGAGCAAGATCGATGATCCCGTCAAAAAGGCCCTGCTCGACCATTGCTTCCATGGCCCTGTCTCCGATCCCCGCGGCGGAGAACCCGGTGAGCTGATACCCTTCTGCCTCAAGCGCTTTTCTTACACTGCTCGCGCACTGTTCACAGGGTCCGAGCATTGTGAGCGCGATGGCCTTTCGTGGGCCTTTTTCCGCAGCTATGTTCAGAGGTAACGCCTCTGCCATACCGCAGACCGCATACGCGGACCTGTCGATAACATTTTTTAATATGTCACTCAATCCTGATATTTCAACAACGGAGTGCATCAGGGCAATATCTCCTATGTCTATATAGCGGGTAGACATGCCGGGAAGCGCTGCAGTTGAAGAAATCATTACTTTCGGCACTCCAAACGGGAGCGCTCTCATCACATCTGTTGCCATGAGAGAACCGGTGGAACCGCCAATTCCAATGACGCCATGGAGCTTGCCCTCCTTCCACAGGGAAAGGGCAATCTGCGCGGCACCCTTCGTCATAATGGCCGTATTCTTCGACCTCTCCCTGGATGCGAGGATGTCCTGAAACGTTAAGCCGCCTGCTTGTGCTACTTTGTCAGGTGCAATATCTGCTTTTATATCTTCCGATATCCTCATAGAGATATCAAGGACAAGGGGTTGGTAGCCGATCTCCCTGATTTTATCCCTGAGATAATATGTCTCCGTGCCTTTCGTATCAAGTGTTGAAACGACAAGAATAGTTTTCATTATTTTCCCTCAGTCACCTTCTTTTCAAGTTCGGTTTTGAGTACTTTCTTGTCTACTTTGCCAGAATCACCGACAGTTGGCAGGGCAGCAACAATTTCAAGTCTCTCGGGAAGTTTATAGGCAGCAAGTTTCTTTGATTTCAGAAAGGCAACCATTTCGTCTTTCGTAAATGTCTCACCGGCCTTTGTCACGACATAGGCACAGCCGCGTTCTCCCATCTCCCTGTCGGGATACCCTACAATAGCGACATTAGCTACTTTTGGATGTTCATTGAGGATGCCTTCGATTTCAGCAGGATAGATATTCTGCCCACCCCTGATGATCATGTCTTTCGACCTGCCCATGATCCAGAGACAGCCTTCTTCAGATTTGACAATATCACCTGTTGTTGTCCAGCCGTCCTTATCGAATACCGGCGCTGTTGTTTCGGGGTCACGGTAATATCCCGCAGGGGCATGGGGACCTCTGAACCACAGCTGGCCCGGCTCACCGGCCTTCACGTCTTTCCCGTTATCATCAAGAAGTCGGACCTTGTTCCCGGGTAGCATCCTGCCAACGGTCCTTCTCCTGATCTCGCCTGGATCATCAATGGAACATCCGGACACAGAGCCTACGTCCTGTGTGCCGAGATCGCTGGTAATGATCGCTTTAAACCTTTTTTCTGCCTCTTCAGCGACCTGCGGCGGCAGGTATCCGCCGGCGGAACGGATAAAACGAAGAGAACTCAAGTCATGCTTGGTTTCGTCAGCTTCGAGCATCCTCACCAAGTGTGTGGGAACGACACCTATGGCAGTCACCTTCTCTTTCTCTATTAAGGCAAGGGCGCCTTCAGGGTCAAATTCCTCCATAAGGACGGTCTTCGCACCGGCAAGGGGCGCTGCAAAGTATGTAAGGGTCCCTGCGGCACCGCCTGCATGGGGTGCTATTGCGCAGGTGATGTCATCTTTTGTTAGTTTCCATATATCAATTCTCGCCTTTGATGTACACACCCTGGATGCGATGGGCCATTCCACAAGTTTTGGAAGTCCTGTCGTGCCTGTCGTGCTGGTGAGCAGGCCCACATCATTGGTAGAACTGAATCTGCGCTCATCAAGAAGCTTCTGCCCCGATTTATCAATGGGCTGGTTGGCCAGTTTTATGAGTGAAAAGGTACCCTTCGGGGTATCCGCCGGAACTTCTTCATCAAAAAGAAAAAAATATTTAAGGTTTTTCGACTTGCCCAGAAGTCCTTTATACATCTCAAGATAATTAAATTTTCTGTAAACCTGCGGGATGCATACGGCGGTAGCCTCTGTCCTCTCAAGCATATATTCCAGCTCTTTTTCCCTCAGATAGGGATATACGGTGAGGGAGATGAGGCCCGCTCGTTCGCTAGCAACACGGGCGAGAAAGCCATAAACACTGTTTGGGGCCTGGATAATAATCCGCGCGTCTTTCGGAATGCCCAGCTTTACCCACGCGTAGGCAAGGTTATCAATGAATTCTTTTGCCTGCGCCCAGGTAACACGGTATTTGGAATCAACGAGCGCTTCTCTATTTCCTAATCCTTTCGCGTTTCGTGCCCAGAAATCATAGAAAATCTCATCGGTCCAGTATTTGTCCCTCTTAAATTCATTGATCATCTCATCGGTATATCTGATTGGTCTCATAATAGCTTCCCCCTTAGGTTTTTTTGATTAAGACCTTGTGCTGTACAAAAACTCAACTCATGGAAAAATCGTGTGTCTTTCGCTCCCATTCAAGGGTGCGTCACGTGGAATTCATTAAGATGAAGGACAGGCCTCTTTTATCCCTTGTCTTAGTCCCTTAAGATGGACGGGACAGTAACGTCCCATCCATCCCATGCCCATCCTTAGAAGCCCAGTTCTTTCCACCGGGATTTAACTTTCTTCACAATTGCTTCATCGAGGACGATAGGTATTGGTTTTTCCTTCCAATCATACGGAATGGTCGCGTCGATAATGATCCTGCCTGTAATCTCCCTGGCATCTACGGGGAGTGACGGATCCAACGGAGTTGAACGGCCGCGCTTGATGATCTGGCAACGGTTCGGCTGGAACCTGAAACTCAATGCGTAGAGTACCCGCGGAATGTCCCAGGGATCAATATCTTCGTCGACAACGATAACGGTCTTTAAACCATAGGCACCCATTTCCGTTGAAATCGCGGCGGTACCGACCTGATCGGCGTGGCCGGGGTACATCTGTTTGACAGAAATGATAGCCAGAAATCTTCCGGCACCCTCAGGAGGACAATAAACCGCTTTAATACCAGGTATTTTCATAGCAACGAGCTGTTGCCAGAGCGTAGCGCCATACGAAAGCGCCATGGTCATATGGGTATCCGTTACAGCCTTACCCACCGTGGTGCCCCAGAATATCGGATCATTCCTGTAAGTAACGCAGTTGACTTTCACGAAGTTCCGTTTATCCGTTCCCACGCCTGAGTAATAGCCGGTATATTCTCCAAAGGGCCCCTCATCCATAAATTTATCCGGATCCACTTCGCCTTCCACGACGATTTCCGCGTGGGCAGGTATGGGGAGGTCCACCGTTTCACCCTTTATGACCTCGATGGGCTCTCCGCGAACAGAACCAGCGAAATCGTACTCGGATGTAAAGGCCGACATACGGGACGCGCCGACAACGAAGAGAAGAGGATCGCACCCGATGACACAGGCCACCGGCATGGGTTTTTTCATGGCGGCATATTTCTTCAGCATGATGTCCGAGTGTTTACCTTTGATAAACTGGGTGCCAAGATGGTTCTTATCGAGCAGTTGCGCCCTGTAGGTCCCGAGGTTGACCCAATCAGAGTCAGGATCTTTTGTGACAAAAAAGTGGGCCGTTCCAAAATAACGACCGCCATCCTTTGGATAGAATTTTGGAGCAGGAAATTTAAAAAGATCAACATCCTTACCCTTCATGATGTTTTCTTTACAGGGGGCTTTATCGACCCACTTCGGAGGTTTGCTCTTCTTCCCGAATTCTACCCATGCTCTCATGATGTCCACAAGGCTCGTTCCGCTCGGTTGACCCATAATAATAGAAAGTCTTTGAGCAGTCGTGCAAACACTGGTAATTACTGGCGTTTTGTAGCCCTTCACATTCTCAAAAAGAAGCGCGGGGCCACTCTGTTCCTCGTTGAGCTTGGCAATATGAGATAGTTCTAAATCCCAGTCTACTTCGGCCTTGATGCGTTTCAGTTCTCCTTGCTTTTCGGCTTGTTTGATAAAATCTCGCATGCTTTTCATAATGACCCCCATATTTTATTTTCTGAGAATAAAAGCATCGCAGAACGCCTTGATAGAGTCAAATACATAAAAATTATGTTGAGTATAACTAAAAGTTATGGAATAATTAGGTGTAAGGATAGGTCGCCCTTACGGGAGATTTGTAGAAGTGAATCTCAATCAATTACGAATTTTCTTTGAGTCAGCCAAAGAACTGAATTTTTCAAGAGCAGCAGAACACCTCTATATCTCTCAACCTGCTGTCTCAGCACAGATTAAACAGTTTGAAGAAATGCTGAGAATACATCTGTTTAATAAGGTCGGTCATAAACTCTATCTGACAGAGTCGGGGAAAGTGCTTTTCGATTACGCTCGAAGAATTTTTGATCTTGAACACGAAGCAGAGAATGTACTGAATGAAATCAAAGAAATCCGCAAGGGGAACCTCCACGTTGGTACAACAAGAATCTATGCCCGCTATCTTATGCCCAACTACATATCGGCCTTTCATGCCCTTTTCCCGGGAGTAAGTATCCATCTGAGCGAGGGCAGTTCGGTAGAGATGATACAGAGCCTCTTCAATATGAAAAATGATTTTGTTATCGTCGCGAGTACGGATTATCCAAAATTTTTGAACAGCATCGCCTTTGGGCAGGAGGAGGTACTCCTCGTTGTTTGCGCGGACCACTCGCTCGCACAGAAGGGCTTCATCACCTTGAAAGAACTGGCAAACATACCCCTCATCATGAGAGAGGAAGGTTCAGGAACACGTAAAGTCGTTATGGATATGTTCAAAAATGTGGCCCTGTCACCTACGATCCTTTACGAGGCAAGCAATCTTGAGTTCATCAAAGAACTCCTGGCGAGAGGGGAAGGTGCATCATTCATTGTAAGGCCGGCCGTGGAAAAAGAACTCTCTCAGGGGATTTTGAAAGAGATAAGAATCGAGGACGTGACACTCAGAATGAATGCCAATATTGTCTATCTCGATGATAAAGGGTTATCAAAAATAGCCCAGGCATTCATCAATACTGTGCTCAAAAAGGACGGCAAAAGATACCACTGATTGGTCGTCGTCAATATCAATATCTGTTCCCGCTTATGGAGCGAGAGTAAGGCAAAGGCAACAAAGAATAATTTTCAAATTATCCTCCGAAATCGGGGTTGATGAACTCTACCTTGTCCCCATCCGAAAGGATAGTAGCAGCGTATTGCTGCGAAAATACATACTTGTTGTTGAGTTCCACGATAAGTCCACCGTCTTTTTCCTCCTTAAGCGCTATCAGATCGGCTATGGTGGTGCTTTCCAATAGATTCTCCTGCATGCCATTCAATGTTATGCTGATCTCCTTTCGATCCATTTATCGTACCTCTGTCTTTGGTTTACAGGTCTTACAGTCGGGATTTTTCCCTACCTTTATCTCCCGGAAAGACATATCAATTCCTGAGAAATAAAGCAGTCTGTTCTTGAGAAGGCCTTCCATCCCGAGTATGATTTTTAACGCCTCCAACGCCTGGAGTGAACCCACCGTTCCGGGCAGAGGTCCTATAACGCCGACTGTCTTTTCCGGGGCCTCCATGCCGGAAAACAGACAATCGAAGCAGGGCGTTTCACCCGGTACAAAAGTGGTGATCATGCCGGTAAACTCATTCACGCCGCCATAAATAAAGGGAATGCCCAGTTTTAACGAAGCCTGGTTGAGCACCCTCCTTGTATGAAGATTATCTGTGGCATCAATAATGACCGAGCAGTCGCCCACAAGATCTGCGATATTCTCCTCTTTCATCTTAGCCTTGACAGGGTTGATTACACAATGGGGGTTCAGCGCCAGCAGCTTCTCCGCGGCGGATTCAACCTTCGCCATTCCGATATCGGTTGCACGGTGGATAATCTGACGGTTCAGATTGCTCATCTCCACGTTGTCACCATCAACAACTGTCATGTGCCCTACTCCTGCCGCAGCAAGATAGTACAATACGGGCGATCCTAGTCCACCTGCGCCACCGATAAAGATGCTGGCGCTTCTTATCTTTTCCTGTCCCTCTGCGCCAATGCAGGAGATTATGAGCTGTCTTCCGTATCTGATTTGCTCTTCCGGGGAGACTGAATGAATGGACGTCTTCGCCATATTTGCCCCGTCAATACAATCTCATTATTATTCTCTAAAGGTCAATCAAAAAATAAATTGGCCTCTACCAAAAATAATCCTTACAAAAGGGTTTGACAATAATGTACATAATTATAGTAGCATGTCAGATAATAGTACAAGATTTTGTGTCCTCGGAAAACAGGAAGCTTTTATTACGGGTTTTTACCCACCATAAGTAGGCTGAAAGGAGGGGATTCTCATGCGTATGTGGTCCGACTGTATCTCCTGTATCATCAATATGTCGCTCAGAGTCGCAAACGTGGCGCTCAAAGAGGAAAACAAGATGAGGGTATTCACTGAAGCCCTTTTAAATTCAGAATCGACCGATCTTCAAGAGAACATCACGGCTCCTGAGGCTATTCGGCACATCTGGGTGCGTCTCAGGGAAATTTCAGGCATGGAAGACCCGCTCCAGGAGCTGAAAAGGGAACAGAACGATTCGGCGCTAAAACTCTACGGAACAGCAAAGGAGCTGGTCATCAAAGGGAATGACCCCGGTAGCGCCGCCTTAAAACTAGCAATATTTGGTAACGCCATCGATATTATGACGGATAGCACAGAAGAAACCCAGATAAAAAGCATCGAAAGTATCCTGAATTCTCCCCTTAAATCCGAAGATACCGAACGCTTCACGAAGCGGCTCGAAAAGTCGCGAAGTATTCTTTACCTCGGTGACAACTGCGGTGAGATCGTCTTCGACAAACTCTTCATAGAGATATTGAAGGAGCTCTATCATCATGACATAACCTTTGTGACGCGTTCCATCCCTGTCCTCAACGACGCGACAGTACATGACGCTCGTTACACACACATGGATGAAGTGGCCCACATAGTAGAAAACGGCATCGATGGACCCCTGCCGGGCACAATAGTGGATGAGGTTTCACCGCAGATGAAAACGCTCATATCGCAATCGGACCTCATCATCTCCAAGGGAGGGGGAAATTACGATACGCTCACAGAGGAAGAATCACTGAAAGGAAAGATAACCTTCCTTGTTCAGGCAAAATGCCGGCCCTTACGCATAACCCATAACACAGCTTCTCGAGGCTTCATCGTACATAACTTCTAGAGAGGGAAACTCCTCAAGACAGGTCTGCCCTTATCTTTTCTATGCCCTCGCTACTTTTCTGCTTCTCCTAATTTCTACCGTGGCACCATCGCGGTGAGAGCGTCCAGCGCGTCCATGATTATAGGCTCCTGCATGCTGGATAGTCTTTTGACGAGGTTTCTGCACCACAGAACCGGCCATCCACATGGATCAAATTATGCTGTTCCATTTCAGACGTTCAGTCATTATATTATAAGACAATTAGGTACTATTAAGGAGGGCGTATGGCAACTGTAAGAAAAAAGAGGTTCAAGGTTCTTCTTATCGTGGCCATTGCCCTTGTCGTCGTTCTCGGAGGCTCTATTGCAATACTCATCAAGTATACGAATAAGATCATCAAGGGCGAACTGGAAAGGAGGCTCGGAAAAACCTTTTCCATAGAAAAGATCGATCTTGCGTGGGGCCATGTGGAAGCAACAGGCATCAGGCTGAAGAATGCTGCGGGCAAAGAGGTTGTATACGTCGGCAGTCTTTCCGTCAGGGCCGATTTTATGGGATTATTGAGGAAACAATATATCATCTCCGATATTACTCTCAAAAACCCCTATGTGTTTGTCGAGATTGACAAAAAGGGGAATATTGTAAATCCGGTTTTGCCTGTCGAAGCCAAACCGGTCAAACCGGAAAAAGAGGGAAAGAGGGAACAACCAGTGCCGCCTACCACGGTAAAAAAAATAGAGGTTGTGAATGGATCGGTCGATTATCTTGACAGGAAAACGCCTGCGACACCGGTTCTTACAAAACTACGCAATGTTGATTTCGTGATAAAAGATATTTCCATGCCCTTCACAGACAGTTTTTCCAATTATACATTGAGCGCGAATATCCCTGGAAACACGGGCACGGGTATGATCAAGAGCAATGGCAAAATAAAGATAAAAACAAAGGACATGGACCTCAAGGCGAACGTGCGCGAGCTTGACATAACGAGCTTCAAACCCTATTATCAAAAGGAAGGCCCTGTAAACGTGACAAAGGGGTTACTCGATCTTGATATCAACGTAATGGTTGAGTCACAAAAAATACATGCTCCGGGCACGGCTGTATTGAAGAACCTTGAATTTGCAAGGGGCTCTGGGATGGGGAGCAAATTTATGGGCATACCCCTATCGCTCATTGTTGCATTCTTAAAGAAGAGTAATAATGAGATTCCGGTTAACTTTGTTGTGGAGGGTGACCTCAATAATCCCAAATTCAATCTCGCAGAGCATTTTACACAAAGGTTTTCTATGGCAATAGCAGAAAAGCTTGGTCTATCCATAAAGGAAATACCGGAGTCCGTGCTGAGTACCGGCGCCAAAGGCGCCGAGAAGATCGGCTCAGGTGTCAAAGGTCTCGGGGAAGACCTGAAAAAGATATTTAAAAAATAGGTTCCCGTTCCTATCCACGCTAAGACAAACACCACCGTCTATCAGGCAGGTGCCCGATATGCCGTGGAACAACTGGGCATCAAAGGCTTCAAGCCGCTCCCTTCCTACCAGTCTTTTTATCCCAACAATCCTTCTTTCTTTCCGTTCTATACCTACGTTCAATCGCGGGGCCTGCCCATCATGTCCCATACCGGTTCGTCCATATTGAAAGACACGAGGATCAAATACGTCGCCGGCAGGCTTTTGCTTGATGATGTTACAAATGAGTTTCCTGATCTTACGATTATCATCAAACACGGGGAAGGCCGTTTTGGTAGGACCGGACCACATGGCTTATCACGACAAACGAAAAACGTATATCGGTGTGGCCGGGATATCGGTGCTGTCCAGGTATTTTCCTAATATCGGGAAGTATCCGGACCGCTTCATTTTCGGGACGGACTGGCTCGAAATAGCCGATATAAGGAGTCTCATAACAGGGGTCGCCGCCCTTCCTGCCAGCCATGAAATCAAGGTGATCATTCTTTACAAGCATGCGGGCAAGGTGCTCGACATGGCCATGCCGAAATAATTGGCTGTTTTCGCATCATGTGGTACGTTGCTTGGCCGCTTCTTGATATGTCTCTGAAGCAAGATCTCATACCAAATTAGCATTCAATATTCTATTGACAGGAAGACTATTTATTTTGCACCCGCTGCGGACACATTACCCTTGCAATGATTTGATTCCGTTCGGTTCTCGAGTTCGCTCTGTCGTTCATACACCGAGCATTGGCCCAAGCGCGGCCCTGCCAAAGGGCCATCTTATCTCATCGACAGAATACCAATCCGTCCTCGACGTCCGCCACAAGAAATAGGGTTCTTTCTTAAATAAAGTGCATTTATAGTACCTAATCTCGTGGTTAAGCGCCTAAGGTTCTGGAGAATTTTCACTTCGAAGAAATTATTGTGACTTATATCGTTATGCCAATCATATCAATCTATTGATCTAATTGTTGAGACTTTCAAAGATAGCGGATCCTATCTATTTCGTGAACCAATTATCGAACCAAAAGCATACAAGGTTTTTGTAATTAATGCTTTTTGCGTATTGTCTTGTATGCCAACTGATTAGAAAGATTGTTGCACTTTATTTAAGAAAGAACCAGAAATAGTCTTCCTTATCATTACGGTTAATAATTGAATGCAAATGTGGTATAAGTGGCTATATCCGTGAGAACTTATGACCGTTTAAACTTCTCGTTGAGGACCCTTTTAAACCTTGGCGCGTAGATGATATTGAATGTTTCTTCCTTTCCGGGGAACAATCTCAAGGCGTGCTCTCTCACGCCTTCAACAATCGAGATCGCGTGCTCATGGGTAACATCCTGTGTCCTGATAAAATCAAGGGCAAAATCAACGATGAAACGGAGTCTTCTCAATTTTTTTTCTTCTTCGTGAAGTTCATCTGTCATGGGAAAACCTTTGCTGTGGGGCTCAGGAACGATTTACCTAAGAGCCCGCAACCTTTTGCTTGGAACCAAAGAGTTCTGCATAGAGCCACAAACCGATACCGCAGCATATCGAGATGTCGGCGACATTGAAGGCATACCAATGGTAAACCCTATAATGGAAATCGAGAAAATCAACGACATTGCCGTAGGCAAGCCTGTCATAAATATTTCCCAAGGCACCGGCGAGGATAAGTGTGAGGGACAGTGTTTTGGCAAAAGCCGAGGAGGTCACAATGAAATAGATAAGGACGGCAACGATGAGCAGCGGGAGGAAGATAAAAATATATTTGGCATACTGATGCTGATTGAGAAACCCAAATACACCTCCGAAGTTTCTCGTATGGACAATGGAAAAAAAGGATGTGACCCTGACACTTTCAAACATGGCGAGGTTCTTGATGATCAGGACCTTTGTGAACCTGTCGAGAAAAAAGATAAAAACTATGAAAGCGAGGAGAGCGTATTTTCGCATCGCTTGCACACGTTAGGGAACGTGCCCTCTTTTTTGATGTCTGTTGCGTACTGCCAGCAGCGTTCACACTTTTCGCCTTCGGCCTTCTCCACAATAATATTCAGCTCATTGGCTTTCCTGAGGGCGATCTGGGACACGATGAAGACATCCTTAAGGTCCTTTCCTAATCGTTCAAGGAGAGCGTATTCTTTTTCAGGTGCTTCAATAGTAATCTTCGTGTCCAGCGAGTGGCCTATTGTTTTTGCCATCCTCTGTTCTTCGATCTTCTTGTTGGCCAGTTCCCGGATGGTCCAGATTGCGTCCCAATACTGCTCGATCTCCGGATTGATCTGTTCTTTTTTCGCCACAGGGAATGCGGCAAGAAGCACGCTCTCTTCATTTACGTAGCCTTTCAAGTATGACCACATCTCCTCGGCCGTGGCGGAGAGTATGGGTGCGATGAGCTTCAGAAGCGTAATGAGCGTTTCATAGATGACCGTCTGGGAGGCCCTTCGTTCCAAGGAATCCTTCTTTTCAACGTAGATCCTGTCTTTCACGATGTCGAGATAGAGTGCGCTTAAATCGACAGTACAGAAATTCTGGACACTGTGGTAGATAAGATGGAATGTGTAGTTTTTGTATGCTTCCGTCACCCGTTCGATAAGCCTTTGGAGCCTTGACATTAGCCATTTGTCAAGAGATGAAAGTTGATCAAAGGAAACGGTGTCTCGTTGAGGATCAAAATCGCCACTGATGTTGGCATGGAGAAAACGTAACGTATTTCTCACTCTCCTGTAAGTCTCGACGAGTCTGTTGATGATGTCTTTGGAGATTTTTATATCGTCACGATAATCTTCATAGGTGGCCCAGAGCCTCAAAATCTCAGCGCCGAGTTTCTCAATAATTTCTTCGGGAGCGATCACATTGCCCAGCGATTTGGACTGCTTTCTCCCCGCGCCGTCGACGACAAAGCCATGTGTCAATACCGCGACATAAGGGGCCTTGCCTTGGTTCCCCACGGAAGTGAGAAGGGAACTGTGAAACCACCCTCTATGCTGGTCACTGCCTTCAAGGTAGAGATCAGCGGGATATTTCAGCTCCTTTCTCTTTTTACAGACTGCGGCCCAGCTCACACCGGAGTCGATCCAGACATCGAGGATGTCCTCTTCCTTGACGAATGTATTGCCGCTGCACTGGCCGCATACGGCGCCGGATGGGAGAAAATATGCGGCTTCTTTTTCAAACCAGATATCGGCCCCTGATTTCCGCACGGCATCGATGACCTTTTGAAATGATTCCCGGCTCCAGTATGGTTCTCTGCACTTTTCGCAGTAGAAGACCGTGATCGGTATGCCCCAGGTCCGCTGCCTCGATATGCACCAGTCCGGACGGACCTGCAGCATGTTGTAAATTCTGTCTCGTCCCCATGTGGGTATCCATTTTACTCTGTCGATTTCTTCGAGGGCCTTTTGTCTTAGTCCCTTTGCCTCAAGAGAGATAAACCACTGTTCTGTTGCCCGGAAGATGACCGGTTTTTTGCAGCGCCAGCAATGAGGGTAGGAATGTTCGATCTCTTCCGTATGGAGCAGATGGCCAAGCTCTTTGAGTTTCTTTATGACCTGGGCATTGCTGTCGAAAACATTCATGCCCTTGAAGAACTCAACGCTGTCGATAAATTCACCCTTTTCATTGACCGGAGAGTAAACATCGAGGCCGTATTCCAAGCCTGTTTCATAGTCTTCTTCACCATGACCCGGTGCGATATGGACAGCACCGGTACCGGTGTCGGCTGCAACGTAGTCTGCATAGACAACCACGGACTGCCTGTTGATGAAGGGATGTGTGAAGGCCAGCGTCTTCAGGATTTCCGGCGACACTTCCCCGATGATCTTAAAATCGTTGATGCCGGCCCGCCTTGCAATGTCCTCCGTAAGGTCTTTGAGAGCAATATAGATTTCCGTTCCCGTCTCGATTGCCACATACGTAAAGTCAGGATGAATCGCTATGGCGAGGTTCGCGGGCAACGTCCAGGGGGTCGTCGTCCAGATGAGCATAGAGAGGGGCTTGTCGGGATAGTTTTTAAATGGTTCCTTCTTTTCACCGGTATAGGGAAATTTCACATAAATGGAGTTCGATTTTTTCATATCGTATTCTATCTCTGCTTCAGCAAGGGCCGTCATGCAGTTGACACACCAGTAGACGGGTTTCTTTTTCCGGTATACTTCGTTTCTTTCAAAAAACTTTTCCATTTCTGCGATGATCGTTGCCTGATAATCAAAGTCCATCGTAATATAGGGATGGTCCCAGTCACCGATAACTCCGAGCCTTCTAAATTCCGAACGCTGGACGTTAATGTAATGTTCCGCGTATTCTCTGCACCTGTGACGTGTCTCGATCTTGCTGAGGGCGATCTTCTTTTCTTTCGTCTCTTTCTCTATGTGGTGTTCGATAGGCAGCCCGTGACAATCCCAGCCCGGGATATAATCGGCCCGGTGACCCGACATAAATTTTGATTTGACGATGATATCTTTTAGGATTTTGTTCAGCGCGGTCCCCAGGTGGATGTTGCCGTTTGCATAGGGGGGGCCGTCATGAAGGATAAACGTGGGGCTGTCCTTTTTGCCCTCCGTGAGTTTCTCGTACAATTTTATGTCATCCCAGTATTTGAGGATCTCCTTTTCTTTGACGGGCAGATTGCCCTTCATAGGAAAGGGTGTCTTTGGAAGGTTCAGGGTGTCTTTGTAGTCCATGCTCTATCAGTCCTTTATGTATCAATAGAATTAAGTCTTTACGGCCAGCATTACCTGGAACTTTTTGCACTACAGGCGGAAGGCTGAACGTTGAATGTTATTCATAAAATTAGCACAAAGCTGTTAACTATTCAAGACTAATGAAAAAATGGCATATTAATGGTGGTCAGGAGGATAAGGATGCACAGATCGGCTTTACCGGTGCTCGTTGGTTTCTCCTTTATGGTGCTACTCTTGCCATTGCGGATTTTATGAAGTGCGGCCGAGGCTGGTGATGGGTATCGGAGAAATACTGTTGTAATTTTGAAATGAGTCATCTTGTGAAAAAGATACGAAGCAGGAATAGCTCTGTTGTGATGTTACAAAAGACGTAAATCCGTTTTTTAAGACCTGATCTTCAATGTTGTTATGAGTAGGGACCCACAGGGTTAACGATCAGAATCCCTGAGCGGTCCTTCTTCGTTACCTTTTATTCTTCCTGGTTGTTTTGTCCGTTGATTTCTTCCTGTCTGCACCCGGAGCTGGGTCACCAGCTTTCTCTATCGGGCCTTCTGTCTCCGGGACTCCGGTAGCGGTTTCTCCATCATCGCTCCCCGCCTCATGTGGATCGCTGCCTATGTCCCGGATGACGCATTCCGCGATGTGTTCGTGAATTCCGGGAGGTCTTTCTTCGTACATGCTTTTGATGACTCTTAACTTCGCCTCCTTTACGACTTCGGGGTCATTGATTTCTTCATCGGTTATGAAATCGGCTCCGCCGTCCACAAGCTCGATAGCTTCGAGGGAGACCTCATACCAATCTTCAATATAGTTGTCGATGGTAATATTGACATTATTTTTTATTAAGGCCTTACTTGCTTGGTGGCCTTGCTCCTTGCAAAGTTTTTCTACTTTTGAAGCCATGTCAGTTGTCAATTTATCACGTAAATCAGGAGTGTCTCCTTTTTGTTTTTTCATGTTGTTTGCTCCTCCAGAGAAATCAACGTTAGCGCAGTTTCACAAAATAGCGTATTTATTCTCATTGCTTTCACACATTTTTACACGAAAACCTTTGAAGAGTAAAACATTTTTTTGAGCGGTTCATGTTTCAGTGGCACAAGATTTGCTTATTATATTATTCATGAGACATGCAAAAACAAGTATTACAGGAATGGAGTATCGCGGTGCTCTCCGGCAGGCATTGAATCAATACCTCTATCTGCTCAGGAAAAGTGTTGAGCGTTATGGAAAACTCAAAAAGTCTGAGGCACCGGATATTCTTGTCGATGCGGAGAAGGTCCTGATCCGTAAACGTTTGCTATTTCTGTTCAACATTGAGTCAGATTTAACAAACTAACGTCAGGATCTTAACATCGATAAGAATCGATTGGCACCACAAAGAGTGGGGTCCGCCTCATGGCGGTGTGAATCGTTCTACTGCGATGCGGGTCTTGCTCATAGAATTTACGTCACGAGACAGTTATCTTGCGTCACGAGACGGTTTCTTGAGACGCGAGACATATCCATCTCGTGTGAATAACGACCTACCGATATCCTGACACCAAAAATAATTAGACTGGTAAATCATCGATGTGTTAAGAACCGGCTGTGAATTTCTTTATGTGGTCATTTCAAATTTAATGATTGGTTTTTGATATCCTTTTTACTTATAACCCATGCCTGTAGCCTGTTTTAGGTTGATTTATAACCCCCTGTTGAGGTACAATAGGACATGATTTCGCTTATCAGAGAACGCTTGAGAACGTATGAGGCCAAACGGGTGGATTGCCCGCAGACAATTATGGCCGGTGTCGTGATACCCATATTCGAACATGACAACGAAGTGTTTTTTCTCCTCACCAAAAGGACCGATACGGTCAGGTTTCATAAAGGCGAGGTTTCTTTCCCCGGTGGTATGTACGAAGAAAAAGACCGGAACACCATGGAGACGGCGCTTCGGGAGTGCTGTGAAGAGATAGGCGTGAAATGGAGCGATATAGGGATCATCGGCAGGCTCGACGATGTTTACACATTAACCGGCTTCGTCATTGCGCCCTACGTGGGGACCATACCGTACCCGTATGAATTTCACACGAACCGGCAAGAAGTGGCCTATATAATAGACCTCCCTTACAGTTATCTCAAAGAGACCAAACCTGAATATGAAATGGCCGGCTACGACGGAGTGCTTCAAAGCGTATCTTCCATCCGTTACAATGGTGACAGGATATGGGGGGCCACCTACAGAATACTCTCGCAGTTCAAAAGAATCGTCGAAAATGAAGAAGTTTAATCTCAAGGTCCTCCTGATACTTTCTCTGGGCCACCTTGTCGTCGACATTTATCAGGGGGCCCTTCCTACCATGCTTCCTTTCATCAAGGAAAAGCTGGTCCTTTCCTATGCCATGTCGGGTATGATCCTTCTGATAGGTAATCTCACGTCCTCAGTGCTTCAGCCGATTTTCGGGTATTACTCGGACAGGAAAACAAAGGCCATGCTCCTGCCTGTGGGACTTTTCTGCGCGGGACTCGGGTTCTCTCTTCTTTCTCTTCCTACGCACTACATGCTGTTGCTTCTCCTCGTTACGTTAAGCGGCCTTGGCATCGCTTCCTATCATCCGGAAGGCTATAAAACGGCTTCCTTTTTTACCGGTGAAAACCGTGCTACGGGCATGTCCATATTCTCCGTGGGAGGAAACATCGGGTTTTCTCTCGGCCCCATTCTCGCTGTTTCCATCATAGGATACCTCGGGTTTACCGGGATTCCTGTCATTATATTACCGTCGCTTGCCTGCACTGTCATTATCCTCTCTTACAAGAAAACTATCGGCATTCCTCCTCTCGAACATGCGAAGACACAGGAAGCGGCTCACATTACCACACCTGGAGCCTATTTCTCGCTTGCCATGACTATCGCCATTGTTGTCATGAGGTCCTGGACACAGATGGGCCTTGCCGCCTATATCCCTTTCTATTACATCAGTTATTTGAAGGGCGACGCCTTTTTCGCGGGCAAGCTCGTTTCCACCTATCTCCTTTGTGGGGCCGCGGGTACGCTCATCGGCGCGCCTCTTGCCGACAAATGGGGGCATAAATTCTTTCTGATTATATCGATGGCGCTTGCCACGATCACACTCCCCCTTATTTTCATCCCCTCAATTCAACAGAGTTATCTCCTCTTTGTCGCGCTGGGATTTCAGGGAATGGTTCTCATCTCAACGTTTTCGGTGACCGTGGTCATGGCCCAGAAGATCCTGCCCCACAGGCTTGGCATCGCCTCCGGTCTCATGGTCGGTTTCGCTATAGGAGCGGGCGGCATCGGGGTGACGCTCCTCGGTTTCGTCGCCGACCATTACGGAGTACCTGTTGCCCTGAAGTCGATCATGATACTGCCTTGTATCGGCTTTCTTTTGAGTCTGTTTTTGAGGTACAAAGAATAGCGCCATGAAACCAGTTATCAGCATAGTAGGAAGACCCAATGTCGGCAAATCAACATTGTTCAACCGTATCCTGGGATACAAAAAGGCGATTACGGAAGATACTCCGGGTGTAACGCGAGACCGTAATTACGGAGAATTCGAGTATCTGAGAACAACATTTGTGCTCATCGATACGGGCGGTTTTGAACCTTCAAAAGAGGATGGTTTTTCACCTCTCGTAGAACGCCAGATACATAAATCGATCGATGAATCAGATATGGTGATCTTTGTCCTCGACGGAAAAGAAGGAATGCTCCCTGAAGATCGTGATGTGGCGCAAATTCTGAGGAAGTGTGAGAAGCCGGTTTTTTACGTTATCAACAAAGTAGACTCGAAGAAAAGGGAACAAGACTTGATTGATTTTTATGAACTGGGGGTGGAGAAGTTCTATCCCATGAGCGCACAGCACGGCATAGGGATCGATGAAATACTGGAAGACATATTCGATGCCGCCCGCATTGTTTGCAAAGAGGCAGACGAGAACCAGAACATCTCTGAGGCCGCAATGAAGATTGCCCTTGTGGGAAAACCGAACACAGGTAAATCTTCAATTGCAAACAGGATACTCGGCGCGGAGAGGATGATCGTAAGCGTTGTTCCCGGAACCACGAGGGATGCAATCGATTCGCCGATAATCTTCAAAGGAAAAGAGCTTCTCCTCATCGATACGGCGGGGCTCCGCAAGAAGAGTAGAATTTCCATGAAAGTTGAGGAGTACTCCGTTTCGAGCGCCATCAAAAGTATTGAGAGGGCCGATGTGGTCAATCTCATCATCGAAGCACAAGAGGGTGCGGGACATCAGGACGGGAGCATCGCCCACCTTATCGTTTCGAGGGGTAAAGGACTTTGCATCATTGTCAATAAATGGGACCTTGTTGCAGGTACGATGAAAGAAAATGAGTACAAAAAAATGCTTCGCGAAAGAATCCCTCACGCTGATTTTTCGCCGGTGGTCTTTATATCGGCAAAGACAGGCAAAAATATCGATAAAGTCCTGGAGGCCAATGTCGGGGTCTATGAACAACTGACGCGTAAAATCAGCACACCAATCATCAATAAAGCCTTTGGAGAGTTCTTTGCCAGATTGAGCATCTCCTTTCAACAGGGTAAACAGGTCAAGATTTTCTATGTCAGCCAGGCCAAAACATCCCCTCCAACGTTTATCCTCTTCTCAAATTTTCCGAAACTCATTCCGGAACATTACAAACGATATCTCGAAAACTGTCTCCGTGAAAAATTTGGTTTCGCGGGCGCACCCATACGGCTTATCTTCAAACAGAAATAGCAGGTTTATAAAGAGCCTATCTCTTTCCCCCGACTCGTATTGTTGACGCCGGATGAGAACGACTCCTGATACAATTTATTCTACGGTTCTTTTTACCAATTGTATAGTATTGCCCCATGGGTCACTCAGGACAATCAGATTTTCTCCCAGTAGTGTAATGGGACATTTCTCGATGAATGTAGCGCCCGCAGACACCAGATATTGGGCCTCCTTATCCGGATCATCACTTTTTAGTGCGATATGTAACTGTAAATGATGGTTGATCCTGCCAGCCAGGGGAGAGACATTGGGAATCTTTCCAAACTCAAGCATGACCCTATTACTGCAATCCGTGAGGAATGCCACCCCCTTCTCATCGTCCTGAGTGGAAAACGTGATATTAAATCCTAGCACTTCTTGATACCATTTGGCCATTTCGATAGGCTTCTCGACGGCGATTCCTATATGCTCTATTTCATAGTTTTTCATCGTTGCCTTCCTCGTATAACATGAGTAATCAGCGACCGGCTCATTGGGGGTGATCCGGGAGCAGCTTGTTCGGCTTTTATTATTGGGGTATCCATCGACGAGAATGGCTTGAGTTTCGGCGCCCTCTTCCCGCAAGGGTGCAATAGCCTTATATTCCGGTGATGTCAGCCATTTCTGGATATGGTCTTCCGTGGGGAACTCAAGAACGATGATCCTCTCCGGTTTCCAAACCCCTAAGGACCGAATTTTCTCCTCGCGCACATGGTAATGACCGCCATACTTTGCAACGATAGGAGAGACCTGGTCAATGTACCGTCGGTATTTCTCACGATCTTTTACTTTGGAGTCGATAATCATGTATACCGACATATTTATCCTTTCTTATGCCCTCCAATAAAGAGACAGCCCAATCGCTTGCCTTTAATTGTGCGTGAAAGCAAAGTGGTGAACCACGTTAGGCACTCTACTCCCAAGTTCGTTATGTGAAAAACATTCCCTTTGGTGATGATGAACAAACAGTTCAAGAGGAAAGCATTGTATTGATCTAAGGACAAGTCGTCAAGCTGTTCTGGAAAAAGGCCCTGCACATGCTCAAGGTGGGCAGCTATGAACTTAGCCGGTTTGCCTTTTCCGGCCACTTCGTTGAGTTTTTTCAGTAAGAATATCTGATTGCCAAAGATTAGATTATCAATCTGCTCAGACTCTATGAGTGCTCTCGTTGCTGCCAAGTGTTTCGCCAGTATTGTAATTGTGTCGCCCTCCGTTTCTAAGCCTTTTTCTTTCAAGTCTGCTTTGATTCGGCCCTCGATATCTTGCTGAACAATCGAGCCCTCCAATGGCCCGATCGTTGAACAGTCTCCTTCATTTACTCTTCTCTCTAGGCTTCCGACGTTTGTGACGCCTTTATTCCGCTCTTGTCAATTGATGCAACGCGTGAGATCAGTCTGAATAACGAATTCTTGAACAGAAGGGCAACGAACACGCCGAACAAGAAAGCCAAATGTGACCAGCCTAATGCTTTAATGATTGCTTCCATGTCACCATTCACCGCTAACGATTATCTCAGCATCATTGCGGTTTTGTCATGTTGCCGCAGCGATTGGTTGAACATATTTTTCATTAGATACTGTTATTTCTCCTATAATCCTATAAGCTTTTTTTCTGATGCGATAGTTTCAGAAAAAAGTTGTTGAACTATGCCGCTCGGTATTGCTATGGGTTTTGAATAATCTTCTTCCCGCTTAGTGGTTGTCTTGAAGAATGCAAGCGAGGCTTTTCTCGCAAAACAATCTCTTTGTCTTGCAGTAGGCATAAAATTGATATTCATAATCCCCCTTATCAGAGCAATTATATGCCAGAGAAGGAATATTTGACAAGAGTATTCTTTGCCCATCCTGACTGATGGTGTTGAGGGACAGAGTTATCTTCAAAGGTTTATGTATGTTCTGTATCATGGCGGATCTCTTAATCCCACATTTTCGGCGATGAGATTACGTTCATATCTGTTCCTTTTCCCGGTAGAGTTTTCATGCCAGTCTGGACTGTCTTTTGAGTTCTGCCAGTTCCTCAAGGAGCACGGTCTTATTGTTTATCTCGTGGATATGAAAAGGAGCAAAGTTCCAGAGACCCTGATGGAGTCTTTCATTGTGGTGGGAATGAATGAACCTTAGAGAGCTCATGACGGGCTGAATGTTCGTGAGGATGACTGTCCCACGGATTTTTTCCCGCTTTGCAGTACCCAAGAACCCCTTTGTGAGGGCTCTGACGGTGGGTCTTCTCACTCTCAAGGCTAAGATCAGCCCCGTAAGAGACAAAAACTTCTGGGTTACAAGCACGGTATTGGGAGATCCTAAGGTCTACCCGTAAGTGTGGCAATATGTCCTTTTCCGATATCCCCTGGTTTTCTAAGTGGAGAAGGTCTTCTTTCAAGGGGTTCTCACATATCAAGTGATTTAGGTAATGAACTGGAAGAAAGATAAAACCCTTTGTTCCGAAGAATACCCTGTATCTGTCTATGGCGCGCAACAGGGCACTCTTCTTTTGTCTTCCCGATGATTTTCTTCTCTGCGGGGGTAAGATCCATCAAACATCTTCTGAAATCTTTATTCTTTCTCGGTCCTGTCCAGGAATAGTGTGTTGAACGTTTGACGCTGAGGTTGCCGTCACACTCTGTCTCTCTGATTTCTGATTCCGAACATATTCATTGATTTATCTTTGACGAATATGCTTATATCTTAATGACCGAGGATGAACCATGGATTTCTGTGATCTCATATGCAAGTACGCGAAAACGCCGAAGGAAACTGCCGTTGACGGCGCGGGAAGTTGCCGGACCTTTGTTGCACTCTATTGCTCCCAGAAAAAAACATTGGTCCATAAGAATATGCCTTGCAGCATGAAGGTAATCGGAAGCAAAAAGAAACGAAAGTAGCTTACGGGTTGCTTTGAGGCAAATGGATTAGGCGGTCTTCTCGCGGTTTATTGCGAATTCGTTTTGATGATCTCCATAAGCTTCCCGACTTGATACTGCGACTGGAGAGAGGACCTGTAAAGCCGATCCACGGTTCCTCGGAGAGCTTTCAGCGCCCGGGTCTTTCTGCCTTTTTCCATGCCCTCATCCGACATGATCGCAATCGTGCCCGTGAAGAGCATCCAGGAGAGGAACAATTCAAAGGTTTCTTTGTTGAACCAGAGCATCTCCTTATACCTGTTGATCTGCAGGAACTGCTGAACCTCGCTGTCGTTGAGGAAGGGTTCTAAAAGCGTATAGGCGTCGAGCTGCTCTTCGTTCATATACCAGCTCTGGTGGGCCGTAAAGATCCTGATAAGCAACAGGTTTTCCCATATGTCTTTGTCGTCATAGCCGAGTTCACTGAGCGTCTCTGTTATGATGCGATCGAGCATCCATTCGTCGATCCAGCTTCTGCTTACTTCGTCGACTACACCCGTCCCATTGGTGACCTTTCCCAGCGCGTGGACAAAGAGCCAGCCGAAATGGGGTGCCGACAGGCGACCTTGCTTCAGATATTCGGGCAGGCTCGCCACGGTGAATATGGCATTGAGTTTCGTAATTATCTCCCGCGTGAGGCCCATCTCATCACCCGCACCAGACGTGAAATGTTTGATCTCGCGAAGAAGGTCGAGCGTCTTTTCTTCGATCTCATGGACCAGTTCGGAAGGGACGGACACCGCTTCCGCGCCTGTCAATCCCTGATTGACCGCAATAACCCTCTGAAACATATGCGCGTTGACGAGTTCTTTGAATCGATTATGAATTGGCTTGAGAAAAAGTTCCTGCATGGATTCTTCGATATTGGGAACACCCCGGCCGTTCAGGTACCCAGTAATCATGGCATAGTGGCGCGATTCGTTGTCACGGACCTCCCGGAAATCGAGAAAAGTATGATAGTTATACGGACCGACTTCAATATAGAGACCTTTTTCGTCAAGTTCCCTGTTGTCCCTGATGTATTCGAGATGTGATACATGATCACGAAAGATCGTAAAATAACCGGCATCGTTCGTTATGGTCAGCCCGTCGGCAAGGGTCTTCTGAATAAGGCTTTTTGCACCGGCGGCACCTTCCCTTGCCGAATAGGCAACAGACGTTCTTATCCATCCTGTTGCCCTGTTGTTCCTGTTGTTGAAGACGACGAGGCTCCGCTCATGGTCCAGCCTGTTTGAATAGGCAAAGACATCTTCGTTGACATGCCCTTCGACGGTAAAAAAATCATAGAGCAAAAAATGTTCCACACCCGCGAACAGCGGCCTTTTGTGGAGAAGCGGAAATATTTCTCTTTCGTGCCGTTCGACCAAATACTGATCGGGTGCCTCGTCCCAGTATGCGCGCCGGTATTCCATGCCGTACTTTTCGGCATAACCTTCAATCTGGCCATGCCCGAACATGGGTAGTCCCGGCAGTGTTGCCATCAGAGTGCAGACACCGAAATACTTGTCATCCTTTCCGAATTGGTCAACGGCGGTCCGCTCATCGGGGTTGTTCATGAAGTTGACGAAGCGCCTCATGATCTCAGGATCAAATTCAAGAGTGTTCTTCATAACCGATCGGTATTTCGCATTCTCCTCGTCACGGAGCATGTTCATGAAAGCGCTGTTGTAGACCCTGTGCATCCCCAGGGTCCGGACGAAATATCCTTCCAGGAGCCAGAAGGCCTCCGCAAGGAGAAGAGTATCCGGCGCCTCCCGCGCGACGCGATCGACAACCTCCCGCCAGAACTCGTTGGGCATCAGTTGATTGAACTTTTCTCGTGAGAGACTGTGCTCAACCCGCGTGGGGATCGCTCCACCGGTGCCCGACTCAGGGTACCATAGCCTCTGGTAATGCTTTTTTGTCAGCGTCATTGCCGCATCGAAACGGATAACAGGAAACTGACGCGCCACATGCAATATCGTCTGAAGCATGGCCTCACGGACATCTGGGTTGAGATAGTTGAGCTGGGCCGTGTCGTTCCAGGGCATGCTTGTGCCGTCATTGCCATGATAAATGTATTGCTCGTCTTCTGTCCATCGGTCTCTCCTTTTGAAAACCACGGCCGCATCGGTACGGTCGTAATAATGGTCCTCGATCTGGATGGAAACCCTCTCGTCATGGGAGAGGTCGGGACCGTTAAAACCATACCAGGGAAAAGGATTATGATCGAGCGATACGAACCAGTCGGGATGTTCGACAACCCATCGGGAATAGATACCCACATGGTTCGGCACCATGTCGCTCGCGAGCCTGACGCCCCTTTGTACCGCCCTCACCTTGAGACTTTGAAATGCTTCGTCGCCGCCGAGATCATCTGCGATCTGGTAGTCATACAGTGAGTACGCTGATGGGACCGCTTCGGGATTGCCGCAGAATTGCTTGATCTTCTGGGATGCGGGACTTCGTTCCCAGATGCCGATTAGCCAGAGGCCGGTAAAACCTCTTATTTGCAAGGTATCGAGTTCTTCGTCGGGTATCTCGTTAAGTTTCGATATAGAGCGCCTGTACTTCCTGGACAGCTGGTCGAGCCAAACATAGATATTTTTCGCAATGAGTACCAGTCGCGGCATCCATTCCTTGTCAGGAGTAAAGTGTTCCGGTTCGAACTCAAGCCCCGTATATCGGTATACCTCGGCAGGCCCGGGGCCTAAGAAAGGCATCTTTCCTTCCTCTTTAAAGAGATCGAGCGCCTTGAGCATCCGATGAAAATATTTGCCGAGGAGATATCCCCAGTGTTCCATGATATATTCAAGCTGCCCGGCAAGGGAATGGGGCACAGCTATTGCCGGGCTTCTCAGCATCTCCACGAGGTTCTGGTGCTGCGGGCCGAAGGGTGGCCGCGTATCAAAGTACGACCGAAGAGATGCCATAACACGCAGGTACTCTGTATCCTTTTTCAGTGTCGTATCTTCAAAAAGCTCGAAGAAGGGCGAAAACGCCGGATTTAGATTCGCGAGCCACAAAAGGAGCATTTCTTCAAGGGCGACCTGGCGGTTTGGCATGCCCGCCGTTTCACCGGCGAGATGTTTCTTTACATCAATATCCCGTTTATAGACTTCGAGAGGTGGGAATTCATCGGTAAATTGATGGATGGTTTTTTCAACCGACTGGGACCCAAACTTTTCGGCCAGAAAAACCATAGCCTCTTCCATAATCGCCAGCTTTGTTTGTTCCATATAGAGGCCAACAATGTAGTGGAGGATTTCATCAATGAGGCCCATCGCGATGAGCTGGCCCGCTCTTACTGCCTGCTCCGGATAATTGAGGAGGTCTCGTTTCTGGTTTATCTTCTGGGCAAAAGTGCGAGCGGCCAAAAAGTTTGTAAAAATAACATTTCCGCTGAGGGTGAAGATCGATTCGCTGAACTGGTATTTATCCCGCGTTCTCCTCGATACATGGAATTCCCGAAAGGGCCTTTCCGGCCCCTTGTTTATCGTGGAGAAGGTCATAGCAAACACATGCTAACATAAGGTCTTCCGGTTAGTCAATAAGGCTCCTGATGTACGTCAGGCTTGGATTTACTTGTGATCTAATTCCAATTCTAAATCAAAGCGCTATCTTTAGTTGGCAGCGTCATCGGCGTCCTCAACGTATGTACAATGCGCACGTCGTCTCCTCCTTGCCGCCTCGACATCATCTTTGATTTAAAATTGGTATAAGGCGTGTGATCGTGTCAATAATAACCGGAACGCTTCGTTACCTGCTGACCCAGCTTTCTTTTATTTTTTTGATGTTCTTCTCAATGGCTTCCATATAAGGATTCCGCGAACCTTCATAGTGGTATTGAACATAGAGATGCATAGAGCCCATCATTTTAAAACGCGCAAGGGCGATATCTTCGTAGAACTTTGGCGTGCTTCTTAACAGGTCCTCCGCACTTTTGGGCATTGTGGAGTTATGTCCCTGCGATTTGTCCAAACTTGCAAAATGGTACGCTTCGGCAAACTCAGTATACAAGACGGGAATTTTGTCAATATAGTCTTCCGCCGACATCTGGCCGAGAAGATCCGCGGTACCGAGGGCATAGCCGATAAGCCTTTCCTCCTCGGAACAAAACTCGATGTTCATATCAAGAGTGACGCCAGTACAGCGGATGATATTGAGAAGGGAGGGTATGATATGGCTTTTGAAGCCTAATTCTTCCAGATACCAGCGGGCGAAGTCAATGCTTCTCTGCATGTGGGTGAAGGTGTACTTGGCGCCGGTGCCTTCGTTATCCCCTTCTGTTTTTATATATCCCGTGTCATGCAACAAAACCCCGATCGTACCGAACCTGAAATACTCTTCTGAAATGTTCGGAGTGGCCTTGCTCTTGTTCCATCCATCTATCATCTCGACAAAAGGCGGGATCGTCTGGAAAGTATGAAAAAGGTTGTGATACTGGGTGTCACAGGCCTGGTATCCCTTTCTGGTTCCGTGAAAAAGATCGACCATGTCGTTCAATACACGTTCGATGAGGCTTATATCGCCGTCGCGGTAGTTTTGAGCGTATATCGTCCGTATGTGATTGAGAATATTTTCCCGGGTAAGTTTTTCCTTAGAAAACATACTGGGCATTAATGTACCATAAAAACCGATTATCTTCTAAAAATAATTGATTACAATGAAACTGGTTTATTGTTTTCTGAAAAACATACTGTAATAATCACGGAAAAATACGCCGTACACGGCCACGGCAAGAAAGCCGCTTATCACGAGAGAAACATAGGGACTTCCCTGGAAACAATATCTGGTAAGATAAATTAACAGCACGAGCATAGCACCCGCCAGCAAGGATTTGATAATGTCCCGCATGCTTTTACGGGCCATCCTGTATCCTACCCTTTTTTTCAGAATCAGATAGAGCACCAAGAAATTGTAAAAGGAGGCTATGGAAGTCGAGAGCGCTATTCCCATATTCTGAAAAGGTTTCATCAGTATATAATCAAGGATGGCGTTGAGGACAATACAGCCGATGCCGACAATGGCAGGGGTTTTTACGTCGTGGATGGCATTGAATATCCGTACGAAAGAGATGGAAAGGGCGTAAAAAAGAAGACCTATGCTAAAACCGAAAAGGGCCCGTTGGGCCAATGCTGTGTCACTCGCAACGAAAGCGCCACGTTCGTAAAGGATTTTCAGGATCTCGTCGCCCGTGAGGCAAAGAAGGATCGTTGACGGCACGAGGGTTACAAAGATCAGCACCATAGAACTGTCAATATGGGAGCGTATACCCTCCCAGTCCTTCTGATGGTAAAGCCGGGATATGGTCGGGAAAAGCACTGTATAGACAGGCACGGCAAAAAGACTGAAAGGAAGAATGAAAATGCGAAGGGCATATGCCAGGGAAGCCACTTGTCCTGGAGGCAGGTGTGAACCGATGAGCTTATCAACAACGCTGTTGATGGGGACTACGGAGGTTGCGATAAGCGCCCCGGTAAAGAGTTTTCCTGCTTCCTTCACGGAAGGATGTCTAAAAGAGAGCGAGAAGTGGTAACGTATACCGTGGCGCTTGAGCCAGGGTATCTGCATGAGTACCTGAGCAAGAGAGCCGGCGCTTACCCCTACGGCAAGACTATAGATACCGATTCTACTTTTCAGGGTTAGTGCGGAAAGAATGAATATGATGTTCCAGAAAATACCAGACATTTCAGGGGCCGCAAAGTGATATTTCACATTGAGAAATGCCTTCTGCACCGATAGAATACCATGCAAGGCGATGACGGGTATCATAATTACAAAAAGCACCGCGGCTATCTTCTTTGTTTCCGGGTTGAATCCGGTAATGCTCATGATACGGGAGCCGCAAAAGAAAAGAATGAGAGACACAAGACCGAGAATAATGACGGCAAGATTAATAAATGTTCCATATATACGGGAGAACTCTTTCGTATCATCCACATAACGGGAGCAGACCGGAATGAGGAAAGCGCTTGTCGCCCCTGTGACAAAGAGTGTCTGAATGAGTTCCGGAAAAACAAAGGCAACAACAAAGGCGTCAACGAGCATTGTGGCCCCGAAGAGATATGCCTGAACCGCCTCCCTGACAAAACCTATCGGTCTGCTGATAAGGGTAATGATGGTGATGACGGAACCCTTTTTTACAATATCTACGGCTGCGTTTTTGCGACTATGCGTCTCAGAGACTTTCTGTTCCAATGTTTTTTCTCTTCACGGTTTTGCGTAGTTTATTGAGGGCTTTTTGTTCTATCTGCCGTATTCTTTCTCTTGTAACGCCAAATATCTTTCCTACGTTCTCAAGTGTCTGAGGGTCATCGCCATCGAGGCCAAACCGAAGCATAATAACCTTTCTTTCGTCGGTGGTCAATGTATCAAGCCATGACGCAACCTCTTCCACCCTTCTTGCATGTTCAAGGACGGAAAGGGGTTCCTCGTTTGAAGGGTTCACCAGTACTTCTTCCAGCGTTAATTTGTTTTCCTCGTCTATGAAAGTTTCCAAAGAATAGGTTTTAATGGCTATAGAAAAGAGGTTTCTCACAAAATCTATGCGATAGCCGGTATCGTGGGCAATCTCCTCTATGGTAGGCTCTCTTCCTTCCTTTTCCAGATAACCGTCGACCAGTTTCGTTATCTTGTTAACCCTCGATGAAACGTGGACGGGCAGACGTATTGTTCTTGAATGATTCGCGATAGACCGCTCTACGGATTGCTTTATCCACCATGTGGCATACGTGGAAAATCGGCATTCCTTTGCAAGGTCAAATTTCTCAACAGCCTTGATCAGACCGATGTTGCCTTCCTCGATGAGGTCGAGAAGCGCTAACCCCTGGTTGACATATCTTCTTGCAATCTTCAATACAAGTCTCAGGTTGGCTTCGATCAACTTTCTTCGAGCGAGGGGGTCTCCCCTGACAATCCCCTCCGCGCACGCTCTTTCTTCTTCCAGCGTGAGGAGGGGAAGCCTCCGGAGGTCTCTCATGTAAAGCTTTTCCGCCAGGATCCCAGTGTCTTCCGGAGGGTATGAACTTTGGTCTTTATCTTTTATTCTTTCCACCCGTATACCCCGATGAGTTTTACAAACCGGCACCCGCCATAGTTCTCTTTCTTGAAGTCATTCCCGTCCTCTTTCTCGTATGCAATCAATTCCTGCGAAAACTCGTCTCCTATGGGAATGACAAGCCGGCCTCCTGTGAGGAGCTGATCAAGAAGAGGCTCGGGAGCGTTCGGAGAAGCCGCCGTTACGATGATGCCTTCATAGGGGCTATGCTCCTTCCAGCCGGTGGTACCGTCTCTGATGGTGACGACAATATTTCTATATTGCAGTGTATCAAAAGTTTTCCGTGCCCGCTTGGCTAAAGACGGAATTCGTTCAATGGTGTATACTTGTTCGGCAAGCTCCGCGAGGATAGCCGTTTGATAACCGCATCCTGTGCCTATTTCGAGGACCTTTTCTTTTCCTGTCAGTTTCAGGGCCTCGGTCATGATGGCCACAATATATGGCTGGGAGATCGTCTGCCTTTCTCCGATGGGCAGGGGATGATCTTCATAGGCTTGGGGCCAGAGCGCTTCATCTAGGAAAAGATGTCTCGGCACTTTTTGCATGGCAGCTATGACCCTCTTGTCCTTGATCCCCCTCCCGATGATCTGAGTATCGACCATGTGCTGTCTTTTGCTGTCCTGTGAATTCATCGTCGTCATGATGAAAGTTCTTTTGCCCTCCTCCATGCCTTTTCGACGGCTTCTATAACACTTCCCTTGAAGGCCCTTTCTTCGAGGAGCGAGATACCCGCGATGGTAGTGCCGCCAGGGGATGTAATCATGTCACGCATGACAGTAAGGTGGATCTTCTCTTGCTCCAGCATTTTTAAAGTCCCTTTGGCAACCTGAAGCGATATCATTTTTGCCTTTTCCCTTCCAAGTCCTATCTTTACACCTGCGTCAATCATTGCCTCCAAAAAAAGGAGAAAAAAAGCGGGACCGCTTCCGCCAAGGGCGGTAATGGCGTCCATAAGTTCTTCCCCAACTTCGGCAAAATGCCCGAGGGAAGAGAATATTTTTTTGATATTTTCCCGTTCTTCTTTTGACACGGCACGGTTTGAGGTGATACCCGTAATGCCCTCGCCCACCTTTACGCAGATATTGGGCATCATCCGGATGATCTTTATCGGTTTATTCGTAATCGAAAGAATATTGGACGTGGTAATGCCTGCCATAATGGAGATGACGATCTTTTTATCATTGAGATACGGAGCGATTGCACGGACAAGGTCCTTCGCGTCCTGAGGCTTTATCGCGAGGAGAATGTAATCCGTCTTTTTGGTGAGCTCAACAGGGCTTTTCGTGCGTTTCACGCCGTACATTTTCTCCATCTGACTTGCACGCTCACCCTTAATTTCGGTAAAAAAAAGGGCTTCCTTCTTTATCCCTGTCCTCAGGAGAGCCTTCATAATAGACTCGCCCATGTTGCCAAGGCCGATAATTCCAATTTTTTCCATTTTTTCCCTCCTTGTTTCTTATAACAGATAAAGGGGGCCTTTGAAAGTCAAAAGTGCGAGGAATAGTGTGATGTTACCCTTTCTTTTGTGATACGTTTTATCTGCTTCTTGTCAGTACTCTCTTATGACCGATCTCCTACAAAACAATCTGGGCCGTTTCCACAAAACAGCTCTCTGTTGACAAGGAATACTTCGACGAAGGCAATATCTCCCTTTCACACCAACGGGACATAGAGGCACGTATTCCTCCCGACAGATTAAGGCACACCGAAGGACCACTTTTGCCTTCCCGGGGAAGGATACCAAAGAACCTCTCTGTAAAAGATCATACAAGAAGATTGCTTATAACAAAGAAAAGAAAAAAACTCCATGGTAAGAGAAAGGAAACCGTTGGACCCGTCTCCGGGCAGATAAAGGAAGATCATCCCGCCGGTTTCTTTTTCGAGGACTGGAAAAGGTAAAAGCAGAATGGTTCCTTACTGCACGAGTCAAAACCTGTTGGAATTATACCTGGGGAAGGTAGCCCAAAGGACAATATGAACTGAACCGCGACAGACACGGATTACTCCGGTGCCCACGGGAGATGCTGCCACTCCTTGTTCCAGAGTAAAGAACCAAAATTCGTCAAATATGAAACAGTATTGATGACAATTTATATAGCATAACAACTGGAATACTATTTCTCCGACACGTTGCTAGCGGTTTAAAGAACTTAATAGTAGGTTTGAACATGAAAAAGGCATCGGTAGGGGTTATGGTTTTGATATTATGCTTTACTTTTATAGGCGTAGTCTGAGCTCAGGGTTCAGGCCTGTCGGATGTGAAACAGGAGTTCATGCGGAAAATGACTGCGGCTAAATCCATGACCTTCCAAGGCTCAGTTTTAAGCATGATGTACTGTGCCATTTCTTGTGTTTAAGCCGGTTGCCGCCCCTCTGCTCCGAACCCTTTTTGGAGATATGACACTATTCTCAATCAAATATGATGTCTGGACGGCAAAAAGAAGGCGACGAGGTGTATTGTATACATGTTGACGAAGCCGGCGACGCTGTCAACAAAGGGAGTGCTTTGATTTACAGAAGGGGAGAGACACTCTTCAACATGGTTATATTATCAGGAGCAAAGGCCGGAACCATACCCAGGGGCAGCTAACCATCCTAGTTATCATGGAACAAGCAAGTTTGAATGGCTGATAAAGGAAAATGGGCAGATGGCTCTATTGGAAAGAATATGCCCCAGCATTATTTTCTATCCTTGGGCTCAACGGGGTATTTGGCTGATTCCCAGTCCTTCCATCCGCCTTTCAGGGCATATATTTTCTTGTATCCTTTAGTCATGAATTGCAGTGCCACACTGGCACTGGTCGCTTCGTTCACTCACTGGCAGTAAAAGACTATCGTTTTGTCTTTTGGATACTTGTTGATCCAGGTACCGAGCTTGTAGGCGTCCTCACGGACAGCACCCTTGATCTTGGTATTACTGCCATCCCAGTCGTGTGCTATTCGCACATCCACAATAATGAGATCGGGATTGCCAAGCATCGCTTTCAATTGTTCCTTGGCCATCCTGGGAACATCGTCGGTACCGAGGACCTTTACTGCGCCAAGACCTGTTTGAAAAAACCCCAATACACATATCATCAAGCCTGCAAGTAATATCTTTCTCACCATCTCCTCCTTAACACTCCACGGTCATATAACGTAAGCCATGTTCTTTCATTTGTAAAGACCCCCCGCCTTATGGGTATTTAAAAGAGCTGCTCCAGCCATTGGCTGGCTCTGTTGAAGTATCCGGTGATTAGCAAGAACCCGATGGCGATAAGGAGTACCCCCATAACCTTTACGGTATACTTGACAACGTAACCATATCTTTTAAGGAGGCCCAAAAGCCGATTGAATAAAATGGCCGATATAAGGAACGGAACGGCAAGCCCCAGGGAATACATGCTCAACAGATATACGCCTCGCCAGAGGCTCTCTTCTGTTGAGGCGATAATCAATATGGAGGAAAGCACAGGACCTATGCAGGGTGACCAGCCAAGAGAAAAGGTAACCCCGACAAAGAAAGTGCCGAAGATGCCTATGGGTTTTTCCTTCAGGTGAATAATCTTTTCCTGGTCCAAGAGAGGTATCTTGATAATGTTCAGGTAAAATAGCCCCATCACGATGAGTATGACCCCCCCGATCCTCAAAATATATGTCTGGTAAGTTGACAGGAAATAACCGATCATTGAAGACGATAGGCCTAAAGATACAAAAACAAAAGAGAATCCCAAAACAAAGATAACCGCATGGAGGAACATACTTCTTCTGTATTTTAACGTCTTCAACTCATCAAAGTTGTTGATAGTGACACGGCTTATGAAGATCAGATACGAAGGTACGAGCGGCAGTACACAGGGAGCAAAGAACGATAGTATGCCTGAGCTAAAAGCGATAATACCGTTCAAAGACATATGATTTCCAGCTCCATAGAAAAGCTCCTAGGCTATACTATGCATTCCCCCTGGGGTTGTCAAATAAATATTGTCTCCATCCCCTTGACAAAGGCATTTGGTGATCCTTAACTTCCTATCATGAGGTTTTAAATTCTAATGAGGAGGTTCCGTATGAAAAGAGTATTGGTAGTTTTTATGGCGTTGTTGTTGAGTGCTACGTTTGTAGGCGCAGTCTTGGCCCAGGACAACGCTAACCCGGCGTTGCAGCAATTCAATACGAGTCTGGCAGCAGCAAAATCCATGGACTTTGAAGGCACAGTGCTAAGCCATGATGTACTGTGCCATTGTTTCGTGGTGAAGACAGGCAAGGGCAACCTTACCTTACAGGATGACTACACAAAATTCGACCAGGAGTACAATAAGGCGAAGGGTCTTAAGATCGGCGCGAAGGTAAAGGGCGACTACAAGACAGTCAGTTATCTGAATTATGCACTTGATGTCGCATACGCAAAATAACCGCATAGCGCACCGTCAAAGAAAGACAAACTGCGAAAAGAGGGGGGTCCAACGGCTCTCCTCTTTTATTTGGCTGAAAGAACCACTGTTTTGTGAAGGTAAAAACAGCTGAATTGACTGTTAGATAAAGGGCTGTTTCTGTCATCCAAAGATGCGAATTCGCTTTTTTATCGGCTTCTTTTGCAGAAGGATATTGGTCGCCCCCGGCCCACCATCGTTCATCGTTGCGTTGGAAAAGGCAATGACCCATTTGCGGTGCATCGCCTTTATGATCCATGTCTTCAGGCTTTGCTTCAATACAGGCACCTCTTTCGATTTGAGGCCTCTGCCGTGTATCACCTTTACGCAGTGCAGTCCTTCACGGATCGTATCACGCATGAATGTTTGAAACAGCTCACCCGCGGAGTCAATGGAATAACCATGGAGGTCGAGCGTTTTCTGGACAGAGAATTCACCCTTTCTCAGTTTCTCCATCGTGAGGGGATGGATGCCTTCGGCATACCCTTCCATATATTCAGGCAAATTCATAACATTGAGATCACGGTCCTGCTGAATGGCTTCCTCAAGCATCTTCAACGGGCCCACTGAATCTGCCGTCTTCTTGCGACGCTGCACATCCCGCTTCACCATGACCCGTTCTTTGTAGCCACGAATAGCCTTCACACCCTGCATTGCCTCGGTAAGAAGACTTTTGTCATCTCCGCGTTTCCCCTCCGCCTGCGGGCTAGGTTCCTCGGATACTTTCAGGCTGATTTTATGTTCTGTTACGAACTCGGGAAGGTCAGCAAAAGGTCTATTGATCGATTCTTTGTCCATAATCAGGTATTAAAGCTGCTCTATTTCCTTTATATCTATCGCATAGATCTTTGCCCCGTTATGATATTCGATGAGCTTTACCTCGAATTCTCCTTTTTCTCCTCTATCGAGGGCAATCACATCGGTGTAATCTGCGAGCATCAAGTCGTCATTATCAAATAATGTTGCGACAATATTCAGTAGCACCTCCCGGGGGAGAGCATTTTTGATTCTGCCGGTGATTTTTGCCCAGTAGGGAAGCGCTATCTGCGCGCAGCAGGGAAGCTGAGACACAAGAAATATGTGGTTCTCCAGCTCGACTCCGTCGATGACGCGAATAACGCCGCATTGAAGCTGACTAAATACCGTATCATTCGCGCACATCATGTCATGGGTGCCTATAATAAAATATACCATATTTTCAGGCTTACAATCATCTTCTTCGCAGGACAGCATATTTTGACAACCGGCCGGTATTTATAATAGATTAACTGGATGAACCGGACGGTATTCTTTATTGGTGGTCAGCATAATCCATGGCCATAGCTCAGGACAATGGTCTTGTCTTAATCATCCACAAAGACAGGAAATACCTCAAACGCATCACCCTTAACCAGGGTTTTCACGGCAAAGGCGGCGTTCTCAATTATTCAGATATTATCGGCAGAGAGTATGGCGCAAGGATCGGTGAATATGAAATCTACGAGCCGACCATCGAAGATATCATCATGTATGCCTTTAGGAGAGAGACCCAGATCATTTTTCCAAAAGACAGTTTTTTTATCGCTTTTAAAATTAACGTGAAAAATGGTTCCAGAATCCTTGAGGTCGGTACGGGAAGCGGCGCCTTCACCTATATCCTGTCTCATGCGGTGGGCCCCCAGGGAAAGGTCGTTACCTTCGAACAGGAAGAAAGGCACTACAAGAACGCACAAAAGAACATTGAAAAGTATGGCGAGTGGGGAAACGTTGAGCTAAAGAATCAAGATGTAAACGATTACTTCGATGGCGGATTTGATGCGGCTTTTATCGACGTACGCGAGCCCTGGATGTGCCTTAACAGGGTGAGAAGCCTCATGAGACAGAGCGCTTCTGTGGGCATGATCGTTCCTACGGCCAATCAGATTTCAGAGCTATTGAAGGCGTTGGAAAACGGTTTCGGCCATATCGAAGTCATGGAGATCATGCACAGGAAATATAAAACGGTGGCAGAAAGGGTAAGACCGCAGGACAGAATGATCGCCCATACGGGATATCTTGTATTCGCACGTAAAATAGACTTGTCATAAAATCACGAACTTCTTTACGTATTCGAGGATCTCTTGGGGATCGTCTATGATCTTGAAAATCTCCAGGTCTTCTTTCGTAATCTTGCCTGTATTGAGCTGATTTGTCTTCATCCATTCAATGAGCCCTGTCCAATAAGAAGAGCCGACAAGGATGATCGGAAAGGACTTCATCTTTTTTGTCTGCACGAGGGTGAGCGCTTCAAAGAATTCATCCATCGTCCCGAAACCGCCAGGCATGACGATATAGGCCATGGCATATTTCAGAAACATAACCTTTCTGACAAAGAAATACCGGAAGCTCAACTTGATGGTTGAATAAGGATTCGGCTTCTGTTCATAGGGCAATTCTATGTTGATGCCTACCGATTTTGCCCCGCCTTCTTTTGCTCCTTTGTTTGCCGCCTCCATGACGCCGGGGCCGCCGCCGGTAATAATATTAAAACCGTTTTTCGCCAGGATTTTTGCGAGCTCAAAGGTGTTCTCGTAAAGTTCTTCACCTTTATGGCACCGCGCGCTACCGAAAAAAGTAATGGCGGGCTGAATTTCTGAAAGGTTCTCAAAACCTTCCACAAACTCGGCCATGATATGGAAAAGCCTCCATGATTCTTTGAGGCTCATGTCGTCGAGGACGTATTGTTTTTCCATCTGATTCCCCTTTTTGCCTTGAGATTTTCTCTACCCCCATATATTATTTAGATACGAAAGCGATGTCAAACGAAAACTCATGGGCGAAATACTGATCGGAACGAGCGGATTTTCTTTTGATGATTGGGTGGGCGTCGTCTATCCCGAAGGCATGAAAAAACACGAAATGCTGCCGTACTACGAAAAAACGCTCGGCTTCAAGGCCATCGAGGTAAACTATACCTATTATTCGATGCCTTCTGAAAAAACTATGGAATCTTTCGCGGAAAGGACCTCCCGTGATTTTTCCTTTGTCGTCAAGGCACACAAGACTATGACCCACGAAAAGACAGATAACGTGAAGGAGATTTGCAGGCGCTTCAAGGCCGGGATGGTGCCTTTAAATGGTAATTTGAAGGCGCTGCTTTTCCAGTTCCCTTACATGTTCATTCCCGGTGACGAGAATATCGATTATTTACGGCTCCTAAGAGAAGAATTTGACGGGTATGAATCAATCGTAGAATTCAGAAACACCAAATGGTCCGAGGATCGCTATATGGATACATTGAGAGAGCTTGCTTACGGATACTGTATTGTCGATGAACCGAAGCTTAAAGGACTTCTTCCCTTCTCACCGGCCCTCACATCGCAAATAGGCTATTTCCGTTTTCACGGCAGAAATACTTCGTGGTTCAAGGAACCTCTGGAAGTTCGTTACGACTATTTATACTCCGAAAAGGAACTCCAGCAGTTTGTGGTCCCCATCAGGGATATTGCCGGACGGGCATCGACGACATTCGTCTTTTTTAATAACTGTCACGCCGGCAAGGCGGCAAAGAACGCGATGATGATGATACAAATACTGAAAAGCGGTGAATAGGAAGCCGATAGTGAATGATAGGAGAAATTGAATGAGGATCGGAATTGATATAGGCGGAAGCAAGATTGCGGCCGGAATCGTGAACGAAAACGGCGCGATGGCCCATCTGAAAAAAATCGTCACAAAGACAGAGAAGGGTTACGACGGCGTGAAAGAGGATATAATACGTCTGGTACAGGACATTATTCAAGAAACAGACGTTCAGAACAAAAAGATCGAGCGGATTGGCATCGCAACAGCAGGTCAAATTGAAAAAACATCAAATATAATACTCTTCTCTCCCAACCTGGGTTGGCATAATGTGCCGCTCAAAGACGATATTGAAAAGACCTTCAGGATAAAGACACATATTGAGAACGATGTAAACGCGGCAACATACGGCGAGTGGAAATTCGGATTGAAGGGCGTCACGCAGGACGTCCTCGGCATATTCATAGGCACCGGGATTGGCGGAGGTCTTATCCTTGACGGGAAGCTTTACCGGGGTTTTTCAAATGTCGGCGCCGAGGTGGGCCACACGATCCTCAATCCATACGGATACCGCTGTAATTGCGGTAACTGCGGATGTTTTGAGGCTTACTGCGGCGGCGCTTACATTGTCGAGAGGGTGAAAAAAAAGATAGAGAAAGGCTATCGCGGGAAGATTTTCGATCTCGTCGGCGGGAACACGGAACATCTTCATGCCGGTATCATCGAAGAAGCATACATGCTCAAGGACGATCTGTGCACGCAGATTTGGCAGGAGGTTATTGAATATCTGGGCGCCGGGGTCGCAAGTCTTGTGAATCTCCTGAATCCTGAAATTGTGGTGCTGGGGGGTGGTGTCATTTACGGGACAAAATACCTTATCCATGAGATGGAGACGATCCTCAAAAAGAGGGCCCTGTCGGCGTCACTTACGGATCTGTACATAGAAAAAGCAAGGCTGGGAGAAGAAGCAGCAATGGTGGGTGTGGCGTATATCAACGAATAGGAGTTTGGAATGAATAAAGAGATCTTTAGGGAATACGATATCAGAGGAAATGTTGAAAAGGATTTGACGGATAATGTGGTAAAAAATATCGGAAAGGCCTTTGCCGTGTATATAAGCGAGCGTGGAAAAAAAACCGCGTCAATCGCGCGTGATTGCAGGCTCTCATCCGAGCGCTATCGGAATCTCCTTGTTGAGAGCATGGTTGAGAGCGGACTGGATGTCATCGACATCGGGCTTGTACCGACGGGTCTTTTTTATTATTCGCTTTTTAACCTCGGCGTTGAGGGCGGCATCATGATTACGGGAAGCCACAACCCGCCTGAAATGAACGGTTTCAAAGTGGCTTTCGGGAAATCGACAATCTTCGGCGAACAGATACAAGATATACGAAAAATCATTGAAGAGGAGCGATTTGTAAAAGGTAAGGGATCGTGCAGAGAATATACAAACATTATTTCCGATTATTATGGGTTTTTACGAACAAACATACAACTGAAAAAACATTTCAAAGTGGTGGTCGATGCCGGCAACGGCACGGGTGGAACAATCGGCGTGCCTATCATGAGGGAAATGGGACAGGAAGTCGTTGAACTTTTCTGTAATATGGACGGTCATTTTCCGAACCATTTTCCCGACCCGACGGTGGAGAAAAACCTTGAGGTGCTGAGAAAGACTGTGGTGGAACAGAAAGCCCACGTCGGTATAGGCTACGACGGTGATGCGGACAGGATAGGGGTCATAGATGAGCAAGGTAACATTATCTGGGGTGATTACCTCATGATTATTTTCGCACGGGATATCCTGAAAGAAAACAAGGGTGCCTATTTCGTCTCAGAGGTGAAGTGTTCCAAAAACCTTTTCGAAGATATCGAAAGACAAGGTGGTAAACCTGTCATGTGGAAGGCCGGTCACTCTCTCATCAAACAGAAGATGAAGGAACTCGGGGCCCTCATGGGTGGAGAGATGAGCGGTCATATCTTTTTTGCCGACAGATTTTTCGGATATGATGATGCCATTTATGCATCGCTGCGGTTCCTGGAGGTTATGGAGCGGGATGGGAGGCCGGTGTCGGAATTTTTGAGCGACCTTCCGAAAATGTATTCTACGCCCGAAATACGGATGGATTGCCCCGACAATATGAAATTTGAGATTGTACGAAAACTCACCGAATACTATAAAACCAAATTTAAGGTCATCGATACCGATGGCGCAAGGGTTGTTTTTGACGATGGCTGGGGGCTCGTCAGGTCTTCCAATACGCAGCCTATTCTCGTGCTCAGGTTTGAAGCGGTAAGCGAAGAGGCCCTCAGCAGGATACAGGACATGGTCATGAAGGACCTTGCACGGATAATGAAGGAGCACAGTGCATAGGCAGGGGAGACAACGACTCGTGAGTATATCCCGAAAATAGTGTCCTGCCCCTTAAATGACTACACAGTGAATTGCATGAGTTCCGCGGTCTCGGGTCGCCTCAAACCCTCCCGGATGTCCGCATAAGTGAGGATTCTCCCAAACGTATTGCCTATGGATATCTTCCTATAAGATGCACTTTTCGATAATCCCTTCCACGCTGAAAAGTTCGAGTAGTAATCGTGATGGGTAATTAGGTTGCGCGTTGTTTGGAATCGCACTTAGCATTGATTGTTCTATTCCTAATCATTATATGCTGAGAGCAAAATCTACCTGTTCGCCCAGCAACCTCGCCTGAGAAAAGAGGCTCGACGGAAGAAACGGATACGAATGAGTGTGACATGATCGTCCTCGGGACCCACGAAAAGGGGTGGTTGAAACGGACCTTTCTCTGGAGGACCGTCAGTTCAGTGCTGGAGAGGTCCCAAAAGCCGGTATTCGTTACCCCACTTCCATCTGAAAAGAGTGGTGTTGAGACAGGTACACTCTGAGGTATTGGCATCTGCTTGTCATGGAATAGCAAGGTCAAGCAATAGAAACGGCGTAAGATCCGAGTAAACAAGGGGCATAGTCAGGATAATAAGAGGCCGTATACCGGTGATATAGCGAAAAACCTTTTCATCCTTTTGCCACGGTCATAGCTGAAGCGACAATTTTCCGGCCATCAAAGTACCCCGGGGCCGAGAGGTGTGGGTATGGGTGAAAGAAACCTTCTTTATATGCCCTTGTTGCCACATCACAGTGAATGCTGAAATCACCAACCATGCGTGGGCATGGATTCACACAGCAAGAGTGCATTCTGTCTCAATGAAAACAAGGGGTGCCTTATCCTCTATGGCTTGTACAAACGGACGGCTTCAAAAATACCCTTGATGATGAATTGAACGGCTATCGAGAGCAACATGAGGCCCATTATTCTCCTCGCTACCCTGGTACCGGTTTTTCCAAGGAAGGTAAGGATGGGCTTTGATCGGGAAAGTATTATGTAGGAAATCAAAAAAACGAGGACGATGGTACCCATCAAGATTATTCTGTTTTGAATGTTTCCCGCCGTATGGAAGAGCACGATCCCCGTGGTGAGCGCACCCGGTCCCGTCAAAAGAGGGATGGCAAGGGGAATAACCGTTATTTCGTCCATTTCCGAACTGCTCTTCTCCTCGTCCGTGGAGGACTGGGTCCTTGTCCTGAGTCCCAGAAGCATCTCGATTGAAATGATCATGAGCAGTATACCGCCGGCAGTCGTGAAGGAGAACATATCGATGCCCAGAAGACGAAAGAACAGGTTACCCGTCACGGTCACTATGAGCAACGTAAGGGCGGCTACGATGGAGGCTTTTTTCATCATAGCCGTCTTTTGAGCTTCACTGAACCTCTCCAGGAGCGTGACGAACAGGGGAACGTTCCCTATTGCATTCACGATCACAAAGAGTGATATAAACGATTGCAGGAAAAAGGTGATACTGCTCGATCTCAATACAGCGTGGATGACATCCATTCGAGCATTATACACGGGTTTCCGGAAAATATACATACTCTCGTGTAGATTCCGAATGGGAGACGTTGCCTCCCGCAACCGTAACCAGATTTCCCCAGAAAATGCTCGATTTTATGATCGGTGTTGCTTGAGATCGCCTCACCCTCAGTCTCAGATGGCGTGGCGAGTATCGATTACAGTCAATATAATTTAATTCCCCCTTTCAGAAAACATGTCTTACGGCTCGGCATGACAAGGGTGATGCGAATAAGTTTGTGGGCCGTGGTGAGAAATGTCGAAATTGAGAGAAGGGCACATACCAAGTTGCATCCCGATATAGAGCGTGCCGACGGCGAACATCCATGAATGTCCGTCAGGACATTGTAGGATAAACAATGTGAAATCAAATGAAGAGGAAATATCAAAAGATGGCTTTATATTCCTAAAGGAACAATAAACAGATAGAGCAGGCAGACAAGAAGAAAATATGGGATGAAGGGAACTTGCTATAATCCCATCATTCTTGTTTCCGGTGACCGGCCCTTATCAGGGTATTCAAAAGATAGTTGATAATGGACAGCACAATGCTGAAGAACATCGCCGTCCAGAATCCTCTTACCTCGAAACCCTTCATCACAGATGATGCAAAAAGTACCAGACAGGCATTTATCACAAAGGTAAAAAGTCCCAGCGTCAAAATGTTGATGGGGAGAGTAATGAGGATAAGTATTGGCCGTATCAGAACATTGACAATTCCTAGGAAGAGCGCTACCCAGAGCGCAGAGAAGAAACCGCTCACCGAAACACCAGGTACGAGGTGAGCAGCGATACCGATCGATATGGTCATTAACAACCATTTGACGAGTAAAGACATGGGTTTATGAAGATAGCATGCTATTCACGATAGAATTTGTCGGCTGGTATCATTTTTAACGAAAGGCACTCTGCTTCAGTAATCAGATCTTCTAAGGCTATCTCCAGAATATTCATTTTGTGAATATACCTTGAAAGACTTTGGAAATCCTTTCGATATTCCGTTTTGTCGCATCACAATATTCAGTTATCTTCCGTTCGTTTTCTCTGCATTCTTCGATGAGTTCCTTATGCATCTCAAGCTCTTCTTCGGTAAGGTTCAAAGATTTTAAGAGGTCATTAACAGTTGTGTATTCGCTCATCAACCCCTTTTTATCTCCTCTTCAAGGTTCTGTCATACAAGGTTAGTATATAATTTTAGCCTTTTTTTATCCCGATGGCAACAAAGCGTTGTAATCTTCAATTTTTTCAGCTCCTTTCATTGACTTGTGGACACATTTGAAGCATATTTATTATGCAGGCAAATCACAGAAAAAGAGGGTGGTCTGGTGAGTGAAAAGGAAAAAAATAAAAAAACATATGAGATTGGTGAACAATTTCAGCATGAAACAAAGTATACACCTGAGATATTGAACCGTTATATGCTCGATTATCAATCAATACCGGCGCCCTTCAAAGAATATAAAGACCCCATCTCACAGGTGTCACTTCCGCAACCTAAAACTCCGAGCGACGCAAATCTCTGGAAACTCCTTTTAAAAAGGCGAACAAGAAGAGACTATGTCTCTCAACAAACGCTCAAATTGAACGACCTGGCGGCGCTCCTCTGGGCCACTCAAGGACTGACAGCACAATTCGGCGATACCTTTTTCAGGACTGCACCTTCTGCGGGCGGGCTCTATCCCATAGAAACATATCTCAGTATACGGGCTGTGGATAGTCTCGAGCAAGGACTATATCATTTCAGACCTGGTGATTTTGACCTCGAACTCTTGAAAAAAGGCGATTTCTCACAGGCGCTTACGGAAGCTTCCCTCCAGCAGACCGTCATTCTCGGGGCACAGGCGACCTTTATCTGGTCTGGTGTTATATCGCGGGGAAGATGGAAATACCGCCAGAGGTCCTACCGGTACATCTATCTCGATGCCGGTCATATCGCCCAGAACCTCTATCTTGCGGGAGAAGCGCTGGGATTAGGCGTTTGCGCAGTCGGCGCTTTCTATGATGATGCGGTCAACAAACTTTTTGACCTCGATGGCGTTGAAGAAACAGTGATCTACATGGCTACCGTCGGTATCAAAGCACAATGAGCACTCAATAGCGAATAATTGCAATCCATTTTGATCTACAAGGAGATGTACGATGTATGAACAAGGAGTAATCAGGCCACCAAGCGAGGCGCAGAGTCTCCTCGTGAGAGTCACAAGAAACTGTCCGTGGAACCAGTGTGTCTTCTGCCCCGCGTACAAGGGAGTCAAATTCTCACGGCGCACCGTGGAAGAAGTGAAGAGAGATATTGACAACATGGCAAAAGAATACGCTGGCCACATGAATACGATAAAAACCGCATTCCTTCAGGACGCTGACAGTCTCGTCCTGAAGACCGCCGACATCCTCGAAATAGTCAATTATATGAAGACGAAATTTCCTGCAATCGAGCGGATCACAACGTACGGGCGGGCCACGACGTTGAAGCGAAAAACCGTCGATGAGTTTCGGCAACTGCGGAAGGCAGGCCTGACGAGGATCCACGTGGGTATGGAAAGCGGTTCGGAGAAAGTACTCAAAATGATCAGAAAAGGTATTACCCCCGAGGACATTATTGAGGCTGGAGCCAAAGTCGTTGAGGCGGGCATATCGCTCTCGGAATACATAATGCCAGGCATCGGCGGGCAGACCTTGAGCGAGGAACACGCCAAAGAAACAGCCCATGTTCTCAACATTGTCAGGCCTGATTTCATAAGGGTCCGTACCTTCGCCTTACACCCGCAATCACCGATGCGGAAAATGGTTGAGGAAGGTACCTTCATACCCATGACGGACGAGGAGATCATTGCCGAGATCAGGCTTCTTGTCACCTCTCTCGATGAAATACACAGCTATTTCTCCTGCGGCGATTACGGGCCCAACCTCCTCATGCAGGTAGACGGATATCTCGACGAGAAAAAGACCTATATGCTCAGTGAAATCGACAAGTATCTTGCCCTTACGGCGGAGCAGAAAAAGGTCTATTCCCTCATCAGACGATCATCCTTTATGCACTACCCTCTCGACATCGTCTACGACAAAGAAGTGATGCAGAAAATTTTGCCAGAGATCGAAAAGCTCGAGGCGGGGGATCCGGAAGGTTTCAACCGTTATATCGCGACACTCATGACCTATACGATCCCGCAGCCGCAGACCGACGGCGATTGGGAGTGAATAGTACCACCCCCTGGGGGTGGTACTATTCACAGCGGATCATCACCACGTAATCATGGCCCCGTGTTTGCCACGAGGCAAACGGAGCACGTACTCACCGCTCAATTCCAGTAAAGCTTCCTTTCCATCTATGGTGAGCCCTGTTGGTTTGCGACTCACCCTCGCAAAAAACCCTTCTTGGTTGACTCGCAAAGGTGATCTCCGCCCTCTCCGGTGTTGTTTTGGCGTTTTCGAGATTTCCTGTAAAGTCCGTCACAAGCGCGAATACATTGGCTGTTGCGGGGCGCAGGGCATCTTTTCCGGCAGGCACCTAGACATGTCCGGCAGCTCACACCACCCAATCCTGGCCATCGAGTGCGGCTGGACCGGACGTGTATACCAACACCTGCCAGTGGCTCGATTAGGAACCCCCTGTGAGAACGCTCACAACATGTCACCACCGCTGAGGCAACCACAACAGGGGCCCCCCCCCGTCGAGATCCGTCATCGAACCCGTGTAGTAGTATATAACAGTAAAAAAAGCTCTGCGCGGCATGAATCAACTGTGCCAGGTCCACGCTGGTCTGCCGTTTACTTGGGGATGTTTGCTCACGCTTGACGGCGCTGAATATACACCAAGATAGTTCTGCCAGTTTGTGAGGGGACGATATCGCGCGGCAATCTTTGCATATCGTTCCCGACCCAAACGCCAAAGTATCCACGGGTCTTCGATGATGAATGTCAGGTCATGGTAATCGAGTGTCTAAAACAATCGTGCGGCATCAGCACCAACGGCGTCGCGCATGTTTGTATCAAAACAGTCATGTAGATGAGTAAGGACGAGATCGAGGTGCGGTTTTCCGACGCGCATTTTCTCCAAATCGTCTAATCAGAGTTCCTGAAAGAGGGGCACCAGATCGACACAGTAATCAAGAAAGATGCCCAGTTTTTTGGCAGCAGACTGTGATCCACGAATAAGATTCGCCGACTCAACGCCGGAGGCGCGCTCAACCTCGGGGCGTACGTCGGCATTGAGGAGCATGAATCTTTCGAGCTTTTCAAGCCTTCTGTGCCATCCAAATGGGTCCCGCCGGATTTACCCCGTCCCAGTCCAACCGTTCTATCATGCTTCGGATACCTTCGACGACGGCCTGCTGGCAATCGAGATTGGTTAAGGTTCATGAGCAGACGCCAGTCGTCGTCGCCTGTTCCGTCATACGGGTTTTTCCCTTCATAAAAAAATAACCTCTTATCTATATCATCGTGTAGACGGATAGTGAGCAAGTGAATGACCCCGCCCACGGGGTGGGTATCTGTAAAGCTGCAAAAAACCTCCATCTGTTGGGAAGAATCATGGTTTCTTTCTCTAGCACTCATTGGATAGAATGGATGGCCCTTAGGGTGGGGTCTCCCCCCCTCCTTCCCACCCTCTTCCCATTCCTCCCCGTTTACAAGGCGGCGCATCCTGCATGATGTCGTAAAAAATCAACCTCTGGGTCTGGTTATGTAAACCCCGGTATAAAACCGTTTCTGAATCATATTCTCAACGAATTTGATCACTAGTGCGGAAAATGGATTCGTGGGTGGCAAATCAAGAGAGTGACGAGAGTTACCAACGACCGGCATAAACCTACTTCATCGGCACTTAGTTCAAAAAAGAATTGGCTTGAAGTTTTGGATGTCGGTTAGCTTGCCAGTATGCCGGAAGGGTATTATACTTAAGCAAGTCGTGGTTTCTAGGTGGACACTATTAATCAGGCAACTCCGTGGTGCGTTATGCTCTCTGAGGGTATCTGGTTTGATTGTTTATGGGAGGTGTGTCATAAAAAAACAATTGGTCGTCGGTGCGAGCGGCACTATTCGAAGCAGGGTTTTGGAAAATCGGTATGTGATACTTGTCTTCCGTCTGGTTCTGGCCAGCACCTTTCTCGTCTCCTCACTTGGAAAGCTCGTCAATATTGAACACTACTCGGTCGCCATGGTGTACAATTTCGACATACTGCCGGGACCGCTGGCGATCGCCTTCGGATGGGCGCTCCCGTTCATCGAGCTCGGCTGCGCGGTTGGCCTGCTTTTCGGCCTGCTGACCCGTCTGTCGGCTCTCGGCATCGCCCTGCTGAGCATTTCTTTCCTCATTGCCAAGGCTATCGTACTCTCCCGGGGAGTGGATATGGAATGCGGTTGTTTCGGGGCCATCGGATCCACCATGGCGTCGTGGAGCATCTATCTGGACCCGGCAATTTTCCTGCTATCGTTGACAGTCCTTTTCTCATCCCGGAGGAGCCGTCATTGGGTGTCTCTCGGGCGCAGACTGCAGAAGAAGTGGAGCGATAGACTGGATCTCCTGTGGTGAGAAAAAGACGAGCGGCCTGCCCAGCCCTCATGGGAAATGGCCGGGCAATCATTGAGGGCTGTTACTTGGGTTCCGTCGGATACTTGGCCTTGACCCAATCGTCCCAGGCACCCTTCGGACTACTGCCTCTCAGAGAGTAAACTTTCTCGTAGCCTGCCTTCAGATATGCTTGTGTCAAACTGACACTCGTTGCATCATTCACTCAGGCACAATAGAGTACGATTGTTTTGTCCTTGGGGTATTTCTTCATCCAGGACCCGAACTTCATACCCTCTTCCCTGACGGCCCCTTTGATCTTCACTTTGCTGTTATCCCAGTCATAGTTCGTGCGCACGTCAATGATGATTACATTGGGTTTTCCCAAGAGGGAAAGAAGTTGCTCCTTTGTCATCATGTGCGTGTCGTCCGCTCTTGTAACACCCCACGTAAGGGCAATGAGCACCAGCAGAACGACTGATACAATATATTTCACCATAAGCACACTCCATTTTGTGATTTTGTACCTTTGCAGTAAAATGTCTCTCACCAAGTCCTCAACGTCTCAACAAATGCATCCCCACCGGATCAGCCCACTCATGCGGAGGGGGGGCACACCCGATAGCCGTTGATAAGATTATAATGCCGATCAAAGTCTTTCGCCAGTAGCCAATAATGCCTCACAAATAGAATAGAGAGAGGGCGTTCGATTGGCAAGGCCAGAGATTTCGGCTTGACACGTCGAGATTTTGTACTTGAAATTCAATCATGGTTACGGGAAAATGGATTCATGGGCGAGAAAATCAGCAAAGTTGAGGAAGTTACTAACATTCCTGACTGGTCTCCCTTGTTGTCGAAAGGCACTGCATTCATGAGATCATTCGCTTATCTGGCTTTCTTAAAGAAAACTGTCGGGGCTCTATGGACTTATATGTAGAAAGGTATGGACAAGGAGAAAAAATTGTTTTTGTCCACGGTTCCGGTTGGAATACCCGCATGTGGTACAGACAGAGGGACTCTTTGCAGTCATCCATGGAGGTAGTGCTTGTCGACTTACCCGGACACGGAGAGTCTCCGGGCCATGGCTATGATTCCGCAGAAGAATATCGGGATGAGATATATGGGACAATCAAGAGGCTCAACTTGGGGAGATGTTACGTTGCCGGTCATTCACTGGGCGGCGCCATCGCCATGTCCTTAGCGCTTTCGTATCATCATGTCGTCAAGGGCATCGTTCTTATAGGAACAGGGGCCAAACTCAAGGTCCTGCCTCAAATCCTTGAAGACATCAAGAAAAACAAGGAGGGCACGATCCACAACATCATTGATCTGGCCTTTTCAAGGCAAGCCTCGTCAGCCTTAAAGAAAGAGGATTTTGATGAGACGATGAAATGCAGCGCGGAAGTCATCTATAAAGACTTTAATGCCTGCGATAGCTTCGACATCATGGATTCTGTAAGTTCACTGCAAGTCCCCGCGCTCATTGTATGCGGGACGGACGACTCCCTGACCCCTCCAAAATATTCCCATTATCTCAATCACGCGATTCAAGACTCACGGCTCGTCCTTATAGAGGATGCAGGTCATATGGTAATGATGGAAAAACCGGAGCAAGTGAACAGAGCAATCGAGGAGTTCATAAGGGGCCGATGAGAGACACGGCATGCAAGCTACTGTGATGTCTCAAAAACCAAATGAGGTCTTTGACGCTGGCAAAGACGCCGGGATGCATTCTTTTTCTGGTCAATTTTTCGAACCAGCGCTCGATGATATGTAACCAGCTCAAACTGGTAGGAGTGAAATGAGGCACCCTTTTAGACCGCAGACCTATCAACGTACGTCGGAACGTCACAAGACGCAAATAGAACGCCGCAGATGAAGTTTTTCGAACAGGCCTTTGGCCGGGCAAAAGCCCAAAATGAAAAAATGAGACAGTTCTGTATAGTCACCCTTAAGAAATTGTCCACCAATGCTTGAAAATGTAGTAGATTATTAGCAGGGCATAGTGATGGGCCACGGAGATGATTACACGTGTTTTGCAGATCGCCACAGATCTGATGAACCCGCTAATGGACAAGAAAAGCGGTCGAAGAAGCTTGCCACTGCTGCCAAAGCAATCAGGGCTATAACCGCCATCGTTGTTTTCGGTATTCCCTTGGTAACCGGAACTGTCGCCCTGCTCGGTTACGGGGTCTATAAGGCATCTAAGCGCATAATCGGTCGCTCATAGTCGAAATACAAGAGTATGTGAGACATTCATTTCGCTTGGTGGCATTCGCAAAGATTATAGGAGAAAATATCAATGAACATATCAGAGTGGCTGGATATGAAGGAAGCAGAGGGCTTTGATGTATCTCATATCGTATTGCCCGATGATCTGGCTTATGACGAAGCCCCCGACGAAACAATTTTCTTCGAGGAGATTAATCCGTGTGGAATGTTCTGTACAGGCAATCATCCATTTTCTACTGTCGAGTGCTTTGGACACTGGTATTATTGTAGAGGCCAGGACAAGAAGGCCGATATTCACTCGTCGGGAATGGAATGGACGTTCTTTACAAAGGACAGAGAGCTTGCTATCAAAACGGCTAAATTACACATAGAGTAAACTATTGAGCGAAGCTCATTGAAGATACGATGGTACTTCATGAACCAGCCAAGGGAAATACATCGCTAGCCACCCTCAATGCATGAGAGCCGGACCTGTCCAGTGAAGCGCGGGCCCATTGAATATTGCTCGACTATTTCCTGATTCTCAGACCTTCATCGGGAATCTAAGGAGTAAATGACCAAAGGCGTGGAACGGAGACTCCAGATGTGGATGGGCTGCAGGTCTTTTAGACCGCAGACCTACTCAATGCAGGTCGGAGCGTCACAAGACGCAGGCAGGTGCCGCAAATGAGGTTTCTCGAACACGCCTTCGGCCAAGCACAAAGCCCATACCAAGTCGTCTCGGCTCACATAACTTCCATCGGCGCAATCTCAACAAAGTTGCTTATCCGCCCACATATATCCTATAATCATATAGTGAAAGTACAGGATTGCTGTCTCACCTGTCTCAAGGGGCTCGCCGAAAGAACCGTGCGTCTGTCCGGTGGCGGTGACACACTCGTCGATGGCTGCTTTCGTCTCATAGAGAGACTCTGGCACTCGGACGCCACACCTCCGGCAATCTCCAATGTCCTTCTTAAACATATCAAGAAAATGACAGGTGTGAATGATCCATACGGCACAGCAAAAATAAAGGAGTTCCGAGAGGCTATCAACGCCATGGATGGTCTGAGAGGCCGTTTTGAAGACTCTCTTGAAGGTGTGGTCGAGCTTGCCGCACTGGGAAACTCGCTGGATTTCTTTATTGATGGCCGCTACGATGTGAACGATTTTACCTTTGTCGGAAATGTGGAAAAAATCGAAAATGAGATTTATATTAAAGGAAAAGATATACTTATCCTCGGTGATAACGTGGGTGATTTTGTCTTTGATATGCCGCTTGTGAATTACCTGGAAAGAAAGGGGAAAAGAGTGTATTATGCCGTTCGCGAACAACCCGTGCAGAATGATCTTTCTCTGAAAGACGTGGACAGATTTGGATTGAGAAAAATGCTTACTGGCATTATCTCTACTGGAACCGACGAGGTCGGCATAAGAAAAGAAGACATGAAGGGAACCATAAAGGCGCTCTGGGAGAGCGACGCAACGGTCGTCGCCAAAGGAATGGGAAACTTCGAGACCATTTCTGAGTTTCATAATGACCGTCCTGTGGTATATATTATGAAGGTAAAATGTCCTGCTGTTGCTCACGCGGTGGGTCATAATACGGGTACGTATATCGCTTCGATAGGTGGTGAATAAGATGGCAGCGAAACAGGATTACTACGAGCTTCTGGGTGTACCAAAAACAGCCACTGAAGAAGATATGAAGAAGGCCTATAGAAAACTGGCCATGAAATATCATCCAGACAGAAACCCCGGTAATAAAGAAGCGGAAGAAAAATTCAAACTCATCAATGAGGCTTACGCGGTCTTGAGCGACGCCGAAAAGAGAAAGCAGTATGATACCTTCGGCATGGGCGGCTTCCAGCAGCGTTATTCCGAAGAAGACATCTTCAGAGGGTTTAACGTGGGGGACCTTTTTAAAGATCTGGGTTTTGGAGGCAACGATATTTTCAGCATGATTTTCGGTGGTGGGGCAAGAGGCAGGCAGACCGGTAGAGCGGGCGGCAGGAAGCAGAGGCAGGCCTACGATTTCGGTGATTATATCACGACGGAACAGCATACGGCGAGGGAGCTAGATCTTCATTTCGAGGTTGAAATTCCTTTTATGGATTCGATTCGCGGCGCCGAAAAAAGGATTTCTTTTGCCACACACCGAGGGCCTGAAGAGGTAAACGTGAAAATTCCCAAAGGCATTACAACAGGGAAAAAACTGAGGCTCCCGGGAAAAGGCAATGTGGACCCAAGGACAGGCATGAGCGGCGATATCTATATTACCGTCAAGGTTGGCGAACATCCTGTCTTCAAGAGGACCGGTAATGACCTCTCTGTTACCAAAGAAATAAAGCTGAGCGATGCACTCCTTGGCACCACTGTTGAGGTGCCCTCTATACATGGTCCCAAGCGAGTCACAATTCCACCCGGAGCCAAAAAAGTGCGGTTGAGAGGGCTCGGAGTACCGGATACGGGAGGAGACCAGTACGTGGAGGTCGTCATTGACGTCCCGAAGAAGGTCACGGAAAAACAAAAAACTCTCCTTGAAGAATTGAGGAAGGAAGGGCTATAGTGCTTCCAAGACGGCATATTCTAGATGTTTCATACATGGTAGATGATGAAGAGACACTCCTTTCCATGGCCACATTGTCTCTTGCCATTGACGCCGTCAAATATATGCATAATAAGCCAAAAAAAGACCATCTTGTCGAAGCGCTGGAACTGAATGAATTCATCTGCTTTATGTTCCCCGCCGTGAGGCCGAAAAATAGGTCCCTTCTCTGTCATATCGTCTCGGACCTCCTGGGTCTCCTCATGTATGGCGTCCCAAGGACAAGAAGCCATGTTGTTCAAAACCTTGAAACAGTGAACTATTCCGAAGAAAGTATGGAGACATACCCTGTTATCGAGCTGTGGAACGCCCTCAAGACAAAGGTGTACAGGAAAAAACACGGTGGTGAGGATGTTATCGAGGGCTTTGTCAAAAAAATACGGATTGAAATGGACACTATCGAGCGCTACCCTTTTGTTGAAGACATTTTTCAGGAATCAAGAAATTGTTTGGCCGAATGGCTTCCGTCCTTTGCGGGCTATTATGATGAGAGCAAAAAGAAGGTGAAAGATTCCTATGAAAAATGGTGGGTCCTATGGCTCTGCAAAGAAGACAAAGACACGGTGCTCAACAGTTTGTTGGACAGGCTTGCCGTTCAGGCAGAGGAGGATTTTGATATCAACATTGAAAAAGATCAGATATTTGCTTCAATAAAAACCGACAAGGCCCTCAACCAGCGTGAAAACGAACTTTATTCCCGCTGGTATAAAGAGGGAATGAATTTATTGCTAAAAATTTAACAAGTACTTGTTGACAAAAGTCATTAACATCCTTATATTATCTTTGGCAACTGATTGCCGTTATTGCTAAACTATAAATTTTATGAAAGGAGTGTGATACAATGAAGGTAAAACCATTGCAAGACAGGATCCTCGTAAAGAGGCTTGAGGAAGAGGAAAAGACAAAGGGAGGTATCATCATCCCTGACGCCGCCAAAGAGAAACCGCAGGAAGGTAAGGTGATAGCGGTTGGCGACGGCAAAGTACTCGACAACGGTACGAAGCTCAAATTGAGCGTCAAAGCAGGAGACAAGATACTCTTCGGCAAGTATTCCGGCACAGAGATCAAGATTGACGGTGAAGAACACCTCATCCTCAGGGAAGATGATGTTCTCGGCATTGTAGTAGATTAAAGGAAGGAGGGAATAAGAATGGCAAAAGAAATTAGGTACGATCAGGCTGCAAGAGAGGCACTGCTTAAGGGCGTCAACACGCTTGCTGACGCCGTGAGGGTGACTCTCGGACCTAAAGGACGGAATGTCATACTAGACAAGACATTCGGATCCCCTACCGTAACAAAGGACGGGGTCACTGTGGCGAAAGAAATCGAGCTTGAAGACAAGTTCGAGAACATGGGCGCGCAGATGGTAAAAGAAGTGGCAAGTAAAACGAGTGATGTTGCAGGTGATGGAACAACAACGGCAACAGTCCTCGCTCAATCGATCTATAGAGAAGGAGCGAAACTCGTTGCAGCAGGCCACAATCCCATGGAACTCAAAAGAGGTATCGATAAGGCTGTTGAAGTGATTATCGAAGAACTGAAAAAACTCTCCAAGCCCACCAAGGACCAGAAAGAGATCGCTCAGGTGGGTACCATTTCAGCAAATAACGACGATACGATCGGTAACATCATTGCCGACGCAATGGCCAAAGTCGGTAAAGAAGGTGTCATCACTGTTGAAGAGGCCAAGAGCATGGAAACGACCCTTGAAATTGTTGAGGGTATGCAGTTCGATAAGGGCTATATCTCACCGTACTTCGTGACAAACCCGGAAAAGATGGAAGCCGCTCTTGAGGAACCCCTCATTCTCATTAACGAGAAAAAAATCAGCAATATGAAAGACCTGCTCCCTATCCTCGAACAGGTCGCAAAAATGGGAAGAACGCTTCTCATTATATCAGAGGATGTTGAAGGCGAGGCCCTCGCAACACTCGTTGTCAACAAACTGAGAGGGACGCTGAAAATCGCTGCCGTCAAGGCGCCAGGTTTCGGTGACAGAAGGAAAGCCATGCTCGAAGATATCGCTATTCTCACCGGCGGTCAGATGATTTCCGAAGAACTCGGTATCAAACTCGAAACGATTTCTTTGAAAGACCTTGGCTCCGCCAAGAGAATCACCATCGACAAAGATAACACAACAATCGTTGACGGCGCCGGTGACAAGAAAGAAATTGAGGCCCGGGTAAAGCAGATAAGGGCACAGATTGATGAGACTACCTCTGATTACGACAGGGAAAAACTCCAGGAAAGGCTTGCGAAACTCGTTGGCGGCGTTGCCGTCATCAATGTGGGTGCCGCAACGGAGTCAGAGATGAAAGAGAAAAAGGCACGCGTTGAGGATGCTTTGAACGCAACCAAGGCTGCGGTAGAAGAAGGTATCATTCCCGGCGGCGGCGTAGCATTCATCAGATGTATCACCAAACTGGATGCGCTCAAGCTCGATGGCGGGCAGCAGTTCGGCGTCAACATCGTCAAGAAATCTCTCGAAGACCCGCTTCGCTGGATTGCGACGAATGCCGGCCATGACGGCTCCATTATCATTGAAAAGGTGAAACATGGAAAAGGTAATTTCGGTTTCGACGCAGCAAAAGAGGAGTACGTCGATGACATGATGAAAGCGGGCATCATTGATCCCACAAAGGTGGCAAGGACAGCATTACAGAATGCTGCATCAGTTGCGTCACTCTTGCTGACAACGGATTGCATGATTGCAGAAAAACCCAAGGAAAAGAGCCAGATGCCTATGATGCCACCTGGAGGCGGTATGGGCGGTATGGAAGGCATGTATTAAAAAAAAATCTGCACAAAAAAAAGAGGGGATCTAGGTCCCCTCTTTTTCATCAAGCTCTTACCGGATAACACCCGATCTTGGAGGTCTGGCCTGTGTTATTTTTCCTGATGATATTTAAAAGAAATATTGAGCCTTACCCGAAAAGCACTCACCTTGCCGTTCTCGACCGCTATGTCCTGTTTCACCACTTCGGCAACCCTCAGGTCTTCCAGTGATTTCCCAGCAGTTTCCAGGGCTATTTTTGCCGCGTCTTCCCATGATTTTGTGCTTGTCCCCACGATTTCAATGATCTTGTACACACTGTTTCCCATAAAAACCTCCTTTTGATAAATTGACTCTACGGATCATATAAGCCTTTATAACACAGAAAATCAATCTGTCAAGGTTCAACAGAAAGAAAAGCGGGGAAGCGGTACGAAGCCTTTTTCCGGCAGACCCACAAGAAAAAGGCAACAAAGGCAGGATTGGGGAAACAGAAACTGGGGGCTTGAAACGAGCCATGACCCGCCGGTTGAATTTATCCTTTTTCGTTGTCCTCCTGTCCCTCCAATAACTAGTGCCCTCTCAATGTGTTGTTTGCGTGGATGCCATATACGACATAGGCCGATGAGATAAGAAGACTGATAAAAAGCAGACCGGGAACTTGAATTTCTGCAAACTGCAGAATAGTGGTGCAATATATCATTGGCAGTATCGCCACGATTACCAGGCGATAGAGGCCTTCCTTATGCATCGAACTCCGCAAAACCCTCACAAAAGACAGACCCACCAGGAAAACGACAAGGCTTATAAGAAGATGATAGAAAAATAGACCGGCGACCATGAAGGGGTAGGCAAAAATCCCGAGGAGTTTCATATATCCTGACCAATAGTAGAGGTCGCCTTTTTTTACCATGATACCGTTGAGTTGCGCCAAGTCGTAAGTCTGTGTTTCCGTACCGCTTTTTTTCACGATAATTTTGTGCGTCGTAATAACAATAGGCACATTTGGACTGACCTCCTTGGCACGGGAATCATCTGTAAAAGTTACTACTGTCTTATCGTCCTTTGTTTTTATCTCGTAAGGCAATGCCTTGTTGATGATCATGGTCCCGTCTTTGATCCGGAATTCCGGGGCTTGCTCGATGTAGAAAGACCCTTGGGTGTCGATAAATCTGGAAACATCCTCGGTTACCTCGAAAACCGTCGGGATGAGTACAACGCCTGTCATTAGCAGGAGGAGTAAAAGGTTTTTTCCTTTCCAGTGGTTTACGACATCATAGTAATACTGTTTTGAATAAAATGGTTTGTAGAATAGGTTAATAAGAGCCTGCATTGAGCCTTCCTGTACAGCATCCTAGATTCTTGACGGTATCTCCGCATTCCATGGTTTATTGAAGGACAACCCATCTTTCACTTTCTATTCCACTTTCTATTATCTCTCATTCACTGTCTCCTGTACCTGCACACAAACCTCTCCTGCCCTGCCCTCGACGTAGCCATATTCAATGCGACATGTGGGGACAGAGGGATTTTGTTTGCATTCATCGGCGATATCGATGAGTCTTCTATAGACAAAACTGCCCTCAATGGTCTTCTTGATGAATGCTTCGAGAAATCCGATCCAATGCTTTCCCTCGATCTCCGCGTGGATCGTGAGAATATTGAGGCCATCGGTCAAAATATTCAAATAGTGTCGAGTGAGCGCCGATATATCCGTTCCTTTCATACCGATGACTTCATCGAGTGTGGGCAGTGTTGTGGGTATCTGGAGACACCGGAATTGTTCACCGGACATCTCCGGATAGAATGGTCCCTTCCCCTTTCTCGTATCACTGCTGTACGCGAGACCTTTTTTCTGGAAGCATCCCAATGCGTGCGCATTTATCATCCATCCCGGCGCCGCAAAGGAACGGGCCTCCGCGCCGATCAGTTTCCTGTAAACCTTTAACAGTTTCTCTACCTCATCTTCCGTTTTCTCTTTATCAAAATCCTTGATATGGTCGTGCCAGTATACATGGTCGTAACCGTGAATACCTAGTTCATGCCCTTCCTCAATGATCCGGCTCAGAAGTTTTCTATTCTTTTTGGCTATTTGAGGTCCCGGCAACAGAAGACCATACATGAGCGTCTTCTTGCTGACAGCCTCGGCCCAGACCCTGCCGGTACCGGTTTTCTTTAAGAAGTCTCTACGGGTAAAAATTCTCTTCACTGTCCGGCCCGTATGGTCTTTTCCCATAGGCACGAAAAAACTGGCATGAACATCATATTTCTGAAAAAGGGCAAGGAGCGCCGGAACACCCTTTTTCATGCCTTCATAGGTATCCACGTGTACCCCGACGCCAATTGTCTTTTCGGCTGCCATCAGAGGTTTGTATTGAGGTAATACTCGAGGGTCTTCTTAAGCGCCGTATCGAGATCGATTTTGGGCTTCCATCCGATGATTTTCTTTGCCTTGTCGATGGAGGGTACCCTCCGGTCTATGTCCTGATATCCTTCACCGTAGTAATCTTTTGAGAAGACCTCGATGATCTCGGACTGTTTTTTGATTTTCTTCGTTGACGGATGCTCTGCGAACATCTTCTTCAGCTTCTGAGCAAGCTCTTTCACGGTGGCTTCGTTATTGGGATTACCAATGTTAAAAATCTCGCCATCGCATTTGCCATCTTTATTTTCGATGATTTTCGTGAGACATGCAATGCCGTCGTCGATATAAGTGAAACATCGTTTCTGCGCACCACCATCAACGAGTCGTATGGGTTCTCCAAGGAGCAGATTACTGATAAACTGGGTCACAACCCTGGAGCTGCCTTCCTTCTCAGTATCAGTTATCAGTTCATCGAGTTTGGGGCCTATCCAGTTAAACGGCCGAAACAGAGTAAACCTGAGGCCCTGCTGAAATCCATATGCCCATATGACCCTATCGAGAAGCTGTTTCGAGGCGCTGTATATCCATCGCTGCTTGTTGATAGGACCCAGCATGAGAGGACTCGTGTCCTCGTTGAATTCCTTATCAGGACACATGCCGTAGACTTCCGAAGTTGAAGGAAAAATAAGCCGCTTTTTGTACTTGACGCAGAGCCTGACGACGTTCAAGTTTTCTTCGAAATCGAGCTGAAAGACCCGAAGCGGTTCCTTCACGTAGGTTGCCGGAGTGGCTATGGCAACGAGAGGCATAACCACATCGCATTTTTTTACATGGTACTCGATCCATTCCTTGTTGATGGCGATATCACCTTCGACAAAGTGAAAACGTTCATGACCATGACAGGAATCAAGCTTATCATCTCTGAGATCCATTCCGTAGATTTCCCAGTCCGTCTCTTTTAATACCTTTTCGGCAACACTGTTTCCGATAAATCCATTGACGCCAAGTACGAGTATCTTCAAATGCCGCCTCCTAAAATCTCATTTTCTATGCTGTGGAGCGATGCGAATGTCCCGGCATCCATCTCTTCTTCGCCCTCTAACTGGACGCGAAGAAGTTTCAATAAACCCTTGCCCGTGCTGACCATGAGGGGTTTCAAGGAGACTATCTTACCTGGCAGGCCGCCTCCCACGCCATCCTCAGGATAGGCTTTCCAGATAAAAAGTTTTCTCCCTTGGAGATAGGTAAATGCGCCGGGATAGGGATGAGTAACGGCCCTCGTGAGGTTATAGAGGGAAAGGGCGTCGTTCTGCCATAAGATAACCCCGTCTTCCGGTTTCCTTCCCCCGAAGTAGGATGACTGACCTATCTGAGGCGTCCTCGTGAAGGTCCCATCGGCAAGCATCGGTAATGTTTCTTTCATGAGTCCCCGCGCCGCTGCCGTCATCTTCATGTAGAGTGTGTATACATCGTCTTCAGGGGTTATTTCAATCTTTTTTTGCGCCACAATATCGCCCGCATCGGGTTTTTCCACCATGTAATGAAGCGTAACCCCTGTCTGTCTTTCTCCGGCTACGAGGACCCAGTTCACGGGCGCCCTACCCCTGAATTTGGGCAGCAATGAGCCGTGGAGATTGAGGGCAGCGACTCTCGGTATATCGAGAATCGATTTCGGGATCATATTGCGGTAATAGAAGGAGAAGATAAAATCCGGCGCCATATCACCTATGAGCTTTGCCCAATGCTCATCTTTCAATGTTACCGGAGTATATACCGGTATGCCATGCTTCTCCGCGATTGTGATAGGTTTACGAAACCATATGTCTTCACGAGGATCGTCTTCATGGGTGAAGAGGCAGGAAACCTGAGCCCCGAAGGCGATCAGCTCTTCGAGACAAACATGTCCGATCTCCTGATATCCGAAAACAACGGCCTTCAAATAAGCTCCTTCTTGATAATGAACCGTGGTCTTCTTCTCACCTCCTGGTAGATCCTACCGATATACTCACCAATGATGCCAAGGGCCAATATCTGGATACCAATGAAGAAAAAGAGGATCCCGAAGAGGGTAAACGTTCCTTGCACTTCAGGCCCCATGATAAGACGGCGGGCGAAAAGGAATACAGCAAAGAAAAATCCCAGAACCGCTATGAGGAGACCGATCATACTGATAAACTGGATGGGGAGCAGCGAGAAATTCGTCATGAGGTCAAAGTTGAGTCTGAAAAGCTTGAATGGACTGTACTTCGATATGCCCTTTTTTCTCTCTTCATGACCAACTTCGATCTCCGTAATCTTCTTTGCGAAGGTATTGGCCAGGGCCGGAATAAAGCTTGACGACTCAGGGCACATGTTCATGTAATCGACAATATTTCGACGGTACGCCCGAAGCATACAGCCGTAGTCTTTGAGCTTGATCCCTACAAGCTTTGCCGTGATCCGGTTCACAATATAGGAAGGGAGTTTTCTGAAGAGCGAATCTTTCCTTTGTTTTCTATACGTTGCTACTACTTCGTAACCCTCTTCGGCCTTCTCGATAAGCCTGGGTATTTCTTCCGGCGGGTTCTGCAGATCAGCGTCGATGGTGATGACTATTTCGCCTTTCGCAAATTCAAATCCGGCAAAGAGGGCCATGTGTTGGCCATAGTTTCTATTAAATTCGACGACCTTGACATTCTTGTCATCCTTACGAAAGCCTTCCAGCAAGACCTCTGTCCTGTCCGTGCTTCCGTCGTTGATATAGAAAATCTCGTAGGTTTTACTGGTGCTCTCTAAGGCATTATGGAGCCTTTTGTTCATCTCCGGTAATGATTCTTCTTCGTTGAGAACCGGCACTAAGACAGATACATAAGGTTTGTCATCCATGTTTCCTCACATAGAAGGTGTAATATTCCCTTTCATATTTTACCCTTTGTATGGGTTGAAAGGCCTCTTCCAGTTTTTCTTTCAGATGCGCTGATGGTTTGTCTTCCACGATGAGTAATATATCATCTTTGCTCTTTTTTATCTCCTCAATATCGACACGCATATGAATGGGCTTACCGATGTAGAAGATGAGCCCTGCCGAATTAAAACCGAGCGTATAGAACTCCTTTGTCTTTTTGTATGGCGTAAGCTCATCAGTTATGAGCCGAAGAGACTTTGACGACCTGTCCACAAGAGGCATGTACCAGGCAGTATAAAAATAGGCAGCAGTGACGAGGTAGATGATAAAAAAGGCAAGAGCCATTCTTTCTGATCGCCTGACGAGCATGACAAAAAACAAAAAGGCTGCGACAAACAAGAAACCCAGATAGACATAGAGTGATCGAGGACCGTTCTTGAAAACATCAATCGCATCTGAAGAGGGCAGGAAAGGAAGGGCGATGACTGCGGCAACAGGCAGAACAACAAGAAGAGCGGCAAGCACTTTGAGGACATGATTTGTCCCGGCTTTCTCAACGAGCGATTCCCAGGTATCTTTCAGATAGAGGCCGCAAAGGAGGGCTGAGGCAGGATACAAGGAAATCAGGTATATGGCTCGCTTGCTCTGCGACAGTTCAAAGAACAAAAAGGCTAAAACAAACCATATGAAGGGCAGCCAGTACTTCTTCTTCCAAGCGTGAACAAGGGCAAATGGCAAAAACATGCTCCAGGGAAGAAAATTGAAAAAAAGTTTATGAAAATAGTAGAAAGCCGATTCTTTGTGGTCAAAGGCCTTGGTATACCGGATTATGTTCTGGTGAAAAATAAACTCCCATCCATATGCCTTGCCAGCGACAAGAAACCAGATCGAGCCAATGGCAGCGGAAAGAATACATCCGCCGATGAGCGGCATGATAAACCCTTTCCATTTTCGCACAACAAGGAGATAGACAAAGATGGTACCGGCGGGGATAACAAGGCCTGCCGGGCCTTTTGTGATAATTGCGAGAGAAGCTGGGATGAAGGAGAGTACAAACAAGAACCGCCTGTCCTTTGCGATGGCAATATAATTGAGCAAGATCGTGAAGCCTATGAAGAAGGCAAAGGTCATGTCCATCACCGATTCCCTGGCATTGGACAGATATTGATAGTTCGTGGCGAGAACAACGGCCGCCAAGAATCCGCACTGCTCACCAATGAGCATCCTGCCGAGAAAAAAGACAACGAGCAGAAGCAATGTCGCTGCAATCGCCGAGGGCACCCTCGACGTAACCTCATTGAGGTTTCCCCCTATCTTTACCGCGGCTATGATCATCCACGAATAGAAAGGAGGCTTTTCGAGATAGGGCTCGCCGTTGAGATACGGGTGGACGTAGTCACCCCTTTCCATCATCTCCCGCGCCATAATGGCCTGCCTCGGTTCGTCTGGGTCCCACAGGGAGGTGGCGCCCAGATAGGAGAAAAAGAGAGCACAAGCAAGGGCAATGATGACCAATATTCTCAAGCGCATGGGCTTATATATCCCGCAAGGGTATAGTGAAGGAAGGAGAGATCATTACAAAGGGGATACAGTTTTTGGGATAGCATTTCTTTCGGATGGATGCCTGGCTCCTCAATCGCTGATATTTGGTAAGTTTTATATGCCAATATTTGACATATTTCAATACCTCTTTAGGCTCGTCAAATAGTCGTTTTCAATTTTATTAATCATTTCAACATCTTTGAAAATCGTCATAAGGGATATCGTGTTCAAAAACGCTGCTTTTCTAACGGCCATAAAACGTCTTTTCCGATTTGCAGCGAACTTCTTATAGATTTTTCTTGTTTTTAAAAGGATATCATAGAATTTTGGCAAAAAAATAGTGGAAACGCTTCCTGTCTCTGCTAAGTTCAGACGGTTTTAAAACACACGTTCATTTCGTGGTAACGACAGCTGTAACGCGTTTTGCAAGATTGACAGTGATTTCCCATTTGCCCCATTTAACGGCCTGAGGAACAGAACGGTAGAGGCACCGGCCATGGTTCCCACGCAAGAGGGCAGGAATATCCATTTTGAGATGCTTATAAAGAGAACTGATTGTTCGATGAGCTTTCTTTTCGTGTATCCTTACCTGTTATCGTAATGGCAGACTTGCTTCCCTATGGGTTTTGCGTGAAAAGGATTCCGGAGTCCCTTCCCTCCCGGTATTTCCTCAAGATGGCAGGTTTCATTCACAAAACAGACGGTAACCCTGCCGTCCCTCTTCTCCAGGAGAGTTATGGAACCTGCGTCGAACCTCATGTCCCAAAAATGGCTATTCGGAATATGTAAAAAATGGAGTACAGCGAGCTTGCATACCATCCCGTGGGTTACCAGAACGACGTTGTTTGTATCCTTTATCAATGTCCTGTCAACGCCTTCGCTATTCTTTTTCTCACATCTGCCAGGCTCTCACCTGCGGTTAGAGATAGCATATGCGGTGCGCTTCTCCATGTTTCGAAAGTCTGCGGATAGCGCCTTTGCACCTCTTCTAACGTGAGTCCCTCCCATGTGCCGAGACTCATATCGGAGAATTCCTCCACTTCTTCAACAGGTATATTTGTCGCCCTGCCGATCTCCCTTGCGGTATGCCGTGCCCTAGCCAGCGGGCTGGGGATTATCCGGCCTATATGTTTATCTGCAAAATACTGTCCAATTTTTCCGGCTTGTTTTCTTCCGATCTTGCTGAGAGCGATATTCTTTTTCCCGCTGAATATCTCTTCTCCGCTCTGTTCTGTTTCTCCGTGTCTCACCAGGTAGATATACATTTCACTTATGTTCCTTTCCCCATGTGATCATAGGCCATCCGGTGTTTCTACTAATAAGTGACTGGTGACAGCTATTTCTTCAAATAGTCCTTCATGATCTTCATAGAACAGTACTCACCGCACATGCTGCATACATCGTTGCGGAGGTTCCGCTCTTTTCTGAACGTCTTGATCTTGTCAGGGTCTATGGCGCATTCGATCTGGCCTTCCCAGTCGAGGGCCTTCCGATAGGTGGACATGGCGCGATCGCGGGCAAGAGCTTTTCCATTTCCGCGGGCAAGGTCTGCTGCATGGGCTGCTATTCTGGTGACGATCACCCCGTCTCTCACATCTTGCGGTGAGGGCAAGCCCAGGTGTTCAGAGGGCGTCACATAGCAGAGGAAATCGGCACCGTAATAGGCCGCGAGGGCTCCGCCGATGGCCGAGGTAACATGATCATAACCGGGAGCGATATCGGTGACGATAGGACCCAGAACATAGAAAGGCGCATCATTGCAGAGTTTTTTCTGAAGGAGAATATTTGTCTCGATCTGGTTGATCGGTACGTGTCCGGGTCCCTCGATCATAACCTGCACGTCGTTTCTGAGTGCCTCTTCACAGAGCTCTCCCAGGATGATGAGTTCCTCTATCTGCCCCCTGTCGGTAGCATCGGCAATGCAGCCCGGCCTCAAGCCGTCACCGAGACTTAAGGTCATATTATACTTCTTTGCAATCTTCAGGAGCTTGTCATATTGCTCATAAAGGGGGTTCTCTTTCTTGTTGACAATCATCCATTCTGTAAGGAAGGCACCGCCCCTGCTCACAATGCCGGTGATTCTGCCCTGTTTTTTAATCCTCTCTATGGACCTCCTGGTAACGCCGCAATGAACGGTAATGAAGTCCACGCCGTCCACGCCGTGTTTCTCTATCACCTCAAAAAGTTCTTCCGGAACCATGTTGGTGATGGTCTTTCTCTTTTTCACTGTCTGCACAGCGGCCTGGTATATGGGTACCGTACCTAACGGAATCCCCGCCTCGGAGATGATGCGCTGCCTGATGCAGTCGAGATCACCACCAATGCTCAAATCCATTACCGTATCAGCACCGGCATCTTTAGCCATCTTCAGCTTTTTAAGCTCAGCTTTGAGGTCCACCCTCTCCGGCGATGATCCCATATTGGCATTGACCTTGACGCTTAGGCCTTTCCCCACACCCTTCGGTGTGAAGGAGGTGTGCCGGTTGTTCGCAAGGATGATCGCTTTGCCGGAGGCGATGTTTGCTCGAAGAAATTCTTTATCAACTCCTTCGTCTTTGGCAACGCGCTCCATGGCCTCCGTGATCACGCCGGCACGTGCGGCTGCTAATTGGTTCTTTATGATCTTTTTCATCTGTGTCCCCTCGCGACCATTGTCACCATCCGGTTCAAAATCCCTTCACAATACCACACCTAGGACGCCACCAACAATCAGAATCTTCCCGTGGCCTCACCTCTGTTGTTAAGAAAGCACGGGCGGTCAGCACAATTGTTTCTATATCGGCAGCCCTCCAGTAGAACATTCGCTGGTACCGAGATACCTTTGCCATCGTCGAGGGTCATCGCGTCTGAAACTCTCTCAAGGCTATTCCTTCAGCCAGCCAATCGATTATGAAGTCTTGCGTTGCCTCTGCCGGTGTCGCGGCACAGGACACAACAGTTAAACTCCCACCGGTTTAGCTATCTTTTTCAGAATCACCGAGCCAATTCCCGAAGCGATAGCAGCTATGCCAATAACCGAACAACCGACCGTCCACCCAATTTCATAACCTTGCGACTTGGCATAAAATAAACCAAGAGCAGTGATAAAGGTTGGTCCTATGATACCGCCGACACCCTTTGCCGTGTACATTATGCCATAATTTGTAGACAAATATTTTTCGCCAAAACGATCGTCAGTAATAGGCGGGAAGAAAGCAAACATTGGCCCGGTACAGAAAAACGCCGCCGTTACTACAATCATGAAAGCATACGGATTATGTGATACAAACGGTAGGAGGATATACAGCAGACCGCACGCGACAAAATCGATAGACATTGCATTTTCTCTGCCGATCTTGTCTGAAATTATGCCCCAGACGATTCTCCCGATCCCGTTTGCTGCAGCGAATGCCGTAAAGGTGATAGTAAATATTGCAGCCGGAACCTTGTAGTCATTGGCCATCAGCTTTATGTTCGGCGTAAGGAACATATATCCAATGGCCATAAGTACAAACATAACATACATCAGATAGAACTGCCCCGTCTTTAACATTTCCAGGGGACTATAACCCTTGGCTTCGGTCTTTTTCGGCTTATCGGAATCAGCCGCCTTTGCGTTACCGGCGGCCTCAGGGAATCTGAGCACCTGCGCAACCAGAAGCAATGCCACTGCAAACCCAACGCCGGTATAAAAGAAGGCGGTTTTACAGCCGTAATTCGTGACAAGCATGGTTATGAGCCATCCGAAAAGTGCTGCGCCGGAACCGAAACCGCAAGCCATGATACCCGAAGCCGTGCCTCTCTTCTTTGGAAACCACTTCAAAGATGCGGCTATGCCGCCCGTATATATAAAACTTGCGCCGATACCTGCCAATCCGTATGAGATGCACATTGACACTATCTTATCTTGTGCGCCAATGCTCCCCCATCCAACCGCTACCAGCAGTGCTGCAAGGGAGAAGAAAATTCTTGTGCCGAACTTGTCCATCAGGTAGCCGGTCAGCGGCCCCGCAAAAGTCATACATGCTACAAAAGTCGCAAAGGCCATCTGAATCCCCACCTTTGAAAATGTTGGATTGGACTTAAGAATATCAGGGACAAAAAGAGCCCAGGCATACTGAAGACTGGATATCATTACCATACCGATAACGCCGGCTATTAACATTATCCAGCGGTTATTCATGAAACCTTTCTTTACACCGTCTCCGTTTCCCATTTTTTCCTCCTCTTAATTAATTTGGTACAAGGCTTCCCCCCACCTGCCATTGGTGAGGAGGTATTTGACACTTAGATCCATGATACCGCCTTAACATGATGCGAGATCTTTTCCAATCACCTTGTCTTATATGGCGCAAACACTCGTTTCCCCCACCTCTTTTCATAGACCTCATAAACCGGTACCCTTTCGAATCTTGCAATCCATCACGTTACCCCGACCAAGAAGATGTCGGGGTAACGTGATGGAACTATTCCCAACGTGCCATGGACAGCTTGTCAGGCTATCTGCTTCGGTGTCGGGACTGGGGCTTCCACAGCAAGGGCCTTCATCCTCTGGATTTTTTCATCCACAAAGGCCTGCATCTTCGCTATGTGTTCCTCCTTAAGGTGCGTGAAACGACCCTGATATTTCATGTACTCTCCTACCGGCTTATACGTCTTTGGGATGTGGGAGTATTTGTATACCCCGTTCTCCCATTCATAAAGGGTCCACATGCCGGTTTCAACCGCCAGACGGCCCATCTCCAATGTTAACTTCTCGTCGAACCTCCACCCTTTTGGGCAGGGTGCCAACATATGGAGGAAAGTAGGGCCGTCATAATTGAGGGCCTTCCGTACCTTGTTCATCAGGTCAAGGGGGTAGGAGACGCAGGTCGTGGCAACATACTTTACGAGCGGGTGCCCCCCGATGACGAGCTGCGGAGGATCTTTCGGAAAGAGGGTCATGCCTTCCGGTATCATCTTCCCCGGCGGAGTAAAGGTGGTATTTGCGCCGTAAGGCGTGGTAGGTGAGACCTGGATGCCGGTATTGGCATAGGACTCATTATCGTAACAAACAAAGAGCGCGTCGTGGCCGCGGTACATCATGGCCGACATGGCCTGGAGCCCGATATCCACCGAGCCGCCGTCGCCTGCCATGGCGATGACATTGGGAAAGGGGCCATCATATTTCTTCTTTCGAGCTAATGTTTTAAAGGCCGCCTCGATCCCTGATGCCACGGCGCCAGCGTTGGTGATCTGTGCGTGAATCCAGGATACGGCATAGGGTGTGCAGAGATAACTGGAATTGGCAACGTACATGCAGCCGGTAGGTCCAATGAAGATAGTATCCCGACCCGCTGCTTTTGCCACGAGGCGATAATTCAGGGCAGGGCCGCAGCCCGCGCATGTCCTGTGCCCGGGCACATACATCTCTTCTCTCGGCGCGCCTCGGAGAGACTTGATCGGTTCTAATATTTGTTTTTTATAATCAAAGGCTTGCATAATGTAAAACCTCCCTATGGATCGTATTTTTATGTTTCTTCTTCAAATCCCACCCAATATACTTTCTGACGGGTTTTCTTTTCCTGAACCATCTGTTTGAGTATCTTCGCCATATAGTAAAAGTCTTCCAGAAGGATAACATCACCGCCGAGACCGGCCATGAAAGATGTGAGCAATGGTCTCTTATCCAGGTCATAGAGGGATGCGCTGACCTCATGGATCAGATTTCCACCTCTCGTGGCGCCTCCGTAAGAGGTACTGGTTTCCACCGTGGCTACCGCCTTTGTATTTACAAACGCTTCCATGATCTGCTGGGTAGGCCATGGCCTGACCCATCGCGGTCTCACCATACCAGCCTTTAAGCCCTGGTCTCTCAAGTGGCGGATGGCCGATTTGCAGCTATTGGCGTGGGCGCCCTGGATAAAGAATGCCACTTCGGCATCATCCATCATATATTTCTCCAGCCATGGGTCTATATTACGCTTGAAGATTTTATTGTAATCAGCCACTGCCTCTTCGATCACCGTTGGAACATCCAGAAAGGTCATCGCCCGTTGAGCATCCATTGGCGCTCCCTGATCTGGCCTGATTTGCGGGCCATGGGAGACTGGACAGGTGGGGCTTAAGGGGTGAGGGGCTTTGTAGGGGGGCAAAAACTCTCTTACTTGTGATAATTCGGGCAATATGACCCTATCAGGAATATGGGAAAGGAAATATCCGTCCTGACATACAAATTGTGGCAGCATAACGCGGGGATCTTCCCCGACTCTGAAATTGATCAACGTATTATCGAATACCTCCTGGGGTGTTGCAGCCCATCCCATGAGCCAGCCCTGGTCTCTGGCTGACATTGCATCGGTATGTTCTGAGCCGAAATCGCCGGGTGGATCGAGGGTCCTGTCGGCAATGGCCATCTGTAAGGGATAACGACCACCTGCTGCCGGACTATACACCTCAAAGGCATAAGTAACGCCAACGCCTGAACTTCCCGTGTAAGCGCGGGCGCCGCAAGCGGAAGCTCCGAGAACAATCGAAACCTGGGCGTGCTCGCCTTCGCCGTGTACAAACTCACAATCCAGCTCACCATTCGCAACCATTTTGGCAAGTTCCATCATGATCGCCGTATAAGGGCGGATCGGAAATGATGCAGTAACCTCTATTTCTGCAAATTTTGCTCCCTGGGCCGCTGCAGCGCAGCCACTAAGTAATTTTTCTTCAGCCATAATATCTCCTCCTTCCTAAAAGGGTTTTTCCAGGCGAACAACGCCATCCGGGAAATCGAGTTCCGGGGCTGCAGACAGAGCATCTGACGGACATTCATTGATACAGATCTGGCAACCTTTGCAGAACTTCCAGTTCCATTCCATCTGATCTTCTTTCTCACTATATGACCAGCAGGAGTCCGGACATGAAGCATAACAGGTGAAACAACGGGTACATTTTTCATGGTCGATAATTGGACGGACAATCCTCCAGTTAGAAGTCATGAAAAGCTCCTGCTGTTGTACGGGAGCCGGAGTGATTGCCCCGAAAGGTACTTCTCTATCCTTAGGGATCTTTATAGCCATATCGTTCTCCTTTCTAATAGTTTAATCATGCCAATCCTCATTGTTTCTCAGCTTCCCCAGAAGTATTCGGCACGCTCTTTGCGAAACTTTTGGAACTTTACTTCCTTGTAGCCCCGCTCCATGGCTGCCACATCACTAACGATCTTAGCAAGGTTTTCTTTTTTCGCCATCCCCGTAACTCTGGCCATTGCTCCGAGGATCGGGGCTGCAAGACCTGCACCGATACCGGATGCATCGACGCCGCCTTCCGATCCGGAGAAATCCACGGTCCGTATCCCTGAGATGCCGTCTGCATCAACGGTAGCAACGGCGCCCAGTATGTCCGCGTTCGGGACAAACTGGAGCATATAATTAATGGGGCGGTTTGTGTTGATAATGAGTAACCCTCCTTCGGGCATGCCCTTTAAAATATTGATCCCCTTGACTATGGTCGGTTCTACAATGACCACCACATCGGGATGGGTATTTGTGTAAAGATATTTCATCTCGATCTCCTCATCGCTTATCCGCACATACTTCCTGGTGGTGACCAGTACACGGTCAGGCAGGTCTTCGTAGTTATCGAAGGCCTGGACGAATTTCCCCTCCATCTTGGCTGCCTGGCCAAAGGCATTGGCAATATCGCGAGCTTCTTTGTCCATCACCACCCCTCTTGTCCAAACGGTTATTTCGCTTACTTTAGCCATAAAACTCTACCTCCTTCGATTAAGGTTGATCAACCTTAGGCTGATCTGTTAGACTAGCTTTTTCACCTCCTTGCTTTTTCTTGAACGAGTATGCTCTCCACTCTTTCCAGATGACGCTTCATCGCATGTCTTGCTGCTATTCCGTTGCCGCTTTTCATAGCAGCAAGTATATCCCTATGACCTGCCAGGGATCTCTGTTTTCGCTCTTCCGTCTGAAGATACTTCTCCCGGGTCTTGCGAAGCAGTCCCACCAGGGCAAAGAGAAGACGCTCCAGGACCTTGTTTTCCGACATCCTGGCTAAGGCATAATGAAAATTGGAGTCTGTTTTCAGCGGGTTTTTCCCCTCGGTGAGTTCCTTCTCCTGTCTTTCAAGGATCTCCTCCAGTTCATTGATCGCTTTCTGTGTGGCGTGTGTTGCAGCAATTTCCGCAATCTCCGGCTCTATGACCTTGCGGAGGGTGAATATGTCTATCATACTGTCCTTTTCATGAAAGAGTGACGCCGCCAAGGGTTTTACGATGGCCTCTTCACTTGTGGCTGTGACATACGTGCCATCACCTTGGCGTCTGTCAACGAGATTCATTGTTTCCAAGGAAAGGATTGCCTCGCGGACCGTGGAGCGTGATACTTTAAAGGTCTCTGAAAGCTCATTTTCGTTTGGGAGTTGGTCCCCATGCTTCAGTTTTCCCTTTTTGATAAGCGTTCTGATCTGGGTAACGATATCTTCATAGGCTCGTTTTTTTCTTACTTCTCTTAGCATGGGAAGTATCCCTCCTTAGCATTGAACGTTCTTTATCGCTTTTTTAAAATGACGGGCACTGATAGCAAAATTTGCTGATGACCGTTTATTCCGGGCGTGAATGGACTCGGTAATCGCCATCATGGCAGCACTGCGGCAGATGGAGGCTATCTGTGAGCCCACCATATCTTTGGCTAAGCTCGCTAATTCTTCGAGATCCACATCACTATCCAATGGCCTCTCCCGGGTATGCACCTTAAATATCTCCAGCCGGTCATTCACGTCCGGAGCAGAAAATTTGAGGATGTAATCAAGCCTCCCTGCCCCGGTTAGTGCGGGATCAAGAAGATCTTCCCGGTTTGTAGCGCCGAGAACGATTACCTGGGAAAGATCGCTTAAGTTGTCCAGTTCATTAAAAAACTGTGTTGCCATACGCTCCGTCACAGCCCCGACTTCATTCGTTGCGCGACGGGTTGTGCCGAGAGTATCTATCTCATCAAAGAAGAGTATGCAGGGCGCAGACTGTTTTGCTTTTCTGAATATCTGGTGGAGCGCCTTTTCAGATTCTCCCAGCCACTTCGAGAAGAGGATAGGGACGCTGATGGAGACAAAATTCAAACCCGTTTCACCCGCCAGGGCCTTTGCCATCAGTGTTTTACCGGTACCGGAAGGTCCGGTAAAGAGTACTCCCCTCGGCGGGAGCACTTTGCCTGCCGCAAAAAGTTCCGGATATTTTGTCGGCCAGTCTACGATGGCAATGAGGGCCTCCTTGATGCTATGCAGTCCTCCTACATGGTCCCATTTGACAGTGGACCTTTCCGTGTAGAATTCTCTTGTTGCCGTGGGTTCAACTTCCCTAAGGGCTGTCAGAAAATCTTCCATGGTAATATGGAGCTGTCTGTTGCTTGTCAAGATCATATCGATATGGTTTTCGCCTTCTAGGGAAAGGTATCTTCGGAGCGCTACCATGCCTGCCTCTTTGCATAGGGCCTCCAGATCGGCTCCGACAAAAGCATGGGTGATTCTGGCAAGACAATCAAGGTCTACCTCACAGTCAAGGGGCATACGACGGCTGTGGATATTGAGGATTGCCCTTCGCCCTTCCGCGTTCGGTACGGGAATGACAATCTCGCGATCAAAGCGACCTGGTCTCCGTAAGGCCGGATCAATGACTTCAGGGATATTTGTGGCACCGATAACGATGACATGACCGCGGGAGACCATGCCGTCCATAAGGGCAAGAAGCTGCGCCACCACCCTCTTCTCCACATCCCCCAGCACTTCGGCCCGTTTCGGGGCAATGCCGTCAATCTCGTCGATAAAGATGACGCTTGGTGCTTTTAGCGTTGCCTCTTCAAAGATCTCCCTGAGCTTGGCTTCGCTTTCACCATAGAATTTTCGAATAATTTCAGGTCCGTTTATTTTAATAAAATGGAGCTTTGTTTCACTTGCGATGGCGCGGGCAATGAGGGTCTTTCCCGTTCCTGGAGGCCCATAGAGTAAAACCCCTTTGGGAGCCTCAATGCCTAACTTCTCAAAAGCCTCGGCATAACGCAGGGGAAGCTCCACCATCTCGCGAACGAGCCTTAGCTCATTTTCGAGACCGCCTATGTCTTCGTATGAGATGCGCGAGGCCCCTTCCAAGGTAAAGTCGGGCTTCTTCAAGACAAATCTTGTTTTTTGGTTGATGATGACTCCGCCTGAAGGAGCTGTCGCCTCTACCCGGAAAAATCGTTCCTTGCCTGCCAGAAATGGGATGTTGATCTTATCGCCCATGATGACTGCCAGTCCCTGAAGCAACTTTGCGAAGTTCTCCAGTTCGCTCTCCTCCGGCAGCACATTACTGAAATCGATAGGCGTGATCACTATCGTTATGGCCGTTTTTCGAAGAAGTTTTTTTACCTTGACGATTCCACCCATAATGGCTTTTGCATTGTCACGGGTGATGCCGTCAATCTGAATCAACTTTTTTTCTTGGGGATCGGAGAGTGTACCGGTAATCCTAGCAACGGTCACCTCATCTCCGTTGATCTCGATGACGTCGCCCAGGACGCCATTCAATGCCTTGATGTCTTCCGGGCTTAACCGTGCCAAGCCTTTCCCTATATCATCGGCAAAAGCCTCACTGACCTTCAGATTAACAATCTGTTCCATGATATATCCTTAAATGGTTGGAACTCGGAATTGTCTGAACATCAGATGATAATATAGACAAATGATTTACAGTTAGTCAAGCACGTTTTTCAAATAGCAAAATATCTTGATTCTCCCCCACCCTTTGTCATTCCTATCGTCATAGCTGGTGCCGTGATCGGGTCCCTGACGCAGCTGTTTTCTACCCGTCCTATTTGGTTATTTGGTGAGAGGCTTAAAGATTAAAGAATCACGTATCGTACCTCTCCAAGGCCGTAAATCGTCTATCTGTGTATCTGAGACAATCGCTTTTATCATTAAAGAACGTGCCAAGACCTAACCGTCTACTTGCAGTATCTATATTTTTCATGAGCTTAGTACCGATTCGATGTTCCGTCATGCCCAAGAACACCCAATAATCCACTGTTGCCTTGATACCTGGGATAGGCGTCTTGGCTTCTTCTTTGTTTTGTCCAGCCCTTGTTAGGCATTGGTCCCTTCTTCGCTACATTTCTCTCGTCCATTGTATACCTCCGGCCTTTCTTTTTGATGTCTTCTCACACTTTCTAACGAAACAACATAAAATGGTGCGAGGCAGGGTTATGAACAGACATGCTCTTTCTCGTAAAAAGATTGAAATGATAGACGTTGTACCCTGTTGGTTCATTCTGATAGGACCACCAATGAATATTTGACATTTTTCACTATTTTTTATACCATATGCTCCAATTGTCATATGGAAAATATTGAAAGTAAAGAAGAAATCTACAGTCGGGCAAAAACCCAGCACGCCGCACTCGACAAACGTTTGCAGATATTGTTGAAGAAACCCTATCTTACCGACGAAGAAGAGCTTGAAGTAAGAGTTCTGAAAAAGAAAAAGCTCTACTACAAGGATATTATGGAGAACATGAGCAAAGCTGACGAAAAAAAGGAGAAGGATTGAAAAAGACAGGCGCCCAGATATTCGTAGAATCATTGAAAGCAGAAGGTGTGGAATCGTTGTTCTGTTACCCTGGAGGCGCTACGCTCAACATTACCGATGCCCTTACCTATGCCGATATTGAACAGATCGTTGTCCGGCACGAACAGGCTGCAGTGCACGCATCGGACGGATATGCACGGGCATCGGGAAAGGTCGGAGTATCCATCGTGACGTCGGGCCCCGGTGCAACAAATACGGTAACGGGCATAGCTACCGCATACATGGATTCGATCCCGCTCATCATTTTCTCCTGTCAGGTTAATACGACGCTCATCGGGAACGACGCCTTTCAGGAAGCCGATATCGTGGGCATAACCCGGCCTTGCACGAAACACAGCTACCTCGTGAAAGACGTAAAAGATCTCACCCGGATTATCAAAGAGGCATTTCATATAGCCAAATCGGGCCGACCCGGACCTGTCCTTGTCGATATACCGAAAGACGTATCGGCAAACCTCGCTGAATTCAAGTACCCCGACAAAGTCATGATCAGAAGTTATCAACCCACGTATTCGGGCCACGTGGGACAGATAAAAAAGGCCATGCGGCTTATTGCGAACTCCAAACGGCCCGTGCTCTATACAGGCGGCGGGATCATTTCCTCCGGCGCCGCCGAAGAGCTTCTCAAGTTTGCTGAGGCACTGTCAATCCCTGTGACCAACACTCTCATGGGCCTGGGCGGTTTTCCCGGTAACCATCCTCTCTTTCTCGGCATGCTCGGAATGCACGGGACATACGCGGCCAATATGGCCATCACTGAGTCGGACCTCGTTATCGCTATGGGGGCACGATTCGATGACAGGGCAACAGGGAAGACCGACGAGTTTGCCTCTCACGCGAAGATTATCCACGTTGACATAGACCCCACATCGATCAGCAAGAACATACAGGTTGACATACCGATCGTGGGCGACACGAAAAACGTCCTTCTCAAAATGCTTGAAATCATCGAGGAAGAAAAAGAAGCTTACAAACATCACCACAAAACGGTTTCGGAATGGCTGGCCAGCATCAATAAATGGAAAGAGGAGTATCCCCTGACGTACCAGAAAAACGGTACCTTGAAGCCGCAATACATTATTGAGAGAATCTTCGAACTTACCAAAGGCAAGGTTATTATCACTACCGAGGTAGGACAACATCAGATGTGGGCGGCGCAGTTTTATACCTTTTTGAAACCGAGAACAATGCTTACATCGGGCGGGCTTGGTACGATGGGCTTCGGCTTTCCTGCTGCCATAGGAGCGCAGGTTGCCTACCCGAAATCTCTGGTTATCGACATAGCAGGTGATGGAAGCATCCAGATGAATATTCAGGAGCTGGCAACGGCAGTACAATATAACCTGCCCGTCAAGGTCGTCATTCTCAATAACGGTTTTCTGGGTATGCCTCGTCAATGGCAGGAGCTCTTCTATGAAAAGAGATATACCTGGACTCATCTCCACTCACCGGATTTCGTCAAGGTGGCAGAGGCATATGGAGCCGTGGGGTACAGACTGGAAACAGAAAATGAAGTTGATAAAATATTGAAAGAGGCCTTCCGCAATAACAAACCAACCTTTATCGACGCACGGGTAAACCCTGAGGAATGCGTCTACCCTATGGTACCGGCAGGAGCCTCACTGAAAGAGATGCTCCTTGTATAAATAGAACCGATTGAACTGTTCGAACAGCTACTTGATAGAGAGGAGGAAACAGTGCGACACACAATATCGCTGCTCGTAGAGAATGAGTTCGGTGTTCTCGCGCGGATCGCCAGCCTTTTTAGCGGAAGGGGTTTCAATATTGAAAGCCTCTGCGTCGCCGAGAGCCTTGATCCGACAATCTCCACGATGACTATCGTTACACGGGGCAATGATGCCGTGCTGGAACAGATCCTCAAACAGCTCAATAAGCTGATAAACGTTGTAAAAGTCGTCGATTTCCAAGAAATGGACTATGTGTCGAGAGAGATGGTACTGGTCAAGGTGCACGCAGACGATAAAACCAGGGAAGAGATATTGAGAATATCGGAGATATTCAGAGGAAAGATCATCGATGTATCCACCAAGTCATACACCATTATGATCACCGGCGATGAAAACAAGCTCAAGGCCTTTTTGAACCTCGTTAGACCTCTTGGTATTAAAGAGCTCGTGCGGACAGGCCCCATCGCCATGGCGCGAGGCGAACAAACAATGAAAACGAAGGTAAATCATATAAAAGGAGGAGAATAAGATGGCTAAGATGTATTACGACCGCGACGCGGACCTCGGGGTATTAAAAGGACAAAAGGTTGCCATCATCGGCTACGGCAGTCAGGGACATGCACAAGCCCAGAATTTGAGGGACAGCAAGGTGAACGTAATTGTTGCGGAGCTTCAGGGAACAGCCAACTACAAACTAGCCGTGAGTCACGGCTTTAAGCCCATGAACGCCGCCCAGGCGGCGAAAGAGGCCGATATTATCCAGATACTTGCCCAGGATAATCTCCAGGCACAGCTCTACAAGACTGAGATCCAGGCCTTTTTAAAGAAAGGCAAGACCCTTGTGTTTTCACATGGGTTCAACATCCATTACAATCAGATCGTGCCCCCGGCCGATATCGACGTGATCATGGTGGCGCCGAAAGGCCCGGGACATCTCGTGAGACGCGAGTTCGAACGGGGCGCGGGCGTGCCTTCTCTTATCGCCATGTATCAGGATTATACAAAGAGGGCGAAGAAAACTGCCCTTGCCTACGCGAAAGGTATCGGGGCAACGAGGGCGGGCGTTCTGGAAACCACCTTCAAGGAAGAGACGGAAACAGACCTCTTCGGAGAACAGGCAGTGCTCTGCGGTGGGGCATCAGAACTTGTACGGGCAGGATTCGATACGCTCGTCGAGGCGGGCTATCAGCCGGAGATAGCCTATTTTGAGTGCCTTCACGAACTGAAGCTCATCGTAGACCTTATGTATGAAGGCGGTATATCGAACATGCGCTATTCCATCAGCGACACCGCTGAATATGGCGATCTGACAAGGGGCCGAAGGGTCATCAACGAAGAAACAAGGGAAGAGATGCGGGCAATACTCGACGAAATCCAGACGGGCGAATTCGCCCGCGAATGGATACTGGAGAATATGGCAGGAAGGCCTGTCTTTAATGCTGTACGTAGAATCGATAGCGAGCATCTAATTGAGAAAGTCGGCAAACAGCTCCGCTCCATGATGGGTTGGATCGGGAGAAGAGATTGAAACAAGGATTTATCGCAAGGGAGGGCTGGAAACTCTTCATCCCCTCCTTGATTCTTTTTCTTGTGCTCGTGTTTTTTCATTTTTTTGTTCTTGCCGCCATTGTGCTCTTTTTCTGTTTATTCTGTCTATTCTTTTTCAGGAATCCGAAGCGGCGTACAACCGCAAATCCGGAAGACCTTATTTCTCCTGCTGACGGCACGGTCACGGAAATCAAGAACATCATGGAGAACGAATTCATCGGGAGGGAATGTCAGAGAATTAGTATCTTCATGTCTCCCGTGGACGTTCATGTCAACCGGGCGCCCTGTGAGGGCCGCATCGTCCGAATAGTCCACAGGGCCGGTGAATTCGCATTCGCTTTCAAAAAGGATATCAACAAGGAAAATGAGCGCAACTATATCCTGATGGAACACGGGGAGGAAAAGATTCTTGTTGTCCAGATAGCCGGATTTCTCGCACGGCGGATCATCCCCTACGTCAGAGAAAACGATCAGGTCAAACGGGGCGATCCCGTTGGTATTATTGCCTTTGGATCAAGGGTCGATATTTACTTTCCAAAAATGTACAAACCTGTGGTACAATTCCATGAGAAAGTAAAAGCCGGTCTTACACTACTGGCAAAGAAAAAGGGGAGTTTATGAAATATACGAAGAAAAGAAAAGGTAAAGGGATTTATCTCCTTCCTAATCTTTTGACCTCCATCAGCCTCTTAGCCGGTTTCTACGCAATCGTGACGGCTATGGACAGGAACTTTGCCCATGCGGCATATGCGATCTTCGTATCCTGTCTTTTCGACATGCTTGACGGCAGGGTTGCGCGGCTCACGCATTCGACGAGCAAATTCGGCGTAGAATATGATTCGCTCTCCGACCTCGTAGCCTTCGGAGTTGCTCCGGGCATTCTCGTCTATCTATGGGCACTGAAAAGTTATGGAAATTTCGGATGGCTCGCTGGTTTCCTCTATGTGGCCTGCGGCGCGGTCAGATTGGCACGGTTCAATACACAGGTCGATACCGTCCAGAAAAAAAGCTTCCTGGGACTGCCTATACCGGCTGCCGCGGCAACGATTGCTGGCAGTGTCCTCTTCTATGGGTGGCTCGGATACAAGGGTATATTCAAGTCGACCCTTGTCCCCATTCTCATCTACGCCCTTGCCTTTCTCATGGTCAGTAACATCCGCTATTTCAGCTTCAAGGATATGCGTTACTTCAAAGAAAAACCCTTTCGCTCAACAGTGGCTGCCATTATGCTTCTTGTCATCATATTGAGCGAACCTCAGATTACGCTCTTTATCGCCACAGTCGGCTATGCCGTCTCAGGGCCTGTGTATTCACTTATTCTGAAAATAAGAAAACCTGTGCTGGAGGATGCTGTCCGTTCGAGAGAAACATCAACAGATCAAGGTGGTCATCTATAAGACCATCTGCTTCCAGCCCCTGGTTCTTGTAAGCGATGAATTTGACGCCCCCGGCCCTCGCCGTATCCCTGTCAACCTCTGAATCGCCCACATAGAGCACCCGTTCCCGATCTGCCTTGAGGGCATTGAGGATCTTTTCTACGCTCTCCGGGTGGGGTTTAGGATTTTTTACATCGAGGGCGGTAACGACCATGTCAAAGCAGGCATTGAGGTTGAATTTCTCCATAATGTACTTCATCGTTGTGGTTCTATTCGTACTGATAGCCAGAGTGATGCCTCGCTCTTTCAGCACCGCCAAGGTTTCCATGAGATGAGGTTCCACTTTGAGATAAACGATGAAATCCATGAAGTTTATGCCGTTCTTCCAAAAGGCAACGGCCTTCTCTTCTTTCTCTCTATCGTTTCTGAAAACATGATGAATCGATTCATAGACCGTATGAGTGTGGCAATAATGGGTCTCTTCATCGGTCAGAGGCGCCCTCCCTTGAGAGAAGGCAATTTGATTATAGAGCATTCTGTTTTGCTCAAGCGAATCAAAGAGCACCCCATCGCAATCGTAAATTATGCAGTCGATATCCCATTTTTTTGTTACCATATGACCTCTCCACATTCTATTTTCGTCGCTGTTTTAAACCCTATTTGAAAAAAAATCAAGTAAAATGCCTTCGTAGAACGCATATATGCCACTCTGCGCCTTAAGAAAACCTGCCACATAATACAAAATTTTAGTTTTAAATGCTTCAAGATATGGTACAATAGTATGCCAAATAAGAACAGGAGGTTGTGATGATAAGTGTTTCCATTCCAGGATGGGGAGATCTCGATATTGAATATCTCGTTGTCGATTATAACGGTACATGCGCTTTTGACGGCAAAATAAAGGAGAATGTAAAAGAAATGCTGGAAAAGGTGTCCCGGTACATCAAGGTATTCATTATAACCTCCGATACATACGGTAACATCGACAGTGAAGGTAACACCATAGGTTTCAGCATCATCAAGGTCGGGAAAGAAGGAAGCGGCCAGGAAAAAGCAAAGATCATACGTGAGCTTGGACCGGAAAAGATCGTTGCCATAGGCAATGGCGCCAATGATGTTCTCATGTTGAAGGAAGCGTCTCTGGGCATCGGCGTCATCGGTGGAGAGGGCTGCTGCAAAGACATACTCAAGGAAGCTGATTTTGTCGTCAACAATATTCTTGATGCCTTGAGCGTCATCCTGCATCCTGAGAGAATAGTTGCAACATTAAGAGAATAGGCACGATTAAATCGTATGGGTTATCGTTTCAAAAGATAAACGATAACTCCTATTCATACTATCTTAACCATGATTGGTAATCTGATAAAAAAGATCGTCGGCACCAAAAACGAGCGGGAACTCAAGCGCATCCAGCCTGTGGTCGAGACTGTGGCCAGTTACGAAGAAGAGATGCAGGGGCTCACCGATGATGATCTCAAGGCAAAAACCGCTTACTTCAAGGAAAGGGCCGCGAACGGAGAAGACCTCGATGCCCTTCTGCCCGAGGCCTTTGCCGTAACCCGCGAAGCAGCCCGGCGCACGATCAACATGAGACATTTTGACGTGCAACTTATTGGCGGTGTTGTCCTCCATGAAGGCAAGATCGCGGAAATGTCTACCGGTGAAGGGAAAACCCTCGTGGCCACCCTGCCCGTCTATCTAAATGCCTTAAGCGGACTTGGCGTCCACGTGGTAACCGTTAATGACTATCTTGCCAAGAGGGATGCCGAATGGATGGGGCCGGTCTATAAGTTTCTCGGCCTTTCCGTCGGGACCATCGTCAACGATATGGACAACACGGAAAGGAAAAACGCTTATGGCTGCGATATTACCTATGGAACCAATAATGAATTCGGCTTTGACTATCTTCGGGACAATATGCATTATTCACTGGAAGACTGCGTGCAGCGAGAATTCAATTACGCCATCGTCGACGAAGTGGACAGCATCCTCGTCGATGAAGCGAGGACGCCGCTCATCATCTCAGGCCCCGCCGAAGAATCAACAGACAAATATTATAAGATCAACAAACTGATCTATCAGCTTAAAAAAGAGAAAGATTTCATGCTCGATGAGAAGGCAAAAAGTGCCTATCTCACCGAGGATGGTGTCGCCAAAGTCGAACGTCTCATCAACATTGACAACCTTTACGATCCGAAATATGTCGATTTCCTCCATCATATCAATCAGGCCCTGAAGGCGCACCAGTTCTTTGCGAGAGACGTTGATTACATCGTAAAAGACGGACAGGTCATTATCGTTGACGAGTTCACCGGAAGGCTTATGCCGGGCAGACGGTACAGTGAGGGTCTCCACCAGGCCCTTGAAGCAAAGGAAAACGTCAAAATCGAACGGGAAAACCAGACACTAGCCACAGTAACTTTTCAGAATTATTTCAGAATGTATAAGAAACTCGCCGGTATGACGGGCACGGCGGACACGGAAGCCGTGGAGTTTAAGAAGATTTACAACCTCGATGTCATCGTCATCCCCACAAACAGACCTCTTATCCGCACGAATAATGCCGATGTGGTCTACCGGACAGAAAAAGAAAAATTCAAAGCCGCCGTTAATGAGATCGCGGATCTCTACAACACAGGTAGGCCGGTGCTCGTAGGTACTCTCTCCATCGACAAGTCCGAGCGTGTCTCAGAGATGCTCAAACGTCGTGGAGTACCCCACCACATACTCAACGCCAAGAACCATGAACGGGAAGCAGAGGTCATCGCTCAGGCAGGCAGGTCCAGAGCTGTCACCATCTCGACCAATATGGCTGGTCGAGGTACCGACATCCTCCTTGGCGGCAACCCTGAGTTTCTCGCGCTCTCGATGGGCAAGGGACAGAAGGAAAGTGAGGAATATCAACACGCTCTGGAAGAGGCGCGAAAAATATGCCAGAAGGATAAACAGGAGGTCATCAAGCTTGGTGGGTTGCATATACTCGGTACGGAACGGCACGAATCTAGGAGGATCGATAACCAGCTTCGCGGGCGGTCCGGCAGGCAGGGGGATCCCGGTTCTTCACGGTTCTATGTGTCCCTTGAAGACGAGATTATGCGCATCTTCGGCTCAGACAAGGTATCTCCCATCCTCGCAAAGCTCGGCATGGACGAAGACATGCCCATAGAACACCCCTTTATTTCAAAGGCCATAGAAAATGCCCAGACAAGGGTCGAAGGGCACAACTTCGAAATCCGCAAATATCTTCTCGAATATGATAACGTCATGAACAAACAGAGAGAAACCGTTTACGGGATGAGACGGGAAGTCATGAAAGAGGAGAGCGTAAAAGACCGGGTCAACGATATGGTTGAAGAAATCTGTGAAGACATTGTCTTCGAGTGCGCTCCGGAAAAGGTATATCCTGAAGAATGGGACCTTGTATCCCTGAAAAACAGACTTTACGAAACGTTTTTTCTGCACGTGGATTTCGATTCTCTAAACGTGAAAAATACGACACGGGAAGGGCTTTTTGATTTTGTCGTTAAAGCAGTGACAACATTCTACGAGAACAAGGAAAAACAATTTGGCGAGGGCGAACTCCGTCCCGTAGAGCGGTTTTTTGTGCTCAATTCCCTTGATACCTTCTGGAAAGAACACCTTCTCGCTCTTGACCATTTGAAGGAAGGCATAGGGCTGAGAGGATATGCGCAGAAAGACCCCTTGCGCGAATACCAGAGAGAGAGCTTCGAACTCTTCCTCGACATGCTCGAACGGGTGAAATATGACACCGTGAGAAAGTTGTACGCGGTTCAACCCGCCAAAGAGGAGATCGAATACAAAGAACCGGTGATGTCCTTTAACCTCGGAGGCGACGACAGCATATCCGCTCAGCAGAAAAGGAAGGACAAAAAGGTTGGCAGAAACGATCCTTGTCCCTGTGGTAGCGGCAAAAAATACAAGAAGTGCTGCGGACGGTAGCACAAGCCCCAGCTTACGAGTTCGGAGTTTTTGGTCCGGAGTCGTCAACCTGGAAGCAAAACAATAAAATAACGGCAGGTCAGAACATGATCAAGGGTATTGAGTTTGCAGGCATAGCATCGGGTATCAAACCATCGGGGCTCGATCTGGGACTCGTCTTGTTTCAGAAAAAAACGCATGCTCTCGCACTCTACACAAGCAACAGAGTAAAAGGGGCACACATTCTCTACAACAAACAATTTGATCACAATCCCATCCGAGCAATCCTGGTCAACAGCGGATGTGCCAATGCCTGTACGGGGAAAGAAGGCATAGCCGATCTTGAGAACATTGGTGAAAAACTCGCCAAGCTTCTTAAGATCGAGGGAGAAGAAGTACTCTTTGCTTCAACGGGTGTTATCGGCAGAAGGCTTCCAGTTGATACGATGAAGCGTGCCCTACCCCTTGCCGTCAAAAACTTGCGAGAAGGACGTGCGGAAGATTTCGCAAAGGCCATCATAACCACAGATACCCACCACAAGCTCATCAAAGAAACCTTCAAGGGGAAAAAGAAATATAACATCATCGGCGTTGCAAAAGGTTCCGGGATGATCAATCCCAACTTTGCGACCATGCTTGCCTTCGTGTTCACCGATTACCCCGTCTCACCCGATGCGATCAGAACCGCATTCCGTCAGGCCGCCAAAGAGAGCTTCGAAAAGATAACCGTTGACGGGGAGTGCAGCACCAACGATACGATCATGCTCTTTACAAAAAAAGGAGCCGAAGACCCGAAAGGGCTTGATGAATTTAAGGAAAAATTCCGCTCTGTCCTGAAACACCTCGCCATGATGGTCGTCCGCGACGGAGAAGGTGCAACAAAGATCGCTCATATCATTGTCAGCGGAGCGAAGAAGAAGGAATTCGCGGAAAAGATCGCTCGAAGGATTGCCATTTCACCGCTCACCAAGACGGCTTTTTTCGGTTGCGATCCCAATTGGGGACGTATCATCTGCGCGGCAGGCGATGCCGGCGTACCTATAGAACCAACGAAGATGGACATTGCGCTTCAAGGCGAGCAGATTGTCAAGGGTGGCGTTGAAATACCTTTTGATGAAGAGAAAATGAAGAGGATGATGAATAAGAAAGAGATCAGTGTGGCGGTGGAGCTGAACGAGGGCAAATCATCCTTTGATATATATACCACTGATCTGACGTATGACTATATCAAGATTAATGCTTCCTATCGGAGCTAATTACTAATTAGTTCATAAGTGAGGCCTCATTATGGTATGCTGCAAGGCATGAGTGAGACTGGCGGAAGAAAACTAAAGCATGCTGTGTTGGACGCCCTTCGCATGCGAGCTGTGCGGCAAAAGAGCAGGGCCAGAGTCCTGAAATCATCATTAAAGCGCTGGTGTAAGTAACGATCGTTTCACCGTCATTTCCGACGACCCTCACACCGGCAATTATGGCAACAAGATATACCTCACCGAGATTCTATCAATGGTTGTGTATGAGAATTTCTACAACATATCCTTCGTTCCTATGATTGTGTCACCGGTGCCTGTTTGTTAACCGCTTTCCCGTCAAAAAACTGATCCCTTGAAGCACCCGAGAGATGAGCATAGATCCCTTGATCCTTTTCCATGTTTTCTGTGCTTCAAGGCCAAGCTTGAATACCATGGTCAAAGTTAACCCGAAAAATGCGATTACAATTGACACACCTATAGCCTAAGGCCCGACAAGGCTTTTCCGTATAACCCCTCAGAATGACTATTACTGGTGCGGTTTTTTGGCCCACCTCCCCTTTGTGTATCTTCAGGTGCCCCCAACTGCAGTGCAATTGAGATCGAGGCTCGGAATGTATTGTCTGATGCGGGTAAACAGGTACGAGAGTTTTGCCCGTGCCTTCCTGCTTCGTACCGATATCCGGAGAATAGTGTCTGCCGTCGCTTCCCATCTGTGCAGGAAGGACGAAGTACTTGTACCGTATGGTCTTGAGGTGCTGCCTTCTTTCTCGTGTGCCAAAGAATTCCTCCCGGAAAAGCACAAAGAGGTTGTAGGCAAGAACTCTCATAAGCATCGCCGCCTCTACCGCATAGAACCTCTTCATCGAGAAGCCGCCCAAGGCAAAGTCTTCTTTGAGTTCCTTGATGGTATTTTCATCGTTTGCCCGGGGCTTGCACAGGGTCCATACGTCATAGGGCGGCTCATTCGAACTGGTGATCCAGGCGCTAAAGCGGTAGTCTCTGATCTCGATCTCGTTCGCAAAGAGGGGCAATGTTTTCCCCATGGCCTTGTTTCTGTGGATGATATCCTGCCGGACCACGATGTAGCGTCTCTCTTTTCCCCAGAAGGGATGCATGAAGGAGAACTCCGATACAGAAAGCCCTTTGGCTATCTCCTTCCAGTCCGTGAGGGAATAAATATGCCGCTGGATGGGTCGTATGAGTCTCACCGCAATGATGTAGGTAAGGTGTTCCTCCTCAAGTGTTTCGATGAACTGCTTGAAGTAGAACCCGCTGTCGGCGATGACGCCCAGTACCTTGATTCGTTCCCGGATACGTTCGTAGGAAGCATCGAAGAAGGCAAGGATGTTGTTCCATGAGGCGGTGTTGCCGGAGCGGTTCCAGAGGTGGATCACGTACTTACTCCTGTTGAGAAAAGCCAAAAGAGGATTATGGCTCGGTCTGCCGTGCTTGGCAGGATTGTATCCTCTCTTTGCCCCTTCCTGTTCCCCATACCGGACAAGCACACTTGAGTCGAAGGTGAGCCAGTCTTCCCCAATCGTCGTCCAGGGAATGAGGTGCGTAAGATATGCCCATACGTTACGGGAGAGCATGTCCGCTGTCTTGAGATTCTTAAGCTTACCGAACATCCGGGTGAGGGTCGTTGCCGCATCGGGGAATCTTTTGACCCCGAAGATCTTTGCCAAAACATCCTTGTTACCCAAATAGATGAGGTGGGAGAAACGCTCCGCACCGGCAAAGACCATGGCGATGTAGGCGGCTACCTTTCCGTATACCCCCATACCGTTCGGGGAACATTCCGTGATCGGTATGGCTTTCTCGATCATCTCTCCCAATCCGATTCGTTCAAAGAATGCGGCAAGAAGGGCAAAGCCTCCATAGGCGGTCATCTTCCTTTTGGTAAAGGCAATTCTCACTTTGTTTACTTGGGGCATTGTGGTAGAATGTTGGTGCATAGTTTTGTTCCTCCTTTTGCATGGGGTCTGTTGTTTGAAGACGATTGATTCTACTGCAAAAGGAGGTTCTTTGTTAAGGGCTAATTGAAGGCAAATGCATTATTCGGGTTAAGGGCCCTGTGCCACATCTTTTTTTATTTGTTCTCAGTATTACCGTGGCGAATGTCGATTCGATAACATTGGTTGACCTGATATCTATCCAGCGCTCTGCGGGGAAGTTGTAAAACGAAGAGAGGGACTCAGTGTCCTTCATGAGACAGTCACAGTCACTGGGGAACTTTTTGCCATAGAGCAACGAAACAAAACCGTTGAGGGCAACAAGGGCCTGCTCTAAGGAAACAATCCTTTATGGCCGTCGGGTTGGTCTTCCCGAACATGACAATCGTATCATGGTCAGGATAATCTCCGGCAGCAACGAATCTGAAGATGATATCTTCGTGGTTTTCTGTTCGATCTTCCGTGATGAAGGATTACCTGTGCAATATGCGTATAAGAGGAGCTTGACCATCATGACAGGATAATATGGCGGTTGTCCCCGATCGAAGTTGCTGTGTGTCTTGACAAACTCCTTCATGTCCAGTTCGTCGACAACGTAAGAGATAAAATGAGCCAGGTGGTTGGCGGGAAGTCATTCACGAAGAGACGGGGGAGGGGAAAGGGTTGATCCTGATCGTACGATTTGAACATGGGAGACATACATTATCCTTCCAATGGTTAATATACCTTATTGTACCGTAGATAAGAGTGTGAGTTCAACGGGATTTCTCCGACAGGCTCCTAGGGATCATCAAAAACTCCTTTGCATCGAAGCAAGAGACGCCGGGTCGGTTTCACAACCAATGGGCAGGAAAAATATTTTCCATGAATCCCTTGGTTATCCGAGAAATACTGTGCCTAACAATTACAAAGGTGATAAAGGAGTAGTCTCATCACAGAGTGCTCAGGTTGAATGAGTCTCGTGTGGAAACGCCATCTTCTACCACCTGTCACTGTAACCGACGGCTTAGGTAATTATTTTAGGTTCATCCGGGTTTCCAATGGGTACCTAGATGGTGTACAATGGCTCCGAGGAGGATTGGAGCCATGCGTGACACCGAACTTTACCGTTACCTTTTGGGCATTGAACAACCCTGGGCCGTGGAAGAGGTTAAACTGGACCTGGCAGACCAGAGAGTAGATGTGTGGGCTGGGCACAAAGACGATGTCTGCTGGCCCTGTCCCGAATGCGGAGCCCTGATGCCGACCTATGATCATGCCCCTGAGAGAACGTGGCGCCACCTGGACAGCTGCCAGTTCAAAACCTTCCTTCACGCCCGGCCGCCGAGAGTGAATTGCACGGAACATGGTGTCCGTCAGGCCAACCTGCCATGGGCAGATACGAAGGCCCGTTTCACCCGCCTCTTTGAGCGGCTGGCCATCGATGTGCTCAAGGAGAGCGACATCCTCGGGGCTACCCGTATTCTCCGCATCAGCTGGGACGAAGCCTGGCACATCCTTAAGCGCGCTGTTGAGCGAGGCCTCGCGAGAAAGAAGAGGCGGATCTGCCCTGAGATCGGTATCGACGAGAAGTCCGTCGGCAAGGGGCATACCTACATCACCCTGGTTTGTGATCTGAAGGCATCCACGGTAGAGCACATTGCACATGACCGCAAGCAGACCAGCCTGGACAGCTATTTTACGGGTCTCTCCGAGGAGCAGAAGGAGGCCATCGAAGCAGTGGCAATCGATATGTGGGACCCCTATATCGCCTCCATCAAGACCCATGTTCCTCAGGCAGAGGACAAGATCGTCTTTGACCGTTACCACCTGATGACCCACATGGGTAAAGCCGTGGACGATGTAAGAAAGAAGGAGCACCGTACTCTTGGGAAGGAGGGTGACGACACTCTTTCGGGATCCAAGTACCTCTGGCTCTACGCGAGGGAAAATCTCCCGGAGAAACACCAGGAACGCTTCTCGGTCCTCAAAGCACTGAACCTCAAGACCGCCAGGGCATGGGCCATCAAGGAGAGCTTCCGGGACCTCTGGAGCTATACACACCGCGGGTGGGCCCACCGTCACTTCAAGAGGTGGTACTTCTGGGCGACACACTCTCGCCTTCAGCCGGTCATCGAAAAAGCCCGGATGATGCACAAATACCTCCATAACATTCTCACCTACTTTGAGCACCCGATCACCAATGCGGTGAGTGAGGGCCTTAACTCAAAGATCCAGACCATCAAGAAGATGGCTTATGGGTTCAGGAACCGGGAGCACTTCAAAACTGCCATCTATTTTCACTGCGGAGGTCTCCAACTCTATCCGGAGGTACCCACTGAATAGCCGGAAGAACCTTATTTTATGTCTTTGATCTTGCGGATTACGGTCTTTCCTTTTTGTTTCGGAAAGTCGGCCCTGAGATAGACGGTTTTCGGGAATATTTTCTGGACTGTCCCTTCCATTTCTTTCTTTGCGAATGTGAATTTTACCTTATCGCCAACGTTCATGATTCTCCTCCGGTTGATGCGTTGTCTCTGTTTTCGGTCTTGGTTTTGGTTTCCGCTTCCGTCTTGGTTTCCTTTGTTGCCTCTATTTTTGTTTCCTTTTTGTCGATTTTCTTTTCGGTTTGTTTCCCACCATTCTTGCTGCCGTCGGAACCAACCGATTTTTTGTAGTCCGTCACGTACCAGCCTGTTCCCTTCAGATGGAACGCACAGTTCGATATTAGTTTACTCAGCTTTCCCTTACACTCCTTGCATTCGGTAAGAGGTTTTTCGCTTATTTTTTGAAACATTTCAAATGTCTTTCCGCACCCCGAACATTGATACTCGTAAACCGGCATAAATACTCCTTATATACAAATTATATACTTATAATATAAAGCCTAATGCGTCCTTTCGTCAAGTCGATAATGGAGAACAGGCAACCGGTTGAAGGCAATAGCCGAGGCGATGAAAGGAGAATGAACTTTCCCCTTTTACAAAATTTTGTCTTTTTGTATGCGCGCGTGATGTGCTATATTTATTGTCGATGCCGGAAATTTTCTCCGTTTTTCTCTTAAGCGCCCGTAGCTCAGCTGGATAGAGCGTTGGCCTCCGGAGCCAAAGGCCGCGCGTTCAAATCGCGCCGGGCGCGCCAGATACAGCGAAATAACTCATTTTCATCTATTTGCTACCCAGTATCTTCTCATGTTCCTGTTTCATACAGACATTCATAAAAAAGGTGATGTCTGCGTCTTCAACGAGTTTCTTCGCGTCTTCATTGATAATACCGAGTTGCAGCCAAATAGCTCGTGGTTTGATTTTGATCGCTTCTTCCACAACCGGTAGTACTTTTTCCGATCGCATGAAGATATCGACAACATCGATGGTCTCAGGGACCTCGGAAAGCATTTTGTATGATTTCCGCCCCAGTATTTCGTCATAGTTGGGGTTTACCGGAATTACGTTGTAGCCCTCCGCAATAAGGTAGTTTGCGACGACATTGCTTGCCTTTTCTTTATCCGGAGAAAGACCGACCATAGCAATAACCTTCGACTGTTCAAAGATTTCCTTTTCCTTTATTTCCTCGGGTCCCATGGTACCCTCCAGAGAATGCTATTTGAGCTGTTCCAGTGCCTTCACGATATCATCCGAACCGACGGTAATTTCTTTTTTTTTCCCTTTTATGATAACGCAGGTCGGTGTTGAAACAATTTGGTCTTCCCGTAAATAGTTCTGAAGGATATCAGTTGTAGCTTTGACATCGAAAGCCTTGAATTTGAATCCTCTTTCTTGAAGGAACGCTTCTAAATTGTTCTGCTCATAGAGGGAACTTTTGGCTGCCTCGAAGAGGGCGTCTCGTGCCTTTAGAGCGTGGTTGATATCCTTCCTCTCGTTCAGGATATAGAAGAAATATTTTGCATAGAAGGCTGAGTATCTGTGAAAAGGCGCATCGATGAAGGTCATTGCGATGATGTGACGCCTCACAAGGTCCGATACGAGGTGCTCGATCTTCGGCTCCAAACCGCTGCAGGGCCCACAAAAATAGTCCGCGTAAAGCCTTACCTGCGTTTTACCGTTGCCGAAGGTAAGTAAAAACATCTCTTGAGCAGAGGCTTCTCCGGCCATTATGCAGAGAAAAACGCAAAGAAGAATTGAAACGAAACATGCCACGGACCGTTTTGTGCAGATCATTTGCATTCTTATTAAATGTATTCAAAATGTTCTTCTTTGTAAAGAAAATATTCTCACAACATCATCGGGATAAGCCTTTTCAGATTGACATGACTAAGGCGCCTCGATTATATTTACCGTATCATGAATGAGAGTGACACCTTTGGTCGTGACCCCCAAGTACAATACATGCGCCGGATCTTTGCCAATATGGAAAAAGCCCAGGAGGCGCTGCTCGAGAGGATTGACATGGCCCCTTTTGATGAGAGACTGCGTGGTTTTCGTGACATGGCCCTCAAACTTTTTGAACGAACGTGGGCCATAGCCATGCAGAAGGGCATTATCGAGAGCGAGAAAGATGCTGCTTTGCTCTACCTCTATTGCCTTTCTCATGCGCTCTCTGCGAGAGGTGTGAATGTGCCTTCCGACGCTCTACCCGAACATAAGGAAATCCATCAGTTCATGAAGGAGACACTCAAATGATCCGTCTGCGCTTATTCGGCCGCTGCAGAATCTACCATGACCCTGTCACGCCTGTCATGCGTGCTCCGGCGCAGATCGGCTGGAACGCCTGGTTCCGCTCCATCGATCTTGTGACACCACAGAAGCTGAAAGGGGAAGAGCTTTTGAAGAGAACTCGTGGTTGGTGGACCGTTGATCCCACGGAAATTGCGGAGGTCGTGAAGCAGTATGGCCGTCTTGTCGTTGGGGATGGCGGCGAGCTTATGGTCGAGTTTGAATCTCAGGGTGCCGCCGATGATCTGTCCAACGCACTTGAGGACAAGTTCGATAATCAGGTACAACTGGCACCCTGAGAGAACACTCGTATAAAAGGGCTAGACATAGGTTAAAAAAGGATGAGCTGAGAAGATCATCCCATCATGTTTCAGTTGAAAAAGCCGCCCTTTTCTACGGCCATCCTTAATGGGTTGTGAGACTGATCTTGATAGCCTCATCCATCTTTTCGATGAACATAAAATCCATATTCTCTTTAATGCTTTCCGGCACTTCCTCAAGGTCCTTCTCGTTGAGTTTCGGGAGTATAATATTCCTGATGCCTGCTCGTTTTGCTGCAAGGACTTTCTGTTTAATGCCACCGACGGGTAGAACAAGTCCTCGAAGCGTTATCTCCCCTGTCATGGCAACGTCGTTTCGCACCGGTTTATCGGTAATAAGGGACACAAGAGAGACAAGCATGGTAACACCAGCTGAAGGGCCGTCTTTTGGTATGGCACCTTGCGGTACATGCACGTGGAGGTCGTTCTTCTCGAAGAAGTCTTCAGGAATATCGAAATCACTCGCTTTACTCCTGATATAGCTCAAAGCGGCCTGGGCCGATTCCTTCATCACATCACCAAGCTGGCCGGTAAGCGACAGACCACCCTTCCCTCTCATTTTCGTTGACTCGATAAAGAGAATGTCACCACCCGTCGGTGTCCAGGCCAGACCCGTGGCAACACCGGAGTATTTTGTCCTCTCGGCGACTTCAGAGAAGTGCTTAATAGGCCCCAGATAGTCGTGGACGCTCTCTGCGGTGACAATCTGTTTCTCTGTCTTGTCCTGTGCCACGTCTTTTGCCACAGCCCTGCAGACGGCGGCTATTTCCCGCTCAAGATTTCTTACACCCGATTCCCGCGTGTAGGAACGTATGATGACCCGAAGCGCTTCATCTTCAAATTCAATGTTGTCTTCCGTCAAGCCATGCTCAAAGCGTTCTTTGGGGATGAGGAACTGACGGGCAATCATCAATTTTTCTTCTTCCGTATAGCCAGGAAGCTCCAGGACCTCCATCCTATCTTTCAATGCTGGCGGGACAGGATCGAGCATATTTGCCGTCGCTATAAACATGACCTTGGAAAGGTCGAAAGGCACCTCCAGATAATGGTCGCTGAAGGAAAAATTCTGCTCAGGATCGAGGACTTCAAGAAGCGCGCTCGAAGGATCACCGCGAAAATCCATGCCAACCTTGTCCACTTCGTCGAGCATGAAAATAGGGTTATTTGATCCTGCCTTTTTGACACCCTGGACGATCCTTCCCGGCAAAGCGCCTACGTAGGTTCTTCTGTGTCCCCTGATCTCTGCTTCATCCCGAATACCACCGAGGGATATCCTGACAAACTTTCTTCCCAGCGCCCTGGCAATAGATTTGCCTAGCGAGGTCTTGCCCACGCCCGGAGGTCCCACGAAGCAAAGGATTGGGCCTTTCATGTCCGCTTTCAGTTTTCGGACAGCAAGATATTCAAGGATTCTCTTTTTTACTTTTTCGAGATCATAGTGGTCTTCGTTGAGAATGATGTTTGCCCCGTCTATGTTCAGGTTATCCTCTGTGGCCTTGGACCAGGGGATGTCCGTAAGCCAGTCCAGATAGGTTCTTGACACGGTATACTCAGCCGACATCGTACTCATTTTTGAAAGCCTGTCCAGCTCTTTTTCGGCAACCTTCTGAACGTCCTCAGGCATTCTGGCTTCCATAATTTTCTTCCGTATCTCTTCCAGCTCAGTCATTCTGTCGTCTGTCTCTCCAAGCTCTTTCTGGATTGCCTTGAGTTGCTCTCTCAAATAATATTCCCGTTGGGTCTTATCGATACCTTCTTTGACATGAGACTGGATTTTACTTGAGAGCTCCAGGGTTTCCACTTCCCTGTTGAGGTATATCGTTATCTTTTTGAGTCTTTCTTTCAGATCGATCTTCTCGAGGATTTCCTGTTTTTCCGTTACGGCAATATTGATCGTCGATGCTATGAGGTCGGCGAGATTGCCGGGGCTCTCCACCTTCGCCGCGATCTGCGCAAGTTCGGAAGATAGGTACGGCGCCATCTCGATGGCCTTGCGGTAGAGATTCTTGAGATTGAGATACATGGCATCGATCTCGATGTCCTTCTGATAATCCTCAAAAATGGGTAATATGCTTCCTTTCAGGTTGGGGTCGTTCTGGGTGAAATTCATGATCTTGCATCTACAGACGCCCTGAATGACGACTCTCTGGCTTCCATCAACCATTTTCACCATCTTCATGATCGTTGCCACCGTTCCAACGGTGTAAAGATCTTCAATATCCGGGTCTTCAATATCAGGATTCTTCTGGGTGATAATAGCGATCATCTTATCATCGTTCATGGCCTCATCGATGAGGCGGATCGATTTTTCCCTGCCCACGATAAGGGGCATAACAAGATCGGGGTATGCGACGGTCCCGCGAAGCGGCAGTACGGGAAGTTCCGCCGGGATAAACATTCTGTCCTTGATACTTTTGTCGTTTTTGAACCCGATTACCATTGAGCCCCCTATTTTTTCACATCTTCAAATTCTGCGTCAACCACGTCATCGTCCCTTTTCTGGCCTGGCTGTGGACCCTGCGCACCGCCTCCGTCCTGTCCAGGAGCTCCGGGGCCCTGAGGACCAGCCTGTGAGGACTTCTTGTAGAGCATTTCCGCGAGCTTATGGGAGGCCTTTGTAAGGTCATCGGCTGCCCTTTTAATACGATCAGCATCTGTCCCTTTCAATGCATCCTTTGCGGATGTCAGGGCTTCTTCGATGGACCGTATATCATCAGCGGAAAGCTTGTCTTTATTCTCACTCAAAGTTTTCTCAGTGGTGTAGACGATATTATCGAGCTGGTTTCTCTGTTCTATTTCCTGTTTTCTTTTCTTGTCTTCTTCGGAATGGAGCTCCGAATCTTTCACCATTTTCTGGATATCCTCTTCGCTCAAACCCGTGGAAGCCGTAATCTGTATACTCTGTTCCTTTCCGGTTGCCTGGTCTTTGGCAGCAACATGGAGTATACCGTTTGCGTCGATATCGAAGGTAACCTCGATTTGCGGGATACCCCGTGGCGCCGGAGGAAGCCCAATGAGATGGAATTTACCGAGCGTCCTGTTGTCCCGTGCCATCTCTCTTTCTCCCTGCAGTACATGGATTTCAACACTCGTCTGGCTATCTTCCGCCGTAGTGAATATCTGACTTTTCTTCGTCGGGATTGTCGTGTTTCTTTCGATAATCTTTGTCATGACGCCGCCAAGCGTTTCGATACCGAGGGAAAGCGGAGTAACATCAAGAAGAAGGACGTCTTTTACCTCACCGGCGAGGACACCTGCTTGCACTGCCGCACCAAGCGCCACAACCTCATCAGGGTTCACACCTCTGTGGGGTTCTTTACCGAAAAAGTTTTTGACGATTTCCTGGACTTTCGGTATCCTTGTGGAACCACCCACGAGGACGACCTCGTCTATTTTGTTCTGGGTTAACTTTGCGTCATCAAGGGCTCTCTTGCATGGTTCGACAGACCTCTGGAGAATGCCGTCTGCCAGCTTTTCCAGTTCCGCACGTCTGAGTTTCATCGTCAAATGTTTCGGACCAGAAGCATCGGCCGTTACGAAGGGAAGATTGATTTCCGTTTCAACGGTCGTTGAGAGTTCTATTTTTGCTTTCTCGGCGGCCTCTTTGAGCCTCTGGAGGGCCATTCTGTCTTTTGAAAGATCGATGCCTTGGTCTTTCTTGAATTCGCTGACGATCCAATCGATGACGACCTGATCGATGTCATCGCCGCCGAGATGCGTGTCGCCGTTGGTCGATTTTACTTCGACGACGTTATCACCAACCTCAAGAATCGAAATATCAAATGTGCCTCCCCCAAAGTCATAGACGGCGATTGTCTCGTCCTTTTTCTTATCAAGCCCGTACGCAAGGGCCGATGCCGTTGGTTCATTGATAATACGCAGTACATTGAGTCCTGCGATCCTGCCGGCGTCTTTTGTTGCCTGTCTCTGGGAGTCATTAAAATAGGCCGGCACGGTAATAACCGCGTCATCAATGGTCTGGCCTAAATAGGCCTCGGCAGATTTTCTGAGTTTTTGGAGCACAAAGGCCGAAATTTCCTGGGGGGTGTATTGTTTGCCTCTTACTTCAACCCTCACGTTCCCGTCCTGGTCGCCAACGACCTTATAGGGTACGGTCTTTATCTCTCCCTGGACCTCATTGAACCTTCTCCCTACAAACCTTTTGATAGAAAAAATCGTATTTTCGGGGTTTGTAATAGCCTGCCTTTTCGCAGTCTGTCCGATGAGTACTTCACCTTCTTTTGTGAAGGCAACGACGCTCGGCGTGAGCCTACTTCCTTCCTCATTTATGATAACCTTTGGTTCTCCACCTTCCATAATAGCGACTACAGAATTTGTCGTTCCAAGGTCTATTCCTATGACTTTCTTTGCCATACACGTATCCTCCTCATAAATTTTGGGGCCTAGAACAATATAATGTTCCGGGCCGGAATTGTCAACGTTTTAGACACACATTTTAGACACAAAATTGTGGACCATATTATATATATCGAAAAATATTGCTCCTTATGTCCTGTGTCAATGAGATAATGTCTCATTATAGGTGACCTTTCAGTCGTACACCAACAAAAGCGGCCAGGAAGAAGGCAAAGTTAATAACGACGATGGCCGCCCCCGCGGGCAAGTTTAGTACGAAGGCAGCGAATATGCCCAATATCACTGCAAGAAGGCCGGACAGCGATGAGATGATCATCGTTGTCTTGAATCCCTTTGCTATTTGAAGGGCCGTTACAGGGGGGAGAATAAGAAGAGAGGAGATCAGCATGATTCCCATGACCTTCATGGCGAGGACTACCGTCAGGGCGACGAGAAGAACAAGAATCTTGTTTATACGATCTTTTTTTATCCCCGACGCTTTTGCCGATTCTTCATCAAAGGTAATCGAAAGGAGTTCATCATAATAAAAGAATACGACAGTTATGAGCGCCACGGAGAGACATATGGAGACGATCACTTCCATCGGACTTATTGCCAGTATATTTCCAAAAAGGTAGCTGAAAAGATCGACATTGAAACCTCCTGCAACGCTTGCAACGATGATCCCACCGGCTATACCGATGGACGATACAATCCCGATTGCCGCGTCGCCATAAATACGGGCCTTTTCCGTGAGCTTGAGGATACCCAAAGCACTCCCCATAACGATGGGGACCGCCGCATAAAAGGGGTGTGTCCTCAAGAGGAGTCCCACCGCAACACTCCCGAATGTTACATGGGCAAGTCCGTCGCCGATCAAGGATAAACGTCGAAGCACAAGAAAAACCCCCAGCGTTGAGCAGAGGACGGCAACAAAGGAGCCCGCAATGAGCGCCCTTTGAATGAAACCGTGACTGAGTAGATCTAATACATCCATCATACTTGTAGTTTCGAACATAGTGTTCCGGGTCTCGGCTTCGACTCATAATCCCCTTGTATTTTCTTAAAGCCCATTGTCTATAGCCTATGGCCCATGGCCCGGTTTCTCATCATGTCTATGACAAATTACGTGCTGTGAATACTCACCGAAATAGTTCGACATCTCACGTGATGTGCAAAAGGTGTCAAAGGTGCCGTAGAAGATCACCCTTTTATCAAGATAGAGCAGCCGCGAGGCGTATTTGCCGATTGTGCCGATATCGTGGGTAATCATAATAATGGTCATTTTCTTCTTCTCGTTCAGTTCCTTCAGAGTGTTAAAAAAGTTTTCTCTTCCTTCAGGGTCGAGGGCGGTCGTGGGTTCGTCGAGTATAAGAAGATCGGGTTCACTGGCCATCGCCTTCGCGATGAGAACCCTTTGCAGCTGACCGCCGGAGAGTTCTCCAATGAGTTTTTTCTGAATGTTCGTAATATCCATCAAAGCCAGAGCTTCGTTAATGGCGCTATCGTCGCTTCTGCTTATCCTCTTGGGAAACCCTTTCTTCGAAAGAAGACCCAACGAAACGATCTCTCTCACCGTGGCAGGAAAGTGAGGATTGAAATCCTGCGCCTTTTGGGGCAGGTATCCGATCTTCTGCCAGTCAGTGAAATTGGAAGGGTCTTGCCCGAAAAGAAATATCTGCCCCTGCGTGGGTTTGAAAAAACCAAGAGTGGTCTTGATCAAAGTCGTTTTCCCTGAACCGTTTGGTCCCACCACACCGACATAATCTCCTGTCTGTATCTGAAAAGAAATGTCCTTCAAAATCTCGATGCCATTATACTGAAAACGAAGGTTCTTTAACGAAACCGGATTTACTGACATTCCAGACCAACCTTTAAATTTCTCAGATTTTCTTCCATTAGCTCGATGAAGGTTTTCCCCTGTTCCAGCTCGTTTTTCGTGATGTTATGTGCACCGTTGAGTTTGAGAAGCTTTGCTCCTGTCTCTTTCGCGAGAACATCGGCAATTCTCGGCGTGATGAGTTCTTCGTAATAAATATAACGGATATTGTTGTTCTGAATGATCTGTTTCAGTTCAATCATCTTTTTCGGTGTGGGCTCTGCATCAGGAGAACCTGCATAGGCAGAAATATAGTGCAGATGATAGCGACGCGCCATGTAATTAAAGGCAAAGTGGCCTCCATGGACAAATATGTCCCTTCTGCACTTCGAAAGGCCTTCGTTGTACTGTTTATCCAGGTCGTGTAATCCGGCTTTATATACTTCGGCATTCTTCGTGTAAAAATCCTTGTTTAGAGGGTCCTGTTGTACCAGCCCCTTGAGGATGTTATCAACCATCCTCTGCGCGTTGGTGAAATCAAGCCAGATATGCGGATCATATGTACCGTGGCCATGGTGTTCTCCGGGCTCCTCTGTACCTTGCATCAATGTGATCCCGCTACTCGTATCAATGACAATGAGTTTTTTGTTGTCCACTCCCTGAAGAATTTTTTCCACCCAAGGCTCCATATATTTGCCGGTATAGAGGAATATGTCGGCACCGGCAATCTTCAGCATGTCGCCAGGTTTTGGCTCAAAGCTGTGCGCTTCGACACCGGGGGGCAGCAGGAGCGTCACGGTAGCCCTGTCGCCGACGATTTGCCTTGCAAAATCATAGACCGGAAATAGCGTCGCAATGATGGTGAATTTCTTTGGCTGGGAACTCTCGCTGCGCTCCTTCTGGCAGAAAGAAAGGCAGAGAACAACGATGGATAAAACAATAATCGTATATAACCCCTTTCTTTTCATGAACTTTTCCTGCGTTGTGATTGAGCGCGCGGAGAACAATCTTTGCAAAAACCGAAAACCTGAAGAAAGTGTGAAATCACTCTGCCCTTTAACCTCTTCCTGACCTCCTGCTCAATATTTTCCCTACCGCAAAAGGTCAGGTCCTCCACCTTTTTACAGTTTGTGCAAATAAAATGATGGTGGTGGTCGGTATTATCACAGTAATAGTAATAGAGTTTACGGTCCGGGTGGACGATCTTCATAATAATGCTTTCATTGGAGAGATATTCCAGATTCCGGTAGACCGTAGGCAAACCGATGTTCATAAACAGACTCTTTAACCGTTTCCAGACGTCTTCGGGGCTCAAGTAGGTCGGATCATCCGCAAGGATATCAAGTATGGCAAGCCGCTTCGGCGTTGCCTTTAATTTGTAATTTCTAAGCAAGGTAGAAAAATCAGTGTCCATGTCTTTCCGCATCTAAATGAAAATAATTTTCATTTGTAAATATATACATTGGAACTGATAAGGTCAAGGGGAGAATGAGAAAAACGGCACAGGGCAGGAGCCATACGGCCATACAACGCATCCGGGATACTCACGGATCGCAGTTCCATCGTGTAGAAACCCTCAAACTATCGAGAGAACGCGTCGTAGAAAAACTAACCGATGTGGTGGGCGTGTATTTGAATCCGCCCGATAAGGCGGTGGTACTCCGTGTGGATGAAAAATCCCAAGTGCAGGCATTGGACAGAACGCTCACCGGGCTCCCCATGAAGAAAGGACGCTCGGAACAATGACTCATGGCTATAAGCGAAACGGCACCACGTGTCTTTTTACAGCCCTTAATGTCCTGAAAGGGAAAGTCATTCGGGTCCTGCTATCTTAGGCACAAAAACACCGAGTTCCTGAAGCTCCTCCGCACGATTAACCGTGAAATACCCAAGGGTCTCAATATCCATATAATCCTCGACAACCGAAGGACCCACAATCACCCCAATGTAGTAAGGTATGGCTTGAAAAACACCTCCCTTTTATGCCCCGCTTCACACCGACGAGTTCTTCCTGGCTGAATTCAGTGGAAAGCTGGTTCGGAGAGATCACACGCAAACGCATTCGCAGGGGGGTCTTCAAAAGCTCACAGGAGCTTGTGGCTGCCATGGAAGAATACATTCGCTATAACAATGAAGACTTAAACCCTTCGTTTGCACGAGGAAGGTTGAGCAGGTACTTGAAAGGGTGAATTGTCGTAAAGGCGTTATTGAGACATCACCGTAGTGAAGCCGTTGCAAAAGATGAATCCTAACAAGACGGATGTGCTTCCTCCCACCGCCGTTAACGGCAGGTAAAAATTATGACGTCGAACCTTCACCATAGCAAAGATTCAATGGATTTCTGGGTGTGGATCAATCCGGGAAATTGGATGCCGGAACACCAGATAACTTTTACCGGGAGATTCACGCCAGGTGGTTTGCCCAATATAAGGAAAATAAAACCTGATGTTCATCCCTAACCCTGAGTTCGAGTCTCAGACGTCGCCCCCTTTCAATTCGACACTATGCGGGCGTATATGGCAAAATATAACCTCGAACTGGGAAGAGAGCGTTATTTGGGCGAATACCCCCAGCCGTTTAAACTCAATCTACTTGTTTGCTGCTGAAGCCGAAGCACATAAATATAAAGAGAGACATATGAGCCACATTGGCGATAGAATCCACAAAAAGGGTTAGTGGGTGACCTCATGCGTATGCTTGGTTCATGATCCAAGTTGGGTGGACTTTCTTCGCGTAACACATTCGGTGGATTCGGCGTCTCTTGATGGTATCAGCAAAGCATACTGGGGTGGCTTGTGAGTCTAAGACAGCAAGCTGTTATGGCTGGGGGACCGTGATCACAAGAGGCAATCTTCGAAGCCTTGTTCCTCGACCATATTGAGTTTTGTGATAGAATTCTTAACCGCTAACAGCCAATTGCGTAACTCCCACAGTGAAGCTGATACCCTATACAAATATCAAGTTTTTGCGACAAGGGCAGATTAAATATGGTTGACTAAACACCGGTTGCCATGCATACAAAACTACCCGGAATAGAAACTAAAATGGAGCTTACCAGTGCTGCGAAAAGGAGCGTACGGGATGCCAACAAAATGAATATTGATATCCAATTCAATGAAATTGACGAAAATATCAAGAACAAAATAACTGATCACATCTTGGCTATTGAACAATTCAGTTTTATTGAATAATACGGATCAGGGTTTCTCTCTGTGGAGCATAAGACCGAGCGAATAATGCAATTCATGAACTACCTCTCGATCTCGTATCCTTTCTTAACCCACTCAGGATAACCGGCGGTAAACACCATGACATTCGAGTATCCGATTTTTTTGGCTACGAACGCAGCCTGCACGCTCGGCATTCATCCGATGCCCCTGCAGTAAAAGACAAGGGGCGTATCTTTCTCTTTTGGCAGAAGCGTATCGAAAAGACGGAATTTTTCCTGCGAGATGTTGATCGCTTTCGGAATATGGCCAAGAGAATATTCGTACTCAGTCCGTGTATCGACAACGACGAGCCTTGTATTTTCGCTCATCATCTGTTTGAGTTCTTCGGCATTTATATCATTTGCGTGGGATGGTGCGCAGGGGGCAATAACCATGAGAAAGATGATGAAGAGAGACAATTTTATGATCTGCATGGTTTTCTATAAATCTTTCGTATCTTTTCCTTCGCTTCTTCAATCTGTTGCGCCGAGAGTTTGAGACCCTCCCGCATGTGCTCCGGTTCGGCGTCGATAGGGTATATCCGTTCTCGTTTTGTTGCCTGTTTTTTCATGCCTGAAGGAAGCTCCGGTACAATACCTATTGCCTTTTCAACGTCTTCGGGAAATTTTCCCGGATCGGCTGTTTCATATATGACGGCCGGCTTATCGTGCTTGCCCTGCAAAAAAATTTCCAGGGCTTTCCACCCGACAGCGCCGTGAGGATCAAGTATGATACCGTATTTCTCATAAACTGCTTTCATCGTTTCATAGTGCCGTGGATTTGTAACGCCTATGGAGACGATGTCTTTCCTCATGGCAGCCATATTGGGCATTTTGTCGATTACACCCGGTTTGACGACATTTCCCGTTAGCGAATCACGTTCATCGTACATATGTCCGCCATAAAAATCGATGAGCCGCGTGAGGTTACTTGGATGAGACACGATCATCGCCGATGACGGCGATCTGATGGAAGGCAGTACCGTGTATTTACCGCTTTCAAGAAATTCGGGGAACTCCGTATTTTCGTTGACCCCGCAAAGGATCTTCTCTAAGGAAAGCCCCATTTGACGCGCAATAACAGTGCCCATCATGTTGCCGAAATTGCCTGATGGCACACTGGCGATAAAAGATTCCTCTTCAGCTTCAATGTTTGAATACGCGTAAAACGGATAGACTGCCTGTGGAAGGAGCCTCCCGATGCTAATCGAGTTTGCGGATGTAAATCGCTCCGCATCATTGAAGATTTCTTCGGCAAACTTTCTGTCTCCCAGAATATGTTTTGCAAGCGCCTGGCAGACATCGAAATCGCCGCCCACCTCAAAGGCATAGATATTATCGCCAAGCGTGGTCATTTGTCGTCTTTGACCGTCACTAATAGATCCTCTGGGATAAAAGACGATATTATCGATGTTCTCGAGTCCGTGGAGGGCGTCGGCTACAGCGCCACCCGTATCGCCGCTTGTTGCAACAACGACAACACGTTTGAGGGCCTTCTTGATGAGAAAATAATTAAGCGCCCTTCCGAAAAATCGCGCGGCATAATCCTTGAAGGAGTATGTGGGGCCCTCTGTAAGCCACATGATATATGTCCTGCCTGTCACATGCCGAACCTTCGTGGGAATCTTGTCCTCACGGTATGCATCATCCAAAAGAGCCCTTAATTTGTCGGATGGTATTTCGTTTCCGAGAAAGGGATAGAGGACCTGGTACGCGATCTCCGCGTAGGACATGGGCCGCATCCGTCGAATCTGCTCCCTTGTGATCACTGGTATGTCCTTTCTCCCCATCATATAAAGGCCATAATTCGACGCCATACCTTTAAGTAGGGCCGTTTCGAAGTTGACCCTTTCATCAGGATTATTTGTACTATAATAGTACATCGAATTCATTACAGGATACTTAGCATACAAAATGTTTTGCTTTTTTTCAACATAAGCTTATAATAGCTGTGTATGGTTCGTGGTATATATATAATGTGTTTTAGCTTTATTTTCATAATCTCCTCCATAACCGCATCTGTTGCGATCAATCCTCTCTACGCTGATCAACCGGCCTTCGGCGAAACCAAGAAGACGGACAAGGCCATATCCGATAACCCACAGGATATTATCATACAAGGCGTTGATCAGCAGGACTCCCGGAGTCATACTGGTTTGAAGTACAAGGTCCTTGACAAAAACGCGGCACCGCAGAAAAAAAGTTTTGTCCGACTAAAACCAAAATCGGGCAATAACGGCATCTTGGACGATCAAAAGGTCTATGACATAGAATTTATGGATGATAAGATACGGGAGGACAAAACAGATGCTAGTCCTTCCGACATGCCACGTCTTGTTATACAAAAAGTGGAAAGCCTCGACAAAAGCAATTTCATAAGAAGAGAGACGGTAAAAGAAAACAAAACTGAAGTTTCTCTGGGTTATAAAATATCCCCTTACAGTGAAATATACCTGGGTAAGGGATTTCTTATTGAGCAAAATGATATCGCTTTTTTTCAACCCCATGATGATGGCTGGAGATTCAAGTTTAAAGTCAACTTCTGATTTCTGTTCACCCTATTCATCCGTGTGATCTTGCGGCCCCCGAGATTTAGTAATATTTATACTGATTTTACACTACCGTTGATCTCTTGAGCCATCTTTTTTGCCAGTATCTGTGCACCATGAACAACGCTGTCATAAACTGGGAAAGATTCATAGTCCACCAAACAGACGTTGCATCAAAGCCAAGCACGACAATCCACAGATAACAGAGAGGAATCCGAATAAGCCACACAGTAGAGGAGACTATGAACATAATCCCCTTGGTATCGCCGGCTCCGCTCAGAGCACCACTCAGGACCATCCAGAAGGCCATAAAAGGTTCACTAATCATACTGATATAGATATACTTGATGCATGCGGCTACAACGATGGGATCCTTTGAAATAGCGGGAGCTATCTGCTTTGCGCCTATGATGACCGCGAAGGTAAGACAGACGACAATGATGACGCCCATGATGGTCGTAATAATACCGGCTCTGAAGGCATCTTCTCTCTTGTCCTCCCCGATGAGGTTTCCTACAATGACCGCATTTGCCATATTGAATGCCATGGCAGGGAGAAAGATGGCGGATTCGATCCTGAGCCCGGCAGCAAAGGCCGCAAGGGTCTCAATACTATTTCGGGGCAGAGCGCTCAGGATCAAATAGAGTGCCATCGAATGGAGTTGCCAGAGAATCTGCGCTAACGCGAAGGGCCAACCAATATTGATAATAGTCCTGGTACTCTCCAGGGAAAACTGTTTGATACCTGACAAAAAAGGCCTCATTGAGCGGAGATTGAGCACACAGCCGACCAGCACGCTGATAGCCGTTGAAAGGGCAATGCCTTTGTAACCGATCGTCGTGTGAAAGACGAGAAGAAAATTAAGCCCGATATTGACGACACAGACAACGGACATGGTTTTCAGTGAAACACGGACCCGCTTGCAGGCCCGGAGAATTCCGTTCGTGTTGATAACGATATAGTGAAATAAAAGGCCTGCCGCATATATTTCTCCGAGCGGGATACCAATGGGTTTCAGTCCGCGCGGGATATTGACAAAATTAATGAGGAAAGGTGTAAGCGTGATGCCGGCAACGCCGAAGATCATGCCTGCGACAACTGTTGTAAGGATTGTGGAATAGACTGCATTATTGAAGGCATGCTTATCCCCAGAAGTAAACAGCCGTGAAATGACGGAGACAGTGCCTGCGGTAAGGGCATTGGCAATAATGACAAAAACAAAATACATCTGAATAACAAAACCGTAAGCCGCCTGAACATCCTTACCGATTCTGCCTGCAATATAGATATCGGTGAGCCCGATCAAGAACTCGAAGAACATGATGACCGTCATGGGCCAGCTGTTTGACCAGCTTTCAGAAGCAAATTTTCTTATATCTTCTCGCTCGAATATTTTTTTAATATATTCCATCATATTTGATCACGTGTCCGATTTTCATAACCAAATCACAAAATTACAATAATCAATAAAAATGAATAGCGCAAGAGATTTGCTGTTCAACATGTTCGAATATGGTTATGAAATGTTTATTTGTTCTTTAACGTTGTCGGGTAATGGAGAGTTGATTATTGGTTATTCTCATCTCTGTTCTCTATGCCCCGCCTTTCTTTGTCTTTTCACTTCATAGACTGAAAGTGCCAGGCATGTCGCAACATTCAACGAGGGGAAGGAAGGATTCGTGGGAACTTTGACAAGGACGTCGCATTTCTCCTTCGTGAGCCTTCGCAGTCCCTCTTCTCCGCCAAAGACGAGACAGATGGGCCCCTTGAGGTCAATTTCCCAGAGGGACGATTCACCATGCTCGTCGAGACCATAACAAAACAGACCTTCTTTCTTGAGCGCATCAAGGTACCGTGCAAGGTTGGTAACACGCGTTATGGCCAAATATTCCATGGCCCCACGAGCTATGCGGATAACGGTATCAGTGATCGCGCAGGCTCTGTCCTTAGTAATAATCAGAGCGTCGGCGTCGAGACAAGCAGCGCTTCGTATGATATTTCCAAGGTTTTGCGGATCCTGCACGCCGTCAAGGGCACATAGAAATGGATTTTCTCCGGATTTCAGGTTGTGCAGAAGTTCATCGGGATCAATATATGAAAATTCGTCTCTCTCAAGACTGATGTGGGATTTAAGGCCTTTAAAATTGTTCCGAAAGGCATCTCTAGAGAGGACGCGGAATTGGATACCTTGTGTTTTCGCTTCTTTGATGTATTCGTCGAGGACCCTTTCAAACCCTTGTTCAACCCAGAGCTTCCGGACTTGTCCGGGATGCTCCTTCATGACTTCAAGGATCGTGTTCTTATCGGTAAGAAGAGGCATTTCCTATGTCCTCGCTGATCTTTTTAAGAAGTTCCTGTGGGTTGTTGTTATCTCTCACAGCCCTACCGAGCACAATATAGGTAGCTCCTTTCTCGATTGCCTCCTTTGGTGTTATGGTTCGTTTCTGGTCGTCTTTTTTCTCCTCAACCCGCACGCCGGGTGTAACGATGATGAAGTCTTTCCCGCAAATCTCCCGTATCATCTCGATCTCGTTTCCTCCTGCCACAACGCCGTCAAGGCCGGCTTCCTTCGTGAGGAGGGAAAGTCTCTTCGTCAGCTCCAAAACTGGCCTTTCAAAGCCGATCCGCTTGAGTTCTGTCTCATCAAGGCTCGTCAGTACCGTTACGCCGATAATCTTGGGTTTATGAAGACCCTGGGTGCGAACGGCGTCATGGAGCGCTGTCCGGGCTTCTTTCATCATGGTAAAACCGCCTGAAGCGTGGACATTGACAAGTTCAACCCCGAGCTTTGCAGCCTCCACGACAGCTTTCGCCACGGTATTCGGGATATCATGGTACTTGAGATCGAGGAATACCCTGGAATTTTTCATGTTTATAAAGTCCACGATTTTGGGACCACAATGGGTAAAAAGCTGCTTGCCGACCTTGAACATTCCCACATGGTCTTTGAACTCCATGACGAGCTTCTGGGCCTCCTCGAAATGATCGACATCGAGGGCAAAGATGATTTTTTCCTTGGGGTCCATGGGGTCCTCCTTCGGTATTGAATGATGTAACTATGGAAAAAAGGTTTTTTATAGTCCGATGATCTGCCGCACACTCCGCTCTACTCTTTCATCAGCGGATTTTTCCAATCTCCGAACCGGTCGAGATCGGCACAGCATACCGCGTTCCAGATGACCTATGACATTTGATATTCATAAGATTCACATCCCGTAGTATCATTTTATCTCTTTTACTCCTTTTTTGCAGAGATGTCAAAGAGGAGCAATGGGGCGACTACCTCCACGGGCGGCAGGCGTAAGCCCCTTTGTAGAAAGGCGTTTGGAGTTATGAGTTCGGAGTAAAAAGACACCGATAAACAGAGGCTAGGAGGCTTTGCCCTTTAGCTCGTCCACGAGCGAGAGGGATAGGCTCCGGCGGCCGAACCATGCAACACGAAATGGCTTTAGCCAAGTATTAGCGACTGTGACGATGTTAGAGGCCAGGGCCAAGCTTAGCGGGCAGCATGAGGAGCGATGTGAGCCCCCACTTAATGAAGGGGTTGCCAGGAAACCATTATCATCATTATAATTGAAGGTAGGATGTTGAATCCGTTCTTCTGATTTTATCAAAAAGGAGGTTGAAACATGTCCTCTAACAAACGTCTCGTTGTCATAGGTGGGGTAGCGGCTGGAATGAGTGCGGCAAGCAGTTTTAAACGGATGAAACCGGAGGCTGAAGTAATTGTTCTTGAAAAAGATTATTTTATATCCTATGGGGCCTGCAGCCTCCCCTACTATATTTCCGACGACGTGAAGGACATTAACAGCTTGATCTCCCTCACTCCAAAGGCGGCAACCGAAGAGAGGGGAATCACCGTCCTGTTGCGCCACGAAGCTGCCGGTATCGATCCTGCAAAGAAGGAAATCACGGTAAATGACCTTAAAGAAAATCAGACAAAGACCATGTATTACGACAAGCTCATCATTGCCACCGGCGGATTGCCTGTTAAACCGCCGCTTCCTGGCATCGATTTCGAGCATATCTGTACCATCAGGACTCTCCGTGATGGCATAGAAATCAAGAGATTTATCGATCAGTGGATGTACTCTGATGTCTCTGCGAGGCCCGGCAACACCTTTACGAATCCGTCCTCTGACACACACAAGAGAGCCATGAAAGCGGTCATCGTGGGCGGCGGTTACATCGGTATGGAAATGTGTGAATCGCTTAAGAAGCGGGGTCTTGACGTAACTGTTTTCGAAAAATTGGACCGTGTGCTCGGAAATATGGACACGAGCATTACAGGTATAGTCGAAGAGAAGATCCGGTCGAAAGGGGTGATATTGTACAAAGGGGCTTCTGTTGAAGGCTTCGAGGGAGAAAACGGAATGGTTATGAAAGTCGTCACCGACCAGGGGTCTTTTGATGCCGATCTGGTGGTTCTCGCCATCGGAACACGACCGAATACGAACATAGCTCTGGCAGCAGGTATGTTGCCCGGAGCAGGCGGGGCCATCAAAGTTGATGAGTTTCTCCGCACGAACATACCGGATATTTTTGCTGCCGGGGATTGCGCGGAAGCAACACAACTTGTAACAGGCAAAAAGATCTACATTCCCCTCGGCACAACAGCCAATAAACAGGGCAGGATTGCCGGAGAGAACGCGGCCGGGGCGAGCCACATATTTGAGGGTGTGGTCGGCACTGCTGTAACAAAGATCTTTGATCTGGAAGTGGCCCGTACCGGGCTTTCGCCCATGGAGGCCGATCGCGAAGCATACCATTATTTCGTTTCCACAATTCAGGGAAGATCGAGAAGCAATGCCTATCCCGCCGGAAAACCGATTACCGTGACATACATTGTTGAGGAGAAGACGGGGAGACTCCTCGGGGCTCAAATGGCGGGCGTTGAAGGAATAGCCCACAGAATCGATACGCTTGCCACCTGCCTCTACAACAGAATGACCGTTGAAGATGTAGCACGACTCGACCTTGGATATGCTCCTCCCTTTGCCACCGTATGGGACCCTATTCTGATTGCGGCCAATGTTTCACTAAAGAAATTGCAAAAAACTGAATAAGAAGTTATTATAGGTCAGCAAGATTCCTTTATAAGAAAGAGGTCCCCAGGAGAAAAACATGCTCCATCATGTTATATCGTCCGTTCAAGAAAGAATGGCAATGCTTGAAAAATCGCAGTGGGGAAGCGGCCTCGATCAAGAGGAACTGGAGAGGTTCGCCCAATACCTCTACGTGGGAAAAGCAACGCGGGAGGAACCCATATTCAATGAGGGCGCCATAGAACCTTACATGTGCTTTATTGCGGACGGGCTTGTGAGAATTGCAAAGGGAGACTCCAAGAAAAACGTGAAAACGATTTGCGAAATAGGTCCGGGGAGGACCTTCGGTGAGATGAGCATTATTGACGGTTTGCCCCGTTCAGCATCAGCCGCGGCAGCCGAAGAAACAACGGTCCTTGTCCTCACAAAGGAAAACTTTGAACTTATTCTCACTGATAATCCGAAACTCGGCGTCTCTCTCTATTCGAAGCTCGCGCAGATGATGAGCCACCGGCTTCGCATATCAGATTGGATGCTCGTGGAATATCTCTATGAATAAAGAAACAGGGCACAGGTGATGGGCACCAGCCACCTAATCTCAATCACCAAAGAAAGGGAATAATCCTTCAGGATTCTCCACCCGTTTAAGCGATGTAAGCTCTTGAACCATTAACTAGGGGTCCTGTGGGGTACTCAAGATCAAAATCAATGGGACGGGGCTTCGTTCATCATGAATCTGTCATCTATCCGATTTTGCCTGTGCTATCTTATCCAGACCACACATTTCTGCAAATACGGTAGGGAATAGCATCGCAACCGGTATCAGGAATATAACCTTCCCTGAAGAGGGTAAACGGTTTAGCCATTTAGGCCCGCTTCTTTGCCAGGTATTTTTCGAGCAGGCCGAAGGCCTTGTTACCCGCTGATCATTCATTTTATGGCTCCTGCTTTTTGTCCTTTCTCCACAGATAAATGCACAACAATATACCAAAAATAGTCAGGCAGAGCCCGAGGTAGAACGACATGGGCACATATTTGAAAACCACTATATGTCTTCCTTTCGGCGCTTCGATGGCCCTGAATGCAAGATTCGCCCGGTATATCTTCGTCTCTTTCCCGTCCACATAAGCCCTCCAGCCGGGATAGTAGGTGTCGCTGACGTAGAGAAAGGCATCTTGATCGGTTTCATAGTTCAGTATCGACTTGTTGGGTTTATAGGAAATAACGGTTACATTTCCCTTCATCTGCTGCTTTGTTCTTAAATTTCTAACATTTTTATCAACTATAATGAGTTCTCTCTTGAAATCAATATTCTTTCTATCTACCATTTCTGCTATTGCTTGATCGGCATTATTCACTGCCCTTACATGATTAAAGAACAAGAATCTTCCCGGGTACCTCTCATATTTATAAAGGTAGGCATCTTTATCACCTAAACCTTCGTTTTTGATCAACTCGAAATCCCTGTTATTGACTTTATAAGAAACGATAACATATTTGATTCCTCCAATATCGAGCAATCTCTCAGCATCTACAACATCCTTAAAGCATTGGAACATTCGCAAAAAAGCATCATGACTTTCTACTCGCATGACTTCCGAACCGCCGACAGTGTACAAATGATACATCGAAGCATAGGGAGAACTCATACTGTTCTTACCTAAAACCACATTCTGAAACTCATTCTCTGTTTTGACGGTAACAAAATATCTTTCCGTTTCTTTTTCAGACGGGATCTCCCTCACAAGGCCTTCCTTTGCAGTAAACCACTTCCAAGAAACAGAACTAAAGACACCATAGTTTGCAAGAAACATATCCAAAATACTTATGAACAATACAACAGAAAGAATAACATTCCTAATTTTGTTTCTTTGTATTTTCAGGTACAAAAAGAGCGTTAAGCAAAACAAGAAGGAGAACAGGAGAAAACGTTCTATATTGTGAATATTAAACCATATCTCGTTGTACCGAGGCGGCTTCAGTCCGTGTCTTAAAAAAAAACTTTCAACGCCGGTGTTATAGAAATTCAAATAGCCCCACAAGAGAGCAAAGAAAAAACCGACATAGAAAAATGCCTGAACAGCATATTGTATCTTCTTATCCTTATTCTCAAAATACTCCCTCAATCTGTCAAGACCAAGGGCTGTGGTAGCGGAAACACCAAAAAACAGAAGAAAGAGAAATTTAACAGGATAACGAATAGCATTGAAAGGGGGTATCTTATATAATACTCTATATATGGGTGTGTTCCCACCCAGAGCTAATATCAAAGAAACTAGTATTATGGATGCAAAGAATATTCTTCTTTTGTCTCTACTCAGAAAGAATAGTATGGAAAAACAAATCGGTGTCAGCCCGATATACACAGTTTTTAACCAGGACTGATTTTGCCAATATTTTTCGGTTGTCTGAAGGTAGCCAAAAACATCCGGAAGAAGGAATTGAACAAAATCCTTCCACGCAAACGACCAGGTGACGGCATCGCGATATGATAAACCGGAGGCACGTACGCTCTGGGTCTTCAGTTCATAGAATGGGACCCACTGAACACCCGCAAGGAAAACGAAAAGAAGAATAACAACCGATAATGCCTTGACACCATCCAACCATGACAGATCGCTTTCGGCTATAAAAGCTTTCAGAAAAAAAGACACAATGAATAGAACAATAACGGTCAACAAAACTATTTCGGGCGCGCCGGCACAGAATTGAAAAACGAGGAACGTACCGGAAAGTACAATGTATTTCCTTTTCCCTGTTTCGATATGTTTTAGGAAAAATAACAAAATGGACGGAAACCACGCAACCGCAAAAAGGTGTGGAAGAAGATTGTGGACGGAAACAAGGTATCCCGATAGAATCAAGACCGCCCCGCCAAGAAAAGCTGACAATCGAGACACCCTGATATAGCGCAAAAACACGTAGGAACCAATGCCCGTGAAAACAAAATGCAATATGATGAGCCAGTTCCAGGCTACATTGAAAGGAAGTATGAAGTACAAAAGATGGGGCGGATAAAAGATACCAGGCTGCAGCGTCGCCAATAAAGGCATGCCCGAGTAGTTGTAGGGGTTCCAAAATGGGAATGTAAAACCTTTGACCAAATGAACCCATAGCATCTTAGGAGGTATGAAAAAAGGGGCAAGGTCCCTTTCACTGAATATCTTTTCCGATGATAAGAAGGGATAAAAATATAATAAGACTAAACCGCTAAATCCAATAAGCGGCAGAAACACATTGGGCGCGTCGTTGAAAAGTTTGCTGTTGAATTTATCGGGTTCGGTGGGACCGTACAACACATCAGGAATTTTCGATCACCAGGTCACCAAGTAGTACACCTGTCTGTGGTGCCTGACGAAACGGAAACGCATGCGATCGAAGCCGGGGTTGTCGGCAAATTTGCTGGATTGTTAATCGACATTGTATATGTGGCCGCACCCGGTACTTGTATTTGTACACTGGTACCATCAGTATTCGCAAGAGTAACCCCTTGGATGCTTGCGGCCCCAATAATGTCACTCATTGTATAAGGATTAACAGTTCCCTTTATATTATATTGCGCAAATAATATGGCGCTTGACCCCCGTAACGCACTCAATATTCCTTTAGCGGTAGCATCACCGGCATCCTCTTTGATCTCCAAATACTTCGGTATGGCCACTGCAGCCAGAATCCCGATGATGATGATAACAATAATTAATTCTATAAGCGTAAAGCCTTTGTTATTTCTGACTGTATTCCTGAATGATTTCAAGGTGTGCTCCTCCTCTCGTTTTTTCCCATGTTCATCCATTTCTTCTCTTCAGTCTGCAAACATTATACCACGAACAGTTCATAAGAAATAACTCGCTTCTTTCCATTTTATGATCCATATACCGCAACAGGAAGAAAAAAATAACAAGTATAAAAACAGTGAGTTACAAATAAAATAGATGAAAGTGGATTTATATATAATCTCAACCATGTATAATCTATATTACGTTTTGTAGTTTAAAATATCAACAAATTTCTTTAAATTACTCCAAAAAAGGTTGAACCGCATCATTTCATATCCATATCGATCTCATATTTCTTTACCCGATACCACATGCTCCGCTCCGATATGCCGAGAATCTTTGCCGCCTTTGCCTGCGACCCCTGCGTTTTCTTCAAGGCATCGACAATCATATTCTTTTCCAGTTCCGAAATGGCGTCATCAAGCGACTTGTCTGAATACGTCGCCTGACTTGCCAGAGAATAGCCACCCCTCAAATGTAACGGAAGATCATCAACGGTAATTATATCGCTCTCGCACATGATGACAGCCCTTTTCATGATACCGATCAACTCCCTCACATTGCCGGGCCACGTGTACTGTAACAGGATGCCCCGTGCCTCGTCAGAAATAGCCATCATTTTCCCCTTGTCTTTTTCAAGACCATGCAAAGCATAATCAATCAAAACAGCGGTGTCCCCCCTTCGTTCCCGTAAGGGGGGTATCCGTATGTGTATCTGGGCCAGACGAAAATAAAGGTCCTCTCTGAACTTGCCCTCTTTTATCTGTGTCTCCATAACGCGGTTCGTCGTCGATACGACTCGTATATCGACTTTATATGTTTTGGTTGAACCGAGATGCTCAACCTCTTGCTTCTCGACGGCCCTAAGAAGCTTCGCTTGAAGGTAAGGGCTCATCTCTCCTATCTCATCGAGGACGATTGTTCCTTTGTCTGCCGCTTCAAATTTTCCCTGTTTTTGCTGGACTGCCCCGGTAAAAGCACCCTTTTCATACCCGAAGAGCTCACTTTCGAGAAGGTTATCCGGTATGGAAGCGCAATTGACGACGACAAACGCACCTTTCCGTTTTGACAGCATATGTATCAGTTTTGCCACTTCCTCTTTTCCCACTCCGGTTTCGCCGGTAACAAGTACTGGTAGCCCTTTATCGGCAATCTTTTTGATCTCCTTGAAGATTGCCTTCATTTGCTCCGATTTTCCAACAACGCCATGGAATATGTGGCCTTCGAACTCTTTCTCTCTCAGGAATTCCACTTCTTTTTTGAGCTGCCTCATTCCGAGAACTCTCTTGAGTATAATTTTCAATTCATCGAGAAGGATCGGCTTTATAAAGAAATCCGTAGCTCCCCGTTTTATGGCTTCAAGAGCGTTTTTCTTTGTTCCGTACGCGGTGATAATGAGGATGGGCACATCAGTTTTTTGCTTTAGGTCGCTTGTTGCCGAGAGTCCATCCATGCCGGGGAGGCTTATATCCATGATAACAAGGTCAGTAGTCTTATTGATCGCATTGGTTGCCTCTTCATAGGAAGAAAAAGAATGTACGGAATACCCTTCGCCTTTTAGGGCTTCTTCCAAAAAGAATCTTACGCCAGGGTCATCTTCAATAATAATTACACGTTCATTCATATCTGTATCCTAAATCCTTTGTCTTCAATATTATCAGAATCCAAGGAGATGTCAACCTGCATATTTCAGAGGAACATAATATACCATAAGATTTCTTAAAAGCGACAAATAATACTTGGATGCTTTTCACTAATCCTCCTTGACCGGAATCAGCTGTCCGGTTTTGAACGTATTTCAAGCGGCAGTTCAATCGTAAACGTTGTGCCCTCATCACCGCTCTCCACCTTGATGTCTCCTCCATGTAGCTTTATATTCCTCATGGCGATAAAGAGACCAAAACCCTTTCCACCTTTCTTCTTCGTGAAAAATGGTTTGAAGAGAGAGCCCAAATTCTCCGGCTCAATCTTTGAATGCCGGTTGTATATGGAAATATATAGAGTATCCCCTTCCTCCCAGGTACCAACGCTGATGAGACCACTCTCTTTTTCATAATAAGCGGCATTCTTGAGAATATTAAAAATGACCTGATATATTTTAGTCCTATCGGCAAAACAAGGGAGCTTACGATCGCTTTGAAAAGTGCAGGTAATGTGCTGCATCTCTTGCGACAGATTACGAATCGCTTCTTCAATCACGTCGTTGACATCAAATTCTTCCCTTACAAGTTCGTTGTCATTCAGATCAAGCAGCTCACTAGTAAAGATATCTATTTTTCGCGCCGCGCTAAGCATTGTGTCGATATATTGTTTCTGCGATTCGTCATTGGTCTTCTGCTTCAGCAGTTCGCTCATACCCGTAATGGTAGCAAGGGGGTTCCTCACCTCATGGGCCACCATGAGAGACATGTATCCGAGAGGAATAATGTAATCAAGGTTTTCGATACCACTGAGGAGAACGTTTTTTTCGTTTTCGTCAGCCTTGAGACGTATATACTCTATAAGCCGGTCTAAGACGCTGTACACCTCAATCATCTTGCCTCTTTTTTTTCTGAGTTCCTCGAGTTTGACGTACTGTTCCGCCTTTTGCACAAGCTCGCTGATAGGCTGGGTCATGGCCCTCATAATAATAAAAGAACAGAATGCTGAAAACAAACATGCCGCTCCAATCCACGCCCATATGATCAACGTCTTCACCGGCGCCAGTATGTTGGAACCTATGGCAAGCGAAAGGAGGCTCGTAAGGAATACGATAAAAGGGACTATAGTCCGCAGGTTATAATTGAGGTTGTTGGGGTCTCTGAAAAAACCTCTTTTACCGGATTTTTTCTTATGACCCTGCTGACTCCCTTGCCATTCTTTTATATAGTTCCGTTTTCCAAACATAACCTACCCTACCCACCCCTCATTGCTCTCATCATATCCCACCAGGGCATAAAAATGGCAAGCGCGAGGAACAATACCATACCGGCCAGGCCCACAGTAAGGATTGGCTCAATCCAGGCCGAAAGACGGTTCACGGAATAGGTAACCTCTCTGTCATAATGAATCGATACTTCGCGGAGCATTTCTTCCAGAGCACCCGTCTCTTCACCTGTGGCAACAAGATGGATAACAAGAGGCGGAAATATTTTCGCATCCTTGAGCGGTCTCGCAATACCCATTCCCTTCTCGATGCTGATCGCGATCTCCCGGACCTTCTTCGCGACATATTCATTGCCAACCGATCGGGATACAATGTCCAGCGTCTTGATAATAGGAATACCGGCCCGCACGAGATTTTCAAGTATGAAAGCAAATCGGCCCATACAAATCTTCAGGGTTATGTCGCCAATAAGGGGCACTACCAATTTCAGTCTGTCAATCGTATAGGTGCCCACAGCCGTCCTCTTGTAGAGCATAAAGGCGATAACCAGCACCAGTGCCGTAATGATCGCCGTTACTGTATATTTCTGAAAAATGTCGTTTATGAGAAGCAGTATCTGCGTGGGGAGCGGAAGGGCGACCTTGGCGCTCCTGAAAATAGGCGCAAACTTAGGCACCACGACATTGACGAGCACAACAAAAGCAATCGTAAGTGTAACCACCACAAATAAGGGGTATCTCATGGCTGATTTAAGCATCTCCCTCGTTTTCATCTGAAACTCGAGGACACCGGATAGTCGTTCCAGTACTTCATCGAGATTGCCACTCAGTTCACCTGCCCGCACCATACCAACATAAAGCTCAGAAAAGATGCCTTTATGTCTGGAAAGGGCATCGGAAAAAGTCTGGCCCTTATCAATATCCTGTGTGATATCCTTAATAGCCGCCTTCAATCGTTCATTGTTTGTTTGTTCTTCGAGGGCCCTGAGACCCGACACCATCGGAATACCGGCCCGGATAATTGTCTGGAGCTGACGAGTAAAAAATATGAGGTCATCATGTTTGACCCTCTGGAAGCGAAGCAAAAAAGCATCTATTGCAAACACAGTGCCTTTCTGTTCCCTGGCGGAGAGAGGGAATAACCCCATATTGTCAAGCTGAAGAAATGCCTCCCTCTGGCTGTTTGCCTCCAGATTTCCCGTGATCAGAAGGCCCCTGTCATCCCGTGCTCTATATGCAAATATGGTCATAAATCATGAACTCCATAACATCTTCTTTCACTCTTCCTGCACGACATTGAGGGCCTCTTCGAGGGTCGTCACTCCAAAGAGAACCTTCATGATGGCATCGTCCCGCATGATTCTCATACCTTTTTGTTGCGCCTTTTTCTTTAGCACCTCGCTTGGCACCTTGTTGTTGATCAACTCTCTCAATTCGTCATCGATAACAAGCACTTCATAAATGCCGGTCCGTCCTCTGTATCCTTTATATTTACAGGCCGGGCAGCCTTTTCCTCTATACAAAAGTACATTCTCTTTGATCTGAAAGGTTTTGTGCATTGAAGGTGTCGGATAATAGGATTCTTTGCACTCAGGACAGATTTTTCTGATCAATCTCTGCCCGATAACACAGGACACGGATGAAGTCACGAGAAAGGGCTCGATACCCATTTCGACCAATCGCATAACCGCGCTTGGAGCGTCGTTGGTGTGGAGCGTCGATAGAACGAGATGACCGGTAAGAGCTGAGTGGACCGCGATATTTGCTGTTTCTCTATCCCTTATTTCACCAACCATAATGACATCAGGGTCCTGTCTCAGAATGGACCTAAGACCGCTCTCAAAGGTTAATCCGGCTCTGGGATTCACCTGCGACTGGGCCAGTCCCTCCAGAGTGTACTCGACAGGGTCTTCTATCGTAATAATGTTTTTCTCGGAAGAATTGATATAATTCAAAATGGCATATAACGTACTCGATTTACCGCTCCCGGTCGGACCGGTGGAAAGAATAAACCCGTAAGGCCTTTTTAATACATTCTTTATCTTTTCCTTGTCATCGCGAAGCAAACCAAGATTATCAATACCGTAAAGCGCTGTGCTTTTGTCAAGAAGACGGAGCACAACCTTTTCTCCATGAATGGTGGGAAACGTTGAGACCCTGAGGCCTACTTCCTTGTTCGCATCCCGTATATTAAACCGTCCGTCCTGGGGGGTTCTCGTTTTCGCGATGTCAATACCGGCAAGTATTTTGATCCTCGATACGATAGGCAGAAACATTTTTTTTTCAGGGCTCGGAACGTCCCTCAATTTCCCGTCCACCCTCATCCTGACCCGCATCTGGTTCTTCGACGGTTCAACATGAATATCGCTCGCGCTGTCCGCCAGCGCCTGTGCGAGAAGGCTGTTGACGAACCGGACAACGGGCTCTTCCTCTGCAAGATCGACCGATATACGCTCGTCCTGATCAAGATCTCCTTCGTCATCTTGGACAAGGGTAACTTCCTGCTGTCTGATTCTATCAAGGGTCTCTTCAACTATCGTCTTCAGCCCATAGTACTTTTCCAGCGCCAGCTTGAGATCACCTTCTGTCACGATGAGCGGCTCTATTTCCATTTTCACGATGCGCGCTACATTGTCCATGGCGTCTATATCAAGAGGGTCTACCATGGCAAGCCTTAAAACATTTTGGCGTCTCATGACTGGTATGGCCATGGAATGCTTTGCGGTCTCAGCAGAAAGAAGCTTCACCACTTCTTCAGGTATTGTCAACTCATTTATATTGACGATAGGAATGCTCAACTGTCTGCTGATTGTGTCGATAATTTCTTTTTCGGAAAGAAGCCCGAGTCTTACAATAACCTTCCCGAGTTTGTCGCCATATTTCTTCTGCTCCGTCAGGGCCCTAAGCAGATCTTTTTCCGTAATCTTCTCTGCATCTAAAAGTAATTCTCCCAATCTTTTCCGTTTCCCTGCCATCTATAACCTCATGAAAGGGCAGCCTATAGCCTGCGTCTATATTTACCTATTGCCCTATTTTTTCGATGTACTTCAATCTATCCAAAATATCTTTCCTCATCTCCGGTGATTTCACCGATAAGAGATATTGTCTGTAATACCGTGCGGCATCTTCATGTTGGCCGAGCCTGTCTTTGATCACCGCGTATGAAAGGAAGAGAGCGGGGTCCCTTACTTTCTTCTGGAGAGGTGTCTCAAGGAGCTTTGACGCATCTTCCAGCCTTCCCTGGCTTCGCAAAAGGGCAGAAAGATTCAGATACGGCTCCACACTCTCTGGTTCTAATGAAATAGCCTTTCTGAAATATTCCTCTGCAAGTTTGTCATCCCCGTCCCTCATGGCAATGAGTCCGATATTATTATATGCCTTTGGATAATTGTTCTGAGACTCGAGTATTTTCCTGAAATAGAAGAGAGCTTCAGCTCTATTATCTTCCTGAACAGCAATAACACCGAGGTTGTTGAGGGTTTCAGTATGGTTAGGTTGCTTCATCAGCACTTGTTTGTATATGGTTTTTGCTTCACTCGTCCTGCCGGACTGCTGTTCTCTCAATGCCTCATTATACATTCTGTCAACACTTCCATCGTCCGCTTTCTTTTCAACCACCCCCACAGACTCATTCGTTATATCCTGTTTGCTGCTTGACTCAACTGTTTTTGTTTTTCTCTCCACCGATGGAGAAAGGGCTATTTTTTGAATTTGAACAATGTGGGTTTCCACACCGGCCGGCACTTGTTTCCTGTTCGGCATCACTGAGGTAAATTGTTTTTCGACAGGTTTTTGGGGAATCGGAATCGCTACACCCTCAACTTTTTTTTCTGGAGTCTCTTTGGTGGGTTGCTGCGCTTCCGGTGCAGGCGGAAGTTTGGCCTCCATGTGAAGAGGTTTTATCGGCATAGACACAGCAGCAACGACAGGCTGGTTTATGTGTTTCGGCCTGTGAAAACCAGGAATATACAAATAGGCAATAATGACCACGACACACAAGAGAAGAACAATTGCATACACAAAAACTTTTGATTTCCTGGTGGCTCCCAAGGGCGGATAGGGAGCCTCCTGATTTTTTTTCCTTCTTTCCTCTTGGGCCTTTTTGAGAGCATCTTGGATTACGCTCATTAATTGCTATCCTCATAGACAATACGTGGAGATAAAAATATAACAAGCTCACTTCTGTCGTTTTGCGTCTGATTCAGCTTAAAAAACTGTCCGATGATCGGGATAGACATGAGCCCTTTTGTGCCTGTATCCGTATTGGATTTGCTGTTCTTGATAAGTCCGCCGATGACAATCGTTTCCCCCTCTCTCACCTTTACAATCGTGTCTACTTCCCGGACATCAAGTATGGGAACATTCGTACCACCCGGAGATAGCACATCGCTTACATGCTCCGACATAATAGGGTGTACGCTGAGGATGATGTTACCTTTGTCGTCTATCTGCGGTGTAACGTCAAGGGTAAGTCCAACATCTATAAAATTAGGGGTGTAGGTAATCGTAGGCGCTGTTGTGTTTGTATTTGTTTGCTGCACGTCGAAGTATACATCCTGGGTAGTCACTTTAATAATGGCCCGTTGATTATTCAGTGTTGCAATTTTAGGATTCGAAATTGTCTCCACTTTCCCGTAGGTCTTTAGAAGATCTATAAAGGTGTTGCTAATATCGAGGTGCTTGCTTCCGGCGAAAACACGAAAAAATGGTGTGCCCGAAACAGCCGTGGTGCTTGCGGTTGCAGCCTGCACAGGGCTGAGAAATGTCTGTTGTGCATTGAGAGAAAAACCATGTATTTGCGCATTGACAATGTCCCAATTCACTCCCTGGCGCGATTCATTGGTTAATTGTACCTCCACAATCTTTGCCTCGATCATCACCTGGCGCTGGATAACACCTTCGATCACCTTGAGAAACATTTCGATGTCCTTCAGGCTTTTGGGGTAATCTGTAACAAATATCATCATCGCCTGTTTATTCACAACAAATTTTCCATCTTTGGAAAGAAGGGTCTTTATGTTGTCATCGAGACTTTTCCATAAATCCGATTCCGTTTCGCTCTTAACCGACACCTGAGAACCGGATGAAGCACTTGTCGTAGTTGTGCTGCCTGTTATCGTGGTAGCTCCCCCTATTGTACCTGGCGTAGCATAGACGTTGCTTGTCCCGGTTTTTTTCAGCGCAATGTAATTTAGATTAAATATTTTTGTCTCGAGTTTCGGTTTTGAGACATAGATGGTTTTGTCTTCAATTTTATATGTGAAGTTTAATGGCTCAAGGATATACTCAAGGGCCTTGGCAAGGGTGACGTCTTTGAGATCGACTGTGGTAGCGCCCTTCACATCGGGTTCGACGACTACATTGTAATTTGCCTGTTTTCCGATGGCCCTGAGAATGTCCTTTATATCAGCCTCTCTGAGCGAAAAAGAGAAAACCTCTTCTGCTCTGGGGGCCTCTGTCGGCTTCTCTTTTTCTATCTGGAACGAAACCGGGCTTGGTATCTCAGGGGGTTTAACCGGGGGATTGGCCTCCTTCGCCTGCTCAATGTGAGCGCAGGAAGACAAAAAACAAAATGCTGCGATATAGACCCATTGTTTTCTCATTTGACCTTCTCCGTTGCCTTTGTTTTTGTTTCCTCTGCTGCCGTATCTTCAATATTTGCGAGATCAAGAACCCTCTTCGTGCCGTCCCGGATGAGAACAACCTTATCTCTCTCAATCTCTAGAACCCTCTCATCCCCAACCATATCGCCTTTCCTCACAATTTCATGATCAATGATAGCAGTTCTATCTTTCCCCTTTTCAAAAACGGCGAACAATCTGATAGCCGGTGCTGTCTCTTTCTTTTTTTCCTCTTTGAATTGAGGCAATACGAAGGGGTCTTTCGCCCATGTTACCTTCAGCTTATCGAAGTCAGGCTTCATCGCAGAGGATGTTGTCTCAGGTTGGCCACCTCTTGCCGCAGGCTCTGCTGGAGACGTTTTCGCAGGAGGCACCGGCATCGTTTGTGCCGCCTGCTGCGGTCCTGCCTGTCCTTGCTGCGCCGGCTGCGTCTCGCCTGAGACCGGCGGGATGGGCGCTACAGGCCCGGCTGTCTTTTTCTTTCCGGTAAAGAAAAAGATATAACCCGCGATGAGCAGTACCACAATCGCAAAAATCAAAACCGGTTTACTTACTTTCACTCTTTTTTCCTTTGAGCGCCTTGAAGTCGATAATGAATTTGCCGGTCAACTGAGGATACTCTTTTTCAGAGTAACTGATCTGTGCCGCCTCAATACCCTTGAAAGCTGTCTTACTTGAAAGGTCCTCCAGAAAACGGCCCATCTCAAGGAACCCTCCTTTTAAACCCATCTCAAACATCGGATTCACCAATCCTTCTTTTTGAGAGACATCAAGGGAGCTGTAATAGCCGCTCAAACTTTCGATAGCCATTCCCTTATCCTTGGCCATTTTCATGACATTTTTCATGTATTCGGGCATTCTTTCGATAATAGGGGCCTGATCCATAAATTCATTATAAGATGTTTGGAGGCTCTTTTGAGTAGTCGCCTCATTCACAAACTCTTTCATGTCTCTCTCCACTAACTGCCTTTCATTTTTGATAGCAGTCAGTTTGCCCTCCCTGTTTTTCATGCCCGAATTCAGCGGCATGTAAACAAGAAAGACCCATGCGACAATAACCAGTACGGGCAATCCGAACCATAGATAGAAGTTCCTAAAGTTCATGTTTCATGCACCTTGCAAGGATGACAAATTCCATCACGGGTCTGCCTTTCAATTTGCTATTTTCTTTTCCGATTATTTCAACGTGGTCAATAAAACGGGACTGGTTCAGGGACAAAACAAGATTGAAAAGCGTGAGTTCGAGTATGTCGGGCTCTCCGAAAATATACCCTTTGAGTGTGAGCGGATAATAGTCCTCACCGAGTGTCTTCTTCGGCGGCGCCGAGGTGGGCACAGAAAAAGGTCCTTGGGCTGGCTGGCCAGACGGAGGAGCGTTTTGAGTTTTCTGTGTTGATGAAGACTGTGTATCCGTCTGAATGTCACTGCCAAATTCGATTGATTTCAGATAGACATCACCAGGTATCCGCGACGAGAGGTATTTCAAAAGCGTTATAAAGGTGATGTCTTTTTTCTGAATTTCGTTCTTGATGAAAGCGATATCCGACGTATCGAGCGTCACCGTCGTTTTTTTTCCCATTGCGCTGAGGCCCTGCCTCATGGTTTCGAGGGTCTTCCGCTCCATGTCTATTCTCGTTTCGACATTTCTTGACGTGCTCCACATACCGAGAGAAAGGAGGAACAGAATTCCCGCAATGGCAAACGTCCCAATAGATATATAATGTTTGTAGAGCCTATCTTGCTCCCTTTTTTTCGCGCTTTCAGGCAAAAGATTGGGAAGCACCTCCAGATTCATGCATAGGGTATGCGCTAGCATATATTCATCCTCAATGTCCTGAATCGCTTCGAGGTAGTTCACCTCTTCAAAAAGCTTCTCTTCAAGCTTTTCGAAAAGCCTTGGTATTTTTGCGCCTCTTCCCGTAACGTACACGCGCGTAACCAGCTTCTCCGGATATCTCTCGTTATAGACGATGAATGTTCTCTGAATCTCACCGGCAAGTCGCTCAAAAGGAATTTTTAGAATTTCTGTCAGTTTCTCGTCGAAACCTCTCTCGCGTTTATATTGCTCCGCTTGATCGTATGTGAGGCCCAGGCCACTCATCAAAGCATCGGAAAAACTCTCCGATGCCGTAAGGATCTCCCTGACAAACATGAGTCTTCTGGCATTGGCTATGTAAAGACCCGTTCGCTTTCCCCCAATATCAATAACGGCGATGGACCTGTCTGCATCACCCAGCGCGTAGATATAACCAAAAGCAATATCGGTAATGAGAGCAACTTCTTGAAAACCTGCGTGCTGAAAGGTTGAAGCGATGCGCTCAATCCAACTCTTCTGGGCCCCTACGAAGAGGACCTCGTCTTTCATGATGCCTTTTTCTTCAATCTGACCGAGCATCATATGTTCATACACCATATTGTCCAATGACATCGATAGAACCTTGGCCGATGTCCAATTCATCGCATCCTTTTGTTCCTTCTTTGGAAGACGAGGGATGGTAAAGGTCTTTTTAATAATGTCAGGAGAAGAAATGCCGACAGCCACTGCAAGATCAGGTCCTTCTTTTGCTCGAATATCGCCAAGTATCAATTCAAGATCTTCAAAACCGCCTTTGTAAGGATAATCGCGCTGCGATGCAACGATACTTTTCCCCGTTGTTCCCTTGCATCTTACATATTTAACACTGACTGTCCCGATGTCGATACCTAATATGTCCAATTTGCTTATCCCTTAAAGGAACAAAACATAAATCGGGAATACACCCAGTTGGAATAATGAAGCCCAGTGTAATAGTAATAGTAAATATTTCTAAACACTTGAACGGTTTTTTGAAAGTATGTATTTAAGATTCCCATATATCCACAGAAAATCCCATGTTTCTAGATAATTTTATATGGTTTTCACAGTAATATGTCAACAAGAAAATGGCATCTTGAGAGGCGGGCGATGGCCGATACACACAATGAAAATAACCAAATGACCAAATTACAATCACCAAAATATTAGGTGAGGCATTCAATATTAAGTGAACGTTCTTTGTATATCTTAAGTTATCGTCATTGTGGTAAGTCTGAAACTGTTGGTCAGAAACAGGGGGGGGTCTTTTGCCTCTCATCATCATAAGCTCTGATCAGTCTCAAGTAGCGGGGATATTTGTTTCCGGTGAGCTGTCCCGCGAGAGATATCCTTTCGTGGCTTATGATTCCTCTGCCTAACACCGGATGCTGTCCGAGAACGGCATAATCGATGTTGGACTTTGACCTAGTGACAAACCATATTCTCTGTATGTTCAATGTATACAGCCATTGGTAATCGAGATAACCGACACGGTGGTGTCCGGTGACAGGGGGAAGAGGGTCTTATTTTACCGCTGTGATCTCATGCCTCTTGCCGTTGGTAACGGTCAGAAAGGACACAAGAGGCCTTACGAGCGGCCATAGAGGGTTATAGAGGCAGTGCATGTTTCACCGCTGGTTTCTTGAACTGTGCCCAAGGAAACACCCACAGGCACAGGTCGATAACGGTTGCGTCGATCCTACGGAGAGGGTTCTTGAACAGGAATATGTGCTTCAGGGCCAAGTCCTGCAATGTGTAAGAAGATGATAGAACATATTCTCGAATATCTGGTAATTCCCTTATGTATTGGCATCGGAGAACGCGCTTCTGTGCATTCCACTTAAGCCCAGATGATAAAGGCGGGCTCGCTGTAAATTTCGGTCTCGATGTCCCGCAGCCTGTCCTTCTGTGTGATCTGGAAATAAGAAAAGGTCATATACTGCTGCCATGCCGTAAAGGTCTTCACATACCGGTCAGCCTTATAGCTTTCTGTGGCTTTTTCAAATTAATATCTCGGACAAACTTTTAACACTCTGCGAATATGGTGTATGCTGGTCTGTTCCCCTTTGAAGGATTTGGGTGCCCTTATTATCCGACAGGTATAAAGAACAGGCCATACTTGTAATAATTTTTACCGGACACTACTGATTTCATCGATAAAATTGATCTCGTTATAAGCGGGAATAATGACTGATAATAACATCTTTTCTCGTCTCCTGTTTCTGTGTAACTATACTTACACCGCTCATCTTTGCAACTAAAATGAGCCCTTTATCGTTTTCTTGTCTGTTTGCATTCTAAAATTTCTTTTGGAAAATCCAAGAAAATGTGTCATATTTGGTAAACAATGGAAATTCCATACCTCGAATACTTCGGTTTTACGGAAAAACCCTTCGGAATGTCTCCGGATCCGGCATTCTACTTTGAGTCGACTGAACATAAAAAAGCCTTTGATTATCTGACATTTTTCACCTCACAACAAGAAGGTTTTGCCCTCATCTACGGCGATGTGGGCTCCGGCAAAACCACCATCTCACGAATTTTTCTCAATTCTCTCGACAGAAAAACCTACAACACGGCGGTCATTCTGAACCCTGTGACGGATGTGACCGAATTTATGAAGGAATTGCTCAAGGAATTCTACATCCAATATGAGCCGCATACCAAAAAGGAGCTCTATGACACTCTGAGGCTTTTTTTGCTGGAAGAATTCCAAAAGGGAAAAGAAAATATTCTCATTATCGATGAGGCGCAACTACTTTCCTACGAAATGCTCGAATTCATAAGGCTCCTTTCAAATATCGAGACTGATAAACAGAAAATACTTCATACCGTCTTTTTCGCCCAGCCTGAGTTTTTGGAAAGATTGAAAGACCCCCGCTTGAGACATCTTTCACAGAGGATTACCGTAACTTACGGCATTAAACCCCTCTCTTACAATGAAGTAAAATCATATATCAACTATCGGCTCTTTAAAGCTGGTTCCAAGGGACCCCTTGCATTCCAGGACAGGGCTATTAGGCTGATACACATCGCGTCAAAGGGCTATCCCCGTCTCATTAACTATATCTGCGACCGATGTCTCCTCGTCCTGTATGCCCGATCGACACACACGGTCGATGCCCAAGCTGTATCAAAGGTGCTTGCTGAAGAGAGCATCCCTCTTTCTTCCGTGAAAAAAACACCGGAAAGCATCAGCATTCGGATTTTCCCCTGGGTTGGTGTCACGGTTCTTCTTGTGATCGCGGGCGTGATAGGCTATTATTTTCTCTTCTCTACCATCCACAGCCGTTTCATTACAAGAACAAGGGCATCAGATCATATAGCGGCAGCCCAGACACCTGAAGCATCGGATGCACTCGGCTCTCAAGCCAAACCGGATGTATCTGCCTCTTCAACAAGAAACGGTCCACAAAGCGCCTCGCAATCTCCTAAGAAAATTGAAATTCCTTTGCGTAAGGTAATCGTAAAAGCAGAAGCAGCCAACGTGAGAATGGGCCCCGACATCAGTTCTCAAAGAATTGGCACTATCATGAAAGGGGAAACTCTTCAAGTTTTTGCCGAACAAATCGATAGAAGCAATCTCAAATGGTATAAGATCGTCCTCTATGAGGGCAGAGGGGGCTGGATAGCGTCAACCGTAGTACAAACTAAATAACCAAGAATTAAGCGCCAAACTCCAAAAAAATAGAAGTGGTTGTCAACCGGATTGATGACAATTTGCTTATTGTTGTTTGGTCACTCGGTTATTTTCTGTTTACACGTACCACATCTCTGCTTCGAAGGTCTCCGATGGAACGCTGATGACAAGATATCCTCTTCTCGGAATTCTGTCTACGATCATATCCTTGACTTTCAATGAAAGCCAGAGGTTTAACCTATCCTTTTTTGAAACACCCAACGCGCCAAAGGGAACCATCAGTTCGAGGTTTTCCGCAAAGGCAGCCCGAACGGGCAATTCAGTCTCCGTTGAACCTGTTTTGATGTGATAAAGAATTTTATAATCTGACTTTGCCATGATATTGATCTCGAAAGAGAGATCGGCCATGTCACTCACAAAGGTTTTGTCGATATCGAGCCTCAAGAAAAGATTGCTTTCATCGAAACCATAGTAGCATCCTTTTATAAGCGATACCGTCTCATGCATGGCTACCCCATGTCCCCTTCCTTCAAGATAACCGGCGCCTATCCACTCAAAGTAATTCGTCACACGACCATCTATCTCCGGATGGATAAAATTGATAGGCTCCTTCGTCGGTCTCGCTTCGCGGTCTTCGACGATAATGGGAATACTCAATATTTCCGGAGGATCTTTGTGGAGGAATCTATACACATTGGAAAGATTTTCCCGGAAAAGGAAATCAAATATTTCATCATTTTCCGAAGAATGTTCATCACCATACCACCAGAACCAATCGCTCCCTTCGGCTATATAAATCGACTCCCAGGCTACTTTGTTCGTATGGCCGGGGTCTTCCGTATCCAAAAAATCTCTTGTCTGCGCAAGCTGGGTCCAACCGGCGTTGTCCTCGCTGTGACCGATCCATATGGAAAAATTATGACCGATCCAGGAGCCGGCAAAGCAATGATAGAGTTCGCCAAATTCTCTGGAATGATCCAAATAATCCGAAATTGTGGTGGGAATGATGCCGCCATCGGAGAGGATTCCTTCGTAGAGGTATTTCAAAAAATCTCTTCCATCGTTCTTGTAATTCTCCCAGGCATTTTCACCGTCCATTGCGATAGTAATAAGCGGCTCTTTGATCTTGCCCCGCACAGAATCCTGAATCCTTCTTATCCTTCTCAGACAATCCACGGCCGCATCTTTGGCATTCATCCGTGAGTACCGGAAAGATATCAGGTCAGACAAAGATTGGTCGCGAAAGATGACATGAATCTCTTTTTGCTTTTTTTCATAACGGTACGGTTTATAGAGGATTTCAGGATTAGACAGAAAACCGCTTCCGTCTCTTCGTGATTTCCAGTTCAAGCTTTCGAAGAGGATGTCCTCATCTGTGGCAATCCATTTCACATTGTGCTCCATGTAGAGCCGGAGAGCATCATCGCTGACAGAGCCCTCGGGAGGCCACATACCGCGAGGCGTGTCCTGAAAAACCTCTCTGAAGAGAGTAATCGCCTCTTCTATCTGATGGGATGCATCTTGCGGCCTTGTGAAGGACCTTTCGGGAAGTGTCGCATTGGGCATAGACTCTCTTGCTGATTTGCTGTCGATGAGAAGAGGAATAATCGGATGATAGAAGGGCGACGTTGAAAGCTCGATCTGGCCGCTTCCCGCAAGCTCTTTGTAGAGAGGGATGATACCCTTCAGGATCAGCTTTTGCACATCCCCAAGGGTCTTTTTGTCATCCTCGCTGAACAAACGCCCTTTCGACTTGAGGTGTTTCAAACAATCGTGGATCTCAAAAAACATAGGATCAATCCAGGCTAGAAAGAAAAGTACCTGAATATCTCTCAGTTCTTCATCGGTAAAATAGTCTATTATTTTGCCCACGGCATCCTTAGGGTAATAAAACCCGCGCTTTCTGAGCAGCTCATAATACCGGGGAAAGGATCGAATCATGTTGTCCCAGTTTGCATTGAAAAAATTGGTGAGAATAAATATTTTGTTTGAATCCGTCAACTCTTTCGGCTGTTTCTTGAATATCGCAAGGTAAGCATCATCTACTTCAAGGTTCTCGTAATCAAAAAGCTGCACAAGAAGAGAAGGGACGAGGTTGAAATTCTGTCTCATGCCGGGAAATTCTTTGAGCATGGCAGCCATATCGTAATAATCCTTTGTTCCGTGCAGCAAAACCCAGGGAAGGAGATATTCTCCTGTAAAGAGATTTTTGTAATACGGTTGGTGCATGTGCCAGAGAAATGAAATATACACTGGTTCCATATCTATGATTATCGCTTATTGGCAATAATTATTAAAGTATGAAAGGTTATTCAACTTCAATATGCCGGAGGACGACATTTTCCTTTATCTCCATGATACCGACAGTCCCCGGCTGCGAATAGCTTCCCCTGTAGCTTCCTGGATTAAATAACAAAACACTTCCTTTCTTCGTCTGAAGAGGGATGTGGGAATGCCCGAAGATAATCAAATCGACGTCTTGAAATTCTCTCAATACCTTATCATCGATCCCCTCGGGGGAGCCGCTGCCATGAATTATTCCAATTTTCCTGCCCATTATTTCTTCTACCCTTTTGGCCGGGAGAAGGTGTTGCAGTTCGTAATCATCCATGTTGCCTTTTACTGCCTTCACTTCCCAATTGGAAAGATAGTCGAACACAGGAAGTCCTGTCATATCTCCCGCGTGAATGATCATATCGACGTCATGAAAAAGCGTTCTTATTGTTTTCTTAAAATTGTCCGTAATATTGATCAGATGGGTATCGGAAAGTATCCCTATTTTCATCGCAGTGGAAATAAATGTAAACAAAATTTAGGTGCATGTCAATGTAATCAAAATGACCAATAATCAAAGTATATTTGTCTTTCTTCTGGTGGACGCAATTTGGTCACTGGTCATTCTCTCGATCTTGGGGCTTGTAATCTGGTCGTCGGTTATTCAAGGGAACATTGACATCCCAGTGCCCGTGATGTTACATTAAGTGATGGAAATATTGAAGAAAATAGGTTCAAAGTTTAATATATATATATTGAAAGAATTGGCAGCCTTCCTCCTCCTTTCAATGGGTATCCTTACGTTCATCCTTATCCTTGGCCGGCTTGGTAAGATGGCCGACTTTGTTATCAATAAAGGGGTCGGGATCAACGATATCCTGCTTCTCATTCTGTATTCCACCCCCCTTTATCTTACATTCACATTGCCTATGGCCTTTCTTCTGTCTGTCATTGTTGTTCTCGGAAGACTTTCGACGGAAAATGAAATCCTTGTATTGAAGGCAAGCGGCGTGGATTTGAAGCGCCTTTTTATACCAATTACAACCCTGGGGGTCCTCATAACCATCTGTGGCCTTTTAAACGCAAATCTGCTCTTACCGAAAAGCAGCGAACTTTTTAGAAATACATTTTTTGATGTCTTGAAAAAAGGAATATCTGTGGAAGACAAAGAAGGAATCTTTAATGATACGATTCGGGGAATAGTTATTTATATCGACAAAGTGGATACAGAGAAACGGATCCTCTCAGGTGTTGTTGTGTCCGATGAGAGAGACAAGGAAGTCAAGCAGACCATATCCGCGCAAAAAGGATATATAAATGTCGATCCCGAAACCCTTGACCTTTATTTCGCTCTTGAAAACGGGAATCTTCACCGCTGGGAGAAATCAACCGATACTTATAGGAACGTAGCTTTCAACAACTATACCTTTTCCATGAACCTCTCTGAAATGATCCCCAAGGTTGGAGAACTGAGGAAAAAACCTTACGAGATGGACAGAGATGAACTCAAAAAGACCCTTAAAGAGGCGGAAAACGATAACAAACGATACGACACGTTGCTCGACGTCTATAATGTCAAAGGATCCCTTCCCTTCGCATCTTTGGCATTCATATTTCTTACGATACCGCTTGGCATCAAGAGAAAGGTCGAGGGCAAGCTTTCTGGCATGCTGTACAGCCTCCTGCTTTTCCTGTTCTATTACCTGCTGATGGCTATCGCAGAAAATGTCGGCATGGCAATTCATTTGCCCGTAATCATCACCTCCTTTCTCCCTAATCTGATCATCGTGGCAATGGGGTTCTATCTGCTGAAAAACCTGAATGAAGAGGAATACACGACGGTATCGCAAAAATTGAGATACTTCTGGATATACTGCCTTGAAAAGACTAAATAAATATCTCATCGCCAATCTGGCAAAGTTATTATTGATGGCCGAGTTCGCAGGGGTCATTATGTTCCTTACTATTGAATTCTTTGATAAAATGGATATATTTACCTCATCTTTTAAGATTTTTGTGCTCAGTATAATCTATCTTTTGTTGATGTTGCCTTTCTATGTCCACGTTTTACTCCCCTTCTCTTTTCTCGTTTCAATGCTGATACTTCTTATCCTCATGATTAGGGGAAATGAAATGATCATTGCACGAACTTCAGGCATCAGCACGGTATCGCTCATGAAACCGCTGCTTGCATTTTCCATGGTCCTTGTAGTATTCTCATTCGTTCTTTCGGAGTGGATAATCCCCTTCACTTCAAACGCCTCAGATTACTTATTGAGGGTGAAAATACGAGGAGGAGAATCTCAGGTATTTTTTAAAAATGATAGGATATGGTTCAAAAAGAACAATGTAATCTGTAACATAGATTATTTTGATGCAAAAAAGGATATGATAAAAGGGCTGACCGTCTTGGAACTCTCCGATACGTTTTCCATTAAAAAACGGTATGATGCGCAAGAAGGCACATTCAAAGATGGTTCCTGGTATTTTACACATGTTATCGAGCACACTTTCGACGCAAATGGAATAGTTGCGAAAAAAACGTATGCCGAGTTCAAAGATCTCATCCAGGAGCCCCCCTCATTTTTTGAGGTCGCAAACAAAGATCCGGAAAATATGGGATATAGAGAACTTGCGCGATATATAGAGAAACTGAGAAACGATGGCCACGACGTCCGGAGATATCTTGTGGACCTTTATAACAAAGTAGCCTTCCCGTTCGCCAACCTTATCATGGTATTTGCCGCTTTTCCTGTGGGCCTCAGATATATGAAAACAAAACATATCTCTGTGGGAATACTCTCCGGTATTCTACTCGGTGCATGCTACTGGGGTGTTCATTTCCTATCGCTCGCATTCGGCTACGGCGAGACCTTTCCCCCTCTTTTTGCGGCCTGGCTTTCTAATTTTCTTTTCATTGCCGCAGGTATCATCGGTATCGTGACCTTGAGGACATAAATGAAAATAATCGTAATGATAAAATTTTAGCAGCATTAGGAAAGGAGTAATCCAGTGAGGGCATATCTCGATATAGAAACCGATAGAGCCGGCAATATCTGTGTTTTTGGCATATCTATCGAAAATAACGGTTTTCTCCAATGGTACGGAGACGACATAAAAAGCGGTAGTATCGAGCAAGAATTGAGTAGCGTAAAAACTATTGTTACCTTTAATGGTGATGGCTTTGATCTCCCACGGATTAAGCAGTGTCTTAACATCGATCTCCAGGCAAATTGCGTCTCCCGCGATCTCTTCAAAGAAAAAAAGAAGCTCGGCATCAAGGGCGGGCTCAAAGACCTTGAGAAGATGTTCGGCATTGAACGAAAAACGGACGGCATGAACGGATATAAAGCCATGTGGTTATGGGAAAAGTACAAGAACTATGGTAACCGCGAAGCGCTCAAACTTCTTCTCGAATACAACAAGGAAGATGTCATAAACCTTATACGGCTCGAAGAAATATTGGAAAGTCTCAGGGAAGAATGACGGCGATAGAGCCTTTTGAAATAACCTCAGCATCAGACACAATAAGTGGGCTCATGGTTTTTCCGGACGGTAACAGAAAATTCCCCTGCATTGTTTTCTCTCATGGTCTCATCAGTTCAAAGGAAAGCTCAAAATACGTGGCCTTGTCGGAGAGGTTTGCCAAGGCAGGCATTGCAACGTGTAGATTCGACTACCATGGTTGCGGCCAGAGCAGCGGTAGGATTGAAGAGACAACTCTCACGATCCGTCTTGACAATCTAAGTTCAGTCACCGATTACGTTCTCCACCACAACAAAATCAATCCCGAAAAGATCGGGATCATCGGGAGCAGCTTTGGCGCCGCAACAGCACTCGTAAAGGCGGCACGAGACAAACGGATGCGATGCATATCCCTCTGGGCAACCCCTTTCCTGTTAGAAAAAGAGGGGGACGGTAGCATTGACAATATCTCCTTTAAGGATAATATATACACCGATTTTGCAAGCTATAGGATACTCGAAGAGGCAAAAAAAGTATCCTGTGCGCTGGTCATTCATGGGGAGATGGATGAAACTGTCCCTTGTACTGAGGGCAAAAGGATTTATGAAAACTTGAGGCAACCCAAAAGCATCGAAATCATCGAAGGAGGAGACCACGTGTTTGCTGACCCAGTGCACAGAGACAAGGTAATCAATCTTGCCCTGGATTGGTTCCGCACATATCTTCTGAAAACAGAACAATCAATAATCGAATCTTGCTAATGTCCTGCCCCCAACACTTCTCTACACCTTAAAACCTTTGCCAGTGTCGTACGTCTTTTCTCCAGGTAAATATCTTCGGGCTCTCGTTGTGCTTCTCAACAAACTCCACAATGACATCAATGAGGGCCTGAACAGACGCCCCTTCTGATTTTCTTTGTGGTGATTTCGCTCAAGAACCGTTCTAGGCCATGATACCAAGGTGGGTATAACGTGCATAGGGAAGCGATGATGTTCTGTACGCCATTCTTTCACGCGTTTCGTTGTATGTGAACCACGGTTGTCAATGACAAGGGGGGTCAATGTAAAAAGGGGTCTCTGTGTCGATCTTTTCGGGAAACTTTAGGAACTCGTCCTGGCGCTCCTTTGGCATGAGGCCCCGGTTACCTTTCCGTCAAGGGTGTTCAGCACAGCACAGAGGGTCGTTGTGCCGTTGCGTTTGTAATCATGGGTCATAGTTGTGCAACGGCCCTTTTTCAGGGGCAATCCCGGTTGTGTGCGATCCAATGCCTGAATGTGGCTTTTCTCATCCACACAGAGTACCAGTGCCTTTTCCGGTGGATTGAGGTAGAGGCCAACCACGTCGGTAAGTTTCTTAAGGAACTTTGGGTCACGTGATAGCTTGAACCCCTTTGTCCTGTGGGGCTGAAGACCATGACTTTGCCAGATCCTGTTGATTGTGGCCTTGCTCATACCCTGTTCTTCGGCCATAGTCCGGCAACTCCACTGTGTAGCTCCTTTTGGTAGAGTTTGCAGGGTGGTATTGATAATGTTCTCAATCTTAGCGGCTGTAAACGTGGGTTTGCGTCCACGGCCCAAAGCCACCTCCCAAAGACAATCTGTTCCTTCACTCAAAAAGCGTTGTCGCCATAAGGCTACTGTCTTAAAATTGATCTGCATGTCCCTGGCGATGTCCTTATCCTGTTGACCTTCCGATAGAGCCAGTACGATCCGGCAGCGCTGCGCAACCTGCTGAGGTGTGCGGTGAGCATTCACCCATTTCTCCAATTCCTGACGGTCCGATTCGCTCAGGGTTACCGGCGTTGCCTTTCGTGCCATTGCATAATATACCATATCCCAATTCATAATACCAGTTAATTATGAGACACTACACTAGAAATTGAGGGTGTCTTTCGTGGAACGGTTCTATTGATTTCGTTATCCGCAGTTCTTCATGATATGCCCAATGCAAGATATGTGAAATGAGCAGCAACACACATCTTTTTGCAATCGTGCTTCTATATAAAGAAACTAGTTGTTGAGTGCCACAACATCGTTAACGGTTTTATGTGCCAGGACATCGCTGACACTCAACTGGTTTATCGGAGCTTGTAATCGAATTCTTTGATCTCTGACGGCGTACGGTGTGGTGTCTCAAGTGGGCAACGAGAACGGTCCTCATACCACGAAGCATTGTCTTCGCTATACCGTTTGACCCACTTATACAACCAGCATTTCGACTTACCGAGCGATGTGCAGATTGACTCAGGACTCTCGCCTGCCTTGAGTCTTTGAACAGCCAGAATACGATGCTGCTTACTGTCGTTTTCCATGGACACCTCCGAAGTGGTTTTGGTGTTCACAGTATGACAGCCTACTCAATTATCAGAGAACTTTGTTTACGATGTCCTGGCACATATTTCTGTCAGCGATGTTGTGGCACTCAACAACTATATAATATTTTTACAGTAACACGGCCAATGGCTACTGAAATATATTATCCATATAGTACGTTAGTCAAACCGCCGCTATTTTTTGAAATTTTTGATGTGGTCCTTAGTACTCAATAAATTGGTGCTTAATTATTGATGACCGTCTTTCTTTTTGTCGCCCAGTGATTTAAGACGGTCCCTGATCAGATCTCCGACAACATTGCTCAACCCAATACCAAGGGCAAGAGAGAGAATAAGAACAATCCCTCCGAACATGATAAGGAAACTGGCGGTAACAATGGTATTTCCAAGACCCATATACTCAAAAACAATGCCAAAGGTGATAACGATTAAGAGAATCCGCACGCCTTTCGCAATAAAATCACCATATGTGATATGCGCGTTTTCACTGGTCAGGTATATAACTCTGCTAATAAAATTGCTGAAGATAATCCCGATGATAACAATGACAAGGGAGACAATGATACTGGGAAGTGCTGCGGAAATCCGTGAGGCATAATCGGAAAACTGGGAGATACTGGCGAGATTTAGGCTGGCCGACAAAAAGAAGACGATAAAAATCCAGTATACGATCTTACTCAGGATGAGAGACGGAAGAGTCTTCACGCCGCCCTTTTCCAAGAAGTTGATGATTCCCACTTCCTGCGCCCACTTATCAAAGCGGAATAGCATGAGGAGCCTGCTCAGAATTTTCTTCACAAGCCAGCTAAAGATAAATCCGATGAGCATTATAAAGACCATCACGAGGATGCTCTGATAGACATCCTGGAAATAGTCAAAAAGATCCAGGAACATGTCCTGGAAAAATTTTAGGATCTCTTGCACGGAAAAATCTTATTCAAAGTCGGTTTATATGTCAATGGAAATCCTTTATTTATTTTTTTATTGACATTCTCTTTTGATTCGTTTAGGAAATTGTAAAAAGAAAGGAGGGAAAAAAATGCCTGCTAAAGTTGATCAAGATGCCTGCACCGGATGTGGCGCCTGCGCAGAGATATGCCCTGCCGACGCTATTACTGTGGACGAAACAGCAAAGGTTGATCCTGGACTCTGCACAGAATGTGGTGCATGCGTAGAAGAATGTCCGGTAGAAGCTATTACTTTAGAAGAGTAATCAAGCTTTTTAAAATATAAAAGGATGGGTTAACCCATCCTTTTATATACCTTCTCTTTATCTTCTCTTTTTAAAAACTTTTCGCAACAATTTCGGAAAGATCGAGTACTTTCATGGTTTCGCCCTTTTCCTTATCTTTTATGGCATCTTCCATCATAATAAGGCAGTAAGGACATGCCGTAACCACCGTATTGGCTGAAAGCGCGATGGCCTCATCGATCCGCGCATGGTTGATCCTCTTATGATGTTCTTCCATCCATATCCTGCCACCGCCACCGCCACAGCAGAAACTTCTGTCATGGTTTCTTTCCATCTCGAGATATGAACCCTTGCTCACCTTATTTACAACATTGCGCGGGTCTTCAAAGACGCCATTGACTCTTCCAAGATAACAAGGGTCGTGGAATGTGATAGCTCCCTCGATTGACGGATTGAGTGTAAGCTTGCCTTCTTTTACGAGTTTCCAGATAAATTCCGACTGGTGATAAACCTCAAAATTACCGCCTATCTGCGGGTATTCGTTCTTCAAAGTGTGGTAACAATGGGGGCAGGTTGTGATGATCTTCTTTACACCCATTTCGTTGAGAAGTTCAACATTACCTTGTGCGAGACCAAGGTAGAGTTCTTCGTTGCCGCATCTGCGGGCAGGATCACCGCAGCAGGCCTCTTCCTGACCGAGAATGCCGAAAGAAACACCGGCCTTGTTGAGGATCGACGCGAAGGATTTTGCGACCTTTCTGTTTCTGTCGTCAAGAGACGCGACACACCCAACCCAGTAAAGGTATTCGGCTTCCTGCTCGGCAAGATTCTTGACACCGAGGTCCGCTATCCATTCGGTTCTCTGTCTCTTGCCCATTCCATAGGGGTCATTCTTCTGCTGGAGATTTTTGAAGAGAAGCCTTGTTTCAGAGGTTGTTTTGCTTAAGGTAAGTGTGAGATACCTTCTCATTTCAATATTCTTGTCAAAGGTCGGTATCGAAACAGGGCAGTTAACCTGGCATGCGAGACAGGCCGTGCATGACCAGAGCGTTTCTTCCTGGATAACCTTGTCAATGAGACCGTCTTCGTTCTTAACACCGCTTGCCGTTCTTTCCCATTCAGCCTTCAAATCCTGAATAAATTGCTTAGGTGAAAGCGGTTTTTCGGTATTGTAGGCCGGACAGAGGTCCTGGCATCGTCCACATCGCGTACAGGCATCGAGATCAAAAATCTGGTTTCTGGTAAATCCCTCTATCCTGTTTACACCGAATTCCTCAGCAGTTTCAAAATCAGCGATAGGTTGAATGGCGCCTCGCGGCGTGTCTTCGACACCCCTGAACATCATATTTAACGAAGATGTAATGATGTGGAGCAGTTTCGAGTAAGCGATGTACACGATCAATCCAAAGGAAAGGACCATATGAAGATACCAGAGCACCCTGTGCACCACCATAATGCTCTCTTTCGAGCCCGTAAAGATACTGGCAGTAACCCACCCGACAAAGCTCCAGATTTCATAGGCTGGTCGTGTTGCCGCGATTCTCGCTCCCTCCACAAGGAACCCCGTGACGAGAACCACGAGAATCCAGAGAAGAATAATGGCGTCTTCGGGTTTGCTGTCGAGTCTTTTCGGTCTTACAACATATCTTCTCCACAAGGCAAGTAGAATACCGATAATTGCCATTGATCCGGCAATTTCGAGGATAAAGGAGAAGGTAAGATAGAAATCTCCCACAAGATATTTTATCTTGAAAATAGGCTGGACAAAATCATCCTGAAGGGCTACCAGAGCAGTGCCAATGAAAAGAACCAAAAATCCCCAGAGAAGAAAGAGGTGCATTATACCGGGATAGGATTCTCTGAGAATTGATTTGTGGAATATCCCATTTGATATGAAATATCCTATCCGTTTCCCCAAAGTCTTCGTAAAATTCATTGGCGAGGGCTTTCCGATCTTCCACATCTTGTATCTTTTTACAATTCCCATAATCAAAAGATAAATTGTTATTGCGGCAAGTATATAGGTGATTATTCTGGCACCCGGTCCCGCGTTCCAAAGAATCTCTCTCCCGATCTCCATCACCAACCTCCAAGGCTTTTTGGCATATATTATCTGTATAAACACGGTAAAATCAACAGAAATGTGATAAATTTCACTTTTTGAATGCTGCGTCGGCTCTATCGTCAATAAATACAAGGCTTAAGTAAGAAACATCCCTCTCAAGGCATGTAAATTAATAACTTTTTTCTTGACAGGTTTTCCCCTCATCTGATAATGTAGTCTTCACAATACAAGGGGTGTTATGAGAAAAGGTATTTTCGTTATCGGCGTGCTTTTTTTATTAGCATGTTTCGTAGCACCAGGCGTCTCAGACGCCTCACAAATAACACATCAAGTCAAACAAGGTGACAATTTATATAATATAGCAAAAAAATATCATGTATCCGTGGACCATTTAAAGGGTCAAAATAACCTCAAATCAATAAAACTCTCTCTCGGACAAACATTAATCATCAAAGATAGCCCGAACGGCGTTGAGAAAAAAGAATCTTGGAAACAATACACCGGTAAAAAGAAACAGGTTCTGGAGATTGAACCGATTGACAACGAGACCGATGATGAGTTTATCGAGTACAAGGTTAAGAGAGGCGATACTATCGATACGGTCACCACGCGTTTTAATGTTGACAAAGATGAACTTATCCAGTCAAACAATCTCCAGAATATGAAGGGCAACAAGAAGTTGCAGCCGGGCAGAACCATACTGATACCCAAGATGATCGATGAGGGTGAAGAAGAAATCGTTACGCTCACAAATAAGCAGCTAAAACCATGGAAAAACGAAGATGAAAAGTATATGCTCGTCAAGGTTGCCAAAAGCTTTATGGGGGCCCCCTACAAGTACGGCGGAAATACCGTTAGAGGTCTTGATTGTTCCGCCTACGTAAAAAAGATTTATGAGATATTCGACATACAGCTTCCCCGAAGCGCCAAGGACCAGTTCAAGATCGGCTCCAAAATATCAAAGGATGCCCTTGCTGTGGGCGACCTTGTGTTCTTTAAAACGAGAAGATATGCGAAATATCCAACCCATGTAGGAATCTACATCGGGGAGGATAATTTTATTCATTCATCCTCGGGGCACGGAAGAATCGGTGTTAAAATAGATTCTCTCTCATCGAGCTACTACTCAAACGCTTTTCTAGGGGCTACGAGAGTCAAGGACGGCTCCTTCGAAGAAGTTCCCGAAGCGACAACAACTCCCGACAAGACCTCTCATAATTCATAGTATGTGAAAAGACAGCATCTTCTTCTTCTCTTTGCCATCGTACTCTATCTCTTCGGTTTATACACACTCACCCGAAAGATAGAGCCTTTCCAGTATTTTTTCTACGCCACATCCTGGTGGTCCTATATCGTTTTCATCGACGCCACCCTCTTCTTAAAATACAAACGGTTTTTCATTCTCAGCAGGTCCCTGTTCGTTCTTATTATCTTTTCCTCCGGATACTGGTGCCTCTTTGAACTCATCAATATACGGCTTCAAAATTGGTCTTATATTCATCTTCCCTCCGAAATAGCATTCAGATACCTTGGCTATTTTCTTGGGTTCGGCACTGTAATCCCGGCTATCTACGTGACACAGGAGGCCATAAAACCGGCGCTCGAAAAAATACGCATTCAACCCACCCATATTCGGTATTATTCTTTGTACGCGATGATGTTTGGCGGTGTGGCATTTATTCTAACCATTGCGGCACCTAAGTATTGTTTTCCCCTTGCTTGGGTATTCGCTTTGTTTTTCTTTGATGGTATCAACTATGGGCTGGGCTTTAGTTCCCTTGTCCGAGATCTTCAGGAGGGCCGCGTGGAGAATATATTGTCATCAGCCATTGCCGGGTTTATCTGTGGCTTCTTGTGGGAATTCTGGAATTTCTGGTCATTGTCCAAATGGGTTTATTCGGTCCCTTTTTTTTCAAAGGGAAAAATGTTTGAAATGCCTCTACCGGGATATATCGGATTCATCGCCTTCGGACTTGGAACCATCGCTTTCGTAAACTTTCTGAAAGGAATAAGGAGAAAAAAAAGATGGTACTATCTCGCCGTTTCCGCCGCCGTTCTTTGTTCAGTCATATCTTTTCCCCTTATAGACAGCTATACCGTCCACTCCTATGCATCGAAAACAGCAACGATGCGTTCCTGCAACAGGTAGTTGTTGACATGCCGTATCGTTATATGGTGAAATACGAACCATGGTAAAAAAGAAACAAAAAGAGATCACACGGAAACCCGATATTGTCATCACAACCATTGAAGCGGCGATGCGTTATATGCGCAAGAATGTAAAGATCTGTATCATCGGGCTTGTTATTCTCCTCATGGCGATTGCCACAGGTTACGCCTATGCTCTCCATGCAAAAAGTCAGTATGATAAAACCCAGTTCCTTCTGGCTCAGGGCATAGAAACATTTGATGAATATAGCACGAACGGGAAAAAGGAGGATATCGATAAAGCAGAAACGATCTTCAAGGAGGTTGTCCAGAAAAAAAAGGGACAATTGTATTATATTGCCAAGCTCTATCTTGCAAAGATCGATTATGTGCGTGGAAAAAGCGATGATTCCAAAAAACTGTACCAGGAAGTGTTAAACGGTACTTCAAGTTCAACCCTGAAAACATTAGCCGAGAAAGCGATTCAGCATATCGATATAAGATAATAGCCGATTCTCAATGACCAAATAAGTACCGCTATTTTTCGGAATTTATGGTTTGGTTATTGGTTATTATTCATATCTGAGGGCATCTATCGGATTGAGAAGTGATGCCTTGTAAGCAGGATAAAAACCGAAGAATATCCCTACTATTCCTGAGAACGCAAATGCGAGGAGAGCAGAAAGCACCGAGACATCCGTCCGCCAGCCAGCAGACATTGAAATCACAACGGACCCGGCAATCCCCACAATGAGCCCGATAACACCGCCGATCAACGACAGTATCACGGCTTCCGTGACAAACTGGAGTCTGATATCCCACGTTCTTGCCCCGATAGCCATCCGTATGCCAATTTCTCGCGTCCGTTCCGTCACTGAGACAAGCATGATATTCATGATCCCGATACCTCCAACAAGGAGCGAAACAGAGGCGATAGCTAACAGAAGGATAGTCATGACCTTTGTTGAATCTTCTGCGGCCTGCATCATCTGGGTAAGGTTCATGACGGTAAAATCATCATCTTTCTTGACGCCTATATGGTGTCGCTGTCTTAAAAGCTCCGTTATCTGCTTTTGGGCATCATTGAGATCGGCTGCGCTCCTCGCTTTTACCATGATCCCTCTCACCATGCCCGGGAAGGCTGTACCGAAGAGTTTTTTCTGCGCAGTAGTAATAGGCACAAAAATGGTATCATCCTGATCTTGGCCGATGGCCGATTGTCCTTTTATCGCTAAAACCCCTATCACTCGAAAGGGGATCTTTTTTACTCTGATAATTTGATCAATCGGATCAATTCCACCGAAAAGCTGGTCCACCACAGTTTGACCGAGGATGGCCACCTTGGTAGCGCTTCTCACATCATCTGCGGTTATGGGTCTGCCCGACACCAGAGGCCAGTCCCTTACGCTGAATATACCTGGCGATGTGCCTTGGATGCCTGTAGACCAGTTCACGTTGCCGTACACGACTTGAGCAGCTCCGTTAAGCCTCGCTGCTACATCCTGAACGGCCGGACATTCTTTCTCGATGGCATCTGAATCATCCAGAGTAAGGTTCTGCTGGCTGCCACCGCCTATCCTTATGCCCCCCGACGTCTGGCTTCCAGGATCAACCATGAGGAGATTACTTCCCATGGTCGCCATTTGTTCCTCAATCCGCTCGCTCGCTCCTCTGCCAACGGCAAGCATGGTAATAACCGCTCCCACGCCGATGATAATACCGAGCATGGTAAGGGCTGAACGCATCTTGTTTACTCTCAAAGCTCGGAGCGCTATCTGTACGGTCCATGGGATACTAATCAATTTTCTACCTCATGCCTATATCTCTTCGGTCATCGATTGTCGACTTGTCACTGACCAGATGTCCATCGAGAAATCGTATGATGCGTCTGCTGTACGCTGCTATATCCGACTCATGTGTCACTAGGATAACCGTAATGCCCGATTCGCTGTTCAACTTCTGAAAAAGTTCCATGATTTCCATACTTGTATGGGTATCGAGGTTTCCCGTGGGCTCGTCGGCCAAGATCACGGGTGCTTCGTTCACAATAGCCCGAGCGATAGCCACCCTTTGCTGCTGCCCTCCTGAAAGTTGATTGGGATGGTGGCGTTCCCTGCCTTCCAGACCCACCGTTTTCAGGGCAACGACAGCCTTTTCTTTTCTTTCCTTGATGGGAATGCCGTTGTAGAGCATCGGTAACTCTACATTTTCCAGTGCGGATGTCCTCGATAAAAGATTGAATCCCTGAAAAACGAAACCGAGTTTCTGATTCCTGATATGAGCCAGTTCATCCCTGTCAAGTTTTCCCACATCAACGTCTTCCAGCCGATACTGCCCGTCGGTCGGTATGTCCAGACAGCCAATAATATTCATAAAAGTAGATTTACCCGATCCTGAAGGCCCCATGATCGCGAGAAATTCCCCTTTCTTGATGGTCACCGAGACGTCCCGAAGGGCCCTAAGTTCAATATCTCCAAGCTGATAAATTTTCGAGATGTCTTTTGCCTCGATGAGAGTCATTATCGCATAAACCTCGGTGCCGGAGGAGTCGTGCTGCCATTATTCTTGGTCCTTCCTGCCACAGACTCCACAATTACTCCTTGCCCTTCTTTTACGTCTCCAGAAGCGACCTCGGTGAAAGACCCATCACTGATACCTATCGTCACGTGTACCTGTTTTGGCCTATCATTTTCCAATATCCAGATGGTGTAGCCTTTTTGCCCTGACGGACTTCCTCCTTTGCCTGTCTGCAAAGAAGACCGTCCATTATCCTTACCTGAACCTGAAGGACCATTAGCAGTCTTATCTCCGGAAGCTCGAGTGTCTGTTTTGTTGATAGGTGAAGCCGGAAGCAGCGAGACATCTTTCTCGGAGGGTCTGAACCGTAAAGCAGCATTGGGGATCTTCAGAACCCCTTCCTTGTTTGCTACAATAACCGAGACATTTGCAGTCATACCGGGCTTTAATCTTAGATCACTATTATTCACTTTAACGACCACATCATAGGTGACCACGTTCTGAACAATAATAGGTGCAATGCGTATCTGGTCCACGATCCCATGAAAGGTGTTATCGGGATATGCATCAACACTAAACTCCACATGCTGGCCAATCTGGAGTTTTCCAAGATCCGCCTCGTCGATATTTGTATCGATCTGCATCTTTGTAAGGTCCTGAGCGATTGTGAATAGTGTGGGGGTCTGAAAGCTTGCGGCCACGGTTTGCCCTACGTCAACGTTCCTCGACACGACAATGCCGTCTACCGGCGAGGCTATCTTTGTGTACCTGAGGTTGGTCTCAGCAAAGCGCAGGGCTGCTTCGGTCTGGGCTACCTGAGCTTGAGCAGCGTTTACCTGGGCATCGTTTGAGTCGTAGTTTGCCTCTGATGTATCAAGATCGCTTCTTGCGATCAAATCTTTTGAGAAGAGCTGTCGATTGCGGTCCCGGGTCCTTTTTGAGTCCAGCAATGTTGCTCTCGCCTTTTCGACATCTGCCTTAGCCGCGAGCATGTTAGCCCTTGCCTGGTCTACCTGAGCCTGAAAGGTTGCAGGATCTATCTCCGCTATAATCTGTCCTTTTTTCACTTGGGAATTGAAATCAACATGGAGTTTCTGAAGCGTCCCAGAGACTTGGGTGCCCACAAGGACGGTCATTACGGCATTCATTGTTCCCGTTGCCGTGACAGTTGACCGAAGTGAACCGTTCTGAATAGGGACCGTTTTATACTTTACCTCATTATTTCTGCTCTTGTAGAAGAGCAAAAGACCGACGCCAATGAGTAGTGCGATTATTATTCCAGTCACTATTTTCTTCATTCTCTTACCCCTATTGCCTTTTCAATACTTGCCTGGGCATTTTTGTAGTCTGTGAGAGCTTGCGTATAAGTTACCTGGGCGTTATTCAAACCCACGAGGGCATCAGTTACTTCAAGAGGGCTTCCCACGCCGGCCTGGTATCTTCCGGTGGCAAGGTCGACATTTTCTTTTGCTTGTCTCACTGTAAGCTCCGATGTGCCTATGCTCTCCTCCGCTTCTCGAAGAGTGAGATACCCCTGCTGGACCTGGGAGTATATATCGAGACGAAGAGACTGCTCATTGGCGCTTAGAATGTCATAATTAGCCTGCGCCTGGGCTACCTGATATTCTGTATCAAATCCGGAAAACAAGGGAAATGAAAGGCTCACTCCGTAGTTCCAACCATCGCTCAGAGGAAAATTGGTGCCGGAATAGTTGTAGTTCGCATTACCCGTGAGCACCGGGAAGTATCCCTTACGGGCCAGATCAATGGATGCCTTGGCCGCCTCTTTTTTCTTTATCAAAGACTGCAGATCGGACCTCTGGGTGTAAACCTTCGAGAGAGCATCTTCAAAAGAAAGCCCGTACTTCGTGTAAGAGAGGTTATCCTGGAGGCTATAGTCGGGTGAATCAGGAATTCCCATGGCATTATTGAGGGTAACCCGAGAAAGCCTGATTTGATTCTCGGCCTTGATAAGGTTGAGTCGCGCGTTACTCAAATCAACTTCCGCTTTTGTGACATCAATTTTTGCTTTTGTTCCAACGGCATAAAAGCCCTGGGCCTGATCGAGATGTTGTTGAAATTGCTTGACGGATTCGCCAGCCACGTCTCTGTTTCGCTGGGCCTGAAGAACGTTGTAGAATGCTTGTTTTACATTAAAAACTACGGTATCCAGAACATTATTCAGATCGAAACGGGACGACTCAGTATTCAAACTGTTGATATTTACCTGCGTTGGCGTCTTTCCGAAATCGAAGATTGTTTGGCTTAAGCCCACCGTGCTCGTGTACTGATCGTATTTGCCAGGCACGTCTATTCCTGTATTGTTTGTGGCCGAAGAAACTTTGTTATAGGAGCCCGACGCGGTGAGCTGCGGATAGTAGTTTGCCTGGGCCTGCCCTATTGTGGCTTCGTTGGCTCTCACTGTCGACCGTCCCGCAAGTATGCTCGGTTGGTTTTTGAGTGCGATATCGATTGTGCGCTGTAAAGTAAGCTCTTCCCCGGCGCCGATCACCTGTCCTGATACCAATACAGGCAGGGAAAGAAACAGCAAAATGGGGGCGGCCAGCAGTCTTCGAAGTTGCGGAATAAATTTTGCCCGATTTCCTCTCTGTACTTCAGATCTCTGAGTCAACGGACCCTGGTGGGACCTCAGGTTTAAACACATGTCTGTCCCCTTAAGGAATTTAATGTCATATGAAGGTACGGACAGTATAAACTGTCAAAACCGCATGATGAAAAAATATCAATATTTTTTACCATAACATGTCACACCTGTCCAAAATAAACTTTAAAGGGGAGCCTCAAAACAGGTAGAATTTAGATTGTCCAAATAAACAATACCTGTGACAAGGAGGCGTCCCCATGAATAAGTTTAGCAGCATGTTCGGTCAGATTCTACAGATTTTTTCCAAGATAGAGTTCTATTCAGCAGTGAACGAGCTTAGGGCTGAAAAGGGAGCAAAAGGGTTTACCTGTTGGGAACAGTTTGCTGCGATGCTGTTCTGTCAGTTAGGACAGGCCCATTCACTCAGGGAGATATGCGGCGGTCTTGCAAGCTGTATGGGGAAGCTTAAGCATCTCGGCATGGAGCATGCTCCCCGCCGATCTACCCTGTCATATGCCAATGAAAAACGACCCTGGCAACTCTACCAGAAGGTATTCTACCAATTGTTGCGAAAGTGTCAGGCCATTGCCCCGGGGAAAAGGAAGTTCCGCTTCAAAAACAAGCTTTTCAGCCTTGATGCCTCCGTTATCGAGCTCTGCGCCTCCCTTTTCGACTGGGCAACCTTCAGACAGACCAAGGGAGCGGTCAAGCTCCACCTCCTCCTCGATCATGACGGCTATCTTCCGGTCTTTGCCCATGTCACCGAAGGGAATATCCATGAACTGAACATAGCAAGGGAGCTTTCGTTTCCAAAGGGGTCCATCGTAGCCGTTAACAGGGGTTATACCGATTATCTCCTCTTTGCGCGATGGACCGAAGAAGGGGTCTTCTTCGTGACGAGACAGAAAGGCAATGCCGATTATCTTGTTGTGGAAGAAAGGGCTATTCCACAAAACAGAAACATCCTGAAGGATCAGATCATCACGTTCAACGGGTACATCGCAAAGAAGAACTACCCTTATCCCTTAAGAAGAATAGAGGTGTGGGATGATAATAACAAGGAGACCGTCGTTTTTATCACGAACCATCTCGTTTTCGGCGCTACCACCATCGCCTTAATCTACAGGGATCGCTGGCAGATAGAGATATTCTTCAAGACCATCAAGCAGAACTTAAGGATCAAGACATTCGTCGGAACCTCCCCCAATGCCCTCATGATCCAGATTTGGACAGCATTGATTGCCATCCTCCTTCTCAAGTATCTCAAGTTCCGTTCGAGCTTTGCTTGGTCTATTTCGAATCTCGTTGCTATGCTGCGTTATAACCTCTTTACCTATCGTGATCTATGGGTGTGGATCGACAGTCCCTATGAAACACCGCCCATAGTCCCCGTTGGCGAACAGCTCACGCTTGGGTTTTAGTATATGGGACAGCAAAACACCATATGTTAAACACCAAAAGGACCAACCTCATCCCGGCATGGAGGAATTACCTGTCCTAAAGCGTTGCTATATAAGCAGGCGGGCTTGGATTTTGGATTATCTTGGACAGCACTGATAACATGTACTCTCTTAGCAATCACCATGCCAGCCATGGGCCGCCTGTAAAACCTCTGTTTATGCCCCTTATTTCTGAGAAATTCCCTTTTCATTCGACAAAAAATCACAAGCAAGTCCTCGGTGGCGACAATCCGGTCGAATAAACTCCAACAGAATATTGAAGAGCTGCTACGACGCCTTTGACAGCATGCGATCTGCAGCGCATAAGGGTGTATGAGGCGTAAGCTTTAGCTCACCCAGTGAGCGAGAGGAAGAGGCTGGGTACCCGCCACGGCTGGGAGAGGCCCCGACAGCTTTACTGTTCGAGGGGGTGAGGTGAGTCCCAGAATATAGAAAATGCCGAGGAGCGGAATTGAACCACTGACACGGGGATTTTCAGTCCCCTGCTCTACCGACTGAGCTACCTCGGCATTTGATTGATGCTTATTTAAAACATAATCATTTGCTCTATGTCAATACTTTCATAACAACAAAAAACAAATCCCCACAAACCCTTTGACAGTCACTCCTACCATATGTTAACACATTCTCCATGCAGGAAACCTTGACAAAACCATTCAACGGAATTCTCTACAATGAGAAGAAAATAGACGATATTTCGCTCGTGGTGTGTCCGCCATATGACGTAATCTCGCGGCCGGAAATTTACTACGAAAGAAACAGTCTGAATGCGATCCGGCTGGAACTCCCAGCGGCACTCCCTCCCCTGGATCAATATAACGCCGCGAAACATACCATGGAAGAGTGGCTCAAACTGAGCGTCTTGTTGCGCGACGCCCAGGAGGCAGTCTATGTGTATGAACAAGAATTTGAGATAGAACATCAATCGTTTCTGAGAAGAGGTTTTATTGCCCTCCACAAACTTGACAAGGAACGGATACTGACACATGAAGAAACACGAAAAAAGGAAAAGACAGATCGCGAACAATTAATAGGTACTTTGCGAACATTTACGAGTCTCATTTTTGGCCTCTATGAGGACAAGGGTCTGGAGATCGAGAACATCCTCACATGTCCACAGAAAGAAAAAATTTATGACTTCATCGATGAGCAATCTATCGGCAACCGGTTTTACAGAATGACCGATAAGAATACCATCTCCGCGCTTATCGCAATGATGAGCGCAAGGAAAATCTATATAGCGGACGGACACCACAGGCTTGATGTATCGTACAGACTCAATATTCCTTACGTACCCCTCTATCTGACCAACATGTATTCAAAGGGAATCGTAATACTCCCCTATCACAGAACCATAAAGTTTGAAAAAATGCGTTCTCTTCATGAAATATTGAGCCTCCTAAACGACTACGCTGATGTTGCGCGGTATCCGAACAAAGACAAGGGTTCGGTGAAGGAAGTACTGGCAAGCGTCGAGAAATCAGTCAAACCTTCCTTCGTCCTTTACTCAAGGGATGACGTGCAAAATCTCTATGTAGTGGCGGAAAAGAAACCCATACCTTCGTATGAAGCCATGGATATCCACGCATCTCTGAACAAATTGAAGGTCAATGTTATTCATAGTGGGGTAATCAAACATCTTTTGAAAATCAAAGATGAAGAAATCTCCTTTACCCAGGACCATTACAAAACAATCGATTTTGTTCGCCAGGGGATTGTAGACCTTGCGTTTTTTCTGCCCCCCACAAGCGTTGAAGAGGTCAAAAACATAGCGGAAAACAGTCTCTATATGCCGCCGAAATCGACCTTTTTCTATCCTAAGATACTCACAGGTCTTGTTTTTTATCAATATGCGTGATGCAATCGGAGGCCCGGAGACAGTCGACATCCTCTGCGAAGAAAAGTTGAAGGTTATTCAAAAAAAGAACGGCTACCGGTTCTCCCTGGATGCCTTTCTCCTTGCTAACTTTGTGACCCTGAAGAGAGGAGAAAGATTGTTGGATATTGGCACCGGGTGTGGTATTATACCTATCTATATTTCGAAAAGAGGGTATACCAATTTTATGCTGGGAGTCGAAATCCAAGAGGACCTCTTCCATCTGGCAGTAAAAAACAAAGCATTCAACGACATTGGCGATCACGTGCAATTCCGCCAGGGAGATATCAGACAAGAGGTAAAAAAATTGAAAAAAAGGCCCTTTCACATCGTTGTCTCTAATCCGCCGTATACAAAAAAGGGCTCCGGCAGAACAAGCTCGTGGCGTTCGCGATATATTGCCCGCTACGAGTCACATCTCGATCTTCCCGGGCTTTTGTTGGCAGCATCATCCGTACTTAACAAGAAAGGGCGTTTTTATGTCATATACCCGACAAAAAGGCTCGGGGAGCTGATATCTACAGCACAATCGAATAAGCTGGCGCTGAAGCGCTTAAGATTTGTGTATCCAAAAAAAGATGCGGGGGCCAATCTGTTCCTTGCAGAGTTCATCAAAGAAGGCGGTATCGGGGTGATCGTCGAAAAACCTCTTTTTGTATACGATAATGGTCAGACCACAGAAGAAGTAAGAAAATACTACACACTAAAAGACTGACTATGGCAGATTTTATCAAACTCGTTGAAAGGGATTTAAAGAAACTCGAGCTTTCAATCGACAAACTCATTAGTACAAAAATCGGTTTTATTAAAGAAATCGTAAACTACATTATTAAGTCGGGCGGCAAGAGGGTGAGGCCCATCCTCGTCATACTCTGCTCAAAACTCTGTGGATACAGCGGAGAAAAACACATCGCTTTTGCTGCTATCATAGAATTCATCCACACGGCAACGTTGCTTCATGACGATGTCGTTGACAATGCAAAAACGAGAAGGGGCTTTTCAACCGTCAACACGGTGTGGGGAAACGAGCCGAGCGTTCTTGTCGGGGATTTTCTTTACTCCAAGTCCTTTGAGCTCATGTCCCGGGAGGGTAACCGGGAGATCCTGAAAACCATTTCCCATGCCACCACCGCCCTCTCGGAAGGTGAAATTTTGGAGATCATCAAAACGGCCAATATCAATACCACAGAAAAGGATTATTTTGATATTATCGGCAACAAAACCGCAATCCTCTTCTCTGCCGCATGCGAGATAGGAGCAATCCTCGGTAATGTGACAACCGGGCAGAGGGACGCCTTAAAAAATTTCGGATATAAACTCGGAATAGCGTTCCAGCTCAGAGACGACATACTCGACTATACATCCTATGATGACGTCCTAGGGAAACATGTCGGCACAGACCTTAAAGAGGGTAAAGTGACGCTACCTCTTATCCGCGCTTTGAAGCTAGCCGGAACCAAAGAAAAACAGTCTGCGGAAAAAATCCTCAACAAGCATACCATTTCGCAAAAGGATTTCGAACATATCAGCAAGCTTATCGAAAAATATGATGGCATCGGCTACACGTCGATTGCAACAGAAAAATACCTTACTGATGCGAAAAAACACCTCGGCCATTTTCCTGCATCTCGGTATAAAGACGCCCTTCTGTCCCTTGCAGACTATATGTTTAAAAGGGAGAAATAGGGAAATCTTATGCCCCGCTGAACTCAAATCCACGCTATTTACCCTGGCCCTTGATTAAAACCTAAGACCACAAGGCATCGCTCGTACTTGACTTAAAACGCACTTTCCCCCCGCCTGTGTGCAATAATTCCCTTATCTAGCAACGGTTGGAGACGGATTTCTCGTTTCGCTGGTATGGCTACAGGTTGACTTTGAGAAGTCGGAGGATTTTTTTCTGATCCTCGTCGAGTTCGGTGACTACTTTGCAGGGAACGCCTGCGGTCAAGACCACCTCTCTCCTTATGCTCTTTATCCTCTCGATAACCCGCTCAAAGGTCCACTGTCTTTTCTTGCCTTTCTTGTTTGACGCGAGGAGGGCCTTTAATCGTTTCGTCATGTGCCATTGGAGGTAGTAGGCAAGCATGCAGATGAATACGTGGCATCGAATACGGTGGTCCTTCTTGTGATAGACCGGCCTTATCTCAAGCTGTACGGTCTTGAGACTACGGAAGGCCTGCTCGACGAGGGTGAGCTTTTTGTAAGAGGCCACCATCTCCTGTTTATCGAGTCTGTCGGGGGGAACATCAGACTTGACGATGTAGCAACCGTCGAGGAGTTCCTCTAGATTCTTCTTCTCGTCTTTTATCGTATAGGAGAGCCGCCCCTCTTTTACCTCCCAGTCAATAAATTTCCCCATCCGGGTTTTCTGGAGTATTTTGCCACCCTTGCCGCAATCCGCTCGGGGGTGCTCTTCCTTTTTGCCGTGACGATCGTATCCAGGGCCTTTGTTGCCCTTTTCAGGAGGGCACCCCTTGTCTTTGCTTCCTTCGCCGCCACCCGTTCGTTTTTACAGAGGCAGTACCGGAGCGAGGGATTGTCGGGATCGAGCACCTCGACGATCTCTTTTTCATCGAAGAGCTCGGGCTGGATGACCTTTTTCTCGAGGAGGGAAACGATCTGGGGGTGGGTGAGGGCGCTCACGGTGAAGAGGCCCGAGACACCCTTTACCTTCTCGTAGTTTGCGCTCGTCACCATACCCCGGTCTCCCACGAAGATGAGCTCGGTAATGCCATAGGTTTTCTGGATTTCTTCGATCTTCTCGGGGACGGTTTTCGCATCCTGGGTGTTGCCAGGAAACACCTCGACACCAACCGGACACCCCTCTTCATTGCAGATGAGACCGATCACCATCTGCTCGTGGCCTTTCTTTCCATCGCGGTTGTAGCCAAATGAGACGATGTCGCTTTCCTCATACGCCCCCTCGAAGTAACTTGAAGTGATGTCGTACAGAACGAGATGGCCGTTTTTAATATGCTTCCTGGCGAGTGCCTTCTGTACCGCCTCCTGCCGTGTAAGAAGGCGGTCCATGGGCTCGTAGCAGTGAGTGTCTACATCGACCTCCCCTTCAATGCCCGCAAGCTCCCAGAGGGTACTATCCGTAAAGAGGCAGGAAAGATGGAGCTTGCTTCCCGCATACACGATTCTCCCCGAAATCATGGCGAGCACGTCCCTCACCCACTGTTCATAGGGGCGGGAGTAAATAATGCGATCGAGTTCGAGCTCTTTCGCGAGCTTAAGGAGGGCATATGAGGCGCCGAACTCTTTGGACTCTCTCGTCTTCACCGCGTCAGAAGAGGAGGTGATGACCACGTCTCCCCTCAGCGCCGCCTGGACTACTTTGAGCTCATCGAGGGTCATACCAGTGAGCCTGCCGTGGCTCGTGTGCTTCAGTTTTCCCTGATCACGAAAAGAAGTACGAATGAGGCCGGCGTAGTTCCCCTTGTATTCCTGAATCTCGAGGTGATATCTCAGGGGCTTCTTTCTTCTCATGGCTTCTATAATACGACACTTGTTATTATATGTCAAGACAATAATACTTCTATTTAATGGCTACAATAGAACGTCCATAACACCATTTTTGCCTTGAGTGCCAAGGGTATTAAGGGAAATTTGCAGGGGGAAAATGCGTTAAAACTATAGAACTTCACCTTTCGGTATAACCACTATCCCTTCTTCCGACACATAAAACCGCTCTCGGTCCTTTTCGGGGTCGTACCCTATTTTCATACCATCGGGGATCCTGACGCCTTTCTCAATAATAGCCCTTTTTACTTTTGCCCGCATCCCTACGACAACATTATGGAAGAGTATTGATTCGCTCACTTTTGCGTAACTATTCACCCGAACACCAGGCGAAAGCACCGATTTTATTACCTTACCGCCGCTTATGATGACACCGCTACAGATAATCGAATCTAATGCCATTCCTGCTCTGCCTTTTTCTTCATCGGCAAATACGGTTTTAGCTGGTGGATACTGGCCTTCATGCGTCCTGATGGGCCAGTTTCTGTCGTAAAGGTTAAAAATAGGGCTCACCGAGGCGAGGTCCATATTGGCCTTCCAATAAGCGTCTATCGTACCTATATCTCTCCAGTAACTTGCGTCTCTACCAGCATTTGCCGCACCGTGTTTATACACAAACACCCTGTGTCCGGGATACATAGAGGGTATAATATCTTTTCCAAAATCATGGGATGAGTCGTTTTTCGCGTCCTCATTGAGAATATCGATTAAAACGTTTCTGTTGAAAACGTATATGCCCATGGAGACAAAAACTCTTTCAGGCTTGCCGGGGATGGGGTGCGGGTTCTTAGGTTTCTCTTCAAAACCGATCACCCTCCCGTCTGTCTCTGCCTCAATAATCCCAAACCGCGAAGCCTCATGTATGCTCGTCTCGACGGCCGAAATGGTAAGATCCGCTTTTTTAATCCGATGGTATCTGATAAAATGGCTGTAATCCATCTTGTATATATGGTCACCGGAAAGGATCACCACATAATCGGAATCGAGCCGTTCAAGGTGGTATAAATTTTGATACACCGCATCGGCTGTTCCTCTGTACCAGTCTTCCCCGACTCTCATCTGAGGGGAAAGATGTGATACGAATTCACCTAATTCGGGGTTAAGCACGCTCCATGCATCCCTTGTGTGTTCTATTAGCGAATGGGACTTGTACTGGGGAAGGACAAAAATTTGTCGTATACCTGAATTAACACAATTGCTCAGGGTAAAATCGATCACGCGATATTTCCCGCCGAAAGGAACGGCCGGTTTGGCCCTGTCTTTTGTCAGCGGATGCAGTCGAACACCAATGCCACCGGCAAGGACGAAGGCGACAGCATTATGTATAATTCTCGATTTCATGCTCTAATATAATACATTATCGGCATACAGGCTTCAAAAAATAAAGAAGAATGAACCCCTCCCATGCCGTTGACCGACGCTAAACCTGATGTCCCGTAAGGCGAGACTCGCTGTTCGGCTGTCAGCAGTGGGGCTCAAAACTCCGCAGGTCACTTGTATCAAACCCCTGATCTTTGACTTTTCCCTCAATGATGATGGTAAATTCCCCCTTGATCTCGTCTTCGGGAAAGGCTTCGAGCAAAGCTTCTATTGTACCCCTGAGAACTTTTTCGTGAAACTTGGTCATTTCCTTGAAAATCACGGCCTGTCTATTGCCGAATACTTCGTAAATAGTTTCTAATGTCCCCTTGACCCGTCTCGGGGATTCATAAAACACTACGGGATACGGCAGAACGAAGAGATCCCTCAATATCTTCTTCTGTTTGCCTTTTTTCTGCGGCAAAAAACCAAAAAACAAAAAATGGTCCGTAAAAAGACCCGAAATCGAAACGGCACCTACCGCCGCCGAAGGACCCGGCACCACCTTCACCTCAACGCCTTTTTCATAGCATTTTCTTACGATAAAGTTTCCAGGATCCGATATACAGGGTGTACCGGCGCTTGTTATGAGGGCGCATTTCCTGCCTTTCCTCAACTGTTCCGCAATCCCTTTGGCTTTTCGTTCTTCATTATAGCTGTTGACCGACACGATCGGTTTTCTGATTTCCAGATGATTAAGAAGCTTCAACGCACGTGTGCTGTTTTCGGCTACGACAAAATCAACCTCGCCTAACACCTCTACTGCCCTGAGCGTAATGTCTTTCAAATTTCCTATGGGCGTCGCAACCACATATAAGATTCCGCTTAAATCCATATGTTTAAAGCTTAGTACACTGTAAATGTCTTGACAAGCATAAAAAAAGTTAAGAGAATAAGCCATGATCCTGAGAATCGTTCTTTTTTGCCTGATATTTTCTTTTTTTCCGTACTGCGGCCATGCGGCGGTATATGGTTATGTCGATGAAAACGGCACCTATCATTTTACCAATATGATCCCCGTGGGGAAGAGATTTCGTATAATCATTTCGGACACGATTAAATCGATCGTAGCAAAAAATATCGAAAACACTAGCTATGACGATCTTATTTCGCAGCACGCAACAACGAACGGCGTAGACCCCATGCTCGTGAAAGCCGTCATGAAAGCCGAATCGAATTTCAATCCCAGGGCCGTATCTCACAAAGGAGCGCAGGGACTCATGCAGCTCATGCCCGAGACAGCACGACTTATGCAAGTCGATGACCCCTTCGACCCTGAAGATAACATCAAGGGCGGCACTAGGTATCTCAAGTATCTCGACGAAATCTTCGGCGGTAATCTGGAACTGATGCTCGCTGCGTACAATGCCGGTCCGCAAAAGGTAATAGATTATAACATGAACGTTCCACCATACGAAGAAACAAAATCATACATACAAAGGGTCAAGGCTTACTACCAAAAGTTGAAGAAACCTCATGAAAGCTAAAGATGAAAAACTCCCTCTCTGGACGCTCCCGAACAGACTAAGCATTGTAAGGATTCTATTTATACCGTTCATTATCATATGCATGGAAAAGGGATTCCCCTTCCCTGCCTTCCTTCTTTTCATCATTGCGGGCATTACAGACGGTCTTGACGGCTTCATGGCAAGAAAATTGAGCATGACAACCAAATTCGGACTGTATTTGGATCCTATCGCGGATAAGCTCCTTGTTTCATCGGTCCTTATCACGCTCACATACCAGCACCTTGTGCCCCTTTGGGTGACTATTATCCTTGTGTGCAGGGAATTCATTATTAACGGCCTGAGAGCTTTTTACGCAATGGAAGGCATAACTATCTACCCATCATTTTCCGGTAAACTCAAAACCATGCTCCAGATCATCGGCATAGCATTTGTACTCTTTGACACAGGGACCAATTCCCTTCTCAGCAACACGCTCCTCGACCGAATAGGGCTCTATATTCTCTACGCCGCACTCTTTTTCAGCATTTTTTCGGCCTGGAATTACATCGCCGCTATTTTCAAATCAAACCCTGAAGACGGTAACCAATAAACAAATATCAATTACCGAAAGAGATGCAAGAAAATGCCTGAAACAAGTGCTCCGCTTTCTAATATTTCTTCCCCTGAAAATTAACTTCCCTTCATGCATATTGCCTTCTTTCTGTTTATGATGTGGGATAACCGGTTAGGGTTGTAACAATTCTCCCTGCCTGTTCTGTAACAACTTTGGTTTGTCCGGCTGAGATCAGTTTCTAATCCGGGGTTTAAGCCACCGGTAATCATCGACCTTTCTCCCGCATAGTCTGTCTTTTACCCATGCTGCTTGGTTCACTGTTACCGTAAATCCGAGACTCGTGAGTTTCTTTATATGGTTTTTGGTAACACGATCTTTCTTCCGTGTATCGAGAGAGTTCGGTCCGAGCTCTTTGTAGGGCAGCTTGTATTTCAGCATGTGATAGCACATGATGAGTATCATATGTCCTACTGCAGAAACCTCCTTTTTCTTACCTCTTCTGCCCACAAGGCTCTGCTATCTGGCAAAGAGATAGGTGCCTTTCATCTTTGTTGCCGCCCATGCCAAAATGCTTTTTAATGATTTATTGCCGTGCGTGGTGGCTCCCGGTTTCTTCTTCTCTGCGCTTTCGCTGTTACCGAGGGAGATCCCTGATCATGGTGAGAGGTGGATCTTGGGTATGAAAAGGTCCCTGTTCGTACCTATCTCGGCGATGATGACGGAGGCGCTGTCTTTCGCAGCCGGTCTGGTCTGGAGAAGTTCATATTCATCCGTGAAACGTTGTTCGATCTTTACCTGTATTTTCTCTCCAGGGTCAAGAGGATCGCTTCCAAAGACGTCGTGATCATGAACGTATGGTGTTCCTCCATATGCCCCACAAGAGCTTTTGTCACGTCCTCTTTTTTTTCTTTTTAACCTGCCCTTGCTTAAGTTCCGCCATTTGTGCTGCCGTATCGTGAGGTGTTCGACTTCATGTAAGTGTTTAACCCGACTTATTCTCGACGGATGCATGAAACCCACTTTCTTCGCACGAAGAGCTTACCCCGGAAAGCCCCAGCCGATCCATCTTGTCTTTGATCATCCCTATCCGTATCCATGGGCCGCAAACGTTCGTGTGCCAACCCTTTTCAGTCTGATCGCGTCTTTTATCATTCCGGCTGCATTATCCGGGATCAAGATAATGAGCTTCCGAAGCGGCATTCCGGAGGGTATCTTGTCTTTTATCATCTTTCGTTTCCTTAAGGGCTTCACATAGGTCTCGTAAAGATCGGCGAAGTAGCCAGGGTTCTTTTTACCTACTCTTTCTGGGCAGCCTTCTTCCGCGCCCTTTTGCACTCAGGCTGACGGCATGACTTCTGTCTCTCCTTGATCGTTAAATCCGGCGTGAAGTACCGCCCACGGAAAAGGCACCACTTGACCATCGCTCTATCCTCCTCCCGGCATGTAAACTGTTCCGGAAGATCTTACGGCCACGGCGCCCAAAAATTCAAAAAAGACAAAACCTATGAAGAAGGAAGACCTAAAAGACTGCTGTGGGGAGTGAGGGTGTAGTACCGATAGTTATGAAGGTAAAAGAAGCGTCGCTCACACAAGATATTCCTACAACAATAAGTGAGACTTCATGTGTTATTTTCATTCTTTTTTCTGCCGACGAGTGGGTATGGGTATTCCAGTATGTATATGGTTCTTTGGTTATTGGTGCTTGGTTATTAATCCTTCTTACCGCATATCCCGCAGTTCATACATGTGCTCTTTATTCCATCGTTGAGATAGGTACCGATATGACCCGTCGTGCTCTCCACGGGCACCTTCTTTCTTGTTGGCCCTCGCACATAAACATGGTCAACGGGTATTTTCCCCAGGCCTCCTGGAATATCAAGGGCATACTGGGGCATCGCAAGACCTGAGCCAAGCCTTCTGAGCGTTCTCATAATTTCGATACCTTTTCCGAGTTGCACCTTGAAATGGGATGTGCCCAGAACCTCATCAAGCTGAAAAAGATAGTATGGTTTAACCCCTGAAGCAATGAGCATATTGAATAGTTTTAGAAGAACATAAGGGCAATCATTAATGTTTCGCAAAAGGACTGTCTGACTGATAAGCATGTTGCCTGTTTCGCGGATCTTCTTTACAATTTCAAGAAACTCAGGAGAGACTTCTCTGGGGTGATTAATATGAATGACAATCCAGAGCGGAGAATGTTTTTCTATCTCTCTCAGATGGGATTTGGTGAAACCTTCAGGAAATACAACAGGTACTCTGGTACTGATCCGAATAGTTTTTATCTTTTTCATGCGACGCAATTCCGACAGGATAAAGCCGATTTCTTTAGGCGTGAGCATAAACGGATCGCCGCCTGAGAGGATAATTTCATCTATATCCGGATCCCTCTCGATATACCTCAGGGAATCCTTCCGGTATATTTCGGGCTCCCAGCCCTTTCCCGCCAGTCTTTTTCTGTTGCAAAATCTGCAATACATGGCGCACTCAGAACTCACGAGGAAGACGGCCCGGTTCGGATGCCTTTTAAGAAGAGCGGGTGTCACTGAGTATAACTGTTCAGCGAGCGGGTCTTTCTGTCCGCCTCCCCCCAGTTCCTCGATCGACGGCACTGCCTGCCCCCGAATGGGACAGCCGGGATTATCTCTCTCCATGAGATTGAGATAAAACAGGGGAACCCTCATTCGGTCAAAGCCTATAAGGCCTTCTAGCGCTTTTTTTGTTTTTTTATCAAAGCGGATATAGTGTGATAAGGCGTCTAAAGACTGGAAAAAAGGGAGGGTAGTTGGCGTACCCTCCTTGTCTGTCAACAAGTTACGGGTTGGGGACGAAATGAGCCCTTCTGTTTTTTGCCCAAGCATCTTCGTTGTGCGCCGGATCAAGAGGCTTTTCTTTCCCATAGCTTACAGTTTCCATCAGTTTCCCATCGACGCCAAGGCCGATGAGGAAATTCTTTGTTGAATCCGCCCTCTTTTGGCCAAGGACAAGGTTATACTCCACTGTTCCTCTTTCGTCGCAGTGTCCCTCAATTCGCGCTTTTTGCCCCGTGTTGGCCTGAAACCACCCCACGTTTGATCTGAGAATGGCGGCATCTTTTTCTCTTATATTATATTTATCAAAATCAAAGTTAATATCGTTCAGCACGACAGTAGGCACAGCTGCAGCTGGTAGAGGGGCTGTTACTACAGGAGCTACGGGCTTTGCTTCAGGAGCGACAACTTGCGCCTCCGGTGCTTTAGGAGGTGGGGCCTCGCCTCTCATCTGCTGTTGGAAACATCCACAACCACTGAATGACAGTGCAATGAGGGTAACTAACATTACAAAACCGAGTGATCTTATTTTCATAATTCTTTCCCCTTCCTTCGTGGATTAGGGTATATCCTTTTTTGAAGGATATACCCTATATACAGAAACTACTTTGCGGGCGCTGCTGGTGCTGGTGCCGGTTTTTCCGGTGCTGGTGCCGGTGTCGCCTGGTCCTTTGCGGGCGCTCCTGGTGCTGGTGCCGGTGCTGGTGCCGCCTCTTCCTTCGGTGCTGGCGGTGGGGGTGGCTCCTTCTGGCTGCAGCCCATTAAAGAAAAACCTGCTAGAAAAGTAATAGCTATTAATAACGCAACAAGCTTCTTCATCTACTTTCACCTCCTTTCGTGATTAATCTTTACTTTATTAAATACATATATAACATCAAAAACGATATGTAAATCAAATTTTTTCAATTAATACATCTTTTTTTATTATTTCAATCTCATTCTTTGTGCATAGATTATTTCCCGGATTGAGCGCAGTGGCTGTTCCACAGGCTACGCCAAGCATCAGTGCTTCATTAAATGAATGGCCTTCGCCAAAGGCAAAAATAATTCCCGCTACAAGGGAATCTCCGGTCCCAACGGAACAGTGCACCTTTATCTTTGGCGGTGTAACACGATAATGACCTTCTTTCGAGATTCCGATAACTCCCCTCACTCCCATAGAAACAACGATGTATTGAATCCTGTCTTCGTAAGGCTTTTCATATTCGATGATTTTCTCTATTGTATTCACATTAGTTCCCACGAGCCTGTTGAATTCATGGATATTCGGTTTTATGAGGTAAGGACCCACGTTGGACCCTCGCCTTAACGCCTCTTCATCAGTATCGAGAACGACCTTGACGTCCTTTTCCTTCAACGTCGTAATGAGCTGTGCGGGTATTACCGCTGATCACGACGTAGCTCTTCTCCGGTATTTCCTGGATCTTTCTGAAAAGCTCATCAATATCAAGCTGGCTATGTCAGGACAAGGAGTGCTGAGGAGCGTCTGGAGTTTCTTTTTTCTCTGATAAATGGTGATATATGATCGCGTCTCGCCATGTATCTTTGTGAAATCGGATATGATACCCTCGTTGACAAGCATTCCGACAAGTTCAAGTCCATTATATCCGCCGACAAATCCCAAAGCGACGCTCTGCCCCCCCCAGCTGTTTAATAACCCTGGAGACGTCGATACCTTTGCCTCCGGGATACTTTCTCTCTTTGACAACCTTATTCACGTCGTCGTAGATAAGCTCTTCGACCTCAACGATTCTGTCAAGAAGAGGATTGAGCGTTAGAGTGTATAACATGGCAATATTTTTATTGTATTAAATATCATAACAAATGACTACAATATTTTTTGAACTCCTCGATGATTTTTTGAGGATCCAAAGGGAATTCATACTGACTTTTATTCCTCATATCCTTGAAAATGATCATTCCTTTGCCTATCTCTTCATCGCCGAGAATGAGTACATAACTTGCTCCCATACTGTCCGCATACCTCATCTGGGATTTCAGAGACTTACCCTCGTAAGAATGGTTAAGTTTCATTCCTTCATCGGCAAAAGCTCTCAAAATAGGGATCAGATAGCCCCTGGCTCCTTCGCCGAGATACGCAAAAAAGCATGAAGGTAATCCGGATAGTGGGCGAAAATCGATAAGCATAGCAAGCCTCTCTATACCAATCGCAAAACCGATACCGGGTGTTGGAGGACCGGCCATGTAGTCCACAAGGTTATCGTACCTGCCACCGGCCACGAAGGCTTTCTGTGCGCCCAGTTCCTCGGAGCTCACTTCAAAAACCGTCCTAGTGTAATAATCAAGACCTCTCACAAGTCTCTTGTTGATGTCAAAGACAATGCCGAAATCGTTCATGTGTTTGACGAATGTGTCGAAGTGCTCTCTACAGTCTCCACAGAGATGATCAAAGAGGAGCGGCGACTGAGCTGTGACTTCAATACATTGCGTTTTTTTGCAGTCGAAAATCCTGAGTGGGTTTCGGGAAAGACGTTTCAGGCAGTCTTCGCAGAGCTTATCCTTCTTCGTTTCAAAATAGGCTGCGAGTACGCTTCTGAAGGGCTCCATGCACTGCCTGCAACCCACACTGTTTACCTCGATTTTATAGTTCGTTACGCCAAGCTCGCCGAGCATGAGAAAGATCATCCAGATAAGCTCCGCATCGATCAGGGGTTCTTTCACTCCGAAGACCTCTATGTCCATCTGATGAAACTCCCTGAATCTGCCCTTCTGCGGCCTTTCATGTCTGAACATAGGGCCGATGGTAAATAGTTTTGTAACCCTTTCTTTTGCGTAGAGACCCTGCTGGAGATAGGCCCTTACCATCCCGGCGGTGGCCTCAGGCCGAAGCGTCAGAGAATCGCCTCCAAGGTCTGTAAAAGTAAACATCTCTTTTTCCACAATATCCGTTGTATCACCAATACTTCGCACAAAAAGGTCTGTCTTCTCAAGGATCGGAAGCTCCACTTCCCGAAAGCCTAATAGTTCACAATATTTCCGGCCTACGCCTTCGATGATTTTGAACTGTACGATTTCCACGCCAAAGATATCTTTAAACCCTCTCAAGGTATGTATTTTTTCCATCTTGTCCCCACACACAAAGAGTATTTCGTTCCCTCATTTAGTAACACAAAAGGCGGGGTAAATTAAAGCGAATTCTGTGAGAACGCTAATGGGCCATATCGTTGAGGGCGCTTTCCAGTCTTTTGGCTTCTTCAAGGATGATATTCACATATTTTCCGTTTTCCGGGGCAGGATCGAAGGCCTTTGAGAGCCTTCTCGCAAACCCTGCCACTGTCAAGAGCGGATTTCTGATCTCGTGCGCCACAGCTTGCAGCGTATATTCGACGGAAGGTTGTTTCTAATTTTTGTCCAAGACCTCAAACGTTGGAAGCTCGCTCCGGGACAACTCATCCTGATAGCGGGCAATCTTTCCCGAGATCCTGCCGAGAGTCTGGTTTGCTTTTTCAATGAGTTCCAAAAGATCTCTCTCTTTGTTGAGTTCCAGTTTGAGGCTCTCGGCGATATCCTCAACCTGCTCAAAGGTAGCAAGGATGGTGTCGTTGATAATTTCGTCGGAGAGACCGGAGGATTCCCGCGCTCCGAGGAATAACGTGTGAAAGTCTGTTTCTTTGTGGAGCATTGTGCAAGAAAATACTCTGGCAAGTTCACAGATTCTCGGAAGAGGCGGAACTTCCTTGCCCATCGCCTGTTCCCCATGGTTTTTCTGGCAGGCAACAATCCGCTCAGGAAACTTCCCGTATCGAAGAGCAAATTCTCCAAATTGTTCTGTGATGGATTCCGTAACGTTCTTTTTCCCACTGCAGAAGTTCTTCCAGACCATTTAAATCAGAAATAATCTCATCTTTGTGGTCCTTCAGGAAAAGGCCACAAAAAAATCAAGAAACCTATTTCAAGAATCAGCCCTGCCACGAAGGCTTCCTCCGGATTATAGGATTTCAAATGATGAGCGAGCGATTTTCCGATAAGCCCACGATAGAGCGAAAAAATACGCCAGAACTTCTCGTAATCGAGGGGCCCCACTTTCCCCATTGGAAAGGTGTTTCTGAGCGACAGCAAAAGGCCCATAACACGGAGTTGACGAAAGCCGATCCTCATAACTGCCTGCTGGAGGGTAGCCACTGACTGCCCGGCCCTGAAGAAGCGCTGTTAGCCATTTTGAGAAGATTCACGGCAAGGGACGGATCCTTTTCTACCAAAGATATAAGGTCATTCAGCGAACAGGTGTCGTCGGAGGCAATTTCGACAAGCTTCAAGGCCACAGGAGAAAGGGTGGGAAGCGAATAGCCTGATTCGATCCGTTTGACAAGTTTTTCCAGAACATCGTTTTCCATGTCTTGGCCTTATATAATCTTATAGCAACAACATCCCCATATAACAACTGGAAAATCAACCGTAGCGGCCTCTCTATGATGAATGCCTCTCCGTCGATTGCCTCAATGCGTAATTCACAGTTGCCGTGGCTCATCTGGTCTTTATCTGCTTTTCCTCCTTCTCTATACGCGAGAAAAGAAAGCAGGGCGCACATATAACCTCTTTCTGATCTTTCCCCTTATTCTAGCGGGAACACATTACAGAAGATCGCCGGCACCAATTTTGACTCGGCCCTGATCCCCATACTGTATGAATATGCTCAAAATTGAGCGCTCTTTCCAGCCCATCTCTCAGCCTGCCCCTCGCACATGGTCTGAAGGGCCTTGTCTAACATCCAGCGGGTCTATTAAAATGTATTTTTTTGACCGCAATTTTGTGATATGCTAATGGAACCGAAAGGATGGGGGTATGTATGGGTATTGATAAGAACAGCATAGTTTCGTATCTTATCAGCTTAATTATTACCCTTTGTGGTTTTGTGTTGATATTCCTCACGCGGACCACATTGACACTTGCTGCAGGCGCCATGTTAGTCGTTATCGGACTTTTCCTGTTTCTCATCGTTCAGGAGAAAAAAGTAAAAACCAGCAGACAGCGCTCAATAAGCCCTTAAATACACGACTTTTCAGTTTATTGTGCACTCTCTTTTACTGCCTCACAAGATCAATCCATATATTATACAAACGCGGGTTATTGCCATAAGATCCCATTTCATCGCTGCCTCTCACAGTCTGCGACGCAGAGCCGGAAGCGGACACTGTTTGAGAGTAACAGACCTCTCACTCAAAAGAACAGGGTGGGGAAAGGCTACCTTTCTCACCATATCTGAGAGGGTAGCCTTTTCCCTGTATCCCCTACAAGCCCTTTTGTAACATAGAGACCGAAATGAACATACAGACAACGTTCTAACTTTCATAGCAGCTTTCAAACTGTAATGAAGGACCTCAAATAGGTGTCGTCACAGAAAACGGATCGCAGAGTACGTTAAGAAACAATATATATCTTTAAATTTAAGAGGTTGACGCATCGTCCGGTATTGTTAGCGCCGCATAAATAGATACCATTTGTGCCGGGGTGAGGACCCCCCTATATTAGTCTGCTTTCATTAACCGTCCACTTGATAATACTTGTGCCGGTTTGATGCAGTCAGTCTGAAAGTGTCACCCATTTATTCAACATAAAAGAATTTGGGATCATCACCTGTTTCGTGTGCGTCCGGCCAGAGCCACCATTAAGCTCGATGGCCGGCGACCAGCGGGAGAGCACACAGGATCAGTATTTGTTTCCCTTGTGCGTATTCATTAAACAGGGTAAAATATCTGTGTGCCGAATGCAGTAGGCTGGGAATTGATGTATCAAGGAGTTTTATAGGACGAGGATAGCAAGGAAGCACATGCTGGGACGTTATGCTGGTAAGTCCCCGATCTTGTTATCAGGAAACGGGAATAGGTGAATGCTGTTCTGACTGTTGTTCGGACGGGACCATTACCGGCGTTTTTGGTACCAGTTTGAGCGGCGCCAACAAGATCTTCTATGTTCAGATAAAGCATCCATATAACTTATTGAATTCACATTAGATTGATAACACTAACGCACTTCATAATCCGAATTCTCTTGTATATTGTTAATCAGTGCTGGGGTTCAGACTACCTGCGTAACAGAACCATTCATAGTGAAAAAAATGGGAACAATAAATAAGAGAAACAGGACACTATGCATGATAGATCTTGCGTTATTATATTATTACATGTAATATTGTTATTAGATATTAATTATTTCTTTCTTATTGACAATAGAGTAATATATTCGGTGGAGGTAACAATATCATGAGACCAAGAGACGGAGCCACAAGAGCCACTTACTCTGTAAGGTTGAGCCCTGATTTGTTGAAGCTGCTGAAACACATTGCTGTTGACGAAAACAGGTCTGTTGGGGAACTGTTGGAGGAAGGGATCAGGGCGGTCATTAAAAAGAGAAAGATTGCCATTAGCCATATGGTGGATCAAAGGGGGATGAAACCAAAGAGCGAAAGTGCTGATATTGATGACGACAGGTATGATATTCCCGAATTCCTAAAAAAACAGCCGGACTAACAGACTAAAGAATATCTCTGGATAGCTAAGCCTTCCTTTCGTATCCGCTCCGTGATGAACAAGTTACAATAACTTCGACGTTGTTCCGTGCTGGATAAGTCTGCGCCCGTATTTGGTAGAATACAAGGCTATTGGAGTTTCATGGATATGCTCTACAGGCCCAGATAGTCAACAAACCCAACAGCTTAAACAACCACAGGCCAAACCATCACCTGAGACTCCATGTGCTGGTCCTTATTTGATAAGGCGCCTGCATCCTAAATTCCCGCCGAAATTATAACAAGGATCGTGCAACAAACATTATAGATTAAGGCTAAAGGCAATTTTTGCTTGACTTTTCTACCCATTCATTGGTATAATTATACCAATGAATGGGGTGTTTATATGTCGCTTGTCTATGTGAAGAACAAGAACAATGGCGTTACATATGTTTACGAATCATCCGGGTACTGGGATAAGAATAAACAACAGGCCAGGAATAAACGAAATTGTATCGGCAAGCTTGACCGGGTAACTGGCGAGTTTGTCCCCTCCAAACGCCTTGATCCCCAGCAGGCGGCGGTCCGGGATCCCGCGGTCACCGCATCGGCGCAGATCGTCGGCCCAGCGGTTGTGTTGGATGAGTTCTCCAAGCGCACCGGTCTGGAGAGATCGCTGAAGTCCTGCTTTCCCGATACCCACCGGCAGATCCTGGCGATGGCCAACTACCTCGCCATAGAGGGTGGAGCGCTCAGCTATTGCGAATCCTGGGCAAAAAGCCATGAGCCCGCCCTCGCGGCGTCCTTGGCAAGCCAGCGCATAAGCGAGATACTCTCCTCCATCGGGACCGACGGCAAGCAGACCTTCCTTGCGAAGTGGATAGGCAAGGTCTTGAAGGACGACTACATCTGCTACGACATCACGTCGGTATCGTCGTATTCGGAACTCAACGAATTCATCAAATGGGGTCACAACCGCGACAGGGAGAAGCTCCCCCAGCTCAATCTCGCGATGCTGTTCGGCCAGAAATCCGCGCTGCCGGTGTACTACCACCGGGTACCTGGCAACATAAACGACGTCTCAACGCTGCGCAACCTCGTGCTGACCTTCAAGGCACTGGAGGTCAAGCGGCTGCACTACGTGATGGACAAGGGTTTTTACAGCAGGAAGAACGTGGACGCTTTGGTTGAGAACCGCGACCGATTCACCATGTCGGTGCCGTTGAGCAATAAATGGCTGCTGCAAGCCATAGACGACATCCACAAGACCATCCACGGTCCTGAGGGATACCGCAAGCTCGATGACGAGGTACTCTATGTCCATTCACGGTTGTATCCATGGGGGAAGGAGAAGCGCCGCTGCTATCTGCATTTGTACTACAACGCCACCAACCGGGCCAAGGATGTGGACAAGTTCAACGAGGAACTGCTCCAGTACAAGGGCGAGCTCGAGTCGGGCAAGCCGGTGGCCGACCACCAGAAGGCCTATGACGACTTTCTCATCCAGAAGACAACCCCCAAGCGCGGACTGCATGTATCTTTCAACTCGGAGGCGGTGAGCCAACACATCAGCCGCTACGCTGGTTTCCAGGCGCTGCTCTCTAACGGGATCAAGGATTCGGTGGAAGCCATGCGGGTCTACCGCGACAAGGACGCAGTGGAGAAGTGCTTCGACGACCTGAAGAATTCGCTCGACCTGAAGCGGCTGCGGATGCATACGTCGGCGACCGTAGACGGAAGGCTTTTCGTGCAGTTCATAGCTCTGATTCTCATCAGTGCGATACGCAAGGAGATGCGCTCATCGAAACTCATTGAGGAATACACGGTGCGCGAACTGCTGCAGGAGATGAAGACGTTGACCAAGGTTAAATATTCCGGGAAGTATGGTCATATCCTCACAGAGGTGACCAAGGCGCAGCGGGATATTCTCAAAGCCTTGGATATCCAACTCCCTGGCATGGCATAGGTATAATTTTTCCGGGAAATTAGGCTGCATGGCACACCTGTTGTAACCACTTCCTTTATGGTAGCTCGACAAGCCAGTACCAGTTGGATGTGGACTCCGCGACAATCCTGAGTTCTGTCCTCAAAGGAGCAAGGAATGATAGGATTGCTTCCCGGTCTTTGGTGACCTTTCATTTTGAAGACCCTCTTCCGCTGTTCATTAATGATCCAAAGGTAACTATTCTTTGTGTGAAGATCGATTCCGCAGTATAATCTCATGAAGCACCTTCTAATTAAGATTTACGGGTTCCAATCACAGCATAGCAGATAATTTCTCTCTGTTGCCGGGGTGCCTTTTTATGATTATCATTCGAGAATCGTCTCTGTCGAAAGCTACTGCCAAAACATGGAGAAAACAGGTTACAACCAGTTGACTCATAACGAAATCTTACCAAAGGTATGCCGAAGACGTGTAAATGTACTACAAATTTACCTGACCAGATGGTATAATTATGCTAGCATATACTGTCAATGCGAAGGAGGGTTGACGATGGATGTCTCAGAAGCGATAACAAAGAGGAAGAGTATGAGAGCTTACGAGGACAGGCCGGTACCCGCCGATGTTTTGAATAAGATTGTCGAAGCTGGCCAGTGGGCCCCCAATGCTGGGCCTTTTCAGATTTCGGTGATCCAAAACGCAGGGCTGAGACAAAGGATTAACAATCGAGCTCTGGATGCCATGGTTCACTCCGATAACGAATTTGCTCGACAACGGGCGTCCTTGCCCGGATATGAGCCGATATATGGTGCACCGGTGCTAATCCTACTTTCCGCTCCAGCGGATGCCCCTTCCGGTGCGGCCAACACAGCGCTCGCGGCAGAAAACATGTTGCTTGAGGCGACCGGACTGGGGTTGGGATCATGCTATCTCATGTCGCCCACTAGAGCCTTAAACGGGGACGCCAATCATGATTTGGCTCGAAAAGCAGGTGTGCCAGAAGGCTATACCGTGCAGTGTGCCGTCATTGTCGGTTATGCTGCCGCTGAGAACAAGTTCGATCTTGGTGAGCGTAGCAAGAGAGGCAACGTAAATTACGTGAAGTGAGGGGGAATATCCGCCTTTTACGAGCGAGCGACCAGGTGAAGCTGGAAACGCCAAGGGTATTTTCAGATGGTATCGTAAGAAAACACTGATTCAAGAGGGAGATTGCCCATGAATACCAAGTTGCTCGGTTCAGAAGGGGTACGAGTGTCTGCGATCGGTTTAGGCTGTATGGCCATGTCCCGTCTATACGGCCCTGCCGATGATGCAGAGAGCATCGCGACCATTAGGGTTGCTCTCGACGCAGGTATCACTTTACTCGATACAGGTGATTTCTACGGCATGGGGCACAACGAAATGTTGATCCGTGAAGCCTTAAGCGGCGTGAACCGGGAGGATGTGATAATAAGCGTAAAGTTCGGCGCACTTCGGGACCCTATGGGTGGATGGAGCGGTTATGACTGCCGACCGGGGGCGGCTAAGAACTTCCTCACATATTCACTTAAGAGGCTCGGTGTAGACTACGTGGACATTTACCGTCCTGCCCGTCTTGACCGGGCCGTACCTATAGAAGATACCATAGGCGCCATAGCGGAGATGGTGAAGGCCGGGTACGTTCGCCACGTCGGTCTATCCGAGGTTGGTGTCGAGACGATTCACCGGGCAGCCGCGGTGCATCCTATCTGTGATCTTCAAATAGAATACTCTGTTCTCTCACGAGGAATCGAAGCAAGGATCTTGCCGACATGCCGTGACCTAGGTATAGGGATAACCGCCTACGGGGTGCTGTCGCGCGGTCTGATCAGCGGCCACTGGGGTAAAGAACAGGGCATTGCCGGGGATCTGCGGGGACGATTTCCGCGCTTCACGTCACCAAACTTGGAGCACAATCTTGCCCTCGTTGAGGCGCTTCGGACAGTGGCGGATGAGAAAGCCGTCAGTGTCGCGCAGATCGCCATCGCCTGGGTAGCCGCTCAGGGGAAGGATATCATACCCCTGGTTGGAGCGCGCAAACGTGAAAAGCTTTCGGACTCTCTGGGTGCCTGCGATATTACGCTGACGACGGCTGATCTGGCTCAGATCGAGAGGGCAGTGCCGTCGGGGGCTGCATCTGGCGAACGATACCCACCCCAGATGATGGGGGACCTGGATAGCGAAAGGGGTAGCTGAATAACCGTGCGGTAATGGAAGATGAAACCGGTGTTGAATGATCGAATGGGAGATGGGCAGCAAATCATTCTGGATTCATGAGTATCACTTTTGGTAGAATAATCTTCATCTTTTTATGATTTCATCGGAGACAAGGGTTTTGCATTCAGGTACTTGACGGCTTCCTCTTTTAACTGTTTCATGTTTAACGAATTTTGGTTCTTTACTCTGGAACAAGGAGCGGCAGTATCTCCCGTGGGCATCGGAGTAATCCCTCTCTGTTGCGGTTCAGTTCATATTGCCCTTCAGGCTACTTTCCACCGGTAGAATTTCAATAGGTTGCGAGTCGTGCAAATAATGAAACATTCTGCTTTTGCTTTTTTTCAGCCCTCTAAGGAGAAACCGGCGGAACCCACATTGTCTTTTTTCTCTTTATCCTGACTGATGGTACCAGAAAATAATGCATCCTGAGATTTTATTGCATGCAATATATATATCATCGATATTCCTATGTTATGCAGCAGTAAATTGTAACCATGCGTCGTATCTTTTTGTTACATTGTTTGTGTTGATAAGTTTATTATTTCAGCACACAACTGTTATTTACAATATACCCAGTAAGTAATGATAATATCTGAGACATTGCTGCTTGCATTCGATTATGCGAGAAACGCAGGCTATAGTGACCGATAAGGAGATGTTTCTTGAGGCATGCAAGAAGAGTTCGCCAGACGAAGTAGAGAGGTTGGTGGCGTTACGTAAGTTCCTTATTTTCAAAAGGATCAACGCCAGTGGGCACACCAGGGATGGCTGGATCCCGCTGCGCGGAGCATCTCAGAATGGTCACGAGGATACCGTGAAGCTACTCATTGCTAAGGGGGCTGATGTAAATGCGACAGAAAAGAACTCAGGCAAGGCGTCGTTGTATTAGGTTGATGTCACAATAAATCGTTCCCTCAATTATCCCATGGACATTTTTCAAAACCGGCCAATTAGGTTCGGTTCCCTCTATCCGCAAGGCTGGGAAGAAAGATTCAAAGGAGATGCACTGGTCCTCATTCCAATGAATGTGACTACCAGTTATCTGGCTATCACTGTGATCGTTAAGACGAAGGAGGTGTTCTCCAAATCACCTGCCAAAGAATGCGAGGGGCTCATTTCTACCCAACCGAATAACTTCCGGGACTATCGACTCCTTTGGAAACACCCCTTCAACCTGTCTAGCGGGCATGCGGCGATAGAATATTCTTTTGACTTACTGATCCACGCGGCCCATTCCGATCAACTGCTCTAGTCGCTGCAGGACAAGATAGCCTTGCCATACTCTTTTCGCTTGATGTATCCGGTACCCGATTCGATGTTGAGTCATCGGAAGAGACCTTTCTCAAAATCGTTATAAGCTTGTCTCTCTGGACAGGAGAGTTCAATCTGTTTCTGGATCTTTAGTGCCACGGATTCTATGGGAACATTCACATCATTGCTGTGTCAATGTGTTTATGAATAAGGATGACACCGTTTTCTTTGTAGTTGAGCCAGACCTCCTGACCCGCAATTGTCTGGATGCCAAAACCGCGCTTCGCCTGTTCCGAGAAACTTAATAAACCCTTCCAAAATGACCTCTCTTGTGATAATCTCATTTTAATGGACCGCAGAGGAGACGCCAATTTGGATTCCGTAGAGTATACATTTTTTGAATTATCCATAGGTACCATTTCCATCGTGTCAAAAAATAAAAAAATAGTCGCCCTTGATCTCCACTCCAAAAATCTCTACGAAGCAAAGAAACACCTGTCGGCTCTCTATCCGGACGGGAGCGAATCGGAACAATCCTTTAAAATGATAAAAGTCCTCCTTGACAGATACCTGAAGGGGGAAAAGGTCGAGTTTGACGTCGATATCGATACATCCGGAGAAAGCCCCTTCACCCACAAGGTGCTCGTGGAACTCCAAAAAATACCTTACGGAGAAGTGCGCAGCTATCTCTGGATAGGAAAAAGATTGGGAGACACAATGGCAGCTCGGGCCGTAGGCCAAGCAGTGAAAAGGAATCCCATACCGATCATCATTCCCTGCCACAGAGTCATACGGGAAGATGGGTCACTTGGCGGTTTCTCTCGGGGAAAGAATTAAAGAAAAGGCTTCTTTCGCTTGAGGGTGCCCTTCATAATATCAAAAAAAACCGGCCTTGTTTAGACATAAAGCCCAGCCGATCTCAAAAATACTGGGTCTTGATGTATATCGCTTGGGCTCAGAAAATATCTGCCCGTAAACATTTGAATCCTCAGAATCAACAAAATCTATCTCCGATATGGAAAAAGTTTTTTTCTGCAGCCTACCTCAACAGATTCTATGAAGTAATGAAAAGTATCTGTATTTATGCCGTCATGCAGAAGCCTTTTCTCATATTAATTTGACGTCATATATAGAGTATGAATCCAATCAAAACAGGTTATTGACTTCACCGGGCTGGGCTGCTTTGGAAGCTCCGGGGCGGTACACAAAGTCGATCCTCAACATCGTCAAGAATGTTGAAATGATCATTGCCGAAGTCGTTCTCTCTCATATACTCCCAAATGTGTTGCCGGATTTAGTTCGGGACTATATGGGGGAAGCCATAGAAGCTTCATAGTGGAAGGTATGCGGCGGCCTTTGCCGGTGCGAGCCTGCGCCGTCAAGGAACATGAGGCAGAATGTATTGGGAAAAAGGTCGGCGGTGTAAGCCAGAAATGTGGATATCACTTCCCGATCAACCCAAGGCATGACGAGAGGCGACATATCGCCATAGAAGGGATCAACGGCTCCAAGGGCATACAGGAATTCCCGGATGACCTGGTGCGCGACTTACGGTCGGTTAAGATGCGGCGCCCAACACCTTCGTCTGTCACTGATTCTCCCGAACCGTGCTTCATCGTGAAACAATATTCTGATAGGCATATCGCCCGATATATCCGCTATCGCCTCTTTGACGATGATGGGAAGTTTTTTTAAATTCCTCCTGGACAGGAGGCTTTGCTTTATGTGCCTGGGACGAGGACCGATCTTTCGCCAGGCGTGACGATGGAACAGCCGGTACACATAGTCCATCTATTCTTCTTTTCCCAACGCTGTGCATACGTCCGGTATATCCTTTTTACGGTAGTAAACATCTCCCCTCCGTGCACGTTCGAGAAATTACCACCGGACCGATTCCCATCCTCCCATGAGAGAAATGACCACCTTCGCCCCCTCTGCCTGTTCGGGCAAGTCCTTCGGGGCCACGGGTATTGTATTGTCCGATCCAGAGCCATACTGCCTGCTTTGACACCTGCAATATAGAGGCGGACCTGTTGCGCATGGAAGAAACCGTAAGCCACACCGCAAGTCTCTTCGGGTACGCATCGCGCGTTTATTTTTGCCGCACCCATTCAGCGAGATCTTCCGGCGATAGATCAGGTTGGATGATGACAGGTTTTCTCATAGAGGATTCCTCCTGCTGTACTGAATCATTACTCTGTCTTTGATGTAAAATTGGCATTGATGTCCTTTCCCACGGCGCTTCCGCTCGCAGGCACAAGGTTCAATCGGGTACAAATGGTCGGCACAGACCATTTCGATGAATCTGCCAAGATCTGTTCAACATACCAGTAATCCTTCTGTTCTGTGGCAGCCACCTTCTTCCAGCCACCGGATGCCCAAAGCAGAACAGGCGCCGACATGAAAAGAACAAAACACCCAAGAGAGCGCATACATTTTCCTTTCTTCACGCAGGGATCATCTTGTATGTATTTATCGCACTTTTTGGTCAGAGATTCTTGACGTCTTGCCCGATTACTGAGAATATAACCGTTGAGATATTTCTTCAAAAAAGAGGCCCGTGTAGCTTGATGGGGATTCCATAACGGCCTCGGGTGTCCCTTTTGTGATGATCCTGCCGCCCCTGTCTCCGCCTTCAGGGCCAAGATCGATAATGTAGTCGGCGCATTTGATGACGTCAAGATTGTGCTCGATGACAATAACCGTGTTGCCGCGTTCGATAAGCTCGAAAAGCACATGGAGGAGTTTTTCGATATCGACAAAATGAAGGCCTGTGGTAGGTTCGTCGAGG
>CAVWHH010000028.1:0-102919 GCA_963754785.1 uncultured delta proteobacterium | reverse complement strand
CTCCGCAAGGCGGGTATCAGCGTCCACAGGGCCGGCTCCCATACCCTTCGCCATACCTGCGTGCAGCGTCTTGTGGATGCCCATTTTTCCTTCAAGACCATCGGAGACTATGTGGGCCATCGGTCTGTCGATTCCACTGCGATTTACACGAAGATCGACGTTGAGACCCTCCGTGAGATCGCCCTGGGCGATGGGGAGGACGTGTTATGACACACACATGGTCAGGCTACACAAGTTGGGCGGCAGATAAGATCACGACTTTTCTTGCGTATAAGCGCGCGTTGGCTCGGAAGTTTCGCACAGAAGAAAGTGCGCTCCGTCTATTTGATTGCTACTTGTCGGAAAACAATATTGCTCGCATCGGCGATATTACACCCATGATGATTGAGGAGTTCCTCGCGTCCAGGCCGCGGAAGTCGCCCCGGAGTTATAATCATTTACTCTGTGTGGTCCGGTGCTTTTTCTCCTGGTTGGTCGGACAAGGCATGCTCGACAACTCACCGGTGAAGGTGCGTCCCCGGCGGACCACCATGAAGCGCCTACCGTTCTTGTTCGGCCCCTTCGAGGCCAAAAAGCTTCTTGAGACCGCGGACCGTTTCTCCGACAACCCGCGGGCCCCACTTCGCGGGCCCACATATTCAATGATCTTTGCGCTCCTTTACGGGCTCGGACTTAGGGTTGGGGAAGTGTCGCGCCTAAGCAGGAAGGATGTGGACCTTGACCGCGGGCTTCTGGTTATTCGTGAGACAAAGTTCGCGAAAAGCCGCTTTGTTCCTTTTGGACCGAAGATAAAGAGACGGCTCGAAACGTACCTTGATCTGCGTGGCACGCTTAAGCCCGACTCACCCTTTTTTTCTTTTACCGGCGGGCCCATCCATCCCTGTACTATAAGTCAGACCTTCCATCATCTGCTGCCAGCACTGAACCTCAATATCCCGCTCGGCACCCTTCCACCGCGGCTGCACGACCTTCGCCATGCCTTTGCAACGGGGACGCTGCTCCGCTGGTACCGAGCAGGCATCAATCCGGCATCCCGCTTGATCCACCTGTCGACTTTCCTCGGTCATGTGAGCCCTACGTCAACCTCGGTCTATCTTTCAATCACCCAAGACCTCCTTGAGCAGGCGAACGGCCGTTTTGAACGTCTTGGTATGGCTGCGGTGAAGGGGGTGGCCTCATGACCTTGGGTTCCATTCTCTATTCGTTCTTCGAAGACTACCTGAAGGTGCAAAAAGGGCTGCGTACCGCCTCAGTGAAGGCGTACCGCGACGCAATCGGGCTGTTTCTCCGGTTCGCTGCCAAAGACCGGGGCGTAAGAATGACGAAGTTGTCCTTTTCGGATCTCACGCACGACCGTGTCTTAAGGTTCCTGAGATATCTGGAAGAAAATCGGGGTAACCACGTGCGGACTCGCAACCACCGCCTTACGGTCCTCCGTGTCCTTTTTGACTATGCCGCCACCCGCACACCCGAGATGCTGTCAGAGGCAGGCCGAGTGGCGGCTATCCCCACCAAACGGGTAGCACCGCCGGAGATACACTTCCTGTGCCGGGACGAGATTCATATGATCTTCTCCGGTTTGTCGGCAACAGGAAGGTTTTCTTTACGGGACCGGGCGCTCCTCCTATTCCTCTACAACACCGGTGCCCGGGCTCAAGAAGTGGCGGACCTTCGTGTGGCCAATCTTAAGTTATCTACGCAACCGCACGTCCGTCTTCATGGCAAGGGAGATAAGTGGAGGGTCTGTCCCCTCTGGGCTGAGACCGCCAACCTCCTCTCACAACTCGTGAGAGAGAACGGCTCTTCTCCTGACGGCCCGGTCTTTGCCTCCCGCAACCGTCCGCTCACACGCTTCGGCATCTATAAAATTGTCCGCCGGCACACGCAGCAACTGACTCTGGGATTAAAGTCCCGGCGTGTCTCGCCGCATGTCTTTCGCCATACGACGGCTGTCCATCTCCTGGAAGCCGGCGTCGAGGTCAATGTGATTAGAGGCTGGCTTGGCCATGTGAGCCTCGACACCACAAACCGGTACGCCGAGATCACCCTCCGAGCAAAGGAGGAGGCCCTCAGGACATGCGAGCCACCGATATCTTCGGGGGGATTCCCCCGAAAACCGGTTTGGCGGGATGACCAAAATCTTCTGAAATGGCTTGATTCTCTATGAATGTTATGTGCCCAAAAGACAGGGGTCCTCCTGATATCACAGCTGGAATTGACGTTCCGGCACATAATGAGGGTGGGCACATAACTATGATTATGTTCCTGGGAACATAATCATAGACAATGCATTCGGGGCACCCGACATAGTATTCCAGGGCACCGATAGTGCAATCCACGAAATTCTCCTGTGTCTGATCCGGCACCGCTCGGGCGAATATGTAGGAACTTGCCCCCAATGCGGAAACAAACAATTCGGCTTCAATAATCTTACCCGTTTGAGGATCCTGATAGTGAGGTTTATTCCCGGAGAAATCGACGAACATTTTTTCTCCCGCCTTATGCGTGAACCTCATCACGGGATCCCCCTTCGTGGCCCACTCGTGATACAGATGATAGAATTGGGTCCGTTAGTACCCGTCGGGGTTATTGTCTTTATACTCCTCGTGGAGGAGCTGAAGGGTTACCCCCTTCTTCTTTAATTCCCCGTGAAGCCAGTTAAAATCGGGTAAGGGTTTTTCTGACACCTTCTCTTCCTTGGGAAAGAAAAGACCCGAGAGGATGTCCTCGTCCATCTCGGAGATTTCCTTATAGGTGGCTCCCAGTTTTTTTAGCCTCTCCACATACACCGAGGCGGTGGACGTGGAGATGTTGCATGCCCGGGCGATAGGGCGTACACCTAGATTCATTTCCAGATACAGCCGTGCAACTTCCTTCACTTTCTTCATTGGCAATTTCCTCCCTTGTTTTTTCAACTGCGCCCTCCAAATATTTTTTTGGGTGAAGTTTATCATGTGCGGCAGGGAGGATACGAAATCCGTTTTTACCCGAACACCAAATCCGGTGAAGAAGCAAAAAGTGTTCGAGGTGGAACGGATTTACTGTTCGGATAAAAACGGATTCGGTGTTCGACCTTTTCCGGATTTGGTGTTCGAGGTGGAACGGATTTTACAACATTGATCGGCAGACCTGGAAACATCCCATCGGCCACAGGTGCAAGACACAGTGTTATTCTTGGGAAAATCACCTCACCTTAGGCCCTGATAAAGAGCAGTTTTGAAAAAACCATTTTGCCCCTGTGCTTTGGACATGGAAAGGGGAATAAATTGAGTTTACTATATGGTTTAACATGGCTCCATGTGCCATGCTCTCACGATTATCTCTGGAGGAAGAGCTGACCAAAGAAGCTGCGAGCAAAAGACTGTGAGAATGCGATAAAGGGTGCCCTTTTGCCACATTCTCACAGTTCGACAACCGGATAGTACGATGAGAAGAAAGATCAATTCGGTCCATGAACCGGCACAGGCGAAAAGAGACATACCGGACATTCCTATTTTGCTAAGAAGAGGACATTCCTATTTTGCCTTGACAAGTATGTTGATTAGTATTGACTTTGTAATCCATTTCCCATAAGATATGCCAACAAATAGCGGGGTGGAGCAGTCAGGTAGCTCGTCGGGCTCATAACCCGAAGGTCACTGGTTCAAATCCGGTCCCCGCAACCAAAAACGACGAGGGGTTAGGCGAATTGCTTAACCCCTTTTGTTATACCGTGCTACCCTATTGCTACCCTAAGCGAAATTTGCAGCATTCTCAGGAAGTGTAGAATAACCAAAAACCAGGAGGTAATGAAAATATCAAAGGTAAGATGTTCCACCAGAACGGTAACACACTGGCACACAGACTCCGGCCTAGAGATGGGCAGTGTTTTTTTATTAGAATGAATAAAAACGATGAAGGCTATAGGCTATGGGCATGATGAATAAAATCATTCTATGGACAAATATGGCGATTGGTGAAATGCTAAGGCAGACGGAAAGGACAAGGGTGAGGTATTCCTTCTTTTGGGATGTTAATAACCCATCTCTACTATACAAAAACTATACAGTTGAAATGAAGTATTACTCAAAAAGCATTCTTTTTCCTGAAAGGGGTGGGGAGACCCGAAAATCCAAACGTGGGGCTGACATTATAGCTTACGTGGATGTTACGTCTATATGAATACGTTTAAATATCCTTATGAGTGTTTCTTCCTCAAACACTCATGCCGGCTCGTCGGCACAAAGAAGAATGAAAATAGTACGCGAGAATCCTCCCTTTATTGTAAGAATATCATAGTAACTATTCTAACGAGGAGGGGTATATGGATATTATAGTCGAAAGAGGTGCCGGTCTTGATGTGCATAAGGGAACTGTCGTGGCGTGTGTTATGGGAACGGGCATCAAAAAAGAAACACGAACCTACTTTACCATGACGAACGATCTCTTCCATCTTAAAGAATGGTTAAAAGAGAACCGCATAACCCATGTCGCCATGGAGAGTACTGGTGTATACTGGAAGCCCGTATTCAACATACTGGAGGATGCCTTCGAGGTGATACTTGTCAATGCACGGCACGTCAAGAACGTACCAGGGAGAAAAACCGATGTGAAGGACAGCGAGTGGCTCTGCAAGCTTTAAGGAGCAGAACTGGTGAGGGGAAGCTTCATCCCACCAAAACCTGTCCGGGAATTAAGGGATCTTACCAGATACAAGAGAAAACTGATACAGTCCATTACCTCAGAAAAACAGCGGGTGAAAAAGATCCTTGAAGACGCAAACATCAAGCTTTCCTCCGTTGCCTCTGATACCTTCGGTGCAAGTGGGAAAAGAATCATTGAGGAACTCATGAAGGGGGAACTTCGACCCGATGAGATGGCAGAGTTGAGCAAGGGCAAATTGAGGCAAAGAAAAGAAGAGTTGAAAGAGGCCCTCGTAGAGAATATGGAGGACCACCACAAGCGTATGATACAGACATCTTTGAAACACATCAACACCATGGAGGGAATACTTTCCCCGGTGGAACTGAAGATCCAGAAACAGATTGAACTCCACTTCAAAGAAGAATACGAGCTCCTTAAAACGATACCGGCGGTCAAAGACAGCGCTTCCGTCATTATTGCAGAGATGGGGGTAAATATGGATCTCTTCCCTACAGAGACGCACCTCTCCTCCTGAACAGGGATCTCCCCCGGCAATAATGAAAGCGCAAGGAAGAAAAAATCAGGGGCCACTACCCACGGCAATAAATACCTCAAAACCATATTGACTGAATTCGCTTGGATCGCATCAAAAATGAAGGGCACGTACCTCTTTGCCAAGTACCGGAGCCTTGTGGGCAGAAGAGGGGAAAAGAAGGCCGCCCTGGTAGCGGTCGGCCATAAAATCCTTATAAGCTGCTATCACATACTCAAATACAGGATACCCTACAAAGAGCTCGGACCGAACTATCTCGATACACGGAAGAAAGATCGTATTGCTAAAAACTATATAAAGAGACTGACCAACCTTGGATATACGGTAACAGTAAACGAAGCAGCATAGACACGTAAAACAAGAGGCTACTGTGGAACAAAGGTCGATGCTTACTGGTGGTTTAAACCCTGTAGAAGAAACTGACCTCAGCCGGTTATAAGGACAAAACAATGTTGCCATAGAGCACGCAGAAGAAATTTTTGCAACCCTAACCGGCTATTCCACATCATAAAAAGAAAGGAAGGCAATATGCATTAAACAAGTTAATTTTCAGGGGGAAATCAACGCAGACAGCCTTTTAATTTTCATAGCAGCTTTCAAGCCGTAATAGCGAATTTTCTACTACACAATTAAGTTGACATTAGCGGTTCTTGGTGTACAATCTCAACATAGAATAAAAGGATAACTAGTACATTGAATGCACGGAGGGTTGGTCATGGGAAAAAGGAAGTCTCTTTCTTTGACAATTACGGTAGGTCTGCTCACGGTCTTTTTTTTCGTCTGCCTTCCTGGACAATCCCTATCCGCCGATAGCCCTTCCGCTCAAGTACCAAAACAACAAGAGAACCCCTATGAAAAGGCAGACATAACCATACAGATTATACCTTCAGCCAGTAATACCTTCGGATATGACATTCTCCTCTATAAGAGGCCCTTGGTACATCAGCCGAATATACCGGGACTACCGGGCAATGAAGGCTTTACCACGAAGGAACTGGCACAGACCGTTGCCGAATTCGTCGTGAAGAAGATAAGAAATAACCAGATGCCGCCAACGGTGACCATGGAGGACTTAAACACTCTGGGCGTATTGAAATGAGACTAGATGACAAAACCAATGAAGATATACAAATAATTTAGGAGGGCCCGTATGAAAAAATGTATCATAATCATCATTGCAGTGCTTTTCAGCTTTCTTGGCGTCGATATGCTTTTTGCGACCCCCAACACCTGGACACAGAAGGCCGATTTCGGCGGGACAGCGCGAGCTTTCGCCGTTGGTTTCTCCATCGGGACCAAGGGTTACATAGGGACGGGATGGAATGACTCATATTCAGAGACAACCGACTTCTGGGAGTATGACCCTGTCGCCGATACCTGGACGCAGAAGGCCGATTTCGGCGGGACAGCGCGAGCTTTCGCCGTGGGTTTCTCCATCGGGAGCAAGGGCTATATAGGGACGGGATGGGATGGTTCAGAAGATACAACCGACTTCTGGGAGTACGACCCTGTCGCCAACACCTGGACACAGAAGGCCGATTTCGGGGGGACAGCGCGAGAAAGTGCCGTGGGCTTCTCCATCGGGAGCAAGGGTTACATAGGGACGGGGTACAACTATGATTCAGATTCAGATACAACCGACTTCTGGGAGTACGACCCTGTCGCCAACACTTGGACGCAGAAGGCCGATTTCGGGGGGACAGCGCGAGAAAGTGCCGTGGGCTTCTCCATCGGGAGCAAGGGCTATATAGGGACGGGGTACAACTATGATTCAGATTCAGATACAACCGACTTCTGGGAGTACGACCCTGTCGCCAACACTTGGACGCAGAAGGCCGATTTCGGGGGGACAGCGCGAGATAGTGCCGTGGGCTTCTCCATCGGGAGCAAAGGCTATATAGGGACGGGGTACGATGCTTCGCCATTTGTGAGAGACTTCTGGGAGTACGACCCTGTCGCCAACACCTGGACGCAGAAGGCCGATTTCGGGGGGACAGCGCGAGCTGTTTCCGTGGGCTTCTCCATCGGGAGCAAAGGTTATATAGGGACGGGATGCGATGCTTCATATTCAGCCACAAGCGACTTCTGGGAATATGACTCTGGCGCATCTTTGCTCTATGCCAACTTCACCGGAGGCGGTCTCTGGGTGTGGAACGGCACCGCATGGAGCCAGGCCAATGCCGTTTCTCCGAACAATATGGTGGCTTCCAGTTCGATATTGTATGGAGACTTCGGATCAGGCGGTCTCTGGGCCTGGAACGGTACCGTATGGAGTGAGGTCAATGCGGTCTCGCCCACAACCATGGTGGTATCAGGTTCACTCATCTACGGGAACTTCGGATCAGGCGGTCTCTGGCAATGGAACGGTACCGTATGGAGTCAGGTCAATGCGGTCTCGCCCACAACCATGGTGGTATCAGGTTCACTCATCTACGGGAACTTCGGATCAGGCGGTCTCTGGGCCTGGAACGGTACCGTATGGAGTCAGGTCAATGCAGTCTCTCCCAACAATATGGTGGCTTCCAGTTCGATATTGTATGGAGACTTCGGATCAGGCGGTCTCTGGCAATGGGATGGCACGACATGGAGTGAGGTCAATGCGGTCTCGCCCACAACCATGGTGGTATCAGGTTCACTCCTCTACGGGAACTTCGGATCAGGCGGTCTCTGGGCCTGGAACGGTACCGACATGGAGTCAGGTCAATGCAGTTCGCCCAACAATATGGTGGCTTCCAGTTCGATATTGTATGGAGACTTCGGATCAGGCGGTCTCTGGCAATGGGATGGCACGACATGGAGTGAGGTCAATGCGGTTGCTCCGGCAAGTATGGTAACTGGTCCCTAAGACCTGAGATAAGGTCACCGATGTGCTTAATCAATGGCGCATCGGTGACCTTCTTGTTGCTAATTTCCTTCCGTTATCGTTTATCTCCCGCCGTTATCAAAATTGAGGATTTGGTGCAGTCAACATTTTTCTTAAACACAGATTTTTAAAAATTGGTGTAAGCAATTCTGTTCGGTCCTTCCTCTAATTGTGCCCCGACCATGCTCCGGCTTGGTTCAACATGACACTCGTTAATCTGCGGCCGGTCAGCATAAGTCCGAAGTGTCAGCCGAGGACCCCAGTGCCGATCTGACAAGAATGCCGGCGCAATTGACCCAGCCTTTGCGAAAGCTCCTATCGCATGCTCATGTTCGTAGCCCCGTCAACGGTGATGATCGGGCATATATCACCCCATGCGTCTGCATCTAAATAACCAGCTTGTAGATCAATCCCATGAGACCTCCCGCCAATAAGATCCACACGAAATTGACTTTAAACCGAAATAGCACAAAGGCCGAGACCGCAGCCAGCATCAAGGAAACCCAGTCTACGATCGCGGCACGGCCAAGCTGCCACGTCACACCTGCCATAAGACCGAGCGCCCCTACGTTGACTCCATCCAGGAAAGCGCCTGCCCAAAGGGAGCGGCGAAGCTTGGCGACCAGTGGGAAAACTGCAGCAGCAAAAAAGAAGGAGGGCAGGAAAATTCCCAGTGTCCCAAGCAGAGCCCCGGGCACGCCTCCCAGGAGATACCCTATAAACGTGGCGGTTGTAAAGACAGGCCCGGGCGTGAACTGGCCCACGGCCACGGCATCGAGAATTTGATGGTCTGTAAGCCAGCCCAGGCGATTGACAAAGTCGCTTCGCAGAAACGCCAGCAACACGTAGCCAGAGCCGAATACGACCGAGCCGATTTTCAGACAGGTGAAGAACAGACTTGCGAGGTTGAATTGCCTCACAGCAGCCGATACTGCAAAGCACGGGAGGAAAGCCAGAAGAGAAACCCTATCGCCTTGCCAGAAACGCCGTCCGTTTTTGATTGCCATCACCAGGAGCCCGCTGCCAAAAATAAGTGCGACAGCATTCACTCCTCCCAGATACGACCCGAGGACGAGAAGCCCGACAGCTGCAAGTAGCGGTCCTTTGACCGCGGTCCTCAGTAACTTCCACAGGGCTTGGACGATGACCGTCACGACAACCGGCTCGATGCCGAAGAGCAGCCACACCGCCTGGGGGGCACTTCTGTATTGGACATACGCCCATGCAAGTGCCAGCACGATGAGCATGGCCGGTAGGATAAAGCAGACGCCTCCTGCGATGAGCCCTTGCCATCCCGCCCGCTCATGCCCCAGGTAGATGGCCATTTCGGTCGAGCTTGGCCCCGGAATCAGGTTGGCTGCTCCAAGGAGATCCAGGAAGCGATCTTCGCTTACCCACTGCCGTCGCTGACATGCCTCATCGTGCATCATAGCAATATGGGCAGCGGGTCCACCAAAGGCAATCGTGCCGAGCTTCAGAAAGACGCTTGCCACTTCGCGCACCGAGCTATTTTTGCTGACTGTCATATCTGTGTTCTTATCCACAGGGCCCTACTTTATCCTGACAAACCGGATGATGAAAGCTGACCAGAGCACTCCGAGGTAATATGAGATGGTGACGTCGCTCGGCCAGTGCGCTCCCAGGGCCACGCGGGCAACCCAGCCGAGAGCAAGAATAGCAGCGCACAGGATCAAGATTGTGGCACGCACCGCCCCTCTACTTTTTGTGATAGCGAGAACTCCGAGAAAGCCGAAGGTGGCGGTGTATCTCAGGGCAAACAGGGAAGGAAAGCTGTAACCCGAAAGTGGCCGAAACACATGCACCAGCTCCGGGGAAGGCCTCGGCCGGCCAATCACCGGGCCGAGCCACTTTCCCAGCGCCAGCATCCCCGCTAGACTGATAATGGAAAGAAACGCAGCCCGCCATCCTGCCAGTATCCAGGAAAGAGCAAACATAAGGGTGACAATAGCGAGGATCCAAGGAAATTCTGCCGTCCGTGAGACCGCTTCCGCCCAGATCAGGTTTTGGGAGGCCAGCGATTGCGCCCACCTTTCAATGGCCACGTCACCTGGAAAACAGGCAGAATATTTCGTGGCCAACATGACAAGAACGGCGATGATGAGGAGCCCGATCCATAAGGAATAATTAGGGCGCATGGCATGCATCCCTTATATGCCCCCAGTGCACTCGCATCCTATTATCAAAGTTAAAACGTTCTCAACCGGATATCAATACCCCTGGAAGGTGACGACTTACAAGTAGGCATTAAAACGAGAGGGATACAGCAGATCATCTATGCAAAACAGACGATTCGAATAGAAAATCACCATTTGAGGCGGTAATGATGAACATCGGAAATAAGCTCTGGGTAAACAGTAGGTAGGTGGAAGCGTCAATTCTTAATAGAAGCTCATTCCTTCGAGTGGTAATGATGGATTATGTACAGCTTCGTTTCAAGAGAAAACCCACTCTTCTTCAGAGCCTTCAGGGACGAATGGCTTCGCAATATTTACAGACCCCTTTAAGATAGATATCGATTGTATCAACATGATACTCCTCCACGTTCTTTTCGTTTAGCCAATTATCCGCCGAAATGGGCGTATCAGAAACGACATCGTAGACATTGCCGCAAATCCGACAATAGAAGTGATTGTGGGGATCCGTGCAGATATCGAACCTCTTCTTCAGGTCTATATCAAGTTCTATAATCTTTCCTGTCTCCACAAGCTTCGACAAAGTATTGTAGACCGTTTTAAGGGAAATGCAAGGGTATTTTTTTAACAGTGCATGATGAACGTCTTCCGCTGTGGGATGAGTCCGGTTTCCCTTTAAGAATTTTAAAATGGCCAGGCGCTGCGGGGTTACCCTTAAGCCAAGATTCACAATCTCTTCATTTGTTTCTTTCATAAAGACACCTTCAATCAAATAACAATAGCTTACTTGTCTGTAGTTTTAGCATAACATCTCTATTATCTTCAATGACAGATGCCACATTTTATGGGATTACAGGGTCAGAAATGACCATGTCTTTTTATTGGTACATTTCACTTTGTAATCCTTAACCGTTTCAATATGAAAAATTCTTTGTTTGCAGGTGGACTCAACATTTTTTCCAGGTAATGGATTTTCAAAAATTGGTGTGAGCAATTCCGTTCAGTTCTTCCGCACTTTTGTACTTCGACTGAAAGTGCAACATTTCAACTTGTAATTCTTAGAATATTATCTTTGCAAAACTATCCGGCGGGTCACTTTTTTAGCCAGATCAATGGTTCAGCCATTCAACTGATCGACCAGTCCTTGATGTTGAAACGACTTTGAGGATAGACATATTTTTCGTGTTTTAATTGGAACAAAGACGGAATTGATTCGTTAAATATGATAGAAGAAGCGTAATGCAGGTAGATGCCGATATCGTCATAAAGTTCAAGAACGGAGATCTGTCCATATTCAACGGCCTTGTCCGTCGATACCAGGACAAAATCTATAACTTATGCCGTTACATGCTGGGAGATACCGGGGACGCACAAGATGCCGCGCAAGATGTATTCATAAAGGCCTACAAGAATTTAGGTCATTTCAAACCGGATGCATCCTTTTATACGTAGCTTTACAGGATTGCCGTGAACACATGCCTTGATTATAACAAAAAATCGCGACCCGAGCCATTAGAGTTAGGATCAGCTTTTGAGGATCTTCCTTCATCGGCTCCATCGCCCGAGGAGCTTTACGAATCGAAAGAGATTGCCCGAACCCTGCAGGCGGCACTCCAGCAAATTCCGGAAAAGCATAGAGCAGCTATGATATTGAAAGAGATCGAAGGACTCTCTTATGAAGAGATTGCCGAAACGTTGCAGGTCGTTATCGGAACGGTAAAATCAAGAATATCAAGAGCACGTGATGAATTGAGGGTTCTTCTCAAAAGATGAAATGGGAACACGGGAAACTTTTTGGAACAAAAATTGGCCGCAATCGTTTAATATATGGAGAGAGAAAAAATGCAATGCAAGAGAATGAAAAAGATGATTTCCCCCTATATCGATGACCAATTGTCAGCGAGCGAGAAGGAACTTGTCGAGTTGCACCTCAAAGGCTGTGCTGAGTGCCAGAAAGTGGCGGAGGAAACCAGCGCCCTCCATCAACTGTTTGCGTCGGTCGAGAGATTTTCCGCACCTTATGGATTTGTAACACGTGTAGCGGCTGCGTTGCACGAACAAGAAACTCAGCGAGGCTTCTGGGATTCGTGATCTCCCATCCTTTCCTTACGCGATCCACAGAATTGATCTTCGCACTTGTTATTGTGGTCGTGGGACTGATGTCCGGCCCTCTTCTGATAAATCAAGAGATTCCTGTGCACGGAAGCGCAGATGTTCAGGCAACATTTTCCCTCGATGTTTTTGATCCTGTGCCGCCCGACTCCGTGGGAGGCGTTTATGTCAGGATGATAGGAGGTACACATGAGAGATAGTATCATAAAGTACACACTTGTCGTCTCGCTCCTGCTCAACTTCTCCATGCTTGGCGCGGCGGCATACACCCACTACAAGGGATTACGCCATCGTGGTGCACCCATAGGTTGCTCCGATGCTCACGCCAACTATGTTTTTAAACAGTTATCCCTGGGGGCAGCTCAAGGGGGCCTGATGCAATGCAAGGCTTCCGCGTTCCACATCACCCTTGACGTGAAGGGGCAAGAAGTGCTTGCTAAGAAGGCAACCCTCCTTGGCCTCATGCGAGCGGATGTGGTGGACGACGCTGCCATCAGTGAAGCTATATCCCGAATCAACAGGGATCAGGAAGAAATACAGAAGATGGTCGTGGCGCACATTCTGGAGTTTAAAGGGATGCTCGACACCAAACAGCAGCAGAAGTTCCTTGACCTCATCGACCAAGCTATGACAGGGCGAGATGTGATAGAGTGCCCACAGCAATAGCGTCTGATGCAGTGATCTCCATAATGAACCGGTCAAGGGATTGAATCGTCAAGGGACATAGTTGTACAAGCCCATAGAGGAGGTAGTTTGTATGATAAGAAAGAAGATTGACTCCATAATAGCGAAGATCACAGCGCGTGTCGGCATCGTGGTCTTTTTCATCATAGCGCTCGAGGTACTGATCATGATCAGCCCCTTTGCAGCGTTTTTCTACACGGCCTTCAATCCCGTTCTCCTCTTCTTGGCAGAGCGGCCAGCCACACAATGGCTGGCGGCATTCTTCCTGCCGCACATGATCGTGCCTCCCGGGTTGTTCCTCCAGACTGTCCGGGTCGCTGGTTCAGTCCTCTTCGTAGTCGGGGCGGTCATTTTCTTGGTTTGCGCGGGGCAGGTCTACTTCCACAAGTTCTTCCGTCGCGGTCCGGCCCTGGGTGGGCTCTACCGGTATATCCGGCACCCACAGTACCTGGGCTTAGCAGCCACCGGGCTGGGGCTGGCAATCCTCTGGCCGCGGTTCCTCACCATCGTCCTGTGGACGATCATGGTGGGACTTTACTACCTCCTGGCCCGGGATGAGGAGCGGCGGATGCTGAACCAGTTCGGCGACCAGTACCGGCAGTACATGGCACGGACGGGCATGTTCCTCCCAAGAAGACTGAAGCAAGCCGCGGACTACCAGCAGTTCCAGAAATCGCCGGTGCTCAGGCCACTGCTTGGGTTTGTCCTCATTGTGGTCGTGGCTGTGGGGGGCGCCTTCGCCCTCCGCGCCTACACGATCGCTCAATTGCCGCTCTGGTCGGAAGGGCGGGTTACGGCCATAGCCATCCTACCGGGAGACTCCTTCATGCTCGAGCACCGGATGGCCGATGTCCTTCGCCTACCGGAGATAAAGTCCCGGCTCGATCAGTCATCCGGACCTATCCTTGTCTACCTCGTACCCACGCACTATGTAATGCAGGGGATGATCGCGGATACCGGTCCTCAGTGGCGTCTCTACGAGCATCATCAGACGCTTGCGATGATAACCGACTGGATCTTTCATCCCTTCCGGCATCTTGAGGGCGGCCACATGATGATGCACCACGACGTAGGAGGCGCATCGGCGGCAAGCTCAGCTCCTGATGGCGCGGTCCGTCGCCTCATCTTCCTGCACCTCGAGTCCCCTCGCCCGGAGAACACGAGGGCGTTCATATTAGGCATTACGACGGTTCGTGTCCCGCTATTCTTCGCCGACGTGGATATCCATAGCCTGGCTCTCTCGGATATCCAATCCCTGGGCCCGGGCACGGGGTGGGGGCGCGTCCCAACGCCCATGTTCTAAGCGGAGGATTCTGTAAGGCCGCCGTTCAGTATGAGCTCACGTAACCAGTGTCTCCAACTAGCGCCACGAATGACAATGGTGCGAGACTTGGTCGAACAGCGCAATGAACCAGACGGCCTAATATCTAAACGATATTATGAAATACGATGGAGGGATGCCGGGCCTGTTATGAGGAAGATAAAGCATAAAGCTGCATTTTCGGAACATTTATTGTTAAGATTACAATATGGGTTGAAGCAGTCTGCCCGAGAGTTAAAGGAGAAACCGGAAGAGTCCAGTGAGGAACAGATCAGGAAATGTCACGGAGACACCAAAGCCCACCCCTGCAAGAACGAGGACAAAGAGGGATTCATGATCTCTTTGTTCGGAGGCGTAGGCAGCCGTCAATCAAATCATTCGGATTCAAGGCGTTCCAGATCGCAATGAAAGAAACCCACATTAACACACCCACCAGCGGTCAAGGACCTTTAGAACGGATAAGGAAAGGCAAAGATCCGCACCTTATGCAGCTGTTTCTCGCATTCCTGAGGCTTGGGGTTACTGCTTTCGGAGGCCCAGCGATGGTGGCGTACATCGGGGATCTTTCGGTGAAGCGGAAGAAATGGCTCGACCAAGAGACATTTACAAGAGGGGTGGCGCTCTGCCAAACCATTCCCGGTGCTACGGCTATGCAAACGGCTGCTTATGTGGGCTTTAAGACAAGGGGTATCCCTGGGGCACTCTCTACATTTGTAGGATTCGGCTTGCCTGCCTTTATTCTTATGGTCATCCTCTCATATCTCTATGTTGCCGTGGGTAACCCACCGTGGATACGGGGTTTGTTCAACGGGCTGCAAGTGGTGGTTGTCGCCCTTATTGCGAACGCCACGTACACGTTCGGCAAGGCAACCATCAAAAATTGTATCAATGCCTTAATAGCCGTGGCCTCTGCATCCCTTTTCTGGTTTGGCGTGAGCCCTTTTTATGTCATCCTGGGAGCCGCTCTTGCCGGTCTTCTTTTCGTAAAACGAGAGAAATATAATGACTTGGGGGATAGTGGACACCTCGTTGTGCCCTTGTCCCACCTCGTCGCACTCATCATAGTTGTTTTCGGTGGAATCTCATGCCTCTATTTTCTCCGTCGTGAGCTCTTTGGGCTGGCCCTCTTAATGATCAAGATAGACCTCTTCGCCTTTGGAGGGGGTTTTGCTTCGGTGCCTCTTATGTTGCATCAAATTGTCAATGTGCGGGGTTGGATGGACAGCAAGGTCTTCATGGACGGGATCGCCTTGGGACAGGTTACCCCGGGTCCCATCGTGATCACCTCGACCTTTGTGGGATATTTAATCTACCGTTTGCCAGGGGCTATAGCTGCCACTGTTGCCATTTTCACTCCTTCCTTTCTCCTTGTCGTAACCGCGGCGGGGTTTTTCGACAGGTTGAACAGGTCTGCGTCCTTCAGAAAGGCAATAAAAGGCATATTCGCTTCCTTTGTGGGGCTTCTTCTCTATGTAACCATCAAATTTGCTTTCGCCGTCCCCTGGGACGTGGCCAGGGTCCTCATTGTGTGCGCTGCTCTCGTTGCGCTTCTGAGAAAGATAGATATTCTTTACATTATCCTTGGAGCAGCTTTCCTGGGCGTGGCGTTGTTCAGATAGGCTGTGGCCCTGTGACGTCGCTACACCTTCTCTCCGATCTTTAAAGTGGTTTTTACGCATGCTCAACCACTGGTGGTGCAGACTTCACGTGGGAATCGTGGATGAAGCGAAAGGCATCAAGGTGAAGACTTGTGAGGTGATTGAACGAACTAACTGTTGCCGATAACAATGTACTTGCCCTTTCCTAAAATATTTGTGCTAAATATAAGTTGTGGAAGATGTGGCTGCCACGGTATGGATAGAATTGCATGAAGATAGTGTTTAGAGAACCAGCTCGGAGTGTTTTTGACTGGGAGGAGGCCAGAAGTGGAAGATAAGAAAATGTTACCATGGGTAAACTTTTCGATCTCATCGGCGTACGAAGACAAGTATCCGCAGGTGGCGTTTGGGTTGACGCTCATATCGGATTGCAAGCCTCTAACCGATAGTGCTGGATTTGATCAATACAAGCGAAAACTTTTGCGGAATATGAGAAGGCGTGAGACTCTTGCTCTGATCTCTCAGCGTATTGACACGTACGACCGGTTTTTTCAGAGCTTCGGATTCGAGTGCCCCTTGCCCCAGCATCTTGAGAGGACTATCTATAGCGGATTTCCGAGATACAACCTCATGGTCGATGCCCACTTCATGGCCGAGATGTGTGCCGGGATTCTTGTGGCAGTCACTGATTATGATCGGATCGAAGGTAAGCTCGTGCTTGATGTAGCCCACACAGGTGAGACAAGCGTTGGAATGGGAGGTCGCCAATTCATTACGAAAGAAGGAGAGATCGTGCTACGTGACGAAAAGGGCATCATCTGCATACTATGCCAGGGAGCGGATGATAAAACAAAAGTCAAGGATGATACGCGTAACGTTCTTTTCTATTCCTACGCCGTTCCCGGTATTGATGCGATTTATCTCAAGGAAGGATTGACTATTGCTGCGCAGACCGTGGCCCAGTTTGCCAGGGGAGATATCAAGGGCATAGAGGTATTCGTTAAGAGAAGCAGATAATCCTTTCAACCAAATTAGTCTTATTTTCACGGAGACTCACTTCAACACCTGGGCCCACCACTTTCGCTTTGCTTTTGCCGATATTCCAAATGTGTCCCTTTGGCCCTTCATTGTTTGAAGCGGTAGTTCTGAAATAAATAACAACCCACAGGCAAAGCTTCGTGGAGGCTATCGATACCCGCCTGAGTAACCGCTTTCTTCCTCTTCTACACAGACAGCCCTTTAATTTTCATACCAGCTTTGAGACGGTAATGGACAATACGAAATAGGAAGTTTTTCTAAACTTCATAAAAATATTGTGCGATAATAACAACGAAGCGTATGTTTATCCGCTCACCCCGCATATAATTGATGGAGGACTAAATCCATGAATTACAAAGAAACAGAAGATGGTGGCCAACGGGCCAAAGAAGGCCTTGAGGTAAGCGAGAGAAAGTATAGAGAGCTGGCCGATTCCCTGCCACAAACAGTTGCGGAAATTGACATCGAGGGAAATATAACGTTCACAAATGCCAACAGTCTTATAACCTTCGGGTACACAAAAGAAGACTTTGACCATGGAATGAATATATTTCAGATCATTGCACCCGAGGACCACGAAAGAGCAAAAAAAAATATTCAGAAGTTTCTGAAAGGACAAACATACAATGGTGGCGAATACACCGGCATGCGAAAGGATGGCAGCAGATTTCCTTTTACGGTTTATATGACTCGGGTTCTCCATCAAAACAAACCGGTGGGTTTTAGAGCAATTGTTATAGACATCACTGAACGTAAGAAAGCGGAGGAAGAGCTGCGACAGAAAACCGCACTGCTTGAGGCACAGGTAAACGCCTCCCTCGATGGAATCATCGTAGTAGATGGGGGCAAGAAGCTCCTTCAAAACCAACGAGTCAAAGATCTATTCAAGATTCCCAGGCATATCGTCGAGAATGACGACAATGAGAAGCTGATCGAGTGGGTCAGAGGCCTGGCCAAGAATCCTGAAGAGTTCTATGAAAGGGTCACCTATATATTGGCCCATCCGAGCGAAACCACGCGGGATGAACTTGAACTCAAGGATGGAACGGTCCTGGACAGGTATTCCCGCGCCATCGTCGGTAAGGACGGAAAGCAACACGGGAGAATGGTAACATTTCGTGACATCACCGAGCGTAAACGGGCAGAGCAGAAGATCATGGAGTCAGAACAATCACTCCAGGCCATCCTCACCGCCTCGCCCATAGGCATCGGCCGGGTAAAAAACAGGGTTATTGAATGGGTGAATGAGTCCATGTGCAGGATATCCGGCTATGCTTTTGAAGAACTGGAGGGCAAAAGCGCCAGGCTCCTTCATGAAAGTGACGAGGCATTTGAGGCAGTCGGCAAATCCCTCTATACAACCGGGCAGGCCGACCACAGATTGGTGAGAAAAGATGGCACCATGCGAGATGTCTTCGTGCAGATATCAACAACCGGCAGTTATTCATTCACCTTCACCGTTACCGACATAACGCAACAAAAGCAGACCGAAAGAGACCTGAGAAAAAGCGAGCTACTGTATCGCACCTTAATGGAAACATCATCGGAAATCATCATGCTCCTGAACGCTAACCGCAAACGCATCTATGTATCGCCCAACATAACCAACATCCTCGGATATTCCGTCGAAGAGTTTCTCGCCGCAAATCGGGCCGATTTCACGCATCCCGATTCAGTGTTTGCAGTAGAGCCCGCACGCTCCTGGAGTCTGAAGCATCCGGGCAAACCGGTAAGCTTTGAAGCGAGGAACCGCCACAAGGATGGCAGCTGGCGATGGTTCGAGGCCACGTCGCGCAATATGCTGGAAGAGCCGAACGTCAACGCAATGGTAATGAGCCTCCACGATATCACCAAGCGTAAACGGGCAGAGGACGAACTGTTAAACAAGTCAAAAGCACTTGAAGAATTAAACACTGCCTTGAAGGTTCTTATCGATCATTACAAAAATGACCAACGAGAGCTTGAGGAAAGGATACTATCAAATATAAGGGTGCGGATCATCCCCCGCTTGGAACAGCTCAAACAGACAAGATTAGATATGGGCCAGTCTGCCCTGATTGAAATTATTGAAAGCAGCTTTCGTGATATTTCCTCGCCCTTTTCAAAATTGATATCCTCGGAACATTTTAGATTTACACCCAAAGAGATTGAGATCATATGTCTCATCAAAGAAGGAAAAACGACCAAGGAGATAGCCCAAATCTTCGGCCTGGGGAAGAGAACAATTGATTCATACAGGGATAACATAAGAAACAAACTAAAGCTTACCAACAAAAAGACAAATCTCAGAACGTATCTTCTCTCAATGAACAATACGTAAGATAATACCTCATTTATACCGTATTCATACCGTATTGCACTTCCACCTTTTTTCTGTAAACTATTATTCTAATTGGTTTTTGTGCGCAGATTCTCAGTAGATTAATGGGCTTTGCTGCAAGAGAGGAAAATGAAGTTGAGCGCATTTCTGATGCCAAGCTTGACAGCGGCAATAACGATCATCGTTATTGCCATGGCGGGGGGAGCATTTGCTGCACCGCCAACAGGTTGGACCGATCAGACTGTTCTGATTAATGCGACCGTGAAAGCGTGTTGCAAAAATTTCAGCGCGGGCAACATGACCCTTGGGATTGATCCATCAACTTCCGCCCCGGTATACTCTACCGGTAATCTTACGACGGTACAGTGCACAAAGACCACGCCCTTCTATGTATCTGCCTTAAGCGCAGGCGCAGGCGGTGCGGCAAATACAACGGGCACGCTCAGCGGAAAACTGACAGCTGTGAGTCCCGCCACCAACAGCCCAATACCATACACTTTGTACTTTACACCCAGCTTCACAGGCTCAGGCTTCGGGAGTGCAACCGCTACAACGCTTATCACCGGTAACGGAGATTCATCACACGGTGTAAATGTTGCTGCGACAGATGCGCAGGCTGCACAAGCGGGAACATATAGTGACACAGTGACGTTGAGCATTTCAAATGGTGCCCTTATAACAATGACGACTCATGTTACCATAATGCTTCAAAAATTCAGTATCACTTCTAATGTTCTGAATTTTGGTGAAATTCCTCCATCTTCCATCTTCTACAAGATAATCAATTTTTAGTGAGATAGTTTGATGAGAAATGGTATGTTCGTGCAGCGCACCGATAGATATAAATATTTCATTTGTTTCTTCTTCCCGCGCGTGAAATACGAGAAAAATCCGGGATGAACTGAAGGGACACTATGAACCGAGAATGTTGCATGGAGGGGTTATTTCATCTGTCATTGATGCTACAGGCGACCTGGCAGCGGCTATGGGAATTCAAAAGAAGACGTATGGTGAGACCTTAGAAGCAAAACTTGAGAGGGCAAGAAGAATGAGCACTATTGATTTACGTGTTGATTTTTTGCGTCCTAGTCTTGGTAAGCGGTTTGTTGGTACTGCCTATACTTTGAGAACAGGAAATAGAGTTGTTGTCACAAGGATTGAACTGCAAAACCATCAAAATGATCTCATTGCCGTTGATATTGGTTCGTATATTCTGACAAAATAGCAGATCATACGAAACGAAAGCATCCCATATTTTATGACCACCCGGTTTGATTGACACGCTCATATGTTCAGTCTATATTTATTTATGAAAGAGTAAGTTCTTATGAGTCTCAGCTGACATATCTCCGGGAGGAGGCCTTATGGAGCATCTTGAGACGCACCGTTCATTCGTAAGCTACATTGATCGCAGCCGGGAGTACTATGCTGCTCAAGGCTACCCAAAGGCATACACCTGGCCCCATTACGATGAAGTGCCGTTTACCCCGCTCAGAAAGCCCCTCTCCGAGTGCCGGGTAGGTTTGGTAACCACCGCAGGAAAACCACAAGTCAAGGGGAAAACCGACGCTTTGGGGTTGGGGTTGAGGGTAAGGGAGTTGTATACGGAGCCTACAGACCCCCCACCGACCCGTCTATTTACGGATGATCTTGGTTGGGACAAACAAGCGACCCACACTGAGGACATTGACAGTTTTCTGCCCATAAACCGCTTATCCGAATATGCCACCGACGGTCGTATCGGGTCAGTGTCGCCCCGCTTCTACGGAGTACCAACTGATTACAGCCAAAGCAGGACGTCACAACGCAGTGCTCCCCGGATCCTTGAGTGGTGCGGTGAGGACGACGTCGACGCCGTGCTTCTTTCGGCGCTTTGACCTGTTTGTCACCAGACCGTGAGTCTGGTCGCAAGGCATTTAGAGGCCAATGGTCTTCCAACGGTAATTATGGGTAGCGCGAGAGACATAGTCGAGGAATGCGGAGTTCCCCGCTTCGTGTTTACGGACTTTCCACTGGGAAATCCATGCGGGAAACCTTGGGACACTGACATGCAGCGTTCGATCGTGGGAAGTGCCCTTAACCTGCTGGATCGGGCTTGGATGCCGCGCACTACAGTCCAGACCCCGTTCCAATGGGGAAATGATGCATGGCGTGACGCCTTTTTCCGGGTGGATGACGGCAACCGCGAGGAACTTGCTCGGGCAGGAGAAGAGCGCCGCCGCCGTCAGGCTGAGATTAAAACAGGTGGTGAGCCTTCGGCAACCGATGACAGGAAATGAAAAGAAAACCCCTTCAAGATGTAATCATTGATTTCATAATTACTTCAGTAACTCACAGATGCCCCCAACTAGGTTGATTCCTGTTATCGATAATCTAGGAGAGTTATGCAAACTTGATCATTTCTTACTGCAAGTAACAGTTTTAAATTCCAAAAGGTGATCCACGCTTTCATATATGATAGTCGTGAAAAACTTTATGAGTTCTTACTGACTGGATATTATATAACGCAGTAGAATTTATTATTTATCTTTTGCCTTGTTCTTTGTCTGGTGCTAGGTTCACATTTGTCAAGTCCTCCAACCCAAATTCAGCTTGCTTCACCAAGCCTTTGTATGTGTCGCCCACATACGTAGAGATTATCATACGGTAAATTCTTCTCGCAGAATTGTAGTCTTTTGCATTCGCATATGCTTCTGCGGTTTTGAGATACATTTCTGCCGAGGTTTCCGCCAGATATCCTATTACATTACGACAAGCATCTTCGGCTCCTGTATATCCCTCATATGGAAGCATGGGGAGGTTGACATCTCTAAGCTGAAGCGCTTTGTTGAGTACCGTATCTGCCAGAACTTCAGCATCATGGATCATTTTGATTCTCACCGATAGCACCACTACTTTGCATTTTCCTATTGATTCATACGTCTTATTGCAAAGGCTTGCTTTGTTCGCGTTGTAACATATATCTATCGACTGTTGCGCCATTTCCGTTTCCCAGACAATAAGATTGGTGTAAAAATTCGGTGATCTTTCATGTTCAAGTAAGCCGGCCCTTTGTTTTGCGAATGTTTTATTTTGAGAGGATGCGCTGTTGTCTTGGCAGAACGTATTGTCAATAAACACTCCGTAGGAAAGCAAGACTGCGATGATGATGAATATCTTCACAAAACCTCCTAATTGACAAGTTGTTTAGCGCGCGTGGTAAGGGCCCTCAAAGGATTCACCAGCAATTCAGTATCCGATCAGCGAAGATCGTGCAGTAGTGACGTAAGGATGGGCACTTAATGACAAACGATGAACTTGGGTTGCTTTTCCCCCGCTGCTTCCTTCTTCAGGGCTTCCTGGTACCCTTTGTCCAGCGCTGCTCTCTTTTGCTTCAGCCAGGTCAGTTCTGCCAACAAGCTCTTTAACTTCGCCGTCATCACTACCATATTTTTTCGCCACTGTTCTATCGCTGCTGTGACATCTTTTATTCTATTATCATACATAGTCCGTTCCTTCAAGATGCTTTTGGCCCTGAATATCGGAAAATTGACTGTTAGCGACGAGGTTTTTACCCTCATAAGTATCGGTAGTAGACCCTCACCCGTCGCCTCGCACTTTTATGCGCCTCTTCCACAGTAGTACCTTATCTTGAGGGCCTTTGGTGCCGCCTGTGAATCTTCAGAGAGGATTTTCAGCCCTGACCTCACAGGCGTGCTTCCGGCTTTGAGGAATCACCGGGCTCAAAGCCGGTGACCAACGCGAGAGCGTGCCAGTTTCTGCACTTTTCTCTTGCAGAAACTCTATCCTTGAGGCAAGATGAAGGATGTATCATCGGGTCGGTCGGGCCCATCATAGAATACCTCTTAAGGGAACACTATAGGGGCCAGAAACGACGCGGAAACCTGGAAACGTTGAACCTGCGCTTATCGGGTGAGATGGGCTTTCTCCCGAACCTCAGACAGATGCCCGAAAACAGGTGAGGTCTGTCGCATTGTCACTTTTGCAGGTGTGCGGGTCGTCAGAAATGAGGGCGGTTGAACCGTCGCCTACAGGACTTTCGGTGTTCTTACTATAAAGAAACTATGAACTTAAATATTATATAATATACCAAGACTTTGTCACCCGGACTATCCATGTTTCTTCCGTTGACGATTAAGGACAAAGGACCATGTACCGGATAACTGTGTGTAATGCAGACAAGGCCTATTTCAACCAGACTATCAAATCGAACGTACAGAGGTGAACCGCAAAAATGATCTCTGTTACAAATCCAAGTATTTCCCTGAATCTCTATCTGATTGCTTTTGACGATAGGCCCCTCTGGATTGATTTCTCAGATTGTTTCACTTCACAGTTACTTCACAACCAAATGTAGTAGTGGTATAATGAATAAGAAGTAGTCTACCGGAAACGAAAGCCCAATACTTGGCACAGGCTTTCCGCTGAATGAAAATGGTAACCCGAAGGGAGGGCTACAGAAATGAGAGAGAAAAGGAAAAATGTGCATGGCCCCTCGCCACAAGGAGTGCTTGTTGATTTTCAAAGAGACTTTAATAAAAGAATTCTTGATTCCATTGAGGCCATCATACAAGACGATCGGGATAACCCTTTGAGGAACTATGGGCTTTCGTATTTGCGTTCGCTGAGAAGCATGATTGAAGCTGTGAATAGACTCTCTGACCTTTCTGAAGAACAAAGGACATCGTTGATTAATTCCGTTCATTACGCCTTTGCGGTGAGACCCTTTGTAATCGACCAATGGGATCAAATAAGATTCATATTCCAACATATTCCCCTTACAGACGATGAAATAGACAGAATCATTTTCTTGCTAAAACCTTCCCCCATGGAAGTTCTGTTAGATAAGGACTCATACTCGTCTAAGATAGAATCGGCAATGAAAGTATCAACAAAGCCTCTGAAAACAGCAATAGGAGAATTGTCACTGGATGTAGGGACTTTTGAGAAAGTTCAAAATAACGACTACGTGCCCTTTCACGGAGTTAACGAAATCCGATACGATATAGGATGTTACAAGAAGGCTCTGGAGGTTCTTGAAGCCAAAAGGGAACAACGCATTGGGACATTTAAGATAGAAGAAGATATAAAGAAATCACGTACCGCACATATCTTTTGGAAAACGGCTATATCACAAGCTCTCAAAGAAGTAAATAGACATTGTCACAATAATAAATGCGAACCAAATTGCCCCAACACCCACCCTGAAGCCTTGACGATCATAGCAGAACTGCTAAAAATCTTATATCCGACCATATGGGAAGAGGATATACCTATGATCATCAATAAAATACGATCCATGGAGTAAAGAACGCTTCAATAAACTCTCTATCGGGTTTTTTCTGAATGAATTAGGAAATTGAAAGCAGAAAATGAACTACCCGCCGCAAGCAGCGGGGTATCAAAAGAATATCGTACTCGGCAACTATATACGCCCCAAGGGGCGGGGAACTAACCCAGCAGCGATTAGACTGAATCCAGATGACACGAAAGAAATACATACCAGTGGTCCAGGAAATTATGATGGAATTTGCCACGCTAACCGGACTATCACCCACGAAAGAACGTCCGAGACGCTACTTGTGGACCGATGCTTTTGCTGTCTGCAATTTTTTGGAGCTCTATCGTGAAACAGGCGATGGACAATACAGAGATCTCGCAACTCGATTAGTCAATCAAGTGCATGGCGTGCTGGGGAAACACCGTGAAGATGACGTGCGAAGGGGTTGGATCAGTGGTCTCTCCGAAAGGGAGGGGGAACAACACCCTACCAAAGGAGGTCTGAGAATCGGTAAACAATTGAACGAACGAAAGTCCGGCGATCCAATTGATGATCATTTGGAATGGGACCAAGATGGACAATATTTTCATTACCTGACCAGGTGGATGCACGCCCTGAATCAGATGTGCAGTACAACCGGAGATTTTGTTTACAACAGATGGGCTATGGAATTGGCGAGAGCGGCCTATACTGGCTTCGTTTATACGTCTCCCATATTGGGCGGTCGAAAACGTATGTACTGGAAGATGAGCATAGACTTATCCTATCCGCTTGTTCCTTCCATGGGACAGCATGATCCCCTCGATGGTCTTATGACATACTACCAGCTTCAGGCGACCGCGAAAAGAGATCCAAACAGACACACCTCGCCGAACTTAGTTACCGAGATTACTGACATGGCTGATATATGTGCCGGAAAAACCTGGGCCACCGACGACCCACTCGGTATCGGAGGGGTTTTATCTGACGCGTACTGGCTTACACAATTGATGGTTGACAATGATGTGGAGGGAACCGACTTGCTTAAAACCCTATTGAAATCTTCTCTGGAGGGCCTCAAATTCTACACGAAAGATGACCCTCTGAGGTTTTCTACAAGTTACCGCCTGGCATTTCGAGAACTCGGATTATCTATCGGGTTAAGCGCTATTGAAAGGTTGATCGGGTTGACAGCGGAAAAAGCAGGTCGAGAAAGTTGGCTCGGCCTACCGGTCGATTCTCTGTTACGATATGTGCCGCTGCGCGAAACAATTGAGGCATTCTGGCTCCAGCAGGTGAATCAGGAATCTGAAAGCTGGAAAAACCATCTTGACATCAACATGGTGATGCTCGCGACCAGCTTGGCACCGGATGGGTATTTGACGCTCTGATTCATTATCACAGTGGGGTAATTATTCCTTCGAAGAAATTTGTATCTGCAACCGACGTTCGAAAAACCTCTCAATGAAAAGAGAATGCTCGCGGTCACTTCTACCTTACGCCCAGCCGCCAATTTTATACTATCCTCCATCACGATGGATGCTATATGGAGAAATGCCTCAGGTGCGGGTGAAGGCTGGTATTTTAGGATGCTTTAAGAGATAAGGGCCTGCCGTTTCAGTCTTGGGGCTCAGGTCACCAAAAAAACAAGCGGTGACTGTTAGCAATGGATGTAGCAAGAGCCACAAATAATGTAGACTCATTTGTGAATGAATGTTGCTTGTCAAAACCATACTTCATAATATCAACAACTTACAATGGTATATCAACATGGCATGGTTCTTGTATACTCAACTATGAAGACATGAAGAGGAGGAAAATATGAATTCAGCGTTGAGACAGAGAACGGGAAGTGTAACAGAGCTTCGGCAACTCAGTTTTAGGAAACGATCCTTACCACAATTCTTTTATCTGCTTGAGAAGAGCCTTGACAGGTACGAATATTTCAAGAAGTCGGGAGCGCCGGACATTCTTGCTGATGTAGAAACAGTTCTGATCCGAGGACGCTTGCTTTCTCTTCGTGCGGAACTTACAAAGTAGCGTCAGAATTGGAGCGTCGACAGAATTTTTGTCACTATGAAAAACATAGCCGGTGTGTTACGGGTCATGTGCAACGAAATGAGTATCTATTGCGGGAAGCACTGAGCAGAATTGCCTATATCAATTTTTAAAACCCGTTACCTGGTAAGAATGTTGAGAGCATCTACCTATTCAGAGTAACAATTTGCAGCAGTATTTAAGGATTCCCAATTGGAAGTCAGTGTTACCTCCACCTGATTTTCACAGGAAACAGCCAGAAAAAGCAACCCAAATGATAACCTTTTTCTCAGTCGGGAGTCCGACGCAGAAACTGGTCCGGTTTATTGGGACAGGTCACCACATTCCATTCATTTTGCGCCTTTTTAGGAATTTCTCATACGGTCTCATTAATCCTTATTATGAATCATACGGTTTTAAGTAGTAAGAATAAAATAGACGTCATGGGGATAATATTGACTTTATGAGATAATATGATATGATGATTTTGTGGAGAAGCTTTACACCATCAAGGAAACGATGGACATGCTGAAGATTTCGAAGGCAAACCTTTACCGGCTTATGTCTACAGGAATAATCAAGTATGTAAAACTTGGAGGAAGAACACTATTCAAAGAGTCCGAGTTAAGCGAGTTTATTGACAGTCTTGGTGCAAAAGAAAAGGTAAATCACAGGAAAACAGGAACAAAGAGCGACAATATCGACATCGATGCCGACAGGTATGATATCCCTTCTTTTTTACGGAAACGGACGGACTGATAGAAAAAAGATCTGCTTTGAAACGTTGCGATTTGCTTTTTACATTGCCGGAAGAAGGAAGAAAATCGACCCTTTCAAACAAAAGGAAGCGTGATACCCTTCGTTGCCTTTTTTTGGCAGGGCTTTATTTCGGGATTTTCGTACCTGTATTGCTGGCAGCAGGTCGCAGATAAGACAAATGTCCAGTGTTGATAAGCTGTTCGTAATGACTCACGTCGGAAGACAAGTCTTTCCCTCTTGCTCACTTTGTGAGCCAAAGGTTCACATGCCTTCTCACCTTCCTGCCTTCTGCGCTTTTTAAGGTTTCGGTGCCGAAAGATGAACCAATCGTCTTTCCGGGCCTGAATAAGGGCCACCCATTCCGCGCAGAGGAACCTCGTCAGCATCGACCCAAATATTTTATGAAGGACGAAAGAACCGCCGGACCTCTCCTGACGTAATAAGCTTGTAAAGCGTCAAATGATCGACATAGTCGTATCTCATCTCCCGATATCGTATCCGATTAACCATACGATACACCTCCCATGGTGCCACCGCTATCTGCCCCTGTCTGTTATACCGCCGAATTATTCTTCCGCAATGGTGATCAGATTTCAAAAGTAATAATAACCGATCCGACATCGAATGGCATTCTAAAGCGTCGATTTTTCATAAGGGTAAAAAGTGAGGAAGTAGCACATTTTGGACAAGCACGTAATAACCGGATGACCCCAAAGGGACCCGATGTATAGGCAAAAATGAAATTTCTATTTGTGGGAAGGAAGGTGGTCCCAGCGAACTCGGGGCGAAACCACAGGGTAGGGGGGTACAAAACAGGGAAGGGAGGTTTCTCCCCCTGCCTTGTATCCCCCCTCGGGCTGTATGGTAGACATCGGTCTTATGCCCTTGAAAATAGGGGCAACCTCTGGTCCATACGGGTCCAAAGAGCGAGTACTGAGTTTGAAAAATCAGGCCGGCAAAGCCGAGTGCCTGACTAAGCGAGAGACAGGCGCTTCCCCGCGGATAACAACAGGCAGATAGGGATTTGCATCCTACCGTAATCGTAAGAAAGACCAGTTTTGGGTCAACTCAGATGCAAAAGCAGAAACCCGTTCGGTGCTTATGTCTGCGCTTCATACGCTCAATAAAAGACGGGGGACCCTATGCTTGAAAGCGTTTTTAAAAACATTCTCAACAAGATCGCAGAGGATCCTTCCATAGACATCAGTTAACTCATGCCATTCCAGCCCGAAAGACCTGTATACCCCGTAACTGAGGGACTAGGTTTTTCTTATTGACTTTTTTGTGACTGAATTATATAAGAAATTAACGAATTCAACTCAAGGAGTGTTCCCTAATGGAAGACGACCCTGGCGGTCAGTTGTGGAACGGCTGGAGCGAAATCGCTCCCGCTCAAGACATCGCGTAGATCTTTTGATCTCCTCTTGAGCCCGAGCGGTTTTTGAGGAGAATTTTTCTCTTCTTTTCGCTTCATTCCAATCACAGCAGTAGTAAGCGCAGTTCAATATTGTAAGAGGGAGTCACGATGTACTGGCTCAGTAAGACAATTCATCGTCTAACAAGATTCCGTGCCCGGATGCTGCTATTTCTCGCGGTTCTCGGCCCAGGGATCATCACCATGATAGCCGATAATGATGCGGGCGGGATTTCTACGTATGCTGTGACAGGTTCGAAATACGGTTTCAATCTCCTGTGGGTATTCTTTATTCTTGTGCCCATGGCTTACTATATTCAGGAGATGACCGTTCGCCTCGGCGCAGTAACAAAAAGGGGGCACGCGGAAGCTATTTTTGACGGCTTTGGGCCATTCTGGGGATGGTTCTCGATCTTCGACCTGGCCGTTATCAACTGGCTTACCCTCGTAACGGAGTATATTGGAATGACAGCAGCTATGAACATTTTTGGGGTGCCGCCTTTTATTACCTTCTGCGTGGTCACGGCAATCTTGATGGCTGTGGTGGTCTCGGGTGAATACTGGACCTTTGAAAAGATTACCCTCCTTTTCTGTGGTTTTAACTTTGTCTTCATTCCGGCCGCCTTTTGGGCGATGAAAATGTCAACAGCGCCGGGATGGGACAAAGTATTCTCCGGTTTCTACAATCCTGCGTTTCCGGGCGGTCTCACGCAGGATCTAATATTCATTGTTATGGCCAATATCGGCACGACCATCACCCCGTGGCAGATATTCTTTCAACAGAGCGCGGTGGTTGATAAGGGTATGGATATAGCGGACATAAAATTCGGTAAGATCGATACCTTTGTCGGCTCTTTTTTGACCGGCCTTGTGGCCGTATTCATCATCATTGCCACCGGTGCGGCCTTTTATTACCACAACCCGCGGATCGTCGTTGAAGATGCGCGGCAGACAGCCGAGGCAATTGCCCCGCTTATGCCTCTTGGAAAGGGAGCGTGGGCTCGTGCCCTCTTCGGCATCGGTCTGTTTGATGCAGGTTTTCTCGGCGCCCTCTGTATATCCTTGTCTACCTCCTGGGCAGTGGGCGAGGTTATGGGTTGGGCACATTCACTCAATAAAGGTGTAAAAGACGCGCCTTGGTTTTACGTGGTCTACTTCCTGACCCTTGCTTCCGCGGGGGCAGTGGTCTTGATCCCTAAAGCACCGCTGATTACCATTACCATGTTTGTTCAGATCGTAGCGGTGACACTCTTACCCGCCGCTCTTATGTTTCTCATTCTCCTTCTCAACGACGAACCTCTCATGGGGAAGCATGTCAACACGCGTGGACAGAATATTGCGAACTGGAGCATTGTTCTCTTCGTCATTATTGTCTCAACTATATTCGGCATTTCTGTTCTTTTTCCTAACATACTCAGTAAGGGGTAGATACCATGGCAATAGTTCCGAATGATCTTAAGTCAGCAGATACGCTCGGCACGGATTTTGAGTTTCTGTGGTTCTCGGAACTCTTCAAAAAACCTATCTTTGCCGAGGGAAGACGAATTGGCAAGGCCACGGATGTGGTTTTTCAGATGATGGAGCCCCACCCCCAGGCAGTGGGTATCTTCATCGGACACGGATGGGGCAAGCCGACAGAGTTTATTCCATGGGAGCGGGTGATGGCGATTGACACGCGACGAATCCTTGTACAACCCCCTGAAGAAGGAGTCTATCCGCCTTTCATGGATCAGCCCGGCTGGATAATGGTTGACCAGCACCTTATGGGTCGTACCATACTGGATACAGACGGCAGAAGAGTAGAAGTGGTCAATGATGTACACCTCCTGTATTCAAGAGGGCGAATGATCATAGTGCATGTCGATACATCGTTTAACGGTTTCTTGAGGAAATGGCATCTCGGTGGCCTTCATTGGGTTAAGGACAGGTGCATTTCATGGAGATACGTTCAGCCACTATCCGTTGAAGATGCTGCTAAGACCGATGTTGTATCACTTTCCGTAAAAAGAGAACATGCCACGGAGTTGCCGAGTGAGGATCTGGCCGATGTGTTAGAAATACTCAAGGGGGATGAGCAGCAGGCCCTTTTTTCGGCCCTTGATTCGGAAAAGGCCGCTGAGACCCTGGTACATGCCGAGCCGAGAGCCCAGCGGCAGATCCTGGATGATCTCGATGAGGAAAAGGCGGAAGAAATCTTATCAGAACTCTCTATCCCTCAACTCGCAGATATCTTTTCGGCTCTGTCACACGACAAGATGACACAGTTGCTGGAGTTATTACCCGCTGATAAAACGACAAGAATTACCCAAATTATGTCGAAGGGTGAGGTAACGGCGAAAGAACTGATGTCAAATGAATATGTGGCCTTCCCACGAGACAAAACGATCGGCGAAGCATTGAAGGCCATCAGAGAATCGGACTACGAGCATCACATGATCACTTATGTTTACATCGTTGAAAACGGAATATTGAAAGGAGTCATTGATCTCCGTGATTTGGTGCTTGCTCCCGACAGCAAACGGCTTGATGATCTCATGGCTCCTATAGTTGTTAGCGCTGAAGAAGAGATGACCGACACCCAAATTGAAGAAATGTTTTTAAAATACCATTATCGGTTGATACCGGTTACAGACAATCAGGACCATCTAATCGGCGTGATTCGTTTTAACGATATTATACAAAGCGTTGAGGCAAAATAAGCAAATGGAAGGTGTGATATGGCACGGATCAAATTAACCCCAACGGCGAAAATCGCCCTTTTTTGTTTGAGATTTTACCTCCTCTTCTTGGTGATTCTCATAATGATCAAATTCATTAGGACAATCTGGTACTCTTAAGGATCACCACAGAATTCTGGATATGAAGTACGTTAAGGAACCGGAGAAATGGTACGATAAATTCAGACAGTGACATAAGTGGTTACGCTGCTCTATACTAAAAAAGAGAAAGGAGCAGTGAAATGACAAAAAGACCAAGAAGGAATCACGGAGCAACATTTAAGGCAAAAGTAGCACTGGAAGCAATCAAAGGGGAACAAACATTGGTGGAGTTATCAGAACGTTTTCAGGTCCATCCGAACCAGATCGCAGAGTGGAAGAAGGTTCTTCTGGAAAAGGCCCCGGAGGTCTTCGATAAAGGAAAACCCTCCAGAGAACCGGACATTAAGGAACTCCACGCCAAGATCGGACAACTCGCCATGGAGAACGATTTTTTATCAGTCGCGCTCGGGCGCATAGGCGAGCCGAGCGCAAAGAGATGATAGACAAGGAGCACGAGTTGCCTATCACAAAACAGTGTCATATATTACAGCTTTCACGGTCAAATCTCTACTATGTGCCTGCCCCGGCAAACGATAAGGACAGGGAACGTATGCGCCTCATCGACGAGATTCATCTCGAAGAGCCCTACCTCGGGTCACGGGGTATGAAAAGCATAGTGAGGATGAGAGGCCACAAGGTAGGCAGAATTCACGTCAGGACTCTCATGAGGAAGATGGGCATAGAAGCTCTCTACAAAAAGCCCCGTCTCTCCAAACCTCATCCGGGACATACCGTCTATCCCTATCTTATCCGGGGACTCGACATTACCGAGGCCAACAGGGGAGTCAGTTCACGTCTTGGGAGTTTACAGAAATTCTTACAAACCACGGTATCAAGATCAGTATGGACGGACAGGGCCGCTGGAGAGACAACATATTTATCGAGCGTTTATGGAAGACGGTAAAATACGAAGAAGTGTATTTGAAGGCATATGAATCAATTACCCATGCGAAAAAGGAGCTCACAAAGTTTTTTGAACGATACAACATGCGGCGACCTCATCAAGGTCTTGGCGACAGGACGCCTGACGAGGTATATTGGAGTACCCTGCCAAAGGTAAGGGAGGCAATATGAACCGGAGCGGCGAACCACTTAAAAACTGCTGGAGGTTGTCTGAAAGATCTTGACCATCTCAATCTACTGGGTTAATCTCGATCCCACAGTAGGCTCAGAGATAAAAAAACAATGGCCCTGTATTCTCATCGGTGCAACCCCTGTTAATGATGCCAGGAGAACCGTTCTTGTACTTCCCCTATCTTCTTCCGGTACACCGAGACCGCCACTGGCAATTGAAGTGGAATGCCTCGGGCGGAACGTTGTGGCTGTATGTGATCAACTTCGTGCGATAGACAAAAGCAGGCTCCATCAAAAGGCAGGAAGCCTGAAACCGGGTGATCTGGAAAGAATAGAAGATGGCCTGCGCCAGACACTGTCACTCTGAAAAGAATTAACTGCAAGCCTTCTCCTGAGGCCACTTGCGGAATCCATCGGATTCCATCTGAGGCAGATCGAAGTCCTTAACCGCACTTTCTGTTCCATTGCTCCCCAACACCCGCTTACAGCCCCTTATAGAGTAAATTAAGTCATTTTGCCAGCGCTAAATGATGAAAGAGAAATTATACTGCATGAAATCGCAACTATGTTTTCATTGGCCCAGTAAAATGATGTTACCAAAAAAGGACTTTTAAAAAATCCATCTTTAATGGGTATCCTATGGGTTGATATGGGGCAGGGCAGAAAAATCGATTGTGGCGTATTCTAGGAGGCGCCTTTTTGTTGACACACTCCCGAGGGGCGGATAGCCCCTTGTGGATAGAGAACATTAAGACCAATGAAAGGAGAATGGGCATGGCCATGAACGTTGAGATCAAAGGAAGCAAGCTCATCATTGAAATCGACCTGGAGAAGCCAAAACCGTCAGCGTCGGGTAAAACGCTCGTTGTAGCGAGCACCTGGGGGAACGTGGTTACCTCTGTTGAAGTCGATGGTAAGCCGGTGACCGTCGGGTTAAATGCCTATATTAAACCCTGACTCTTTGCACACCGGATGAGGTTTCGGTTTCTTCCCTTTAAAAAAACGTTTGAACAAACTATCCTGTAGGAATACACACGGGATAGAAGGGAATCGATTGTGGGGTATTCTGGCGGAGGTAATTATGCTTGACGTAACGCATAAAGAAGGGTAGAATATGTAATGATCCTGAGTTTCAGAGACAAACGAACCAGGGAGTTTGCTGAAGGAAACCGGGTCAAGGCATTCGAGGGTATCGAGCGTAAAACGGAGATTAAGCTCGACCAGCTCGAAGCGACCATGTCGCTACTCGATCTGGATTTGCCCGGTAACCGTCTGGACACGCTCAAGGGAAACCGCAAGGGACAGCATAGTATTCGTATCAACGACCGATGGCGGATTTGCTTTGAGTGGCCCAAAGGAGCGCAGAGGCCGGTGAACGTTGAAATCGTGGACTATCATTAAGGAGGTATATTATGGGACGCACTGCCATACATCCCGGGGAACATCTTGCTGAACAGCTTGAAGAGTTGCGCATGAGTGCGGCGGAACTGGCTCGTCAGCTTAAGGTGCCCACAAACCGCATTACAGAAATCCTGAACGGACGGCGCGCTGTAACAGGCGATACCGCACTGCGCCTCGGGCATTTTTTCGGGACAAGCCCGGAATTCTGGATGAATCTGCAAAAACTCTACGAAATACGCCTGGCGGAGAACAAATCAGGGAAAACAATCAAAGCCCTGCCGACGCTTCTGAAGGGAACAGGCGAATACAGAAAACATTCACGCACCCAGCAGATATAAATACCGGCAAGATAAGCGCCGATATCAGGATCGCGAGAAAGGATGAGGGATTCGTAACAACAAAGGAGAAAACTCTGAGCCCTATTAGTTAACATAATATCTATTATCAGCACCAATAAGCTATACGACTCTTATTGACCGGTTGATGTCTTTCTCTACATATTCCACATGAAACTATAATATAAATGATATCATGAAATTGACAAATACTATTGATAACTAAGATCACATAATAAATATAACTAATTAATATATTATATTATAATAGCTTCTGTCATCTATTACGGCACATAGTCACTCATTAGCTCAATACATACCTGGTTATCAAATCCCCGACTTCCCTGGTACCCATCCCCATTTTTCCGGCCTCAACTGACTTTATGTCCTTTTTTAGCGCCTGCCTGACACTGTTTTCGATCAGATTGGCACCATTTTCCTCCCCCAGGAACTCAATCATCATAGCGCCTGCCAGAATTCCTGCGACAGGATTGATGACGTTCTTACCCGTATACTTTGGAGCTGAGCCGCCGATCGGTTCATACATCGATATACCTTCCGGATTGATATTGCCCCCGCAAGCTATCCCCATCCCGCCCTGGATCATCGCTCCGAGGTCGGTAATGATATCTCCGAACATGTTGTCCGTAACAATGACGTCAAACCACTCGGGATTCTTGACCATCCACATGCACGTGGCGTCCACATGAGCATAATCGGTCTGGATATCGGGGTATTCTATTGCAATTTCATAGAACGCTCTTTCCCACAGATTAAACGCATATGTAAGGACGTTTGTTTTACCACAGAGCGTCAGTTTCCTGTCCTTGTTCCGCTTTTTTGTGTATTCAAAAGCGAATCTTAGGCATCTTTCGACACCTTTTCTTGTGTTGATCGATTCCTGAACTGCCACTTCGTCTTTTGTTCCTTTTTTTAATACACCGCCAGCGCCGGTATAAAGGCCCTCTGTGTTTTCCCGAACAACAACGAAGTCAATTTCTTTCGGGCCCTTGTTCTTCAGAGGGGTGTCAACGCCTTCGTATAGCTTCACCGGTCTCAGGTTAATATATTGGTCCAACTCAAAACGTGTCCTTAAGAGGATCTCTTTTTCAAGTATCCCCGGCCTGACGCCGGGATGTCCTATGGCACCCAGATAAAGCGCATCATGTTGTTTTAGCTCGCTCAGAATACTATCAGGGAGCGTCTCTTTTGTCTTCAGATAACGCTCTCCGCCGATGTCATAATTTGTATATTTCAGTGCGAATCCAAGTTTATTGGACGTTGCATTCAGAACTTTAATACCTTCAGCTATAACTTCAGGTCCGGTACCATCACCAGGTATTACACCAATGTTATATTCCTTTGCCATCCTTGTCCTCCTGTGAAATAATGTTCTTCTTATATGTTTGGCGCAAAAAGTGCTTTTTTGCCGATATCTTTTCTGAAGTACATACCCTCAAACTCTATTTTTGAAACAGCGTCATAGGCTTTATTTATTGCTTCTTCATGTGTTTTTCCGAGAGCCGTTACACAAAGTACTCTCCCTCCGGATGTATAATACCGGCCGTCGATCTTCTTTGTTCCGGCATGAAAGACCATGATATTTTCTTCGCTTTTCAATTGATCAAGACCTCTTATGATTTTTCCTTTTTCCGGTCTCTCGGGGTACCCTTTTGACGCAATGACCACACATACAGAAACACCCTCTTTCCATTCAATATTGCCAACAGAACTCAATCTGCTCTCAACGCATGCACTTAAAATAGGCAGCACATCGCTTTTCATTTTGAAAAGTATTGGCTGTGTTTCAGGATCTCCAAGTCGTGCATTAAATTCTATAACATATGGCCGACCATTTGACAGCATTAACCCTCCGTAAAGGACACCCTTGTAAGTAACACCGTTTGCGGCCAGCGCTTCTATTGTTCTCAACATGATGGACTTTTTAATCTCTTCCTCTAATAGCTTAGATATAAAGGGGATTGGCGTATATGCGCCCATCCCTCCAGTGTTGGGACCTTTGTCCCCATCCATGAGAGGTTTGTGATCCTGGGCTGCCAACATCGGCAGGATTGACGTACCGTCTGTGAATACAAGATAAGAGGCTTCAACACCCGACAAAAATTCTTCAAGAACAATTCTTTTGCCGGCTTTTCCATAAATGGCCTTAACCATAAGATTTTCCAGGACCTCTTTCGCCTCCGACTTATCCTTGATAACGTAAGCACCCTTCCCCGCGCAGAGACCGTCCGCTTTCAGGACGAAGGGGGGCTCCAAGGTATCCAAATAAGCACGGGCGCTTTCGTATTCCGCGAAGGTTTTGAAGGGAGCTGTTGGAATGCTGTACTTATCCATTAATTCCTTGGCAAAAATCTTGCTCGCTTCGATAAGGGCTCCTTTTTGGCTCGGTCCAAAAATTGGTATGCCTTTTTCCTCGAAAGCATCAACAATTCCCTGAGCAAGAAAATTTTCAGGACCTACCACGACAAGATCAATGCCTTTGTCTTGAGAAAATTCGATGAGATTTCTGATATTCCCTGTATCCATCTCTATACATTCAGCCATATCTGATATGCCGCCGTTTCCTGGTATTGCGTATATATTGCTTACGTCCTTTGACAGGGATAGTTTCCATACCAGAGCATGTTCTCTGCCTCCGCTTCCTATTACAAGAACTTTCATAGACTTTTCCCGCTTAACTTTTTATTTTCGACAAATAGGTGAAAATAGTCTTATCATACTCAGAAGTAATAGAAAAGACCTTCTTGGCGAGATAGAATCTCAGATCCCCTGAGGTCTCACCATTATGTTTTTCCATGTCTTCCATAACTTTCGGATAGTCATCAGGATCAACCACGACCGTGACATATTTGAAATTTTTTGCTGCAGATCTGATCATCGAGGGCCCACCGATATCTATATTTTCAATGGCTACGTCAAAGGTGCATCCTTTGCCGATTACTTCCTTGAAGGGGTAAAGGTTCACAACAATCATGTCAATCTGCTTTATATTCAACGTTTCCATTGCTTTCTGATGTTCGGCGTTATCACGGACATTGAGTATGCCACCGTGTATTTTTGGATGAAGTGTTTTTACCCTGCCGTCCATGATTTCTGGGAAACCGGTGTAGCTGCTCACCTCAATTGGATTTGCGCCTATACTTTCGAGGTATTTCTTCGTACCGCCGGTGGAAAGTATCTCAATGCCGTAGTTTTTCAAGAACAATGCCAGATCAGATAGATTTTCTTTACGTGAAACACTAATAACAGCTCGTTTAATTTTCATATAAACCTCCCTTTAAGGTTATGTCCGACCATGAAATTACATTGTCAGTCCTTTCCTTCGAAGACTATTCTCGACAATTTGATAGCAATTCGTCCATAATAGGTTTTTATAATTTCCGGTTGATACTGGCTTAATACTAAATGTTGAGAGAAGTATTTGTCAACATCTTTCTAAATTGCAGGACAGCAAGGCTAAGAAAACCCGCAGATTCGCCTTACCGCGGAAATTACAACGTCATATAGAATATGTTATCATCAAAGACATAACTTTTAATGAGACCTTCGTTTTCAAGGATTTTCAGGCGACCTTTTGCCTTGTAAAATGATACCCCCGTAATCTTGACGATATCATCAAGCGTAAGGGATCTCCTCTTTAATATGTCTAATACCTGTTGCGACCAATTTTCTTCATCAACCTGTTTTATAGATTTTTCAAAAGTACAAATGATTTCACATGGTTTCCCAAGAAACCTGCACGCTTTTTCGAGCTCACCCTTCGTGAGCCTTCCGGCGGATTCTTCGGTCGGGGGTCTCGTCACCGTATTGATCTGAATCCTGTCGACATGAAGATCCGAAATAGTCTCTTTAAATCTTTTCAGTTCTTCTTTATCATCGTTTACATCTTTGATAAGCATGATTTCAAGCCACAACTTACCCCTATATTCGTTTCTAAACCGTTTCAAGCCACGAATGATTGTATCAGGTTCCAAGGCCGAATGTGGCCTGTTTACATATCGAAATATGTCTTCGCTCACCGCGTCGAGAGATGGAAGGACAATATCGGCAAGCATAAGATCTTTCCGAACATCATCCTGGTACAACAACGCGCCGTTTGTAATAACCGATATGGGAATCTTCGTTATCTTCTTGATTTCTTCGATCATAATCCCGATATCTACGTTCAAGGTAGGTTCTCCTGACCCGGAAAAAGAGATATAATCAATGTGACTAGTTTTCTTCACCTTCTCGATTACTTCATCAATAATTTTATAAGGGTCAAAGAAGCTCTTTCTCGTTATTTCTTTGTTAGTGGTTTTCCCGATCTGACAGTAAATACAGTCAAAACAACAATACTTGCTGGGAATAATGTCCACTCCTAATGAAAAACCAAGCCGTCTCGATGGAACTGGGCCAAAGACAAATTTTGCCATGAAAAAATAATAAACGATTCAGACTTAAAATGAAATAAAAAAGCATGGCTGTGCTCTGTTCGTGCTCTATTGCGCTGTGTTTGTGTTGACTTTTGATTGATAATATAATAAAAGAAAGGCTCAAGGGCGATTAGCTCAGATGGTTAGAGCGCTGGTCTCACATACCAGAGGTCGTTGGTTCGAATCCAATATCGCCCACCATTCGATGTTCAGGGGGTCTGATGTCGGGACATAGCAAATGGAGTTCCATCAAACACAAAAAGGGCGCCGCGGACGCGAAAAGAGGCAAGATATTTACAAAGCTTATCAAAGAGATAACGACAGCCGTCAGAATAGGTGGAGGTGACCCTGAGGCAAATTCAAGACTTCGCGATGCAATAGCAAGGGCAAAGGCTGAAAATATGCCGAAAGATAATATTGATAGGGCTGTTAAAAAAGGTCTGGGGACCCTTGAAGATGGTCAGAGTTTTGAAGAATGTACCTATGAAGGATATGGGCCTGGTGGTGTCGCGTTGCTTATTGAAATACTGACAGATAACAAAAAACGGACAGCTGCCGAAATCCGCCATACCCTAACGAGACTGAACGGTAATCTTGGTGAAGCAGGATGCGTTTCGTGGATATTCAGCAAAAAAGGTTATATTTCCTTCGACAAGAAGACGGTCGATGGCGATAAGATCATGGAGCTTGCCCTTGATACCGGCGCAGAAGATATTTCGGAAGATGAGAACGAGATTGAAGTAACGACTGATGTTACAAACTTCGAAAATGTAAAAAAGGTCTTTGACCAGAATGGTATAAAGTATATGATTGCTGAAGTTAGCATGATTCCTCAGAATTCTGTTAAGCTTGAAGGAAAGAATGCGGAAACGATGCTGAAACTCATGGAAGCGCTTGAGGAATCTGATGACGTTCAAAATGTTTATGCAAACTTTGATATTTCAGCAGAAGAAATGGAAAGATTGAGCAGCTGATCTATTATATTCCTTATAAAGCACTAAGAAAGTTTAATTCTTTTTACCTCTCCACTTTGTCCGGTGAATTGAACATCGTTTCCATTGAGAATCAGTCTTACACCTCCGGCGTTACCGATGAGGAGATCGTATGTGTCTTTCGCGTTCAGAACAACTATATCTTGTGGATTGAGCATAAACTCTTTCTTTTCAGTTTCATCAATAACTACGCTGATCCAGGTCCGTTCCCGACAGGTTATCATGAGCTTTTTTGCTTCTGGTGCTTGGGTCGTAGCAACCTGACCCTCTGAAGCAGCGTTGTTGATCACATTCGCGGACACGTGTCCTGCATTATTTATCTGTCCGGACAGAGGTTGTTGTTCTTTATAAATCTGACTCAGAATAATTAGGCCAATAAAGAGAACCAATGCGAGGGGATAGAGAAGAACTCTTTTCGGCAAACGTTTACGCTTTGGGTCAATTTTTTGTTGAATAGGCACTTCTGCCGGTGCCCTCACCTCTTCATGCGCGAGGTCGTCTATAATCTCATCATATATATTGAGAACATGGGCATATTCTTTAAGATAGCCCTTAACATATACCTCATGGGGCAGGAGTTTCCAATTGCCGGATTCCATGGCATCTAACAGCGACTTTCGGATACATAACGAATTCGATATATCGGTAAGGGTCAGGCCTTTTACTTCTCTTTTTTCTTTAAGCAACTTACCTATCTTTTCGAGATCAATTGACATATTTAAGCCTGCAACAGATTCTATTTTTGGGCCATCGCATAACTCTCTATATTTTCTTACAGCACCAAGATCTTTAATTACTTTATATTCAATGTGTATATTTTATATTTTTAGAAATTAATTGCAACATTATTTTTCATTTTATTAAAATAATAGCCTTTTTTCAATGTCATTCATCACACTCTGCACTTTTTGGGTAAATGGAATAGAAAATTATTACGAATGGCAGCAATTCAATACGGGTTTATAGCAGGTTTGGGCCTTTGATTATTTTAAATTATTTTGCGCTGCACTGGAATTTCAGATCTTCCCAATCTGTGTTAACCCTCGCCTGGATTTGAGCAATAATATCATCCGTCAGGTGTCTAAACCTCCCCTGGCCTTTTATATAGTCGGATACAGGCTTCAGTGTCTCCACTTTATGAGTGATCTTGTACTTTCCATTCTCGACCTCGTAGAGCGGGAAAAGACCCGTTTGTACCGCCAGTCTGCCGTAATGAATGGCTTGGTCAGATGGTATTCTCCAACCGCTGGGACACACCGAAAGTATGTGGACATAGGATGGCCCGTTTACCGTCCTTGCTTTTTTTATTTTTGCGAGAAAATCGAAGGGGTACGAAGGGCAGGCTGTTGCTACATAGGGTATGTTATGGGCGGTAACAATCTTGGGCATGTTCTTCTTTTGTGTGGATTGGCCAATGCTGTTCTTACCGGGAGGGCTTGTTGTTGTCATAGCTCCGTACGGGGTGGATGATGAACGCTGTGTGCCGGTGTTCATATAAGCTTCATTGTCAACGCAAAGATAGGTGAACTTATGTCCCCTTTCCAATGCTCCTGAAAGTGCCTGGATCCCAATATCGCTCGTTCCTCCATCCCCGGCAATCGCAACAACATGGATGTCTTTCTGTGCAATCCTGCCTTTATTCATGAGAATCTTAAGGCCTGATTCTATACCGGAGGCAACAGCAGCCGCGTTTTCAAATGCTACGTGAATCCAAGGAAGACACCAGCTTGTAAGGGGAAGTGGGGTGGAGATGATCTCCATGCAACCCGTTGCCATTGCGAGGACGGTATCTTTGCCAAAAACCTTGAGGGCAAGTCTCAATGAAAGAATTTCTGCGCAACCTTGGCATGCCCTGTGGCCCGATGTGGTAAATTCAATCTCGGGATGCTCTGCATACTTCTCAAAACCTTTCATGCTCATGTTCTCACTCCTATCACTTCGTAATTCTTGTCTCTTTTCTCTGACTTTTTCTTAGCTAAACTGATAGTTTTAAAGATTGCACGAAAATCCTCAGGATTGACATCTCGTCCGCCCAAACCGACGATATAGTTCTTTAATGAAACCTTCAACCCGTTTGCGTGAACAAGTGCAGAAATCTCATTAAAGAGAGGGCTATTGGCTGCGCCACCGGGCATAACGCGCTCGATAACTGCGATCTTTTTCTTTCCTTCAATCGCGGCGATCAGTTCTTCTTCGGGAAAGGGTCTGAAAAGTCTCAAGCTAACATGACCCAGCTCTTTTCCTTCCCCCTTGAGGTCATCAATTGCGGTTTTAATATTTTCGTTGATGGCCCCAAGGGATATAAATACTGTATCGGCATTCTCAGTGTTATACGTCTCGACAATTTTATAGTGTCTTCCAAACCGTCTGCCAAAGTCATCCATAATCTCCTTAATGACTTCCTTTGATTGTCTGATTGCCATCTCCTGTGCATATTTTGCTTCGGTATACAGCTCGGGCATGCCATAGGCTCCCATGGTTACTGGTTTATCAGGATGGAGCGTATAAAGAGGATCGTAGGGAGGCAAAAACTTATCGACTTCTTCCTGTGACAAGAACTCAATAGGCTCAATGACGTGGCTCAATGAGAATCCATCAAGGTTGACCATGACGGGAAGCAATACTCGACTGTCCTCGGCAATCTTGAATGCCATTATGGTAGAATCCACTGTTTCTTGACCGTTTTCACAGAACAGCATGATCCACCCCGTGTCTCTTGCGGCCATAACGTCAGAATGATCACCCCAGATCGAGAGTGGGGCGGAAAGGGCGCGGTTTACGGCAGCCATGACAATGGGGAGCCGCAGACCTGCTGCAATAAAGAGAATCTCGTGCATAAGTTCCATGCCCTGGGAGCTTGTTGAGGTAAATGTCCTAGCACCCGTAGCAGAGGCACCACAGCATGCAGACATGGCTGAATGTTCCGATTCTACATTGATGTAGACTGCCTCTAGATCTCCATTTGCAACAATCTCGGAAAGGTGTTCTACGATATGGGTCTGGGGGGTAATGGGATAGGCAGCAATAACCTCAACTCGCGCGAGCTTTGCCGCCTCAGCGACTGCAATCGATACCTCGACCCCTTTTTTAACGCTCATCGTTCTTCCTCCACCATTGTGATTGCACCGGGTTTGCACTCGTATGCGCATATGCCACAGCCCTTACAAAAATCGAGATTTGCCGCGTAGATGCCGCTGTCTTTCTGAAAGACTGCCGCATCTGGGCAGAACAACCAGCAGAGACCACATTTGACGCACTTCTCATCATCCCATACAGGCTTTGAAGAGCGCCAATCACCGGTTTTGTACTCCACTGCATTCCCCACCTCTTCAATGACGCATCCAACATTGAGTTCATGCCATTTGTATTCTTCCATCGGTTTAGCCATACATAAACCCCCTTACAGGATAAAAGAGTATATTATTATACATAAATATTGTCGTCACACAAGATAAAAAAACCGAGATAATGTGAAATAATGAACATGTCTCCTCAGTTAATGCTTATAATATAATGCCGTTAATGATACCATTATACAGGTTAACAGTCAATGACTACATTCCCAACCTCATCATGTGAAATATGACACTTGTGATTCTCAGAACGTATCATAGATATTACGGTTATGTGGTAAAAAAGTATCACCGCCTTATCGAGCGAAATAAACGCGGAAATAAGAAAGTTGAAATTCTAGCTGATGCTTTTACGATAAACGGCTTCTTTGATTGCGGAAACCGAAGATTTATTCTTTCACGTGAAAAAATGTATGACAATAATCCAATTGACAATTGACAAGGATTAATTTTAGAATGAACTACCCCGCCGCAAACAGCGGGGTATCAAAAGAATATCGTACTCTGCAACTATATACGCCCGAAGGGGCGGGGAACTAACCCCGCAGCGATTAGAAAAAATGAAATCGATTACATATAAAGACGCCGGTGTGGATATTAAGAAGGCCGACAACCTTCTGGAGGATATAAAATCAAAGATTCAGGGAACATTCAATCCCCATGTCTTGAACAACATCGGCGCCTTCGCCGCCTTGACTGAGGTTCCCAAAGAATATAAGAACCCTGTTCTTGTAAGTTCAACGGATGGGGTCGGCACAAAGCTCAAGGTAGCCTTTATGTCAGGTAAACACGATACAGTGGGCATCGATCTTGTCGGCATGAGCGTGAATGACGTCCTTACCCTCGGTGCCAAGCCGTTATTTTTTTTGGACTACTACGCCTGTGGCCGGATAGAAGACCATGTATACAAAGATGTGATCGTCGGTATCTGTGATGGCTGTCGGATGGCTGAGTGCGCTCTTATTGGGGGCGAGACTGCCGAAATGCCCTCTTTTTATAAGGAGGGGGAATATGATCTTGCCGGCTTTGCCGTTGGTATTGTCGACAAAGAGAGGATCGTAGACGGTTCATCAATTAAAAAAGGAGACGCTATTATTGGGCTTGCATCGAATGGCCTCCATAGCAATGGATATTCCTTGGTAAGAAAAGTTTTATTTGACGTTCATAAGCTCAATATTTATGAAACATTAGAAGGTACCAATATAAAACTGTATGAAGAACTTCTCAGACCAACGAGAATCTATGTGAAACCTGTTCTGGAGGTACTGACTCATTACAGCGTCAAAGGTATGGTCCATATCACCGGTGGCGGATTGCCCGGTAATATTAAAAGGGTAATCCCTGATGGCCTGATGGCAGCCATACACCTGCCGCTTGACTCCATTCCTCATATCTTTCAATTCATCATGAAACTCGGAAAAATTGATTTTCAGGAAATGTGCTCCACATTCAATATGGGAACGGGATATGTGCTGATTGTCGGAAAAGATGACGAGGAATCGATCATCGATCATTTTGAGAAACTTGGCGAATACGCGCTGCTACTTGGGCACATCGAAGAATCCGGAGATGGTCAGAAGGTCTGTCTCATACAATAAGGTCTTTCCCCAAAGGACATCCCTTGCACAGTGGCACTTTTTTACAGAAATTCTGACATAAATAAACAATCAACGCGTGAAACTCATTGAAAAGATAGGTGTCATGGGGAAGGTTTTCCATGAAAAATCTCTGCACATCATCGTAGTCATACCGGCCATTGTAAAGTCTGTGGTTTTTCAAGAATCTCTTTGTATAGGCGTCAACCACAAAAATTGGTTTGTTGAGAGCGTAGAGAATAATACTATCAGTTGTTTCTCTTCCAATGCCATCTATTCCAAGAAACATTTTTCTTAATATCCAAATATCTATATCATTTAAATTTAAATTGTTATCATCTGATATATTATGTAAAAAATTAATTATGTTCTTTAAGCGTTTAGATTTAATGTTATAAAACCCAGATGACCTGATAATTTGTGCTAGTCTCTTTTCATCCATCTCATAGATTGAGTGTATATCTAAAGCGTTACTCTTTTTTAAATTCTCAATGGCTTTTTCCACATTCTTCCATGACGTATTCTGTGTCAAAACAGCCCCTACAATAACCTCAAAATCAGTCTCCCCAGGCCACCAATTTTGTTTCCCAAATGAAGCAAGAAGGCTGTGAAAGATCTTTAAGAGTCTCTGCTGCAGTATCTCGTTATGTTTAGACCGCATATTGCCCAATAATCTATCATAGGCTTTTGACCGCTTGAAAGTAAAAGTAATTATGATCTTACAATCAACATCCTCCAAAGATAACAGAAAAACAAACTCACGAAACCCAACCTACAAGGAAGTAAGGTGATATTCTTCCTCTGTTCCGCAACTGCGATGGGTTAAGATTTAAACCAGTAAGCCAGGAAACCTTGGATTTAATGGCATGAGACAATGTTTTACTACGTATAAAGTGTTGTTCGATGATGGAAACAGATCTGGGCATGGGAATGCTAGAGAAACCTAGAGGGAAAACAGAAAGATCGAGGCAATATTTAAGTATGATCGTGGGCCGCGAGTTGGACGCGTTGAACAAAAATGATATATTGAAAACGCTCATTAAGGCTCTGGCGGTAAACCTCTGGAATGGCGTAATTGCCCATGTTCTATCATGTCATCGTTGGGTTGCCTGTGGCTTTTTTATCTCCATTGTTGTATTATTTATCTGGCTGATTTTATGACAGATCAGGGCGGTGATATACGACGTTATGGAAAAAGGGGCTTCCGCAAAGCGCTCTCATCGACTTGAGGATTTCTATAAACCTCTGGGGACACCTCGAAGGAAGGCCCTGGAAAAAGGGCTTTAGCGAACTTGGTATAGATTATATCCCATCACATGCAAATTATTATCTCTCACATACCTGAGGCTTCGAAGATCACGGAACGAGTTGAAAACAAAGGAACTCTCGTGAGAGGATGCGTGAATTTTAAAGATCTTGACCATAGATGCCTGCAGGTCGCCGTAAAATCACCTCTAGACAACAGGCTTCTCCTGAAATACCTGAAGGAATGCCTTGAATAAAGAAAGCCTCGCAAAGGTATTTCTCATACGCCACGGGGATACCCTTGACGAGGAAACAAAAAGGGTCTACAAAGGGACTATAGACATACCGCTTTCCTGCAAAGGGATTGAGAGAATGGAAAGAGTTGCTGGCTTCCTGGCTCCCTATCCACTGAATTTCCTCTACACATCCGCTCTTTCGCGGTGTGTCGAAAGCTCCAGGATCATTGCCAAACCTCATAGACTCCACGCACGTGTAGAGGAGAGGCTTAATGAACTACATTTTGGCGAATGGGAGGGCATGAGCTTTGCGGAAATTGAAGAGAAATATCCCCGGTTGTTCCCGCTCTGGCTAAAAGATCCCGTAACCTACACCCCACCCAGGGGTGAACCTCTTCTCGATGCAAAAGAAAGAATAATGAAAGCCTTTACGGAAATCGTTGACAGGCACAAAGGCAGGAACATTGCCATTGTGTGCCATGCCGGGGTGCTGAAGATTATTATTTCAACACTATTGGCCTTGAGTCTGACCACTTTATATAAACTTGCTCAGGATTACGGTTGCGTGGATATGATCGACATGTACGAAAATAATAATGCAGTCATAAAGCTTCTAAACTACACTATTTGACAGATACCAGCTCTTATTCTGATGGGCAACAAAGAAGAGGGTTAAAATTCCGTCCTGCCTTTTTAGTTCGGCCATAGGAAAGACAAAGGGGCACCGTAGAAAAATTTTATTGTATGCCAACGGTTGATCGTGCTATATAAAACACAATTATTGCCGACGTAGCTCAGAGGTAGAGCAGCTCACTCGTAATGAGCAGGTCGTGCGTTCGATTCGCACCGTCGGCTTTAATTCTACAGAGCATCGAGTTTTTTGGAAAGTCAATTTGGTCAGCATTTGGACAACATTTTGCGTCCCACTGCATTTTTCACCCCGTAGATGGCTAATACCCCGCATGAAAAGGGTAAGTACCTCTTCCTTAGTCCACACTTTGGTATTCTCCTTGAATGTACAACGTTTCAACTGGCAGCCGAACATCTTACCTGCAAATTACCTGCAAATTAGGTTTGAAAGGGAATCGAAATTGCAGTAGAATAAAACGAGCAAGGAGAAGAAATGTTACCAGCCAGAAAGTATCAACCACATTGCCCAGCCTCTGGTTGCTCCGGGGGTCATGCGGATCATTTGTACGAAGTCTCATTGGAACAGATAGAGATACCTCAAGCGATTTTGGCTCGAAAGAGAGATACCGATAATCAAACATGGAGGTGCAGTTATTGTGGTCTTGTGTGGTTTCAAAACTCCAAATCACGGCCAGGCTTCGACCCACTTCCGTTAGGTCACTACAACAATGTTAAATTTGTCCCTGTGTTTAACACCTTTAAAATTCGAGAAGAAAATAAAGCGAACTATCCGTCAAGACAACCATGGCACAATCTAAAGAAGGCTCAGAGGTAGCAAAGGGTCATCCTGTAGGTATAGAAAGTACGCGAGAATCGGATGAACCTTTAATCACTATTCCTTCAACTGAATCACTATCAAAAAACATTGAGTCTCGCTTGAGGTGGGCTGAGCTTTCGAAACAGACCACCGGTTTTAGGGGGACTATGACTAACCGGTGGATTGGGAAAGCCCAGGAGGGAGATAAGTAGGGCTATAATCACGATATCATCCTTAGTATCCTAATAAAAATGATCTCTGTCACAAATCCAAATATTTTCCCAGTCTGTGTGTACTGTTCCGATAGGTATTATTTTCCTCATATGATATGCTTTGATTGACTGGTTCTTCATGAATCCCTGTGGGTAACAAGTACTTCCTCAGTTTAATATTCTTGCTTTTTTTCTCATCCAAAAACATCATACACCATTTCATGAGCCCTCAAGCCGCTTCTTGATATCCTCCTTCAGGACTTTCTTATCGACCTTTCCTATTTTGGTGAGAGGGATGCTCTCGATGAACTCCACCCGCTCCGGTAGTTGAAGTACGGAAGCGCCGATGCCTTTCAAATAGGCAATGAGGTCGTCAAAGGTGAGAGTTGTTCCAGGCTTGAGGCTGACATAGGCGCAAATTCTCTCACCGAGAACCTTGTCCGGCATACCGATGACCGCCGTTTCCGTGACGTCAGGATGAAGACTGATCAGTCTCTCGATAGCAACGGCGCTGATCGTCTCTCCGCCCCTGAGAATTGTTTCCTTTATCCTGCCAGTGATCGTCATCGTTCCGGAATCGTCCATCCTCGCCAGGTCCCCAGTCTTGAAAAATCCGTCGCCGGTGAAGGTTTTCTTGTTGTCCTCTTCGGACTTAAAGTAACCGGTAAAGATATTCGGGCCTTTGGCTATGAGTTCCCCTTCATGACCCGTCGGGACCTCCCGGCCGTCTGCGTCGATCACCTTGTATTGCGAATAAGGGCAGTCCTTTTGCCCTACTGTCGTACAGATAGTGCCAAGGTCCGCGTTGAGGCGGGTCATGGAGCCAAGTCCTTCAGCGGCGCCGAGGGTGTTGACGAATTTGCAGCCTATCTTCTCATAAACGCTCCTTACCAATTCAGGCGTACTCGGTGCACCACCTGCATAGATCTTTCTCAACGAACGAAGGTCATAGTCAGCGAGGTTCTCGAGGCTGACGATCCTCTGTACGAGAGCGGGCACGGTGGGGAAAGCCGTAACTCTTTCCCGTTCTATGACCCCGCATATGTCTTCCGCATCGGTAGAATCGGTGATTACGTATTTTGCGAAGTTGAGAAAGGCACTGCCCACACCGTTGTGCATGCCCTGTGCGTGGCTTACCGGGGCTGCGGTGAGGAGCACGTCTTCGCTGGTCACTTCCCATGCCCGCGAATGGTACTCTACGCTAGCTATAAAGTCGTTGTGGGTCCTTGGGACAGCCTTTGGCAGGCCGGTGGTACCGCCTGTGAGGAGTATCATCGATACTTCCATAGGGTCGGGACGTCGTGCGGCAAGGACTTCAAGGTTGGCGGCGTCGAGTTCACCCGAATTCGTGAGCGATTCGAGCGGCGTGAACGCCTTGTCGCCCTGCCCCCGCACCGATATGAGATGTGTCAGCGATCTGTTCTTCTTCATCACCTCCCGCAGCATAGGAAGATACTCGGTATTCCTGTAGCGGTCCGGTCCTATCCACGCGACGGGATGGGTCAGTTCGGCAATGTGAAGGATCTCCGCGAGGCCGTGCCGTGCGATCAGAAGGACGGATATGACGCCGATTTTCTGAAGCGCGTAAAAGATCACGACGTATTCATGCCAGTTGGGTATCTGGAGCAGTACGAAATCACGCTCCCCGATCCCCAGAGCCATGAATCCCACGGCAAGGCGGTCCACTTTCGCGCGAAGCTCCTGGTATCTGAAGCGGTTTGTGTCATCGACAAGACCTTCCTTGTCCGGGTAGAGGTCTGTCGCCTTATCGAACATATCACCCCAGGTAATGCCCAACCACCACCGGTGTTTGTTGTACCTTTCCGCGTCCTCCGGCCTGTAGGGCTCAAATCCATCTATGGGCATACGATACCTCCCGAACGTTTGAAATACCGGTCAAAATACGAACAGGCCAAGCCGCCTGACCTGCCCCCACTCATTGTACCACCTTTTGAGCTGTTTTTTATGATATTAGACAAATATGCTAATCTTTGTGTGATACAAAAGGAGGCATAAAGGTACAGGCGCCTTATATTCCAGAGAGCTGTGCGGTCTGATGGTATTGTACTCTCTCCTCCAGTTCTCGATCAACACTTTGGCTTCAAGGAGTGTGGTGAATATCTCCCCGTTTAGGAGTCCATCCCTGAGCTTCCCGTTGAACGATTCGATATAACCGTTTTCCCAAGGGCTCCCCGGCTCTATGAAGAGTGTTGCCACCCCGAGCCTTCCTAACCACCTCCTTACCCTTTTCGCCGTGAACTCGGGCCTGTTATCGGAGCGGATATGCTCGGGTACGCCCTTTGTGATGAAGAGATCTGTCAGCTTCTCTGTGACCTGATGCGAGGTGATCTTTCTTTCGACTGTTATATCCAATCACTCCCTGGTGTATTCGTCCAGTATGTTCAACATCCTGAAGGCCTTTCCCTCATGGGTCCTCGACGTCACAAAATCATAACTCCACACATGGTTCTTATACTCGGGTCTCAGTCTGATGCAGGAACCCTCATTGAGCCATAATCTTCCCCGTTTCGACTGTTTCTTTGGCACCTGTAACCCCTTTTGTCTCCAGATTCGCTCCACCCTCTTGTGGTTCACCTTCCACCCTTCGTTCCGTAAGGGCCAGGTGATCATCCAGTTGTTCTTTTTCATGGGTAATCCTCACGTCCATTCAAGTACTCTTTGCAGGGGGTTTGGAATGAAATGACCTACCGGTATTCGATTATCTGATTGGCGATTTTCTTCTTGAAATTCGCCGACAGTTGCGGGAGAATGGATTCATGGGAGGGGAACGATCATCTAATCACAGGGAGAGTGAAATCACGCAGAACAAGTACAGGGGAGGAAACTGACCATAATGTTTTGTCCTAAGTGTGGGTCGGAGTATAGGCCGGAATTCACGCGGTGTGCAGAATGCGATGTCGATCTCGTTCCTGACCTGCCACAATCAGCAGAGGCCGAATCGGAATATCCAGAATACCAAGAAGTGTTGTCGACGTACAGCCCCAGCGACGTAGCATTCATCAAGTCTCTGCTGGATGGAGAGGGCATAACGTATTTCTTTCAGGGGGAGAGCTTAGCGCCCTATGTTTACTACGCGTTACCCATGCGGTTGTTCGTCAAAGAGGACGAAATCGAAACCGCCGCTGCAATTGTCAAAGACGTTGATCTCTCACTTCTTCCATACGACGGTCGCATCGAGGAGGAACAGAATGATGGGGAATGACCGAACGACTCGGTGCCCCCATCGGCCATACTGATACCTCAGCATTTCATCCCGTTATCCGCAGTTCTTCATCATATACCCAGTGCTTGATTTGTACTTAACATTTTGCCCAGTCAACGGATTTTCAAAAATTGGTGTGAGCAATTCTATTCAGTGCTTCCTCACTTTGGTACTTTCCTTGAATATGCAACCTTTCGTGTCGTAATCGAGTATTAAGGGGTTTGTCCTTGACACTTAGCGCCGCAAAATAATAGTATTAGGAAATTCTGGATATGTATATATTCGTTGTGGGGCTGAAAAGGAGGATGGCAATGAAATCAGGACGCGGTCTGATGCTCTTCATTACAGGTCTTTTGCTCATGAGTTTGTTGGCGGGATGTGCGGGGTTTAACGGAAGCAGGGGAAGCCGATATACTAGTAGCGTGGTAGAATACCTCTATCCTAATAAAAATGTCGTTGAAGTCCCAACGGTTCCACGCCTTTCCTTGCCTTTGCGCGTGGGAGTTGCCTTCGTGCCTGAATCAGGAGGAGGTCCGGGCGGACCGAGACTTAGTGAGAAGGAAAAGATGGATTTGATGGAACGGATATCATTCGAGTTCCGAAGGCTACCCTTTGTTAAGGACATTGAACTTATTCCCTCGGCCTATCTCACCAAAAGCGGGGGATTCACAAATCTGGACCAGTTAAGAACAATGTACGGGATCGATGTCATCGCGCTATTATCCTACGATCAGGTCCAGCACACCGACGAGGGCCTCTTGTCGCTCTCCTACTGGACAATTGTAGGAGCATACATAATTAAAGGCGAAAAAAACGATACTAGCACAATGATCGACGCCGCCGTGTATGAAATTCCCAGCAGAAAGATGCTCTTCCGTGCTCCAGGGGTGAGTCACATCAAAGGGTCAGCGACCTTGGTGAACCTGACTGAACAACTTCGAATTGACTCGTCAAATGGATTCAGTTCAGCATCGGACGATCTCGTTACAAACCTTCAGGATCAATTAGACAGATTTAAGGCGAAGGTCAAAGAGATGCCTCAAGAGTATGTGGTGGAGCACAAGCCTGGATACACGGGTAGTGGCAGCGTAGGAGGTATGTTCGCAATGATTCTTCTCAGCCTTGGAGGAATAGCTTTATGGCACGGCAGAAAACACTAGAAATCCGATTTCCGGCAATCACGGTATCTCTCATATGCCTTGCGTTGATTGTTTATGCTTGGCCGCATTTGTCGGACCTCCTCGTGTATGACAGGGATGCGGTTGTAAGAGGTGAAATCTGGCGACTCTTTACTGCCCCCTTCGTACACTTCTCGTTGAGTCACATTTTTTGGGACTTACTAGTCTATGGTGCAGCAGGATGGATGATAGAGACGGCCGGGTACCGATACTACTGGCTTGTTTGCTGTCTTGCAGCAGTTATCCCGGGCCCCGTTTTCCTGCTCATATCGCCCGAGCTAACGCGTTATGGCGGGACCTCCGGATTAGCTACGGCAGCGGTTGTGTATCTTTGTCTACGTGAATTAAAAGGGACCGGCACAAATAGAATCCTATGGTTAACCATCTTTGCGCTCATAGGCGCAAAAACTATTGTCGAAGCCGTCACGGGTACCCCCATCTTCACATCGACAGGCAACGTGGCGATCCGCGTCCTCCCCTCGGTACACGTTGTTGGGTGTGCAGCTGCCTTGGTCGCGTTTATATGGACTTGGCCTAATAACATGCTGCACTCGCACACGGCGGAGCCACACCGGTGAGCGGCGGTGCTATTGTGTATATTTTTACCCGCAGTTCTTCATGATATGCCCAATACAAAATTAGTAGATACTATACGTAACATATCCTGATTTTCCCGAATCTATGTGTGCCGTTACGATAGGTATAATTTTACCCACATCATATATGCTTTGATTCACTCATAGTCCGTCATCTACGGTGTAATCTACATCCACAATATCAGGTTCTTGCGCAAACCCGGCAGCCAGCGCCTGGACATGGGCGTCGATCTGGATGCTGTTCTGTTGCACGATGTTGAAGATAGTGGGAGAGGCGTTAGGGAGAATGCCCACTGCTTTCAGTGCCTTCACCGTTGCCCGATATGAAAGCTCTCTGTTCTTGTGGTCTTTCTTGGGAAGGGTTGAAAACTCTTTCACCAACCCCTGCATATTGGATACTGCATCAGGCACAGCCTCAATAAGGCGCATGGCTTCTTGTTCGACCATTTCTTTTATCTCTGCCTTGTTCATAAACCTGCTTACAGAAGCTTGGCTAATCGCGTTTTCCTTGGCGATGGCATGTTGACTCTTACCAGTAGCCAGTTCTTTTACAACCCGTTTTTTAACTCCCGGTCTTTCAAGTTTTGACTTCTTCATGGTTTTTACCCCCTTGTGTGTTGAGCCGATAGACGATAAGCCCCTGGGGCCACCGGGGGCATCCGGTGGGAGCCCCTCCCCCCACTGTACACTTTTTGTGCAGTAGTCATCGGTTTTCTATCCCTATAAATCGGGAACACCTACCCCTCTGATTCTCTGTAAATGTAACAATGGGTATTAAAAAGATAGAAATCGGGAATGGTTAGCCTTATCTATTAAAGACGCTCGTAATGAGCAGGTCGTGGGTTCAATTCCGACCGTCGGCTTTGATTCTACAGAGCATCAAGTTTTTTGGAAAGTCAATTTGGACAACATTTGGACAACATTTTGCGTCCTATGCATTTTCATGCCAGTAGATGGCTAATCCCCTCATGAGGCATTAGGACGAAGCCACAGCGATCTGGGCGATGCTGTTACGCTCATCACGATGATAATAAGGAGGTTTCAACTTCCAAGCACAGGAGATACGCGTCCTGGCTCAGAGGAAGATGGGGGAATTTTTGCAAAAGACACCGAGAAACGCAGATGGAAGACCATCTAAAACCCCTCCAAAAAATGTAGGAGTTTCCGAACCCATTCTGTCCGAGTTCGGCATTGAATTGTTAGCGACGAGGTTTTTACCCTCAGAAGTATCGGTAGTAGACCCTCACCCGTCGCCCCACACCTTTTATGCGCCTCTGCCACAGTGGCACCTTATTTTGAGGGCCTTTAGTGCCGTCTGTGAATCTTCATAGAGGATTTTCAGCTCTGACCTCTCAGTCGTGCTTCCGGCTTTGAGCCCTGTGATTCCTCAAAGCCGACGACTAAAGCGAGAGCGCGCCGGTTTCTGCACTTTTCTCTTGCAGAAACTCTATCCCTGAGGCAAGATGAAGGGATGTATCATCGGGTCGGTCGGACCCATCATAGAATACCTCTGGAGGGAACCCTATAGGGGCCAGAAAAGACGCGGAAACCTGGAAACATTGAACCTGCGCTTGTCGGGTGAGACGGGCTCTTTCCCGAACCTCAGACAGATGCCCGAAAACAGGTGAGGTCTGTCGCGTTGTCACTTTTGCAGGTGTTGTCAACGGTCTTTTTAAATTGAGCCATTTCCGGTCGCGAAAAGTGAGCCACTTGCTATCATGACTGGTTCATTTTCATCACCTCTTTCCCTATTTTTCCACGAAGCCTGTAGCTGTTACCCTTGATGTTGATGACCACACTGTGATGCAACAGGCGGTCCAGGAATGCCGTGACGATGACCGGATCATGAAACAGTTCAGTCCAGTCGGAGAAGGCCTTGTTGGACGTGATAATGGTACTGGCCTTCTCATACCGGTTGGCAATGAACCTGAAAAAGAGGTTGCATTCCTCCCGGTCTATGGGCGTATAGCCCACCTCATCTACGATCACCAAGGCCGATTTATGGTAGCCTCTGGCTTTTCCCTTCCGCCCGGCCTCATGATCTTTTTTCAACTTTCCGATCAAGTCCTCCATGGTGGTAAAATAAATGCTCATGCCGGCCTGGCATGCCTTCAAGGCGAGCGATACGGCCAGATGGGACTTGCCGACGCCCGGAGGTCCCAAAAAAATTACATTGCCCTTCTGCCGGATAAAGGTCAGATCAAAGAGCGCCATCACCTGCTGACGGTCAAGTTTGGGCTGAAAGGTAAAATCGAACTCATCAACGCTCTTGATAAAGGGAAGCCCCGATGTCTTGAGTGATGTTTCCACGCGACGCTGTTCCCTGCAGACAACTTCTTCTTCGAGGAGTTCATCGAGGAAGGCAAGATAGCTCTTCCCCTTTTCCTCTGACGTCTTCATCACCCTTTCCAGGATATCTCGTATACGGGGAAGCTTGAGCCGGATCAGACTGGTCTCAATACGATCGAGGACCAATGTATCACTCATACCCCCACCTCCCCGGCAACGCGGTCGTAGATATAGGAAGGTCTTATTTCAACATCCATATCATAGAACGGCTTCAGCGGGCTGATCGTACATCTGGCCCGGCCTTTGACATGTTTTGCCTGACCGTACTTGCGCCTGTTCATCTCCCGGTCCTTTTTCAGTGCGTCATAGAATCCTTTGTCCTGAATAAGGTGTCCATTGCCTTGAGGGATCTCATAGGTCACCATCAGGCAATCAGTATCGAAAATTCTCATCTCCCTGTCCTTGACGCGCAGAACAAGGTGCTTTCCTACCAGGGTATGGGGAACCACATAACTGTTGCCGTCAAAACGGACGGTGCAGTCCTTAGAGACCTTTCGGTAGACCCGGTACGAGGTATCAAATACCCTCAAAGGCAGTACCTGCAGACAGGGCCGCTCACGCTTGAATCTCTGTGACACTGATTCGTGGGTTGTTCCATGAATCCGTTCATCTTTGAGCTCAAGCCACTCAAAAAGATCCCTATTCGCTGTCTCAAGACAGACAAATCCGTACCCCCTCCAGAAACCTTCACGGATAAAGTGATAGGGTCTCTCGATCTTTCCCTTCACCCAGGCGGCATAGGCGGGCGTAACCTGCGGCTTGAATCCATAGTGCAACGCAAATCCCATGAGGGTATCGTTGAACTTGTTTTTACCGGCTATCTTTCCAATAAATACGTTCTTCATCCGGTCATAGAGAATCTCTTCGGTCACACCGCCGAAGTGATCGAAGGCATGAATGTGGCAATCCAGGAAAGTAGGCATATCGCACCGATCGATAAGCTCCGAATAGATCTTCCGAGAATAGCCGAGAATCATCGAGAAAAGATAAAGCTTCCTGACCGTGCCGTCAGCATTTTCAACCTGGAACTCCCCGAAATCCACTTGCGCCTGAAAACCCGGTTCTGTCTCAAAGCGCATATAGGCGATCCGCTGACGTTCATGCTTGATCTGATGGACTGACCTCTTTACTATCTCGTAACTCCCGGCAAAACCCATAGGGCGAAGCCGGTCGTATATCCAAGTGGCCTTGTACTCCATGTCTTCATCGAGCCATGAATTGATGTTGCCCTTAAACGGATCAAGAAGGCTCTTCCTGTTTACCTTTCCCGAACCGGGCTTAAGAAGGATATCCTTGTTCTCGAGGTACTTCTTCACCGTGTTTCTGCTGATGCCCAGCTTCCTTGCTATCTCTCGCTGAGTCAATCCCTTCCTTTTCAATAATAGTATGTCCAAAATGGTCTCCTTTTTTTCAAATGTTCCACCTCGCATATGCTGAGATAAAAGCAATAGCATATCCTTTTCTCTCAGCAGTTCCACCCTAAAAGTGGCTCAATTCTTAACGACCATTATTGGCTCAGTGTATCACGACCGTGGATAGGTGTACGGGTCGTCAGAAATGAGGGCGGTTGGACCGTCGCTAACATTGATCGCAAAGCAGAAGGAAGCATTGTCACCGGTGCCAAAAGGGAACCAGTGAAAGATGATATCGCAAAAATTACCGCTTGTCTTGTTTCCCACCTCCCCTACACGGCCCTTATCCCACATGAATGCGACAGGACGCGACAGAAACGAAGCAGGGCAAACACATATGCCCTATGGTAAGTGCTGTTCTTCCACGGTCAAAATATAATATTAGCCAATGGTTAATAATATGGCAAGGAAAATACGTCCACAATTGTCGCATTTTCCACCATGACGGTTGTGTCTGTGTGTAACGGCAAACCTCTGGGCCAGTCATTGTTGAAGGTTTTGGTTTGACTGAAAATACCCAGAGGGGAAGAAAAGAAACCAGCAGGCTATTATTGTAGCACACGTATAGCACACGTTGTCAAGGGGATTCTTCAACCTAAATCCACCACCTCTTTCCCCATGACCCATGTTGCTGCTCCGGATGGGCCGGTTTTCTGAAAAACTACCCGAAAAATGGAATCATAGGATGACTCCTTGCCCTCTATTATGCTATCCAGACATCATGGAACCTCTCTGAAGGCTAATTTTGGACAGGGCTCTCCTTTGCCCCCTTAAAGAATGCGATTTCATTGTCAGAGCGGCTTTAATCTTATCCTGAAGGCGCATGGCTAAGCTCCATGATTCTCTGCCGCGCAGAGAGCACTATCTCAAACGAGGGATGATCTGCGGCAAGCCGTATGAGAAGCTGTCGTGATCTCTCCATAACGCGTCCCGGCAGGTTAATGAGATGGAAACGGATAGCCTTCATCCTTTTTGTAACCCAGGAACCTTTGAGGATAAGGTTCTTCATGGCGGTATTCAGATTATGGGCAAGGACCATGATTAACCACCATGCCGCATTCTCTGAAAAGGACCCCGAGGGGAGCTTCCCCCCTGCCAAGTCTTCCTTCATCACGGAATGAGCTTCTTCGGATTTGCCACAGCGCTCATGCTGCCAGTGGATAAGGTTGTCACCTTTCCAGTCCATATTGGTTACCATCCCGAAGAGCTTGTACTGGGTACTCTTAACGGTGATGGTCTGAAAGGGAAGCATATCGGGAAGGCTTGGTTGCTTTAACAACTCCCGAATGGCTATATAACGGTAGGGTTCTGTCTTCTTTGTTGTGGCACTTTTATTGGGGACAAAGCAGACCTCCGCATATTCTCCGGAGATTGATCCCTTTGTATCGGTAAGGGGATGCCACTCTTTCGCCTCATGGACCGCTTTTTTGAACTCCGGAGTGACATCGCAGCCTATGGCGAATTCAATTCTGCCGAAGCGGGGGTGCTTCTTTTCGTCATTACAGTATGTGAGCAGATCATGTTGATATCCTGCCGTATCGGAGCGGAGTCTCACGGTTTTTACTCCTTCGGGGAGAAGAGAGAGGGCTCTTTTCAATACCCTTAACTGTTCGTATCCGGCTGGGACGTTGCCGTCTCTGAACTCTGTATGAAGCATAAGCCCCAGTTCTGCCCAGTAGGTATTTAAGGGCTGGTAAGCTTTGTATCCCTTATACGAGAAGAGGCCTTCTTTTTTCTGTGTGGCAATAAGTGTGGCATCCATATCGAGCGTGGCACAATCGATGGGATGCTTCGTATAGATCGCCCTGACGAGATCGCCCTGGACCCGCTCAAGGGCAGAGAGCATCTCAGTGAGAGGAGGGATCATAGCTTTGCCCGCTTCACGGGTATACTCTTCGTGGAAAGCAGAAAGATACCGGAAGACCGCTGAGGCCGAGGGGACGGACCGGTGCTTTTCCTTACGCCATCGTCTCTGTGTCTGTCGTCGTTCCTTCCTGGGAAGACCCTTAAGTTCAATCCGTTGGAGTATGCGACAGAATCCTTCATCGGCTTCGAGGATACAAAGGTCATCGACACATTCTCCACCGGCGAGGTTTAGTAGGATAAGGGAGAGGATGATCTGCTCGTCTGTCCAGCCCTGCACCTTTGTATGCAGATGTGACGAGATGCTTTCTCCCAGATTGAGAACAGAGGCCAGGTCCAGATAGACGGGAAGGCCTGCAAGGGCTGTCATGCCCGAATCGGTTTTCTCTTCTTCATACTTGTAAGGAAGGAGTCCTTGTGTCATAATTGATTCACCTCGTTGGTGATAGATTTGGTTTTGCTAATCTATTCTATCACGCCTGTTCATCAGGGCCAACGAGGTTTTTTATTATTTTTGATGGTGGATCTAGGTCAACTTCACAATTCACTTCACAGTGCTTCATAACTATCCACAATTATTATTACTATTATTTATGTAACCTCATTCATAATGAATAGGTCGTGGATTTAATTCCCGCCGTCGGCTTTGGTTTTACAAAATATATGGTTTTTTGTTGAAGCCATTTTGGACAGCTTTTTTTCGTTTTGCTGCGTTTTTCAGGACCCCACATGGATAGATATCCCGCATGAAGGCGTTAGGACGCGACAGGGTTAGGTAAAACCGATGCGGAGTGCGCCTACCCATGTGGCCTTATCACGACTAAGAGAGGAGGGAATCAATGTTGGTATCAGACGATATTTGATCTCACTCTTGTCCAAAATAAACTTTCAGTGGGGTACCCCGATCAGGTAAAATTTGAAATTACCAATAACAAACGCCACCTGAAAGGAGACACCCCATGAATAAGTTTAGCAGCATATTCGGACAGATTCTACAGGTATTCTCTCGGATAGAGTTCCAGAACACCGTGATAGAATTGAAAGCAGAAAAAAAGGCAAAAGGATTCACCTGTTGGGAACAGTTTGTCGCCATGCTGTTCTGTCAATTAGGACAGGCCCACTCATTACGGGAAATCTGTGGAGGATTGGCAACCTGTCTCGGAAAGGTAAAGCATTGAGGGATAAAAGATGCCCCCCGTCGTTCCACCCTGTCCTATGCAAATGAACATAGACCTTGGCAGCTCTATGAGAAGACGTTCTCTCAACTCCTGAGCACATGTACACCATTGGCAAAGGGAAAAAAGAAATTCCGGTTCAAAAACAAACTCTATAGCCTCGACGCATCGGTGATTGATCTCTGTCTTACCCTCTTCGACTGGGCAACATATAGACAGACCAAAGGCGCAGTCAAGCTCCACCTTCTTCTGGACCATGACGGATACCTCCCCGTCTTCGCCAACATCACCGAAGGGAATATCCATGAAGTGAGGATTGCGCGGGAACTCTCTTTTGCCCCTGGTTCCATTGTTGTCATAGACAGGGGGTATACGGATTACGGTATGTTCTCCCGGTTGCCCGATGACGGTGTATATTTTGTTACCCGGCAGAAAGACAATGCCGTTTTCAAAGTGATTGAAGAGAAGTCCGTCCCGAAAAACGAAAAACATCCTCAAAGACCAACTCATAGCCTTTGAAGGATATTATTCCCGGAAGAAATGCTTAAACATCCTCAGGAGAACAGAGGTATGGGACGAAGAAAAAAAGGAAACCATCGTTCTGCTTACCAACCATCTCACCTTCGGAGCCACTACCGTATCGGCTGTCTACAAAGACCGCTGGCAGATAGAGATATTCTTTAAAACGCTCAAACAGCATCTCAAGATAAAGACCTGTGTGGGGACCTCGAAGAACGCTCTTCTGATCCAGATCTTAACAGCATTGATTGCCGTTCTTGTTCTCAAATACCTGAAATTCAGGTCCCAGTTCAACTGGTCGCTCTCAAACCTCGTTGCTATGCTCCGGTATAATCTCTTTACCTACAGAGATCTATGGGAATGGATAAATAAACCCTTCGAGGTACCGGCAATCGTGCCTGTGGGTGATCAAATGACATTGGAGTTTAGGTAAATTGGACAGCAGAATGCGGAATAATAAACAGTCCCCGACCCAACCTGATTTTGAAATGGATAATGTATCCGTCCAACATGCTGATTTCATTGGAGGTGAATTTAGGAATTGTGGTATTTTGGACAGCAGTGATATCGAGCATACGTTTAGAAAACTCAATTTCAGTACTTCATAGCTGTTACTTTCCACCTATCTGCAATAGCAGGTTGACCTGTGAGCTGATGATTACCGAAGGAAACAAACAAAAAAGACAGGGTCATTTTAAGACCAGACGGTTTTTGATCCGTGGAGGTACTCAACGTTCTCAGTCACCTTTGTAACCTTGCCTTCTGTCGGGCCCTAAATAATCACCGCCCTCCCCTCGAATGGGATCACTATAAACATTGACCCATCTTTCCTCGGATGGTCGGTAGAACTGTCTAAGACTCTCTTGTTTGAGAAGTTTATCAAAAACATGCGTATCAATATAGTCATATTGGTCATTTTCATACTGCACATGAAGTATCATTTTTGTTTCCTCCTTTGCATATAATCCATCTACTGCTAATTATAGCAGCTTTCCCCTGAAAATTAAGCTGTCCTAATGCATATTACCTTCCTTTCTTTTTAAGCTGTGGAATAGCCGGTCTGGGTTGTAAAAATTTCCCCTGCGCTCTATGGCAACATTGTTTTGTCCTTATGACCGGCTTATGTCAGTTTCACTTACGGGGTTTAAACCACCAGTAAGCGTCGACCTTTTTTCCACAGTAGGCTCTCGTTTTGGGTGTCTATGCTGCCTCGTTCAATGTTACCGTATATCCAAGATTGGTAAGTCTCTTTATATAGCTCTTCGCAATACGGTCTTTTTTCCGTGTATCGAGATAGTTCGGTCCAAGTTCCTTGTAGGGTACCTTGTATTTGAGTATGTGATAACACATGATGAGTATCTTATGTCCTACTGCGACCAACGCCTTTTTCTTGCCTCGTCTGCCCACAAGGCTCTGGTATTTGGCCCGAAGGTAAGTGCCTTTCATCTTTGTTGCCACCCATGCCAACTCCGTGAGGATACTTTTTAAGGATGTATTGCCGTGTGTAGTTACTCCTGGTTTCTTTTTCCCCGCGCTTTCGTTGTTGCCCGGGCTCATACCTGACCATGATGAAATGTGCATATCGGTTACAAAAAGATCCATGTTTACTCCTATTTCCGCGATGATGACGGAGGTGCTGTCTTTCACAGCCGGTATTGTCCTCAAAAGATCGTATTCTTCCTTGAAGTGAAGCTCGATTATTTCCCGTATCTTGTGTTCCAGGGTGACGAGGATCTCCTCTATTGCCTTCATATGTCCCAATGAAGCACGGATCATGAACGTATGGTGTTCCTCCATATGTCCCACAAGGGCTTCTGTGAGGTCCTCTTTTCTTTTCCTTAACCTGCCCTTGCTCAATTCCGCCATTTGGTCTGGCTTAAGATCTCCCTTCATCAACTCTTCGGTAATCCGGGTCTTGCTCACTCCGAATATATCCGAAGCCACGGAGGAGAGCTTTCTATTCGCATCCTCAAGAATCTTCTCTATTCTCTGTTTTTCAGAGGCAATGGACTGGATCAGTTTTCTTTTGTACCGGGTGAGATCCCTTAAGTTCCCTTATTTCTTTCGGAGGGATGAAGCTTCCCTTGACCAGTCCGCTTCTTAAAAGCTTACAGAGCCATTCGCTGTCTTTTACATCGGTTTTTCTTCCCGGTACGTTCTTGACGTGTCGTGCATTGACGAGCATCACTTCAAAACTATCTTCCAGTATGTTGAATATGGGCTTCCAGTAGACCCCGGTGCTCTCCATGGCGACATGGGTTATGCGGTTCTCTTTCAGCCATTCCTTAAGACGTAAAAGATCGTTGGTCACGGTACTGAAGGTTCGTATCTCCTTCTTTATTCCTGTTCCCATAATACATGCCACTACTGTCTCCTTGTGCACATCAAGGCCAGCCCCTCTTTCGATGATGATATCCATGATATCCCTCCTTTTGTGTGAGAATAGGTACATCGATATTCTTATAACAAAAAGAGGAGCTTCATATCATTTTCATTCTTCTTTGTGCCGACGAGTCGGCATGGGTGTTTCACCACATTTAGAAAATATTTAACCTGTCGTTCGTACTTTAATAATGAGACCACAAGATGCGCCGCTTGTGTATAGACACAATTATGAGACTGTTAATAATTGTGTAATAGAAAATTCGCCATTACCGCTTGAAACAGGGCATAAATCACTTGTTCGTGAAAAACTCAATTCCAGCACTGAATAGAATTGCTCCACCAATTTTTAAAAATCCGTTGACTGGGAAAAATGTTGAATACACCTGCCAAATCCTCAACTGCCGTTATCCTCAAGAACAGAAGGTTACCAATAAAAATGTTACCTATATCCCTGGAGTATTGCGTTGTCCATCCCACTGTTTGGTCGCTGTGGGGTCGTATCGTTCCTGTTACGTGAATAGATGCTACAGGTTCTTTTCGGTTACTGACCCCAAAAACATCTTCATAGGAGTAAATAAATGCACGAATGAAAGACCAATAAAAAGAGGCAGGGTCTATTCCAACCCTGCCTCTTATCCTCACGAGGTCTCATCGGACCTCAGGTTATTTCATCTGATCTTGACTGTATCGGTCCCTTCGAAGGAAACCAGTTTGCCGTGATAGTTAGCTATTACGGTCACCTTGAGCGGAACTTTATTTCCCGTGGTGATTCCCACCAAATCCTGCGTATCGAACTGTGCCATATAGCCTGCCGGCCCGTAAAGCTGGCCTTTCTCGGCTCGGGCTCCTTCGCACACAGCTTCCTGGATCTCTGAAGATCTCAACCGGTAGCTCCATGGGAAGGTGATGAAGGCTTTGAACGTGCCGTTACTGCCAAGCTTTAAGACCTCCGGTTCAATCCTGACCTGGGCCGAGATTGGCGTCACGCAGACGAAATTTGCTGCATCAGCCGTACTGCCGAAGCCGGTGTATCGGGCTTCTTCCGGATAAGGACAGATCGGTCTGGATATGGCCGTCAACGTTGCAGTCGCGGGGCGGGAACCTATAATCGCCTCGGGCTCAGTGCCTTTTTCGACCCAATTCATAAGCGGAGTCAAATAGTCAGCCTGGTAGCAGCCTACCCCGCCGCCACAATGGAACATGCCGGGAACGAAATAGAGCTTGTAGAAATCCTCGACCGTGTCCTCCCGACCCATATAACGTACCACTTCATTGTAATACTCGGGTGCAAAGGCTGGGTCCGTTGGCTCAGCCCATCCGAAGGTGTTGATGATTTTTCCGCCCCGTTCTTTCACTCCCCATAGATCAGGACTGTCGGCCCTCATCCACTGTACTTCCGGCCTGGCCAGTACCGTAAGGGCATCCGTATCCCAGTTGAAGTTTGCCATGTTGAAACTGGGATTTCTCAAGAAAAGGTCCCTGATGGTACCCTGACCCAGTGGCCCGGCTGCACCACCCGGCAAGAATCCGAGAGGACCGGCCCAGCCGCTCGTATTCGGGTTTGTGGGGTCCGTGCAGACCTCGCCACCTGGCACCACCGGCACGTTGATTTGATAGCCCCAGGAAGTATGCGGACCAACATAAATTTCCTTGATCGCTTGTCTCTGGGCACGGGTCCAGCAGGTAGGCTGATCCACGTCCCCCGGACAGGCAGGAAGATCAGTCATGGGGTCAAAGCTGCAAGCGACTGGGTTCTCGATGAGGCCATCGATGAGACCGTCCTTTATATCACACTTGTTGTACACATACTGGGCCTGAAGACACATCTTGCTCAGCGGCACACTCGCTCCCCACTGTCCTTTCCACATGAATCCCATCATATTCCGGGCAAGATTCTGCGGCGGAGAGCCGACTAAGTATCCGTCAAAGTCCCCCGGATACCTCTGTGCCTCCACAAAGCCCTCGCGGCCCCCGTTGGAGCAGCCATCCCAATACGAGTACTGGGGATTACTGCCTTTATAGGCGTTAATGATTTCCTTTGAGAGGTTCGACACTTCGTGGTTTGCCCGGTAGGAATAATCCATCAGCACTTGATCCGTGGCCGCATTTTGTGGAACCGCCCACCCGGTCTGCCCCGACACGGCATTGTTGTGACCCGTATCCGTTACAACAACCGCAAACCCTTGGTTCAGATAGGGTGGCATTCCGGAAACGCTGACAGATCCGGCGGTGCCTCCCGATCCCAGCATGATAAAGCGGTTGTTATAAGTTACCGTCGGAATTCTCAGAATGAAGTTAATCGCCGGATAAATAGTCCCCCGGACGTCGCAGAGCTCCGGCAAGGTAGTGGTAGCGGCTATTAATTGCGCTGAGGTGAATGTTACCGGTTGACCAAATTGAAGGTCTGTAAACGAAAGAGTTGCGATGTTCGGACAGGTGACCGGAGCAGAAAATCCCATCACGGTACCCAATGTGAACATAATCAGAACTGCAAAGGCAAAGATAGTTACTTTTTCTCTAAACTGCATTGTATGCCTCCTTAGATGTATTACCGTTGAGATAACTTAAGAGCCTTTCCGAAGGATCTCCCTATGCCATGCTTTTCATAGCAGGATGTGTTTCTACGTTTTCTGGTTTAACAGGTAACTTGGTCTTGATAGACAACGCATCACAAACCACAACCCAACGCTGTTCTAATTGGTTTCCCTCATCACCTCCTTTACAATCCTATTTTAGTATCACTTGTATAGCATTGCGTATGGAATTGTAGGCGCAAATACCTCCGCTGTCAAGAAAAACTGTGATATTTCTCACTCAATAATATAACCTTCAATAGTTTCAGTAAAATACATGTGATACATCAATATACTTATCATTTGATGCTTTCACCTTGCTAATATATATAACGATTATGTATACGGTTGTTATCAAGGACGCGGTCGTCCCCCAAAAGGATGCTTTTGCCACAGAAGCGGAAATCGTTGAGTTCCGCAGTAAGCACCGAGTGGGTTTCGGAAGATACTCATGCATACAACATACCCCACTGCCGAGGAACATGGGTTAAAGGGTCTCGACCTTCTCGTACGACCTATATGGCACAGAATCCCTGACCGTGTCAGGGCCCATATCTTCCTCTGCATGCTCGCCTTCTACACCGAATGGCATATGAGAAAGGCCCTTGCGCCCCTTCTGTTTGACGACGAGGAACTGGGAGGAAACCGGAAGACGAGACATCCGGTTACACCTGCCGAGCCTTCCTTGTCCGCAAAGAGAAAGAAGGATGGCCCGAAGGAGCTTCCGATCCACAGCTTCGCGACCCTCCTCCACGAACTCGGCACGCGCTGCCGGAACACGTGCCGCATCGCCTCCGACCCAAAGGCCCCCTCCTTCTCACAGGTAACCGATCCCACACCCATCCAAGACACAAGGGCCTTTCAACTCCTCGGGTTGTGACCAGTACCGGGAATTCTATTTTCACCAATATCCCTGTGATGTCCGATGGGTAGGTCATGGTTAGGTATCGAACTTTGGGTTAAGGAGCGTTGAGCAAAAGGCTCACATACATAGCCAACCCGACTTATTCTCTGGGAGAAATTGTGCAATAATTGTTTCTCCTTGCCGACTATAACGAGTAACGATTCCAGTGTTGACTCTCACAAAGGTCCTATCCGGTTTTGCCAAAAATACCCTCAAGGAGGGCATTCCGGACAGGCTGGTCAAGCCAGCTTATATTCAACGAAGTAACGGTCTTTGTCTCTTTATCAAAACCGTAGGAGTTACTCACGTGCGGACTCACCCCTGGCAGAACAATCATCCAGTTGCGCTGGTGGCTTGCTTCAGTTCATGGCAGATGCGTGGCTACGCCTTTCCCTGACCGTTTTACGCATGCATGTTTTTGGACCTCATTCCATACCTGTACAAAAATAAACTTTGGGTTTGGGGAGCAGTGGAACAGAAAATCGCGTTAAGCGCTATTTATCATCCCCAGGATTACGCAAGGGTCGCAATTGCCCGCGAATTACGGTCTCAGGTACGGCAAAGAAGTATCTTCCAAACATTGTGATGTGATTGTAGATGAACGTTGACAGCTTGGTCACGTCTTCGTCCATCACGGGGTAGCCTATCCGCCGCAAGTGAGCGAGGGTGGCACCCATGCGGAGTGTATTTTTCAGCAGAATGATATTAATCACCAAGCCCAGAGCGCCAAGCTGGTCCTCTTGGCCTTCCTGATAATGCTGGCGCAGCCCCTCCCGCTAATTTATAGATGAATTCTTCTTTTGTTATTACTGACGCGAAATGTTCTTATAATGTATGGACTGTCCCAATTTTTTTTCCATGTCTCAGTAAGAATAGTGCCGAGATTGGTGAGGAAGTTGTTGTAACCGCGTGTATCTTTGAAGACGGGGCCTTTTCAATGCCTTACAAGGGCGTCGAAACTCCGACATATGCCTTGCGGGCTATGGGGAGGTATCACACCGAAAATAGAAATCTCGATATTTCACCAACATTTCCATAGGCCGTACTGAGAAGTCCTCCCAATTATTGCAGATGCGTGAGGCAAACTTCCGAGAGTTCGCGGAGTAATGGCAGTGATGAAGCACGTGTGGCCGAACGATGAAGGCGCGCGAGCCCGGAGGGTATATGGTCAAAGAAACCGTTCAATCCTTTTTTGAGGCCCAGGAATCCATAGGCCCCCAGGGCCTGCATGAGACGCTGGGCCGAGGCATCCCAGAAACAGTCCATAAATACAGACCACCCCATATCTTTTTTTGACAAGCCATAATAAAAATCGAGCAGATCGAGGACCTCTTCTGAGGAAAGATTTACGTAAGGATCGTTAAGCAGGGAGCCCAGATCATAGAATTTGCTTCCGAAACGCATACCCTGAAAATCGATGAGAAACGGCTCTCTATCTCGGATCATGACGTTCTGGGACTGGAGATCACGATGCACAAGGCAGGACTCTGTTCTGCCGAGGCGTTCTGCGAGCGCTGCGAGTTCGCCTTCAAGCCGCTCTGCTAGCAATGGTTCGGGCACGATGCCGCATACTCCTCCTACAAAATGTTCTCTGAAGTAGTCACGTTCCCAGCGATACAGTGCCGGATTGAATCCATCCATGAGCCTCACCTTTTCTGACGGGAAGTCTTTTATCAAAAATGATTGCAGCCGATAGACGGCCTCAAGGGTTTTGCAATAAAGGGCGCGTCTTTCCACCCATGGGGACATCCTGAAAGACCAGAGATCAACAGTGCCCATGTCTTCCATCACCATAAAACACCGGACAGGGTCATGGCCAAATATGGCAGGGGCCGGCACGTTGATACTACGGATAAAGGCGGCGATGTCGCCATAGTATGTGTTTTCAACACGCACAGGATCGTAATGAACCAGTATGGCTGACGCGCCGTCATCCCAGGTAAGCCTGAAGAAGCTTCTATCTGAACCTCTGACCGGCAATTGTACGAGTTCGAAAGATGTTGACCGGGGGAGCCTTAGCGATGTTCGGGCAAAATCTTTCAATTCTTCCTGGGACATTATCTGCCCTCCATCTCAGTCTTCAGCGCCTCATATTCGACGATTGATCCAATATCGTGCCATCGGCCTTCATCGATGACGATGCCACGCACTGAGCCTGGTTTTTTGATAATTCTCCCAATAAAGATAGGGATAATAGACTCGACCTTGCCCGCCTCGATAAACCTGAGCAGGGTGGTCTCAATGGCGTAGAGACCGGTGAAGAGATAACTCCCGATGCCAACCTTTCCCAGGGTATGTCTCATATCGCAGACCTCACCCCTTTCATCTATATTTACGTTCAGAAGAGGACCTGTGCTTCTCAGCGCCAATGTTACTTCCGGTCTTTTCATTTCGTGCGCCCCAATGAGTTTCTGCAACGGAAAATCAGCTATAACATCCCCGTTGTAGCAGAGGATTGCTTCGTCTTCGTCAAGGAGGTTTTGAACGTTCTTGAGCCCTCCGGCAGTATCAAGCAAGACCGGCTCGTGACAGAACAGAATGGGTATTCCGTGCCATTGTTCGTCAGGAAAATACTCGTGATAGATTTCCGGGCAATGGTGCGTATTAACGATAAAACGTTCAACGCCTGCCTGGAGCAGGTGTTCCATGGCATAAGTAATGATGGGACGATCATCGATAGTCAGAAGGGGCTTCGGGCATCGTTCTGTAAGCGGGCGCAGCCTTGTTCCAAGGCCCGCTCCGAGAATGAAGGCCGTCTTGAATCGCCGTTTGTTCAATAATTGTCAACCCCTCTTTCTTTTATCCGAGCCGTTGGTGCGGCCTTATTAATATATTTTCTTTATCCGTGTTGCGGGAAAATAATGTTCCAGTATCTTAGTTGCCCTGAATCCCTTATGCGCCATAACAGCGGCGCCGATCTGACATAGTCCTACACCATGTCCCCACCCGGCGCCATGAAAAATAAATCTTTCCACTTCATTCTGCCCATTGTATTTCTTGTTCACGACGAAAGCGCTGCTATAAAGGTGGCTTCGGGACAACCATCGCCTGATTTCCAGCTCTTTTCCTACAACTATGCTTTTTTTAGAGCCAATAATGCTTAGACGAAAGACGCGGCCGGAAGGACCACGCGAAAGGGGTCTGATATCCCTGAGCGTGCCGAAATCAATGCCCGATTTATCGCGGACGATCTCCTCCAATTCTGTGCGGTCATATTCGACCTTCCAGCGGAAAAACGTGCCAGTCTCGCGGTCAAAGCCGGGCAGGATACTGTTGAGAAGGCCATCGTCCCTTGTGTTGCAATATGCCTCAGGCTCAGAGGTGATCCACCGGACTGCCTCTTCTTCTGTTTTAATCGGATTATGAACAGCCGGTGCATCAGGAATAGAAGTGAGGTACGGTATATGCCTTGTCTCCCATGCTGTGGCGAAATCCTCCGTAAGACCCCCGCATGCTTTCGAAAACCGAGCATCACAGATTTCATCGCCGTACATTAATACCTGTCCCCTCGTTTGCAGCACCGCATCGCCGGCGCTGGAAGAGACGATCTTTGTAACACCCTGATAACGCTGACAATGATCATCGGCGCAGACATTGTAAATATCATGTTCTTCCTGTTCGTACCAGCGGACAAGTTCATCACCGCATTCTGTGCCTTTTGATGGATCGAACAGCGGCTTATCGGGCCTGCATTTTCGCTTAAGCGCGGCAAGAAGCCAGCTCCTTGACAGGATAGCGTGGGCCATGAGGAATTCCTGACAGGCATTGCCGCTCATTTCGGAAGATATTACACTTTTGAGATAATCCTCAAGAGGTATAGCGTTGATGACAGCCATTGTGCCGTTGTCACGAACCTTGAGGACAAGGTCACGCTGAAAGGTTTGGTCTTCTTTTCTCTCCCAGTGGAAGCGGTTTCCGATAGTTACCGCGAAGAGGGTAAAAGAGGCATCGCCGTGCGCCTTGGCTGATACCTCTGGTGCTCGCGTAACCTCATGACCCGCTTCATCAAAGAAGATTATTGTGCCACAAACTGCTTTTGCAAAGAACTTTCCCGACAAAGGACCTGAGCCGTCTGTGTCGTATTCGCCATTGAGCGAACCTTCGATCGCGAGTTGTTCATCCATTATACCAACGTGAATAACTGGTTCACTGGTCGGTATCATCTCTGAGTGCTTTGCCCCTGTGAGATGCGAATTTTCCTGTGTCACGATTCTTACAATATTATTTTTAAAGGTTACTGTCAATGAGAGATTGGGATATAGATACAGTCTCTATGCTAGAGAAACGGTTTGCAGGGATACAGTGGATAATGGATAAAACAGGCCCGGAGTGTATGTTCTGCGTGCGTAAAGGAGGCTCTTGTGATATGATGTGCCGAATGAAGCCAATCACGATAGCGGTACCTTTCTTTTATGACCCTCTTTTTGAGAAGATGCTGCTGTTCTTCATTGATTCAGGGCTTGTGGAAGATGTGATCGTTGTGGGTCTTGAAGGCCTTTCTTTCACTGTACCGCGATGCAGCGTTCTCACGTCCGGGCCGATTACCTCTCAGCAGACACTTCGCCGGATACTGGATAGCGCTAAAAGCGATTACCTTCTTCTATTGACACTCCCTCGGGTAATATCTGTAGAACCTCTCGCCCTCAAGAAGATAGTAGAGACTGCCGAAAGAACAAAAGCCGGCATAACTTACTGTGACTTTTTTGACGGAGTACATGACGGTATTGTCCCTCATCCTCTTAATGATTATCAAAAAGGATGTATCCGGGATGATTTTGATTTCGGAGAATTGATGCTCTTCTCTATGTCGGCCGTCCGTGCAGCGATAAGAAAATATGGGAACATTCCGGCAGTGCGATATGCCGGTATCTACGACCTTCGTCTCAAAGTTTCCATCGATCACACAATACACCACCTTCCCGAGCCTCTTTATTCTCTGCCAGCCGTGAAGGATCATTCGGGCAATGAAAAGATATTTGCCTATGTGGATCCGAGACAGACCGAGGTTCAGAAAGAGATGGAGGCTGTTTTTACCGATCATTTAAGGAGAATCGACGCCTATCTTGCTCCTGATACCCTGCGTGATGTCCCACAGCTTAAGACAGAGGATAGCTTCCCCGTAGAGGCTTCTGTTGTAATACCGGTACGGAACAGAAAAAATACAGTTGCCGACGCAATCAAGAGCGCTCTCTCGCAGGACACGGACTTTCCCTTCAATGTCATCGTTGTGAACAACTATTCCACGGATGGTACAACGGCTCTGCTTTCCGAACTTGCGAACAAGTATAACAGGCTGAACCATGAAGTACCTCTTCGAACTGACCTCGGTATAGGGGGCTGTTGGAACGAGGCGTTGATGTCTGACAACTGCGGACGATATGCTGTGCAGCTCGACTCGGATGATCTCTATGGAAGCTCCCTGACCCTCCAGCGGACTGTCGATATGCTTCGGCAGGGGCGTTACGCCATGGTGGTAGGCTCCTACACTATTGTTAATTTCGATCTGGAGGAGATCCCCCCTGGGCTTATCGATCACCGCGAATGGACCGATGAAAATGGCTGGAATAACGCATTGCGCATAAACGGTTTTGGCGCCCCAAGGGCCTTTCGTACCGATGTTATACGCCATACTCAATTTCTCAATGTAAACTACGGCGAAGATTATGCCGCGGGCTTGAAGATCTGCCGTGAATACCGGATCGGGCGGATTTACGAAAGCCTCTATCTTTGTAGACGCTGGCCGGGTAATACTGATGCCGCATTATCCGTAGAGGCAAAAAATAGAAATGACGCCTTCAAAGACAGGGTCAGGACCGATGAAATTATCGCCCGGCAGCAACTCAACAAGGAAAGAAGAGGGCCTGCAAGTGAGTAACGAGACAATCCTGTCAAATAAGGTCTTCTCCGTTTTTGACAATAAGAAAAACGAAAAAAGTCTGCCTCAGCTAGTCTCGGAACTTCTTAGAAATCAAATGGAAACATGGCGTGAGCTGACCTATGGATATGAATCCTTGAAAGCAACGAAGGAGCGAGAAATATTATGCAACGGTTACTCTGTCCGCCTTAGGTATAATCCCCTCAGGGTGAAAAGCAGCATGGCCGTCATCGATAAGAGATCCGTTAATGACCGCCCCTGTTTTTTGTGCCTCAAGAACCTTCCCACAAACCAGAGGGGTATCCTTTATCGGAACACGTACCTGATTCTCTGTAATCCCATGCCTGTTTTTTATTCCCACTTGACCATAGCAGCAATTGACCACCGCCCTCAATTTATTGAAGCAAATATTAATGTATTTCTCCAACTTATAACTGATTTGGGTAACGCTTGGACCATTCTCTACAACGGGCCCGAATGCGGTGCTTCCGCTCCGGATCACCACCATTTTCAGGCTATTCCATCGGGGCTTTTACCAATTGAAGATGTGTCCTTCGAGAAAACGAGAGTTGTTGGAATCGCTCACGGTAATGGTGTCAGTATCTATCGTGTAAATGATATTGGTCGGGACGCCTTCATCCTGAGGGGGAGAAGCCGGCCGCTTCTCGGTTCTGCCTTTCAAAGAACGATTTCGTTAATGAAAGAGAACCTCTGTCCGAATAAAGAACCCATGATGAGCATAGCCGGCATTGAGAATGAAGAGAAACAACAGGTATTCATATTCCCGCGCGCGAAACACCGACCTCAGGCATTTTTCAAGGAAGGAGACGAGAAGATCGCAGTAAGCCCTGCCGTAATAGAAATGTGCGGCGTTATTGTAACGCCCGTAGAAAGTGATTTTGAAAGGCTCGACGCCCATGACGTCGAAAATATCTATCGGGAAGTATCGCTTCAAACCGATACGAACACCTTTACGCTTTAATTTTGTCCTACCACTTTTGTGCCGACGAGTCGGCCGGGTGTTTCTATCCAAAGTCGGGGGCCTCATCGTGTGGTATTCCCTTCTCCAGTTTTCTATCGATAGCTTGTCTACGTGATAGTCGCGAAGATCTCCCACTTGAGCAATTTATCAAGCCCTCAACTACTTCCGTACTTCCTTTGCCGTGAACCGGCGCCATTGTCCGATCTGACAAACTCCAGGGCCCCTTTACTGATGGAGAGGGCGAATAGTGTATTGAGAACATCCCGGAAATTCAGGCAACGGACCATAAAGAAATTCAACATCCCGAACACCCTTCTCTCACGAGTTCTCGTTGTAATCATTGTGTAGACCCATATGTGGCCCTTGTGCAACCCCCCCCCAAGATTGAGGCTTACAAGAATTGTTTCATTGGTTAACTTTCCAAATATTACAGATTTCAACTGGTAAGTGTTATGCCATGGATCACAGTGCAAAACTTACGGGTAAACTTCGCGCAAGACAACATCCTTAATATGTGTGACATTGGTCATTCTTCAAATAAGTAAGTGGTGTTATACTTCCATCAGCCCTAACATATTATTCATTCCACAGGGCTGCCATATTAAAGCCACCGGTTCCCCCCCACCTAAAGCCGGTGGCTTTCGTCTTATACATGGAGAGGAAATGGCCATAGCAGGTTGTCGTCATGCAGCCTTTCTTCGTTTTTCCAACAAATCCTTCATCAAAGCCATGAGTTGGAGATCAGGTTTTGCAAACTGTCCATCGGCCCCGACAGCCTCTCCTTTGTGCACTAATTTGTCAGTGATAAGAGAAGAAAAAAGTATGACGTGGAGCAGCCTAAACTCCTCGTCCTTTTTTATCCTTTTACAAGGGTGGTAACCGTCCATGCCGGGCATTTCTACGTCGGTCAAGATCACATCGAGAAAATCTGTAACCTCACGACCCTGTTTATGTGCATTCTCCTTGAGACCAATAAGATATTTCCAAACCTCGTCTCCGTTCATAACGGGCTCGACGGAAAAATGTTGATGTTCTTCGAGACGGAGCTTCACTTTATGACGAATAAACATTGGAATCATCCGCGTGAAGGACTTTTATCGGTTTATCGAGATTGAACGCGATGGTATCATACCCAGATGAAGCCTTTATTGCCAATTTGGGGTTCAATCCACTGATAGCTTTTTCCAAATCAAGAAGAAGAACTAATTTGTTTCCAGTTCAATAACGCCTGTCACCGCGTCGCTCATACCCTCCATGTAGCCGTCAAGAGGTTCTATATCTTCCCAAGTAACACGGTATATTCTTGTAACCCCTGAAACCATGAACGCGGTAATGACATTATTGAACTCCGTGATAAGCACATTGGGGGTGGTTTTTCAACCCTCTCTTTCTTGAGCCACCGAGCAAGGTCGATAAGAACGACGACCTTGTCGCGATGGCTAAAAAGACCGCAGACTATACCCTTTTTTGTATCAGATGGTTTAATGGTCTTTGCAGGCATAGGTGTTTCTATTACCTTTGCTAAATTGATTCCATAGAAACCTCGATAATGCTTCTCATCAATAAAGAGTTCAAGAATTTCTGCTTCGTTCGTTCCACTTTCAAAAGGAGTCTGTTCGTTTCCATGCTGCCCCCGCAAATTTTTATGACTTACCTGCTATTCTTATGAGACTATCTTTGTCTGCAAAAAACACCATAGTTCTCTTAATATTTATCGTGTCTTTTCCGCTTCACTTAAATGGTAGATTGTTTGATTACTTACATGACAGGGGAAAGGGTATCTTTATGGCCTTTGCCGGACATTCCGACGCGCAAAAACCACATTCTTCACAGAGTTCAGTGTCTATGCATGCCTTCACATCCTGAAAAGAGATGGCTGATGGAGGGCACACCTCTATGCACATTCCGCAGCCTGTGCAGATATCTTTAAGAATCACAGGTATCATCTCAAATCACCATCCCCAGCCGGTACCCGTCATGTATGGCATTGTTGAGTCGTCTTGGCTTTTTGGCATCACCTATGAAATATATTTCATTCTCTGTACCCTGAAATGATTCCCGCCACGTTTTTTCGGGTTCAAATAAAGCCATCACGACGCTGTCTGTTTCTATCGTCTGTTCTCCAAGGAGAGTCGATATGTGAACGCGATTGTCTTCTATGCCGCAAGCCCTTATCTGACCATGAAATACTACTTTTTTCTTTTTCATGAGCCCCATATATTGCCAGAGGTAGAATGGATTCACGTCCCTGCCAATTTTTCCGCTTTCTTCGACAATCGTGATCCGGTAATCATCGTGATGGAGAAGGAACACCGCCACTCCAAGGCCAACGCCACTTCCCCCGACGATGACAACGCGCTGCCCCGGTTTTTTTTCTTCTCCGATGATATCTTGAGGCGTGAGCACTCCCCGTGGCAGGTTTTTTATCGTCGGACCGGTTGCAATGACAATCGCATCGGCACTTGTTTTGTTAAGGACCTCCAGGGTACATTCAACACCAAAATGAAATACAACTCCAGCCTTATCACAAAGGGCTTTCAATGTTTTTATCGGCCTTAGAAGTTCAATAGCACCATCATCCACCTTTGAAGCAAGGAGGATGTTTCCGCCCAGGTGATCCTTTTTTTCAAAGAGCGTTACCTCATGGCCCCTCTGAGCGGCGGTGACAGCGCACACAAGCCCCGCCGGGCCTCCACCGACGATTATAATTTTCCTTTTTTTCCTAGCTTCGGAAAATCCATAATAGCCCCAATTCTTTTCACCTTCGTGACCGAGAGTTGGACGGACCGAGCACATAATCGGTTGATGGTAGTAGAGCCGTGAAAAACAAAGATTACATGCAATGCAAGGAACGATCTCATCCTCGCGTTCCTCCCTTATTTTTCGAGGAAGCTCGGGGTCGGCAATCATGGGCCTGCACATTTCCCAGAAATCTATCTGATGGCCTGCAATCGCCGCTTCAGGGACATGAGGAAGAAACTGCCGAAAGGCCATCATAACGGGTATCTTTACAGCCTTCTTTACGGCTTCAGCAACATAAAGCCAGTGCCCCATGGGTACATCTCGGGTGATGACCGACTGTGATGACTCGTGCCATCCGATAGTGACACTCACATAATCAGCACCGGCCTTTTCGGCAATTCTACAGCTTTCTATGCTTTCTTCCATAGTGTTGCCGCCACGGTCATTAAGTAATTCGTGGCCACAAAGTCTGATACCAACTGGCATATCCCCAACCTGGGCCTTTACACCCTCAATGATTTCTATCATAAGCTTGCTTCTCTGTCTGATGTCTCCACCATATTCATCGGTCCTTTTATTCGTGTACCGGGATATAAAAGTCGATATGAGGTAGCCTACGATGCCAGAAAGCTCGATCATGTCAAAACCTGCGTCCTGTGCTCGTTTGGCGGCATTTATGTGGTCTTTCAGCGTCTGCTTTATTTCTTCTTTTGTGATCTCCCGTGGGGGTTTGAAATAGGACAGCTTTTGAGGAACAACGGAAGGCATGAGGCAGTGATCAAGTTCCACCCCACCTTCCCTGCCGCAATGGAGAATTTGCAGACATGAGAGGGGGCCGTTCCGGTGAATTACATCAGCAATACGGGCAAGCCCCGGTATGAAACGATCGTCAAATATGGCCATCATACCTTTAAAGCCTTTGCCTTCACCTTTTTCATCGGGGTACGCGCCTTGCGTTGTAATGATCCCCGCTCCTCCCCGCGCCTGCGCTTCCATGTATGCCACTTCCCTATCGGTTACGTAGCCGTCACCGAAGGGAAAGTTTGTTTCTGTCGCGGCGTATTTGATCCTGTTTTTTGTCTCAAGTTTTCCAATGCATCCTGTTTGAAATATGTGAGGATATTTTTCCATTGTTCTTCTATAACACCTCTATTTGGTATTTCAAAAATGAACTATCATGGGATAAGTTTGAAGTCAAGCTGCTTTTTTGATGAGCCTCATAGCTACAGGCCGTCCTTGCGATGTAACGGACAAACCAGAAATGGGAAACACTGCTCCCCTCTCAGTATTTAGTCGACTATAGTTACTACTTATCCGTAATTAACCTGCTTTAGATCCACAGTCGTACTATACTTCAGAATCAAGGAAGTGTGTATGGTGAAGATCCGGTCATGGGAAGTATCTGACGAATTCTGGAGACGTGTTGAACCCCTTATCCCAACGCGTGAACGGGGCCAGGCAAGGCCTTCCAGAGAAAGTTGGGTGGTGGCCGCAAAGCTATGCCCTCCCGGCGGGTGTTCGAGAGTATTGTTTTTGTATTAAAAACCAGGTGTCAATTGAAAGCATTACCCAAAAAACGATTCGCAAGTACAAGCTCTATACACAAGTACTTCAGACAATGGCTCAAAGCAGGTTTTTTCTTGACCCTCTGGCGTGCAGGATTGGTTGAATACGATGATATGGAAGGTATAGCATGGAAGTGGCAGAGTATGGACGCTAGGATGATCAAAGCACCCCTCGCGCATGATGCTGCAGGGTCGAATCCGACAGACCGAGGGGAAAATAGGAAGCAAACACCTTCTCCCACTGAACGGGCATGGCGTCCCGCTGTCGCTGATCGTTGGCGGGGTAAATCCATATGATGTCAGTCAGCCCACCGCAATTCCATGTTAGCGCCGCTTAAATAGGTACCAATTATGTTGGCATTGGTTCCTTTTCCGTAGGAGGGTTTTTTCTTCCTCTTCCTCGTCAGGTTTTGTCTTTTTTGTTTTTGCGCTCCGCATTCTTTCTCCCCATATGATCGATCTGTATCCTCACATATTGTTCTCTGGGAAGTCTTTCTTTCTCCCCCCATTAAAAGGTTTTGCTTTTTTAGTTTTTGGCCGCCACCATATAGCATGACAAAAACAAGGGGGTGTACTGGTGGTCAAACAATGTCTCGTCTGTGGAAGGTACTTTGTCCCTGATCACCGGGTAGGCCAAAGACAGAAGGTATGCTTCAGTCCCGGATGTAAAAAACAACGGAAGAAGACTGCCCAGGATGCCTGGGTCAAGAAAAACCCCGGATACTTTGCCGGCAGATATCCCTATGTCAAGGCATGGCGAGAAAAGAAAATGATACAAGACGAGATACCCCATACAAAACGGCCACAGAGAATCGTCTTGCTCATACCGGATGATACGATTCAGATGATACAAGACAAGATACTCTTAAAGAGGTCCGGAAAACGGACATTTACGGCTCATGGATACGGATAGGGATGATACAAGACGAGATGGACGGCGATCTCTTTTCACCGTACATTCTTCCCATGGACGACGATACTCTGAAGACGATGGTAGGACACCTCATCGAAGTCGAACACTTGAGCATCCGCCAGATATCGGAACATCTTTTGGTCTCACGCAAAAAGATCATGCGGGTCATGGGCAATGTGTCCCTCCCAAAAAAGCGGCCGGGTATCATCGAACCCTATAGACGGCTCGTTGATGAATGGTACCATCAGTACCCCCGCCTGAAAGCGATCCAGGTGTTAGAGCGGCTTAAGTCCTACGGCTTTACCGGAGGCTATACCACGGTAAAAGAGTACACGATGACCTTAAGGAAGAAGAGAAAGAGACAGGCCTACCACGAACTTACCTTCCTGCCGGGGGAAGAGGCGCAAATTGATTGGATGGAGCGGAAGTTTCCCTTCGGCACAGCTTACGGCTTCCTCTTTCTTCTCGCCTATTCCCGGTACCTCTACGGAAGATTCTACCCGAAGCACTCATTCGAGTTTTTTTTGGACGGTCATATCGAGGCGATGAAAGAGGTGGGAGGCATTGCCAGAAAACACCGGTATGATAATTTGCGGAGTGTTGTTGTCGCCCGGAAGCCGGAGATTATCATAAACCCCCAGTTTTTGGATTTCTCCCGCCATTTTGGGTTTGCCATCCATCTGTGTACGCCTGGCAGGGGAAATGAGAAAGGGCGTGTTGAACGGGTTATACAGAGTATCGACAATTTTCTCTATGCCGATACCTTCGCCAGTCTCAACGAACTGAATAGTGCGTTCACGTCCTGGCGCCATGAACGTAACAGAAGGCCCCATCGGACCACCGGGAAGGCGCCTTTCGATCTTTTGGCCGAAGAGAGGCTCACACCCCTTCCCGCTCTCGACTACAAACCATACAGGACTGTTCCTGCACTGATCTCTTCTACCGGGTTCGTCACCTGCGACATGAACCGATACTCGGTTCCTTCCTCATACAGCAATCTGGCCTCGACCGTCATGCTTTCGCCTTCATCCATCGAGGTTGTCGTTGACGGCAGGCGGGTTGCCCTCCATACGAGGTGCTTTGACAAGAACCGGACGATCGAGCACCCTTCTCACAGAGAAAGGCTCCTCGCTATGACGCCCCGCTTCAAGGAAGAGCGGATCTACCAGCTCATGAAGAGGATGGATACACAGATAGAGTTTTTTCTTGGTGCGGCAGAAAAGGAAGGGGAGGACTCCCGTGTGAGTGCAATCAAGCTGTTCAGGCTTCTTAAGGGCATGGCCAGGCAGACGCTCGTTTCTGCCGTACGGGAGGCAACGAGCCTCGGTATATACCGCATCGCTTATGTGGAAGGCCTCCTCACTCCCGGCTTTACGGAACAGCCCGTGTCACCCCAGAAAAAAGAGCTTCTGGATATCACCTATGAAGGGAGGGACCTTGCCGACTACGATGAGCTTGCCTGACCTCTGGAAGGCCTTCCGGTTGATCACCGATCCCGTATCTGTATCTGAGAAAGACAAAGAGTTCCTGTGTGCCTTCCTTGCGGAAGAGCACAAGAAAAGGGAACAGAAACGGATCGAGTACCTCATGAGGATGTCGGGGATCAAAAGGATAAAACTCTTATCTGATTTTGACTGGGCCTTCAACCCGAAAATACCCCGGGAGAAGATTATGGAGTATATGCACACCGAATGGCTCGTCAAACCATCGAACCTCGTCCTCATCGGACCTGCCGGCGTAGGGAATTATGCAAAGTAATTGGTTATGTAAAGTCGCGCCCAAAACTAGTTAAAATGACTGTCTTTACTATGGAAAGACTTTCCATAATCCTTCACGATGAGAGTGATGCCTTGGCATCCATTACATCGAAGGAGGATTGTCATGAATACGGAAAGACCTATCAGAAAGCTCGTGGCAGAAGTACTGGGAGAGCTCGACAGACTACGTTATTCAAAAAGCACGCGCGACGGCTACCGAAGGCTTTACAACCGGTTGATCGGCTTTGCCGACAGCACGGGACAAAAAGTCTATTCGGAGCTTTTGGCTAACAGGTTCCTGCGGGAGAACTACGAGTTCGACCTGGACAGCTATACCGTCTCTTCGCATCGCTCTTTCAGAAATTATGCCCGCTGCATCCGGGTCCTCGGCGATTACCAACTCCATGGCGCCATTCTCCGGCGCAGAACCACAAAAACCCCTTATGTAAGAACCCCTGAGTTTGCGGAGGCGCTGAAGGTATACTACCGGAAATGCGCTGAGCGAAACTACTCGCTCCAGGGGATGCGCAGCCGGACGTACCGGACGGAGCTGTTCTTAGACTACCTGGACGATCGCGGGGTCACGTCCCTGTCGTCTTTAGCCAGCCATCATCTGTCGGATTACGTAAGGACCGTTGCCGGCTATCATGTAAAGTCGATCTCGGCGACCCTGACAGCACTGAGATCGTTTGTGAGGTTTCTGTACCTACACGGCTATCACCAGAAAGACCTGTCGGGCGATGTGCCGAAACCGAGACTGCCTCGCTGCCCCAAGATACCGAGCACCTTGAAACCCGAAGACGTGAGACGCCTCCTTGACGCGGTGGACAGGGGCAACCCCAAGGGCAAGAGAGATTACGCCATTCTTCTGATGGTGGCCCGGCTTGGAATGAGGGTGCAGGACATCAGGGAAATGAGGCTCACCAATTTGAACTGGGCAACCAAGAATATCGAAATCGTGCAGCATAAGACAAGTCAGAGAGTAACCTACCCCATGCTCGATGACATCGGCTGGGCTATCATCGACTATCTTAAGAACGGCAGACCAAAGACCGAATCGCCCCATCTCTTTGTCCGTCACTACGCCCCTTTTGACACCTTCGGAGCCAACGCCAACCTGCATACGATCATAGTCGGATACACGCGCCTGGCCGGCATTGAGCTCAGGACGGGCGCATCGCGGGGGATGCACTCCCTGCGGCACACTCTGGCAGGTGTTCTTTTGGAGCAGGGAACGGCCCTGCCGGTGATATCGGAGATTTTGGGCCATATGAGCACTCTGTCCACCGGCGTATACCTGAAGATCGACTTCGAAGGGCTCGCACGGTGTGCCCTCGATCCCGAGGAGGTGTTCCATGGCTGATATCTATGGCAGCGCCCTTGCCGAGGCGATATGCGAATTTATACAGGAAAGACGGGCATTGGGGTATGCGTACCACAAGCAGGCGGCCTCTCTTAAGCGGTTCGACACCTTCTGTGTAAGGGTGGGCTGTAAAGAGATGCGTCTGTCCAAGGACCTCGCCATGAAGTGGGCCGAAAAGATGCCGTTCGAGTCCGACGATGCCAGAGGCCGCAGGATCAGGCTCGTGCGCATGCTGGCAAAATACATGGCCCGGTCGGGATACGATGCGTATATCTATCCCGACTATCTCGGCGCGAGCCGGTCGTCTGCCTACGAACCCTATCTTTTTACCGAAAAGGAGCTTGCCGGTTTCTTTACCCAAGCGGACCGGTGCCTGCCTCTCACGACCAGCCCGCATCGCCATCTCATCCTCCCTTTGCTCTACAGGATGCTCTACGGGTGCGGACTCCGTATATCTGAAGCGCTCAATTTGACCGTACGCGATGTAGACCCGGAAAAGAGAATACTCACTATCAGGAACGGCAAGTTTCACAAGGACAGGCTTGTGCCCATGAGCCCATCGCTTGCAGACAGGTGCCGCGCCTACATGGATACAATACACGCCGTTTCGCAACCCGAGGATGTCTTCTTCCCCTCCACCCACGGGGGCCGGTACTCCGCAAGAAGAATCTATGACTACTTCCGCAGGTTCCTCTGGGGGGCCGGGATCTCCCATGGCGGCAGGGGCAAGGGCCCTCGTCTTCACGACGTCCGTCACACCTTTGCCGTTCACTGCCTCAAACGCTGGGTGCAAAGCGGCACCGATCTCACTGCCGCTCTCCCTTACCTGTCCGCCTACCTTGGGCACACGGGGCTCAAAGGTACTCAGCATTACCTGCGGCTCACCGCCGAGCTCTACCCAGACATTGTGGCGGCCATGGAAGAAAAATTCGAGCATCTCGTACCGGGAGGTGACCTATGAAGGTCACGGATTTTGCCGGATACCTGTCGAAATACCTGACTATGTATCTGCCGGGCCAGAGGAACCTGAGCCCGCACACCATCGCCTCGTACCGGGATACCTTCAGGCTCCTGCTGACCTTTTGCCGGGATGAAAAAAGTATTCCCCCCGAATCTCTCACATTGGCCCACATCGATGATGACCTGGTGCGTGAGTTCATGACCTGGATTGAAGCCACCCGAAAATGCAGCATCGCCACCCGCAATCAGCGCCTGGCTGCAGTCCATGCCTTCTTCCGCTATGTGCAGGCGGAGGCGCCCGAGAAGCTCCTCGTGTACCAGCGAATTCTGGCTATCCCACTGAAAAGGACCGGCACACCGCACATATCTTATCTCACCATGGAAGCACTGGAGTCCATTCTGAAACAACCGGACAGGCGTACCCTTGCCGGCCGCCGGGATCTGGTCCTTCTTGCGGTGCTCTATGACTCTGGCGCAAGGGTGAGCGAACTCACGGAACTGCTGGTGCGCGACATTCGCTTGGCGCAGCCTGCAACGATCACCCTCAGGGGAAAAGGTCGGAAGATACGGCATGTACCGCTCATGGGCAGGACGGCTTCTTTACTCTCCGATTACCTGAAGGAGAGGCGTCTGGAATTGGACCGCCCCCTGTTCTTCAACAGCCGCCGTCAAAAGCTTACCCGGGCTGGAGTCTCGTACATCATAGGCAAATATGTGAAGGCTGCGAGCGAACAAGGAGCCCTCTTGCCGGACAAGGTGTCGCCCCACGTGTTCCGCCATACCAAGGCGATGCACCTCTTGCAGGCAGACGTGAACCTGGTTTACATCAGGGACTTTTTGGGTCATGCGAGCGTCACTACCAGTGAAATCTATGCCAGAGCGGATAATCGCATGAAACGTTTGGCGCTGGAACGGGCCTATTCACCTCCAGTGAGTGATGACCTGCCTCATTGGCAGGATGATACTGATCTCTTGAACTGGTTGCAGAAGCTCTGCAGATAGGCGAAGTTTACTTATGTAAAGTTGATTGGGTGCAGATTGGCTCATACCGCCTGTTTGTACCCATCACTTTACATAACTGATTACTTTGCATAATTCCCTTTATGTAAAGCTTTACATAAAGGGAAGAGCCATATTGCCACTTCCTTCTGTCATGACGCACTGATGAAGGGTCACCAGACCGTATTTTCGAGCCTCTTCGACCTCATGGCACGATTCTCCCGGGCAAAGAGCATCTACGGGCTCATCGATTACTGTGTGAGGGTGCCTGTTCTCTGCCTTGATGAGTTGGGGTATGCGGTGCCCACCAAAGAGCAGGCCGATATCCTCTTCCAGATCATCTCGAAAAGGACAGAGCTTGCGACGACCATCGTGACCACAAACCTTACCCCATCACAATGGGGAAAGGTATTTGATACGGTGACGGCATCGGCTATTTTAGACAGGTTAAGCATGAACGGCAGGTTCATCACCTTCGAAGGGAGGTCCTATAGAAGCAGGAAACTCACGAAAGACTGATATTCTCAAAGCACTGACACACCTTTAGGCCCACCTTATGTCATCGTATGGAGGCGGGCACGGGTGAATACTGTCTATGGCATCATAAAGAGGGGACCAACATCGCCATTTTTGGTACCCGTCTGAACGGCGCCAACATACCACCATTATTCCCCTCCTCAAGGGAAAACGATCCCTCTATGCGCATAGGCCATATAGCGAGGTGTCCGCTCAAAAGAAGATCGAGACGAGAGGTTACATTCCTCGAGTTACAGAAAAGAAGCGGAAACGAGCACGTCTTTTCAAAAACGCTGGGTGATGGAGGCGACACACTCCTGCTTCAACCGATTTCGGAAGCTGCTCGTCAGATACGAAAAGTCGGTTGAGAGATACGAAGCCCTTGTCTGTCTTGCTGTAGCAATTACCAGCTAAAGAAAGGTGGTTGCTATTTACGGATAAGTTCTAAGCTGATATCAACGGGAGAAATATGCCAGATATTCTTTGCGTATTCATTAATCGCCCGATCACTCGAAAATTTACCAGAACCAGCTACGTTTAAAATGGCCATTTTGGTCCATTTCTCCTCATCCTGATACACTTGTGAGACCTTTTCCTGGCATTCTATATACGAGGCATAGTCCGCAAGGATGCAATACCTATCGCCTCCCATAATAGTAGTAACGATCGGTTGAAACAGTTCCGGATCCTCCGGACAAAAAAAACCGCTGGACAGTTGGTTCATGATCTGCGAGAGTTCGTGATTTTCCTCGATGAATTTGTGAGGATCATACTGAGATCTCATGTCGATTATTTCTTCTGCGTTCAGACCGAAGAGAAAAAAGTTTTCTTCGCCCACTTCTTCCCGTATCTCGATATTTGCCCCGTCATAGGTACCGATGGCTAACGCTCCATTGAGCGCAAATTTCATATTACCCGTGCCTGAAGCCTCGTAGCCCGCCGTCGAAATCTGCTCTGATAACTCCGCCGCAGGCATGATAAGCTGGGCAAGCGTTACGCCATAGTTGGGCACAAAAACAACTTCAAGTTTGTCTCGCACGAGGGGGTGAACTGAAACAACCTCAGACACGTTGTGAATAAGTTTAATAATGAGTTTACAAAGCATGTAGCCGGGCGCCGATTTTCCGGAAAACATAACTACTCTGGGCGAATATGTAACGTCTATTCTACCTTCTATAATTCGATTATAGAGGGTGATGACGTGAAAGATGTTCAGCAGTTGACGCTTATATTCATGGAATCGTTTGACCTGACAGTCGAGCATGAAATGCGGAGTGAAGGACAAATTAGACTCACGTTCCAAAAATCTCAGAAGCCTCGTTTTGTTGTCGTTTTTGATTTCACGGAAGCGTTTGCAGAAGCTATTATCTTCAACAAAGGAGTCAAGTTTTCTAAGTTCATCTAGGTTGATTGTCCAGCCATCGCCAATGGCCTCCGTGATGAGTGACGAAAGACCGGGGTTCGATTCCAAAAGCCACCGTCTATGGGTGATACCGTTGGTAACATTTTGGAATCTTTCTGGAAACATCATGTAGAAATCATTGAAAACATGTGTTTTCAGGAGTTCGCTGTGAAATCTTGATACACCATTCACAGTATGGGATCCGACAATAGCCAGTCGTGACATATGGACTGCCCTGTCATTATCGCCAGTTATAATGCTCATTTTCTTTGTCTTTTCAGGCTCATCAGGAAATCTTCTTGCCACCTGAACCATGAACTTTCTATCCATTTCCTGAATGATCTGTAAGTGCCTTGGAAGCAAATGCGCCAGGAGCCCTTCCGACCAGGTTTCCAGAGCTTCGGGTAGAATTGTGTGATTTGTATAAGCAAAAGTCTGAAAGGTGATCTTCTTTGCTATGTCCCAGAAGAAACCCTCATCATCAATGAGTATCCGCATCATCTCCGGAATGGCTATTGAAGGGTGCGTGTCGTTCAACTGGATTGCTACCTTCTGGGGGAGATCATTGTAGTTACTATGAAACTTTTTATATCGTCTGACGATATCGGCCAGCGTTGCAGCCACAAAGAAGTACTGTTGCTTCAGACGCAGTTCCTTTCCGGCCAGAGAAAGGTCATTCGGGTAAAGGACTTTGGAGATGTTTTCGCTGTTGTTCTTATTCTCCACGGCTTTTACATAGTCGCCGCTATTGAAATAGTCGAAATCAAAATCACGGGTTGATTTGGCAGCCCATAAGCGCAAGGTATTCACTGTCTCGGTTTTAAAGCCAGGAATAGGATAGTCAAATGCCATAGCGAGGATTTCATCAGTATCGAGCCACTCCGTTGGCGAGTTCGCATGACACTCAACCTTACCGTAGAAGTGGACCGGGTACAAGAGCTCAGGTCGCGGAAATTCCCAAGGATTCCCATAGCGGAGCCAGTTGTCCGGAGCTTCAGTCTGGTAACCATCCTTTATCTTCTGAGTAAAAATTCCGTATTCGTAACGAATGCCATATCCATAGCAGGGATAGTCAAGCGTTGCCATGGAATCAAGAAAACATGAGGCAAGCCTTCCGAGACCTCCATTGCCGAGCCCTGCATCCCATTCATATTCGAAAACATCTTCAAGGTTGGCAGCGAACACATCGATTGCCTGCCTATACTCTTCCAACAAGTCAAGATTGATAAGGTAGTTCTTGAGGAGCCTGCCCATGAGAAATTCAAGGGAAAGATAATAGAGCCTTTTTGCGTCGACTTTATAGTAGGTCTGTTGCGTCTTTATCCATTTGTTGACTATTTGTGCCCGTATGGATAATACGGCAGCGTTATATTTATCTCTCTCCGTTGCGGAGTACATATCTTTTGAGAGCGTATATGTAAGCTGATTTAGGAGGTGTTGTTTATAGTCCCTTTTTTCTGTTTCCACGTTTTTCGCCTAATCTCTCCTCTTTTGGACCCTTTCGTGATGAGCGCTTGTACGCGTTAGGAAGATACCTTGCACATCACTCCTAATTATCGCAAAATACTCAATTTACATTAGCTCAACACTCGATATTTACCGGATCCCCTAATCTTCTCGCCGATAATTTCCCAGTGTATCAATTGTAAAAATTGAAATGGTTCTGAGCTTGAGCACACATTGAACCTTTGCCGTTCAATGCCTAAACCTTCGAAGAAGAATACGGCACCCTAATAAGTCGCTGATTACTGTCCCATTTGTCCAAGAGGTCGAATAAATGTATAGTCACCCGGTTCCGTCATAAGTGCATTGACAACCTCGCCCGTCCTTCCCGTAGGAATTGTGAAAGGTAAAGAGACTATAGTACCGGCAGTGCCAATTGCGCAAGCTGCAATCCCTAAGGGACGCAAAAATATTAAGTCAAAAAGCATGGACTCGCCCCTGCCCGTTCCACTATAACTCGGCTGTTCGGTCTCCTGACAATAGACTGAAGGGGCAATCATTGCGCACGCGAGAAGGGTTATCAAAACAAAAACTATTTTCCTTTTCACTGGTTACCTCCTTTATTTAAGACACATTCTAATTATACCACAGTATTTTCATGTTTCAATATTTTTTTATTCTATCACCCTTCATTTGGTCACTTCGGCACGGGCTCAACGCGAATATGGCCTTTACAGTTTTTCGGCAAGCTTTCAGGTGTTTTCAAAAACAATCCACTCGGTGTTTTTCCTTGGCGATGTCAATCCGGATGATGAGACATTCCTCTGACCCCCGGACCGCGTTCCTCAGTTGACGGAACTCCTTTCATCTACTATCCTCGCTTATATTCATAGAAACCTCCTTTGTTGGGTTTTTTGATGTGGTGACATCATGCAACAACTTAACAGGGGGTCTCTTTTGGGGTAGTCTGATAATAAACTTTATTTATGCTAACTTTTGAGGTACGACTTGAATGCATGGGAATATATAACGAAAAGAATCGCATATCCCGATGGGTGGGTGCATGGTGCGGGAAAGACTGCGAACCACAAGACAGAAAAGACAAAGGGATGAAGAGGTTGGAACGGGTAAACGGGGATATATGGGCTCGTACCTGCACGAAAGTCGATCTTTCTTGGCGGAGAGATATTATTCTCTTGACAGGTGCCCTTTAATGGCAATACAGCTCACTTAACGAGTTCATTGTGGTATAATGTGCCATCCCATTGCAGGAAGTGGAAAGATGGCACGTGCTGTTGCAGGGCTTCCGAAAGGGAGCCGTATTACGGATTTTATCAGCTTGGGCGTGGTGGCGAAGACATTTCCTATGAAGACGATGAAGTCGGTCCTGGCCTCAACGGGTAAGGAGAGCATTCGTCAGAGGGATCTACCCGCACACGTGGTGGTCTACTAGGTTATTGCGCTCGCGCTCTATATGCAGTCCTCTTACCGGGAGGTGCTCCGTTGTCTCTTGGAGGGGGTCCAGTGGTTAACGGATCCCTCGGTCAGAGTGAGACCAGCGGGCAAGTCCGGTATTTCCCAGGCACGTACCAGGCTCGGCTTCGAGGCGCTCAAGCGGCTGCACGACGAGGTGGTGAGGCCCATAGCCACTCAAACAACCAGGGGAGCCTGGTATAGGCGTTGGCACCTCGTGAGCTTGGACGGGAGCACGTTGGATGTGGCCGATGAAGAGGACAACGATCGGGCCTTCGGACGTCAACCGTCACGGCGGGGTGAAACCGCCTATCCCCAAGTGCGCTTCGTCTCCCTCGTAGAGAACGGAACCCATGTACTGTTCGGGACCCGCATGGGAGCATACCGGGCACGGGAGCCGGCACTGGCGGAAGAGACGCTTACATTTCTCAAGCGGGGCATGCTCTGCCTGGCTGACCGCAATTTCTTCCGGTTTGCCTTGTGGAACAAGGCCCTGTCGACCAGGGCCGATCTTCTGTGGAGAGCCAAGAAGAACCATCGTCTTCCCCGTGAAAAAGGCTGTGACGACGGTTCCTATCTGAGTACGATCTATGAATCCGCTAAGGCCCGGCGCCATCACCGGGATGGTATTGTCGTGCGGGTCATCGAATACACCCTTGAGGGCGTCGCTGACGCCTGCCCCATCTTACGGCTCTTAACAACCATCCTCAACCCCAAAAAGGCCCCTGCGAGAGAGCTGGCCGTCCTGTATCACGAGCGGTGGGAGATCGAGACGGCACTCGACGAGCTCAAGACCCACCTGCGCGGTGCGCGAATCGTCCTGCGCAGCAAGACCCCGGACCTCGTCAAGCAGGAGTTCTATGGGCTCATGATGGCCCACTTTGCAGTCCGCGGCCTGATGCATGAGGCGGCACTCTTGGGGAGGGTTGACCCGGAGGCACTTTCCTTTCTTCATGCCGTTCGCGTGGTCCGCCGAAAGATGTCACGGTTACCGTCTATTCCTCCCTTAAGGCAGGAAAGCCTTCCATGAAGCGGTGCCCCTGGAGCTCTTGGAGGAACGCGTCGTGTCGAGCAGAACAAGCCGTAACCCCCAAGGAGTCAAGCAGAAGATGAGTGGCTGCCCAGTGCGTCCCAGGCGAGTTCCCTGCACTAACCGGGTCGAATTCGAAACGTGCATCAAACTTGTCAAGTGAACAGTATTGCCTTTAATGGGTACAAATCTTGTATTAACGGTATTTGCAGATGGTAAGGATTATAAGATGAAATCTGCAAGAAGAAAGCAGAGCCATTGTTGACCCTTCCTTTAGATTAATCAATATCTATTTGCCATTCCGCTTTCTATGTTCTTCCACACTCGGGCCGTTGTTTATACTGGATTTGGAAGGCCCCGTCGATTTATAATAAGATATTAAAACGAACTATATGAAGAAGATGGTGAAGAAATGATTGAAGAAATTGGGTCAGATTTTTACAGAGTTGAAATCCCCCTTCCCGACACTGTCCTGAAAATCGTTAATTCCTATGTCATCAGAGACGGGGAACGAAATCTAATCATCGACACAGGTATGTATAACGATGAGTGCTTCAATGCCATGCAGGCTGCCCTGAAGAAGCTTGACGTGGATCTGGAGAAAACAGATTTTTTTGTAACCCATAGTCACGGCGACCACATTGGCCTCGTTTTCAAGCTCATCCATGCGGGATCGACTGTATACATCAGCGAACCGGAGGCCCAGATTGTTTCCAGAATGAAAACCGAGGCCCGTCTGTCGGATATTGAAGTTCTTCTCCGCATGAGCGGTTTCCCGGAGAAAGACCCTAGTAAGGTCCTTCCGCCGTATGCCGGGCATCAGTATAGATCAGGGGTCACACTCCCTTTCAGGTATGTGAAAGATGCAGACGTGATCGAGAGAGGGGGATACCATTTCACGTGTATAAAAACACCGGGCCATAGCAGGGGGCACATGTGCTTGTACGAACCGGACAAGAAAATACTTGTCGCAGGCGACCATATACTCGGAAATATTACCCCAGGCATCCAGCAGAAACTTGATAACGAGCATCCCCTGGAGGAATACTTATCCAGCCTTGATAAGGTGTATGCCCTGGATGTCGATGTGATATTACCGGGCCACAGGGCCCTTTTCAAGAACTCTAAAAAGAGGATTGAGGATATCAAAGAACACCATCGGCAAAGGAACAACGAAGTACTCTCCATTTTGCGGGAAGGGAGTTGTAGTATCTATGAACTGGCCTCCCGGATGACCTGGAATGTAGACGCCGATTCATGGGACTCCTTCCCTGTTACACAGTCGTTTTTCGCCACAGGAGAAGCCTTCGCCCACCTCAGGTATCTTGAGGGAACGGGCGAGATAGAAAGAAGGACAGAAGGACAGGTGGTTATCTATTCGTTGCGTGGGACCCGTTGATCTCCAAACGTCAATCAAGGAAGGCCTGTTCACGGCGAGAAAGACGTCATTGCCATTTTGAAAGCTGCAATGACCAACGAGAAGGAAGGGAACAATGAAGATAGCCACGGGTGTTGAAATGCTTGAAATATCGGCGACGATTCGAGGAGCGCAAACATTCATCTATCCCTCACTGGTCTGCGACAGTAAGACGATGATTCTCATTGACGCGGGATTTCCAGGCCAACTTTCCGAGTTTAGGCGGGCTATCGCGGAGGGTGGCGCGTCGTTTGAAAGAATCGATAAGATCATTATTACCCACCACGATCGCGACCACACAGGAAGCCTTCGCAGTATCCTGAACGAGTTGCCCCATAAAGCGTCGGTGTTTACCCATCAAGGAGAAAGACCATACATCGAAGGGCGTATCCCACCTTGCAAGGCCACCATGGCCGATGCTCCCGACAGTCCCTATCCTCCAGAGATAAAAGCCTTGTTTCAGCGACAAAAACTCGATTATCTCGATTTTACGGTCGGCGTAGACAGGATTGTGGAAGACGGTGAGGAATTACCGTTCTGCGGAGGAATCACGGTCATTCATACTCCTGGCCACACGCCCGGCCATATTTGCCTATATATCGGACAAAGCAAAACACTTATCGCCGGTGATGCTCTTTTCGTCGTCGAGGGCGCCAAGCTGGGTCCGCCCCCAAAACTGGCAAGTCTTGATTGGCCGTTGGCAGTCAGGTCTTTGGGCAAGTTGGTCCGATACAACGTTGAGACTGTGATCTGCTACCACGGAGGAGCTTGGAGAGGCAACTTTAGTCGATCCATCGCCGAATTGGCGGGTTTGTGATGACGGGTGTGGCTGGTCTGTAAGCAAATATTATTTCATGAAAATTAGAATTTATCAGGCTGCCACGTCCTTTGTCTCGTCAAGAGCCTTAATCTTCAACTTGAAGAAGCTCTCCCTCTTGTTGAAATTCGGTCCATAGCGTGTCTTTTTGCACAGCATGCCCTCAATCGCCGTTTCTCTCCACGCATAGCCAGAATGATTCAGTTTGTCTGCTCTTAACACGTTTTCTGATAACTTTGCAACTTCGGAATGGAGGAGGCCTATTATGATTTTGGCTTTAGTACGACATGATCGCAAGAGAAAGCACCATATTCCTTGCTAATTTCTTTGCCCTATGGTGTTGAGTGCCAGGACATCGATAACGGAAAAATGTGCCAGCACATAGCAAACTCAAAGGTGATACTCCACTGAAAGCTCTTGCCGCGTCTAATGCCAAACTGAGATTTCCAACAGAAGAGGAGCCTCCCAGTCATCAACTGAAGAAGCCGGAGATTGGCAAATATCACGTTGTACGCCTCATTCGCAGCGACTTGAAATTGAATGCCTTCGGAGAATGTTTCTCGGCTCCGCCAGAGACTAAGCTTGAATATGTGGTGGCTACTATCGATGTCAAAGAACAGAAACTGAAACTATTCCTGGACAACAAACAGGTCAAGGACTTTGATTACAAGCTACGTTAAATCGGTTGAGTGTTATCGATGTCCTGGCACGGAAAATCGTTATCGATGTCTTGGCACTTAACATCTATGGTTCTTTTGGAGGATCAGTTTTACAAGCGGAAACTTTATTGATTACCAACTCAACTATTTGAGTTTGAAGAACAAGGAAGCCCTCGACTTCAGCAGTCCGTACTTGAAAACACAATTAAACGATTTAAAATAAATCAATTACCGAGAATTACCGGTTGTAATAGGTGGATAAAACCTGCGCCAAGCGTTAGCGCTTTTTTGCTATCCGCTTGAGAGCAAGTTGTTATATGTTCGTAAAATCCACAAAGACACCAAATGACGCCATGATCCACCATCAAAAATAATAAAAAACCTCGTTGGCCCTGATGAACAGGCGTGATAGAATAGATTAGCTGAACCAAATCTATCACCAACGAGGTGAATCAATTATGGCACAAGGCGTCCTCCCTTACAAGTATGAAAAAGAAAAAACTGATTCGGGCATGACAGCCCTTGCAGGCCTTCCCATCTATCTGGACCTGGCCTCTGTACTGAACTTGGGAGAAAGCATCTCGTCACACCTGCATACAAAGGTACAGGGCTGGACAGACGAGCAGATCATCCTGTCCCTTATTCTCTTAAACCTCGCAGGAGGAGATTGTATTGATGACCTTCGTATCCTTGAAGCCGATGAAGGATTCTGCCGCATACTCCAACGCATAGAACTGAAAGGCCTTCCGAGAAAAGAACGACGACAGACACAGAGACGATGGCGTAAGGAAAAGCACCGGTCAGTTCCTTCCCCGTCAGCGGTATTCCGGTACCTTTCTGCTTTCCATGAAGAGTATGCCCGTGAAGCGGGCAAGGCGGTGATCCCTCCCCTGACTGAGATGCTTACTGCCCTTGAGCGGGTCCAGGGCGATCTCGTGAGGGCGATCTATACGAAGAATCCCGTTCAGTGCGCCACCCTCGATATGGATGCCACCCTCATTGCCACACAGAAAAAAGAAGGCCTCTTCTCGTATAAGGGATACAAAGCTTACCAGCCCTTAAATACCTACTGGGCAGAACTGGGGCTTATGCTTCATACAGAGTTTAGAGACGGTAATGTTCCGGCGGGATACGAACAGTTGAGGGTATTGAAAAAAGCCCTCTCTCTTCTCCCCGAAGGAGTAAAGACCGTGAGACTCCGCTCGGATACGGCAGGATATCAGCATGATCTAATCACATACTGTAATGACGAAAAGAAGCACCCCCGCTTCGGCAGAATTGAGTTTGCCATAGGCTGCGATGTTACCCCTGAGTTTAAAAAAGCGGTCCATGAGGAAAAAGAGTGGCATCCCCTTTTCGATACAAAGGGATCAATCTCCGGAGAATATGCGGAAGTCTGCTTTGTCCCCAATAAGAGTGCCACAACCAAAAAGACAGAACCCTACCGCTACATAGCCATCCGGGAGTTAATGAAACAACCCAACCTTCCCAATATGCTTCCCTTTCAGACCATCACCGTTAAGAGCACCCAGTACAAACTCTTCGGGATCGTAACCAATATGGACTGGGAGGGAGACAAACTGATCCCTTGGCAGCATGAGCGCTGTGGCAAATCCGAAGAAGCTCATTCCGTGATGAAGGAAGACTTAGCAGGGGGGAAGCTCCCCTCGGGAGACTTCTCAGAGAATGCGGCCTGGTGGTTAATCATGGTCCTTGCCCACAACCTGAATACGGCCATGAAGAATCTTATCCTCAAGGGTTCTTGGGTGACGAAAAGGATGAAGGCTATTCGTTTCCACCTTATCAATCTTCCCGGAAGAATTATGGAAAGATCACGACAGCTTCTCATACGGCTTGCCGCAGATCATCCTTCGTTGGATGTGCTGCTCTCTGCACGGCAGAGAATCATGGAGCTTGGGCTTGTATCGTCAGGATAAGATTAAAGCCGGTCTGACAATGAAATCGCATTCTTTAAGGGGGCAAAGGAGAGTCCTGTCTAAAATTCGCCTTCAGAGAGGTTCTGTGATGTCTGGATAGCATAAGAGAGGGCAAGGAGTCATCCTATGATTCCATTTTTCGGGTAGTTTTTTTGAAAACCGGTTCATCCGGGGCAGCAACATGGGTCATGGGGAAAGAGGTGGTGGATTTTGGTGACGGGCGGTAGCTTGACAGCATAGTGGCCTGCGAAGTAGAATGGGGTGTGATACCTACGCACGAATCGATATTCCGAGGATTGGTTTTTCTGGTTATTGTGGCGGCCCTGATTTACTCCACAGTGCGTTTTGTCCACCCCTTTTCCCATGGGAATACGAGCTCAGCCTTCAGTTTGCTCCCGCCTAAGAATGCAACAGGTAACTTCGTGAAAGTCGTACAGCGTGTTCCGGTCAAGATCGTCATGGAATCGAAGCCTGACAGAAACAATCCACTGTGGCTCAGGCCTGTTTGTCATCCCGACTGTAGATACAAGCCGGGAGACCGGTCCGAAGCTGTCTTCCTACCCCGCACCATCCGCCAGACGGTAACCTTGATGGATGGGGCATACAAACCGCATAAATGGCTCATTACCCTCACCGTCATGATCGGAAACATCATGGCGGGGCTCGATATGAGCATCGTCAACGTTGCCCTGCCGAGCATGCGCGGAACCCTTGGCGCATCTGTCGAAGAGATCGCCTGGGTCGCTACCGGATACATGCTCTCGAGCGTCATCATCATGCCGATTATCGCCTTTTTGAGCTCCCGCTTCGGTCGTAAACGGTTCTATATCTTTTCCATACTGCTCTTCACCGGCGCTTCCATGTTATGCGGGGCCTCCTGGAATTTGACGTCAATCGTCATCTTCCGGATCCTCCAGGGTTTCGGAGGCGGCACCCTCATGCCTATTGCGCAGTCGATCCTCCGGGAAACATTCCCTCCCGAGGAGCAAGGCACCGCCATGGGTATTTTCGGAATGGGCGTTATCATGGGCCCGGCCTTGGGGCCCACCCTTGGCGGGTGGATCACCGACAGCTACTCCTGGCCATGGATCTTCTATATCAATGTACCTATCGGGATCATCAGCATTCTGATGGTGATGCGGTTTATTGAGGATCCCCCCTATCTGGTCCGGGAGAAAGGCAAGCTTGATGTGGCCGGACTTTTCTTCCTGGCCATGGGCCTGGGAGCCCTCCAGGTCTTCCTGGAGAGGGGCAATGAGAAGAATTGGTTCGGGTCATATTTTATCAGATGCCTCGCCGTGGCCGCTCTCATGGGTCTTGGTCTCTTCATATGGCGGGAATTGACCACGGATAAACCGGTCGTGAACTTGAGGATATTAAAGGACACCAACTTTGCGTCTGCAACGCTTCTGAACGGTATTCTCGGCATGGGTCTTTTTGCAGCCCTGTTCACCCTGCCGCTTTTTCTCCAGACGCTCTTGGGCTACCCTGCTCTCAACTCCGGCCTGGCGGTTGTACCGAGGGAACTTGCTATGATAATTGTCATGCCCCTTGCGGGCAGGATTTACAACAGGGCAGGCCCGAAACTTTTCGTAGCAGCAGGGCTTTTGGTGAATGTCTTTGCCTTTTATCAGTTTTCACGCCTTTCCCTGGATGCCGGCTACTGGGATATCTTTGTTCCTCAATTCATCCAGGGAACAGGCTTTGCCCTTATTTTCGTCGCCCTGGCCACGGCAGGCTTGTCCACTATCGAAAAACCGCTCATGACTGCCGCAGTGGGACTCTTCACGGTGGTCCGGACCGTGTCCTCCAGCATTGGCATCGCCCTTGCTGCGACACTTATTACCCGGGGAGAAACCGGGAACTGGAATATACTTATGGAACATGTAACCCCATTCAGCGACTCGACATCGGGGTCGCTCAGTGCCCTTTCCTCATATCTATTTTCCCGGGGTGTTGATCCCTTTACCGCAGATAAAGGGGCATTAGCACTTATGAACAATATGGTCGCGAGACAGGCCGGCATGCTCGCGTATAACCACGTTTATTTTCTCATCGCTGCGGTCTTTTTCATCGCCATACCGCTCGTTCTCTTCGTGAGTCATTCACAGAGAAACGGGGGCAGGGATATCGTTCCGGAGGTTGAGTGACGGGCGCTACAGACCTCGAAAACTGGGTGGTTCCTGGGACCGACCGGACGGGTCATCAATCCCACAGCCGGGAAGCAACTCATACTCCTTTCCACTTGAAACAATGCATAGATAACCAAGTGACGAGATGCGCGAAGAGGAAGAGTTCGAGCGTTTGTACACTTACACAGTTATGGTCAGACGATGGTGAGAGGTGATGATTTGCGGGAAGAAAGATGGCATCCATGGGAGCCCGTTTCTCGGACAATTCGGCTACAGAGGAAGCACTCGACGACGATCGGTTGCCAGTCATCCTTGAAGTATTGAAAAGAGTCTTTATCTATCCACGGTCCGGGCAAGTCTAACTCCCATGTCGAAAGCCTTCTCGCAATCCTGTGGGAATACCTCGGCCCGTCTCTTTGCTTTTTTGTCGGGATTGAAGCGGTCCGCAAACACCCTTGAATAGTCCTCAAACTGATACGTATCAAAGCTATAGAATGACTCTGAGGCTCCGAATATTCTCGTCAGCCCCGCTTCAGTCAGGGCGATCTGGCGATCGAAGCCACGTTCCTTCATCATTTCCTGAGTAACATTCATTGTATAAACAAAGGCGGTCCCGATTTTTCTTGTGAAGAGTGACCCTGGGGGATCGGTATAGAGGGAATACGGAAAGAGCAGGCGCTCCATAAATGATCTCATCTCTCCGGTAGCTGTTCCAAAATAGATCGGGGAACCGAAAAAGAGCATATCTGCCTCCCCGGCTTTTTTCAGCACCGGGGTCAGGTCGTCCTTCACCGCACACATACCATAACTCTTGCCGCCTCTCGTCTTGCACGCGAAACAGCTTATGCATCCTTTATAATTTAGATCATACAGATGAATAAGTTCTGTCTCTGCACCCTGTGACCGAGCCCCTTCAAGGGCTTTTTCAAGGAGGGTTGCGGTATTCCATTTTTTTCTTGGACTTCCGTTAAATGCAATCACTTTCATGTATATTCCTCCATCGTTTTAATGTCCAGTGATAATCCATGAGGCTTTTTCATTTGCCCTCACAAGCGGCGGACACGTTTTGTACATCGGTTAGTAACGCTTCCTTCGTCGTCCAATTCGTCACCGCCCCGGTATAGTCAACAGGCTTGCTTTTTATGAACCAAACAAGATATCGTCAGTAATGGCGGAGTTGAGTCTCCTATCCTTGAAATCACCCCCCTCGATGATCTCATATGACTCGTCCTCTTTTATGCCTGCCTGTTCTAAGGCTTTCTTAAGAGAAGGGGCATCAACGGTAATGTATTCTGTATCATTCACCCGAAACGTGTATCGAGACATAACGAACCACTCCTATGTAATTTTAGCACATCCCATTCTCTCGTGCATCGTAATTCACGCTGAGCCATAGGTTAACAGACAGAGTAAACTGTTATGTGACGATCCTCTGAGTACCTCATCCGTTTCCGTGGATCAAAAAATGCCTCATGCGGGTATCCTAAGAGATGAGGACCCTCCGTTTCAATATTGTGGGGGGGAATGACTTGACCAGGTATGGTTGTAAAGCGGCGGGTGTAGTTGGCTAATGTGGAGAATGAGAATAAACCGGTTTTAATATCTCCGCAACATCATTTTTTTGGGCTGTTAACTAAAGTTGATATTGGATACATTTCCATATCACTCCCTGAATAAGGTTCCAGATATTGGTCTGCCTCTCTTGGATCCCTGAGCGGATCAAGCCATTTTCTTTCCCACTCTTGGTGTAAGATGACCGGCATACGGTTATGGATTGTCCCAACTATTTTATTCGCCTCCGTGGTGATGATAGTAAAAGAATCAATTTCCTTCCCCTTTTCATCTTTCCAGTGGCTCGGAAGTCCGGCCATGGCAAAAGGCTTTCTCTGTTTTAACTCGATCCGATAAGGAATCTTTTTCCCTGTCGCGTCGCTCCATTCATAGAATCCATCGGCTAAAACCAAGCATCTTCCTTTCTGAAACTAACTCCAGGTTCTTCATTGTGTACACCTTGTCCACTAACGAGTGTACCTTCCTTTTACCGGTCGGGTTGATCCGGTCCGCAAGTCTCCTCGCATGACGACGTACGGGTTTTTCACTCAAGGAACTGATCCTCATCGTTATGCTTACTCATCCTGCGTATCCGAATCTCTCCGGCCATCCTTGTCAACCGCCTTCCCCGGACCATTCTCATCCGCCGGATTTTCCGGTCACCAGGCTTTTACCCGGCTTCAGGTACTACTCGGTTGTCCGACCACTCATACGGCATCACTCCCCACTTCGCTTCTTAAGACTTATAGGGTTGTTTATCCCAGAACCACTGGGAACCGCATAAGTTCTCCTGGGGTCACCAACTGATCTTCCCTGCCGTGCCGCCCGCACACACCTTGGTGCGGTGGGTGGATGAGTAACACCTTCGCCTCCATAGTGCAGGCTCGACCTTGCCCCACCTTTGGCCGACCGGTTCGTCTCAGGGATAGCTCCCTCGACTACGGCCCAACAGTTCTCCTCATGCCCTTCGGATTCCACCTCGCGGCGGACACCCTGCCCTCCGGGGCTGTTATGTGCACACGTAGGCTTATCCCTTGTCCGTATCCGCCGTTTCCGGCTTCGTGCCCGCCTAGGTTTTCCTTATCTGCACCCCCGGCCAGCGAGGCATTACCCCCGCTTCTTGGATATGGCACTCCTCACCCGAGCGCCAGAGGGACTTTAACCCTCCTGACCAGTGCGCTGCCCAACGCACACTATACCCTCGGCTGACTTCTGCCCATCCATCCTCCCGTCTCTTAACGGAAGTAGCACCAAGGCAGATGGACAGAGCTCCCCGGGTATTGCGTGTCCACTTTCCTCCCATATACCCGTCGCATCTACACCCACCCCTTCCGAATGGCTATCGGGCTTCGGGTCTATTGGCCCCCTCGCCCAGGAGTGACTGCCTTTTATGCGCTTCGTGTACCTCGGGCCGGGAGTTTGCTTACCACTTCCTTCAGACCCCACCTCACGGTGGCAGCCCTTGTGGTTCGGCTCACGGTTCCCGCCATCAGGGTCCATAGAGGACTTCCACCTCCTAGTGGACGCGCCCTGCCGGGCGCACCAATAAAAAGGTCACCGATGCACCGAATCAATGGCGCATTCGGTGACCTCACTTCAGGTCTTAAGGACCAGTCACCATACTTGCCGGAGAAACCGCATTGACCTGGCTCCATGCGGTACCATTCCATTGCCAGAGGCCACCCGCTCCGAAGTCTCCATACAATATCGAACTGGAGGCCACCATATTGTTCGGAGCAACTGCATTGACCTGGCTCCATGCGGTACCATTCCATTGCCAGAGGCCACCCGCTCCGAAGTTCCCGTAGAGGAGCGAACCCGAGACTACCATGCTTGTTGGAGCAACTGCATTGACCTGGCTCCATGCGGTACCATTCCATTGCCAGAGGCCACCCGCTCCGAAGTCTCCATACAATATCGAACTGGAGGCCACCATATTGTTCGGAGCAACTGCATTGACCTGGCTCCATGCGGTACCATTCCATTGCCAGAGGCCACCCGCTCCGAAGTCTCCATAGAATATCGAACTGGAGGCCACCATATTGTTCGGAGCAACTGCATTGACCTGGCTCCATGCGGTACCATTCCATTGCCAGAGGCCACCCGCTCCGAAGTTCCCGTAGAGGAGCGAACCCGAGACTACCATGCTTGTTGGAGCAACTGCATTGACCTGGCTCCATGCGGTACCATTCCATTGCCAGAGGCCACCCGCTCCGAAGTTCCCGTAGAGGAGCGAACCCGAGACTACCATGCTTGTGGGGTTACCTGGTGTAAGCTGACTCCATGTGGTGCCGTCGTACATCCAGACACCGTTACCGGTGAAGGTGGCATAGAGGGGAGAGGGAGAAGACGAATACGTAAAGGAACCTTCGGCTATAGATTGATTTGAGACTCCGTTGGTACTGATGTTAGAATTCACGTAATAGTAATACGTTTGCCCGGAAACCAAAGCAGGGCCTGAATAGACAACGCTGGTTTGGGGTGTATGTACCACAGCACCCCATATCTGATGTAAGATCGGATTATCAGATAATTCAACGGTATAACCGTTTGCGCCGGTTATACCCGTCCAGGAGAAGGTCGGCGTACCGGTTACAGTACCGGTAGGTAGTAAATTAGTGGCAAAATCTTGTACATAACCAGTAATCGTTCTCGTTTCGGTGACCGTTCCACCACCTGCGCTTTCATTTTGCACCGCAGTAAATGTATATGAGGGGTAGCAGCCGGGCGGGGTATTCTGGCTCAAAAATACTCCGGGGATAACCACCATTGTCCCGCGCCGTTATATGTCAACGCAGTCGAAGGTAAATTGTCGCCACATGGTGTACCGGAACTAGCCACGGAAATAGACGCGTAAGTTGCCTGACCGGGGTCATTCACAAAAATACCGGCAGAATACTGATTATTATTATTCTCGTGAAAAGAAAAGACCTGAAATGGATCCATAACGGGAGGTGCATTTTCTACTTCAAGGCTCACAAAAGGGAAGAGAACCGGGAAACCAAGAATAGTTGTGCTTTCGGGAATGGTGTAGGTTCCGATGGCTGTAACCGAACCGCCGTTCAGCTCATAAGAAAAGTTAATCGCAGACCCCGTATTTTGTACCTGCAACCCCAGAGTCGCCGTTTACGGCGTGAGTCCGGGCAGGGTACAGCCGAGGTTTGCCAGGAGGGGTCGCCATTTCCGCCAATGTCGGCTTGCAGTTGCAGATCACCGTTGGCCAGCCAACTTGCTGCTATCTCCGGTTGATTGTTTCCCGAAGGCGCTCCCAAACCGGTGTTTATTGTGCTAATTTCCCCGCTGCCAGTATAGGTAAAATTTTGCAGTATTATGCCATAAGACCATGTCGCTTGGGCTGAGGCCGGATCAGGAGTTCCGCCGGTAGTCGAGATAATTGCCGCTCCATTGTCAGCACTTGATCCTTGGAGGTGCAGGGACCTGGGGCAGTCCATGATAACGTATAACCTGTACTCCCCGGATAGAGGCCAAAGTGCAGGAAAGACCACTTTCACTCGTTGTGACAAATCCAGCCGGAATGGTGATGATATCCCCTGATTTTGTGCCGGCAGAAAAATCATAATTATTTATCGTGCGAATGGAATCGGAATAATATATCTGTGATACATCCACAGAAAGCAAAGATGCAAAGATAGTTGTTTCTGTTATCGAAGCGGACCAACAATCCATAATCACTGGCAAAAAATGATAACCGGCACTGGTTACTTGAATCTTTATTGAGTCACCGGGCTGGACATTGGGGACCGCAAATTGCCCTGTAGCTGAGGTCGAAGAACCGTCGCCATCATAATAGACGGTGTACGAAGCTCCAAGCTTACTGGCTACCACTATCGTTGCACCGCTTATGGGAGTGCCGGTCGGATCTACAACCCTGCCCAATACAATACCATTGTTTCCGGTTACGCCCTTTGCGGCCATGTCCGCCGGAGTCATCGTTACAGCACTGACATCGGACAAGTTAGTTTGTAAGGTAATTGGTCCCACGAGGGTCGGAACGTAACCGATTCCTGTCATCTCTAAATAAAAGGTGGCGTCGCTGGGAAGATTTCCAAGACTGAATGTTCCATCGCCGGCGGATGTCGTGTTCTTTTCCCCTCATCACCCTTCAATGCGATAGTGGCGCCCGATATGGGCGTTCCAGTGAGATCGGTCAAGGAACCGCCTATCGAAACGTCATACGCGGGAGCTACGCCCTTTAGCCTATTCACACCTTCACTGTTCGCCACCGGGTAAAATGAGGCTGTGGGTGTGCCGAATGTCCAACCGCTTTTGCTTGCTTGCAAGTCGATCATACCGGCCATCGTGGCTGCCGGATCGACATTGAGCACATAATAGATGCCGTTTTGATAAGTGCTGCTACCTCCCAGACCATTAAAACCCATATAAGTGACGGGATAGGTCTTGCCGTTACGATCCGCTGCCGTTACCACAGCACCCTTGACGTAACTGGAAAAACTGTAAGTTCCATCAACAACATGGCCGAATAAGACGCCTTTATTCTATTGTCACATGACCCCGTGGGCAGTCAACTGGTCCACCGTGGGCATTAAGAAAGCAACGGATCCTGTGGAAGAAGTCCCAAGTGAGAAATCACCTGTGTTCATCAAAGCCTGAGTAAAAATATCAACGTAGCCGGGGCTACTCATAACCAGATAAAACTGTGTAGAAGAAGGAATTCCGGGTAGGCTGAAACTGCCGTTCGTTGTCGATGTGGATACCGGAGTGCCGTGCTGCCAATATCCCGTAACCGTAACGCCGGCTGTTAGAATGTTGCCCGACGTGTCAGTTACAGTTCCGCTCACCGTTATGGCGTTGGCGGAAATGGCAACCACAGCGAGAAGAAAAGAAAAAAGTACGAACAGTATTCCTATTATCCTAATATTCATTTTACGCATGAAACCTCCTTGCTCCATTTATTTTATTGCACTTGATTTGTCCTCAATAAAGACACAATTTTACTACAAAAGATGCTTATAAACATAGTGTATAATCGTGACACTCTAAATTGCTCCTTCACAACCCGTTTGAGATGATGTCGATAGGTCATGTATACGGCAATGCACGAAATTTTCTCCATCTCATAATTCCCTAACACATCACCCATAAAGATAAAGCAAGTCATGTGCCACGGACATTTTCAAGGATAATCCGTTACAAGACATAGTATTTTAAACAATACGCAAATTTACTTTCTCAAAATACTACACTTTTTGTCGGTTAGCCTACAACTTTTTACTGACCTGCCCCATTCATTGTATCATCTCTACATTTAGTTTTTCCACCATAACATTATTGAATGAATTTGTAATCT